>JANNJM010000071.1:0-30133 GCA_031395645.1 Gammaproteobacteria bacterium | reverse complement strand
GTGATGCCGAAGTTGCCGGCGGCCAGGATCTTCTTCAGCATCATCGTCGTCGCGCTGAGCGCGCAGTCGCCGAGCGTCGGCGAGCCGCCGACGCAGAACGGGCCGCTGCCCATCGCGTGTTCGGCATAGCCGTAGGTTTTGGCAAGTTCCTTGTTCGCCGTCTCGATCACGACCTGGTCACGCGTGGCGGGATTCATCTGGCGGAACAGCGGGCCCACCTGCTGGGCGATGTAGAGATCGACGATGCGCGCGATCAGCCGCGAACGGGCGCGATCGTAAGGATCGGCAGGCAGGCCGGACTTCTGCGGGTACACGTCCTCCAGGTAGTCGCAGATGATCGTCGATTCGCCAAGACCCTGGCCGTCCAGATCCAGCGTCGGCATCTTGCCAATCGGATTCAATTTCAGGTACTCGGGGCTCTTGATACCGCCGCCAGGGGGCTCCATCAGGGGCAGATCGATGCCCTTGATCTTCGCGTACATGACAACGCGGGCGACGTAAGGCGAGGCAATGGCACCGTAGAGCTTCATAATTATCTTCCTAAGTCTTGAGTTGATTTAGTTTAGTGCAGTCAGATCGAAATTGCGGACGACGTCGTCCGCACGAAATATCTTGAGCAGAATCGCCACGCGCATCCACATGCCGTTGCGCTCCTGGCGCCAGTAGACGGCCCGCGGGTCGTCGTCCACTTCTGGCGCGATCTCGGGACCGCGCGGCAGCGGGTGCATGATCACGGCGGTGGGCTTCATGCGACCGAGGTTCTCCGACGTCATGCTGTAGTCAGCATAGTTGATTGGCGCCGTCTCGCCGGGCTTGTCCCACTCCGTCTGCATCCGCGTGACGTAGATGGCATCCAGCGAGGGCAGCACCTCGTCCAGCTTCGCTTCGTCGACAAAGGGAATGTTGTTCTCCTTCAGGTGCGCCTTGATATCCGGCTCCAGCGCGAATTGCGGTGGCGCGATCAGCACCAGGCGCACGTCGCGGTAGTTCTTCATCAGGTAGCACAGCGAGCGCACCGTGCGGCCGCGCTTCAGATCGCCCATCAGGCCAATCACCTTGCCGTCAATGCCACCCTGCTCCTCGAAGCTGCGGTCGAGCGTGTAGATGTCGAGGAGGGCCTGGGTCGGGTGCTGGTCCTGGCCGCTGCCGGCGTTGATGATCGGTACCGGCCGCGGAATGCGGTTCATCAGTGCTGCCGCGCGGGCTGCCTCACCGGACCGGGGCGTGCGCATCACAATGACATCGACGTAGGAACTGAAGGTGCGGATGCTGTCCTCGAAGGACTCGCCCTTCACTTCCGAGGAGGTGGACGGATCGCGAATTTCGCTGGTCCGGATCCCGAGCACGTGGCAGGCATTGCTGAACGACAGGAACGTGCGGGTGGATGGCTGGACGAAGTAGAGCATCGCGCGACGGTCGGGCAGCAGCCCCAGCAGGAAGCGGGCACCGTCCGGGTGCTTGGCCAGCAGCCGCACCCGGGTGGTCAGGTCGCACAGGTCGTCCAGCTGGGCCCGGTCGAACACCCGGGGGTCGATCACGTGGAACAGCGGGGCGGCCTCCGACTGGGGAGATGGCGGCATCAGTCTTCTTTCGCACTTTTTGGCCGTCGCGAATGATAGCAGGGAAGGTACCGGACCTTGGTTGTTTGAATAACTAAAGAAACCAAACAACTAAGGTCCGGTACCTTTTTGGGCTAGGCTTACAATATGAACGTCGGTATTGCGCTGGAAAACTTTCTCAGCCCGCCGATCCTGTTCTTTTTTCTCGGCCTGCTGGCGGTCCTGGTCCGTTCGGACCTCGAGATCCCCCAACCCATCGCCAAGTTCCTGTCGCTCTACCTGATGCTCGCCATCGGCTTCCGCGGCGGCGTCGAACTGGGCCACAGCGCGCCGGGCGGCCAGGTGCTGCTCACACTCGCCGCCGCCGTTGCCATGGCGGCTCTGGTGCCCCTGTACTGCTTCTGGATCCTCAGACGGCGGCTCGATGTGTACAACGCCGCGGCCATCGCGGCGACCTACGGCAGCATCAGCGCGGTCACCTTCGTCACGGCCACGGCCTTCCTGGACCGGGCGGGGATTCCTTACGGCGGGTACATGGTGGCCGCCATGGCCCTGATGGAGGCGCCGGCCATCGTGGTGGCAGTAATCCTTGCCCGGTTCGCCCTCAGCAAGCCTGGTCGCGACGGCAGTGCATCCCCTGCGCCCGAGGGGAGCTGGAGCCACCTGCTGCGGGATGCATTCTTTAACAGCAGTGTCTTCCTGATCCTGGGCAGCCTGCTGGTGGGCGTGATCACTGGCGAACGGGGACAAGCAACCCTGCACCCATTCACCAACGAGCTGTTTTCCGGGATCCTGTGCTTCTTTCTCCTCGACATGGGGCTGGTCGCCGCCCGGCGTCTCAAGGACCTGCGCACCAGCGGTGGCTTTCTGCTGGCCTTCGCCATCGTGGTGCCACTGTTCAACGCGCTGCTCGGCATCGGTGTCACCCTGCTCCTCGACCTTGGTACGGGCGACGCCCTGCTCTTCACCATCCTCTGCGCCAGCGCGTCCTACATCGCCGTACCCGCCGCCATGCGTCTGGCCCTGCCCGAGGCGAATCCGGGGCTCGCGCTCCCGCTCGCCCTGGCTGTTACCTTTCCACTCAACATCACACTGGGCATGCCCCTGTACCTGGCGCTCATTCAAAGTATCGGAAACTAAGCAATGCAAGCCGTCAAACGCGTCGAGATTGTCGTCGACACCATCGAGCTGGATCGCGTCCTCGCATTGCTCGACAAGGTGGGCGTGTCCGGCTACACGGTGATCCGCAACGCCGAGGGCAAGGGCCACCGGGGGGTGCGCTCCGGCGACGACGTGACGCGGGTGTTCCAGAACAGCTACGTGCTGACGGCCTGCAGTGAAGAGCAGGTCGGGCAGGTCGTCACCGCACTCCGCCCGATGCTGAAGCGCGTGGGCGGTGTGTGCCTGGTGAGTGATGCGCTGTGGGTCATGCACTGAATGTCGCCGGCAGATTACGGCCCCCGCGCCCGCGTCGGCATCGCGGTGCCCCACTCCAACCCGACCGTGGAACCGGAAATCCGGGCGTTGGTTCCACAACCCATCGGCGTCTACGCCACGCGTCTCACTCACCCGGCACCACGGGTGGAGGAGCGACTCAACCACTACGTGCGGCACATGCCCGAGGCGATCCGGACCTTTGGGGAAATGACACTCGCGGCGTTCGGCTTTGGCTGTACCGGGTCGTCCTATGTGGCGGGCCTGGAACTGGAGGACCGTCTCACGACTGCAGCGACTGCGGAGTGCGGCATCCCGGTGATCACCGCAGCCCAGGCAATCCGCCGCGCTCTGCAGAGCATGGACTGCCAGTCAGTAGCACTGGTCTCGCCCTACCCGGCCGAACTCGCCGAGGCCGGCTATCGTTACTGGGCCGCCGCCGGCATCCGCGTCGTCGCCCGGTTGCGCGTGGATCCCACTCTCACCGACACCCATCGTATCTACGAACTCACCAGCGACGATGCATTGGTGGCGCTGCGGAAGATCGATCAGGCAGGCGCCGACTGCCTGCTCGCCAGCGGCACAGGCATGCCAACCTTGCGGGCGCTGCGCGCGCTGCGCACTGAACTGAAACTGCCCGTCCTCTCCTCGAACCTGTGCCTCGCCTGGGCCCTCACGCGGACCGCGGCACCTGAACTGACGCCAGCGACGCCCGGCGGATTGCTCGGCTAGACCGCCATGCCCGCTTCGTAGCCCTGCCGGGTCGCGGCCAGCACCGAACGGGGCGCGTAGCAGTCGCCGACCAGATGCACCTCCCTGCCGGCCGCCTCAAACGCGGCGCGCAGTTCGTCATTCGGCACCCGCGGCGTGGAGAACGTCACGGCAGAGACGTTGTCGAGCTCAATACAGTCCCCGTTGTAAACGTTGAACAGGGTCAGCCGCCCATCTTCGAGCCCATCCAGCGAGCGCGGCTCGACGTTGCAGAGAATTTCCACGCGGCGGTCGAACAGCTGCTGGTAGATGGACTGGCGATTCAGTAGGGCCACGTCGGAGGCGATGCGCTCGCGGGGCGTCACGATCGTGACCTGCGCAAACCGGTCGAGCAGCTTCAGTGCGGCGCCGTAGGTCATCTCGGTGTGATCCTGATCGAAGAGCACCAGCCGACCGGACTCCCGGGTGGTTCGCCCGCGCAGGCTGAACAGCAGTCCGCGCAGATCGAACACAAAACCCTCCGCGACGTACTCAGCAGGGATGAAGGCCGGCACGGCCATCGTGCTGCCGGTGGCGAGGATCACGGCATCGGCCTGAAGCGTGGCCGCCAGCGCAGCGTCCACCGCTACGCCCATGCTGAAACTCACGCCGTGCTGACGGCACGCCAGTTGCTGGTAATCGTAGATGCTCGAGAGGTGCTCGCCGCCCGGCAGCTCTGCGTGCAGTCGGGTCTTGCCGCCCGGCTCGTCGGCAGCGCCGTAAACCGTCACCCGGTGACCGCGGGCCGCTGCAACCCAGGCCGCTTCGAGGCCCGCGATGCCGGAACCGATGACGGCCACGGCTTTCTTTCTGGGAGTCTGGGCCGGCTGCCAGTCCACTTCGTCAGGCTCGCCAACCCGCGGATTGTTGTCGCATTCGAGGCGCGTGCCTTCGATCACGGTCCGCCAGCAGGTGTTGCAGGACACGCAGTAGCGGATCTGGGCCTCACGGCCGGTGCGGGCCTTCTCGCCCCAGGCGGGATCGGTGATCAGCGGCCGGCCGAGAAACACGAGGTCAGCAGTGCCATCGGTGAGGGCCCGCTCCGCCTCATTGGGGTCGGTGATGTAACCGATGGCGCCCGTGGGAATCGACGGGTCCGCCTGACGCAGCTCGCGAATCTGCTCGAGGTAAGGGGCCCGCGGGCCCGCCGGACCCGGCATGTGCAACCAGAGGCTGCGGGCGTGGGCGCCCCAGACGAAGGTCCAGTAATCTGCGTTGCCCGTGGCTGCCACGGCACGCGCGATCCGCGCCGCCTCCGCCAGGTCGATGCTGTCGGGCACGCCGTCGAAGCCGGGCAGCTTCAGGCCGATGATGAAGGGCCGGCCGCAGGCGGCACGAATCCCGGTCATCAGCTCTCGCAGGAAGCGTGTGCGCCCGGCAAGATCGCCGCCGTAGTCGTCTTCGCGCCGGTTGGACCAGGGCGAAAGAAACTGGTGAAAGAGGTGGCCGTGGCCGGCAGAGATCTCGACGCCGGAGAAGCCGGCGCCCTGAAGCCGCCGGCAACCGGTGGCCCACTCGTCGATCAATTGCCGGATGCGGGCCGGTGTCAGCGCGTGGGGCACGGTCCAGCTGAGATCATCCGGCAACGCAGAGGCGCCGATCGCGCTCTCGTTGCGCCCCGTGGCGTGGCGACCGCGCCCCGGATCCTGCACCTGGGCGAGCACCCGGCTGTCCCAGCGCTCCACTGCTGCGGCGACGCGCTTCAGGTCGTCGAGCGCCCCATCGTCCCAGCCCCGCAGTCGCTGCGGACTGCGATTGGCGAAGGTCATGGCGACGGGCTCAGTGACGATGAGCCCCGCCCCGCCCTGCGCACGGCTGGCCAGATAGTTGATCAGCCGATCCGTCGGCCGGCCCTCCTGCACGAAGCGGGACACGATCGAGGCGTGGGCGATACGGTTGCGCACCGGGACGCCACCGATCGTCGTAGTGCTGAACAGCGTGGGGTAAAGCACCTTCAGGGCGGGGCACCCATGGTTTCCATCTCGGCGCGCATCTCGCCGCGGCCAGTGTGGTCGACTTCCAGGGAGCGCAGCACCGTGGCGATGAGGAGGCGCCGGCGCGCGTCCAGATCGGTGACTTCATCCTGGTTGAGGTCGTAGGCCTCGATCTGCGGCGTGAGGGGCACACCGGCCTGACCGGCGACCCGCTCCAGCAGGTACAGGCGCTTCTTGACCACCCAGAGCTCGGCGGTCAGCTCGAGCACCATGCTCATCAGTTCATCCGTGCCGCTGGCCTCGAAGAAACGGGGCCGCTTGCCCCGGTGGTTCAGGGGAATTCTGGGCTTGCGTCTGGTCAATGGCTCAGTCATGACTTCTGCTTCCAGGCGCCAAAGGCGTACCACTCGATTTCTTCACCCAGACGCCCGGTCCGGTCATCGAACTGGGCACCACCCGCAACGCGGGCGGCGAACTCGGCTTCGGGCGTATACGTATAACGCGGGACCACCGCCTCCACAAACGAGTCGGCTGGGAACCCGGCTGCGGCGCACAGCTGGCCGAAGTCCTGGTCCCGAAACGGCTTGTACCAGGGCTCCTTGTTGTAATAGCTGTCCCAGTCCAGATAAAAACGGTCGTAGGCCTGCATCTTGTTGTTCGGCGGGAGCTCCATGTTGAGGAACAACCCGCCCGGCTTGAGCACGCGGTGCGCCTCCCGGAAAAAGGTCCGGATGTCCTTCAGCGGCAGTTCGTGCAGAAACATGGACGAGAACACGAGGTCGAAGCTCGCGTCCGGGAAGTCCAGCTGCGTGGCATTCATCTGCATGAAGCGCGCGGGGACACCAAGGCTCGCCGCGCGGGCGGCTGCGTAGCGCACCAGGCCGGCACTCACGTCAACGCCAGTAACCTGCGCTTCGGTGAAGGTCTGGGCCCAGGGCAGAGTGTTGTGCCCCACGGTGCAGCCGGCATCGAGGATGGCCCTGGGCCGGAAGTCCGGATAGGCCAGGCGCACATAGTTGGCAAAGGAGTGGCCGATGTCATCGACGTCCCGGCCCATCTGGTTGAAGGCGAAGACGTTGATGCTGTTGTCGTAGATGGCCCCCGATGACACGTCATCCGGCTGGTACTCCGAGTGGTAACTGCCGGGCGACAGGTGGACATCAATATTGCTGACGTTCTTTGGAATCGGCAGTCCGGGATTCAGCACCACGGTCCCGGGCTGGGCGCGGGCGCGGGCATTGAGGTCTTCCAGGTTGCGGTCAACGACAGGAATCACGGACCGGAAAACCATCTCCTGGGCGTTGTAGCGGATCGAACTGTAGAAGCGGAAATAGCGCTCGTCCTGCATGGCGTCGTGCACCTCGTCGCCGTCGACCGGGGCACGGCCATGGGCCCTCTGGAACGCCGGGAGGACGCGCTGCTCGTAGTGGGTCCGCATTGAACCCGCCATGTCCGCGAGGATGTGGTTGCGCAGGGAGGCGACGAACTCCTGTCGCGTGCGCTCGTCCCGGGACGGCGTCACGCGGAGATCGTGGGAAAGGTCCTTCAGCATGACGATGGATCCTTGCAGTTCTGACTTGGGCTTGCCGGCGATGGGTGTACTCTGATATTTTGTGTTTTCTCTGTCAAACACAAATAATTTTTGTTTTATAAACCCTGGCGCCGGAGGCGCACCCACGGCATGAAAACCCTCATTGTTCTTTTCCGCCTGAAAACCGGCACCGACGCCGCAGCCTATGAAAGCTGGGCCCGGAGCACTGACCTGCCGATCGTACGCAAGCTGCCTTCCGTGGCCAGCTTCGAGATCTTTCGCACGGCCAGCCTGCTTGGATCCGACGCCCGCCCCCCCTATGACTATGTGGAGATGATCGAGATCCGGGAGATGGCCGGCTTCGGCACGGATGTGGCGACAGAAACCATGCGCCGGGTGGCCGGGGAGTTCCGCCAGTTCGCAGACCACCCCGTCTTCATGCTTACCGAACGGATCAGCTGAGGAAACATCATGTTGGGACTCAAGGGAAAAGTTGCCATCTGCACGGGCTCAGGCCGGCAGCAGGGTCTGGGCGCCGCGATTCTCCGGCGGCTCGCCGCCGAGGGTTGCGACGTGGTGGTCTCCGACCTGGGGACACCGGACCGCATGCTGTCGTCGGGCAACATTGGGGCGAGCGAGGAGATGCAAGCGGTCGCGGCGGAACTCCGGTCGACGGGGGTGCGTGTGCTGGTCATCCCCTGTGACGTGCGTAACGAGGCCAGTGTGCAGAACCTGATGCAGCGCACCGTTGCCGAACTCGGCCGGCTGGACATTGTGGTGAACAATGCCGGGGTCGGCTACCTGCTGAAGCCGTTCGTCGACGCCACGCTTGAGGAATGGCAGCTGGTGCTGGACGTGAACCTGACAGGCGCGTTCCTGTGCTCGAAGCACGCCGCCCGGCACATGCGTACCGCCGGCAAGGGCGGTCGCATCATCAACATTGCCAGCCAGGCAGCGAAGTCGGGCTTTGCCCACCTCGCCGCCTACGTCGCTTCCAAGCACGGGATGGTCGGGTTCACCCGCTCCATCGCCATCGAGCTGGGTGGCGACGGCATCACCGTGAATGCCGTGTGCCCGAACCACGTCACGACGGATCTCGGCGCGAAGCAGAACGAGTACTACGCCAGGGTGCGCGGACTCACCATGGAGCAGTTCATGGCAGCGATGCGCCAGCGTATTCCGCTCGGCCGGCCCGGACTACCCGAGGACACCGCTGCGGCCGTGGCCTTCCTCGCTTCCGATGACGCCCGGTACATAACCGGAGAGGCCATGAACGTCAGTGGCGGCGAGGAAAACCACTGAGATGGAACACCGGCAACTCGAACGCTTCCTGGCCGTTGTCGAGCACGGCAGCCTGGCGGCAGCCGCCCGGCACTTGCATCTCACCCAGCAGGCGCTCAGCGCCAGCCTCGCCAACCTGGAGCAGGACCTTGGCGTGCGGCTCTTCGACCGGGGCCCAGGCGGCATCACGAAAGCCACGGAGCATGGCACGGCGCTGATTCGCCACGCCCGTTCGCAGCTGGCCGGTGTGGAGCGGGCGCGTCAGGAGTTACGGAACCTTAGCGACGGCAGAACCGGCACCGTAACCGTCGGCCTCGGCGAGTCTTTCGCCGGCGATATCATTGCCGAGGCGGTACTGCGCTTTCGCAAGTCGCGCCCCGGAATCCGCGTGAACCTGATTGAGGGTTACTCGGAGAAGCTAAGGCACCGGCTCTATGCTGGCGAGTTTGATTTCATCGCCGCCGGAGTGAGTGCTTATGAGTTGGCTGAGGGCTTCACGCGCGAAGTCATTTATTCCACCAACGACGTGATCGCGGTACGCCCGGAGCACGCACTGGCAGCACGCCGGAACCTGCAACTCAAGGATCTGGAGGGCCATGCCTGGCTGGTGCCCTACTCCCGACCCGCTGACCTCGACGTCATCATCGAGACGTTCGTCGCTGAAAATCTCGAGCCCCCGCGGAATATCGTTGGCAGCGATGCGTACCGCATCGGCATGCAGCTGCTGCTGTCGAGTGACCTCCTCATCATGGTGTCGCCCGAACTCATCGCCCCGGAACTCAGTAAACGGCCGGCGGCTCTCAAGGTGCTTAACATTGACAGACCCACAGTACCGCGCAACGCCAGTCTCATTCACGCGTCTGACCGGCCACTGACGCCGCCCGCAGCTCTGCTGCTTGCAGAGGTTCGCAAGGTCGCCCGCGCGGCTTCCAGATAGAAAGGTACCGGACCTTAGTTGTTTGCTTCCTTTAGTTATTTAAACAACTAACAAAACTAAGGTCCGGTACCTTCTGCACTGCCATATACTTCGTCACGGCTATTTGCCGTTCCACCCGAAGGGAGTCATCAAAATGGATTTTCGACAGCTCACCGTGGCCATCACGGCCGCCTGCTTCCTGGGGCTTGGCCTCCAGTCCACGGCCTCGGCCGGGGTGATCGGCACCCAGGCTTACCTGGCTGCGCAGGCACGCGCCGGCCATCTGGCCGACATCAACGCGGCACTGGCCCGCGCCGATGTGCAGGCCCAGCTGATCTCGCTGGGCGTCGACCCGGTGAACGCCGCCACCCGGGCCGCCGCACTGCCCGATGCAGAACTGGCCCAGGTTGCCGGGCAGCTGCAGACCCTGCCGGCCGGCGGCGACGGCCTCCTCGCCGTCATCGGCGTCGTCTTTATCGTGCTGCTGATCCTCGAGCTCACGGGTGTCATCGACATCTTCAAGAAGGTCTGACCGCGCTCTTGTTGCAGGGGTGGTGGCCGTGGCTGCGGCCATGGCAACCACCGCCTGCACCACGCTGACCCGCCCCCTGCCGGAAGACCCCGGCCGGGAACTCTCAGGCGTCCCGTTCTTCCCCCAGACCATTCACCAGTGCGGACCGGCGGCACTCGCCACGGTTCTCGGGGCGAGCGGCCTCGCGACGACTCCAGAGCAGCTCGCACCGCTGGTCTATATCCCGGGTCGCCGGGGCAGCCTGCAGGTGGAAATGCTGGCCGCGGCACGCAGCCAGGGCCGGCTGGCCTATCTCCTCGAGCCGGATTTCGCAGCTCTCACGGCCGAGCTCGAGGCTGGCAATCCCGTGCTCGTGTTGCAGGATCTGGGCGCGCTCGGCATCCACCTCTGGCACTTCGCCGCCGTGGTTGGCTACGACCAGGACCGGGAGCTGGTGATTCTCAGGTCCGGCACCGAGCGTCGCAGACTCGAACCCCGAAAACGTTTCCTGCGCGCGTGGCGCGGCGGCCAGAACTGGGCGGCGGTGATCACGCCCCCGGATCAACCAGCCGCCACGGCGTCCGGCAGCGGGTTCATCCGTGCGCTGTCGGCAACCGAGCGCTATCTGTCTGCAGAAGCGCGGAACACTGCCCATGCAGTGGCACTTGCGCGCTGGCCGGCCGAGCCGCTGGTGCTGCTCGCCAACGGCAACCAGGCCTATGCCACCGGCCACCTCACCGAGGCCATCTCGCGGTACCGCGAACTGCTGGTCGTGGAATCCGGTAACCTCGCCGGCCGGAACAACCTTGCGAATGCACTGCTGGACGCAGGCTGTACGGTGGCGGCGCTCCAGGAAGCGCGCCAGGCTTCTGCGCTCGTGCCCGCCGGGTCGCCACTGGCAGCGGCAGTGGCGGACACGCTCGCCAAAGCTACCGCCGCGGACGCCGCCGGCGGCTCAACCTGCCGAGCCGAATAGCTCTTCGAGCCGGAGGATCAGCTGACGCGCGTCCACGGGCTTGCGCAGCAGCACCACGCGGGACACGGTCTCAATGGTTGCCAGCAAAGGCGACGTGTCGCCGCTCAGGATCACAGCCGGCAGTTCTCGCCCGGCCACTGCGCGCAACCCGTCCAGAACTTCCAGGCCATTGCGGTCGCCGCCCAGGTGGAAATCGCTGATCACGACATCGATCTCCGCGCCGTGGCGGGCGAAGGTCAGGTCAGCGGCAGCCGCGGAGTCTGCCACCCAGACCGGATAACCCTCCAGCGTCAGCACGAGTTCGAGCGCATCGCGCACGGCCGCGTCGTCCTCGACCACGAGCACGGCGGGTTTAGGCACCGCGGGCCGGTCGGGCGCTGACCCGGCTGGCCCGCTACCGGCTGCTGGGCCCGCCACTAGCTGCTCAGCCGGAACCTGCACCGCAAACGTCGTGCCTTGCTTAAGCTCCGACTCAACTTTCACCTCATAACCCAGCAACCGGGCGATCTGCCTGACGATCGTGAGCCCGAGCCCGAAGCCCCGCGAGCGGATGCCCGGCGTGTCGACCCGGTAGTACTCGTCGAACACCCTGGCCAGCTCCGCGGCGGGAATGCCCACGCCGGTATCGGCAACCGCGATGCGCAGATGCCCGGCATCCCGATGCACGGTCACGGTCACGGTCACGCCACCGTCGCGGGTGTACTGGAGTGCGTTGCTCAGAAGATTCTGCAGGATCTGGCGAAAGAGGACCCGGTCGGTACGGAGGTACTCAGTAGTTGGCGACACCCGGAGCGTCAGGTTCCGGGCCGCCGCCACGTCCCTGAACTGCCGTTCGAGATCCGCGAGCACGGCGGACAGCGCCACCACCTCAAGATTCGGAATAAGCGTCCCCGACTCGAACCGGGTAACGTCGAGCAGCGCGTTCAGCAGGTCGGCCATGGACCCAAGCGCCGCCTGCTGCCGCTGAATCAGGTCGAGGCTGGTCGCATCATTCAGTCGCCGGGCAAGGGCCTCGTTCAGCAGCTGCAGGGTCTGGAGCGGCTGGCGGAGATCGTGGCTGGCCGTCGCCAGGAACCGGCTCTTGGTCTTGTTGGCGCTGTCGGCCTCGGCCCGCGCGGCACGCAACTCGTCGCTGCTGCGGCGCCGGTCAGTCACGTCACGGACCGCGGCCAGTACGCAATCGCCACTCACTGAATCGTGCTCTGCCAACCGCATCGGCGCCAGACGGATTTCGGCAGGAAATTCCGTACCGTCCTGACGCCGCGCGGCCAGCGCGACGATCCGGCCACCCATCTCCCGGGTGGCTGGTGCAGTGGCAAATCCCTGGCGATAGCGCTCGTGAATGCCGCGCGAGCCGTCAGGCACGAGCTGCTCGATGGCCTGGCCAATGAGGTCGGCTGCCGGATAGCCAAACAGCGTGGTGACCGCCGCGTTGACATAAATGATCCGGCCATCGCCATCCACCAGCAGCAGTGCGTCGGGCGCCTGCTCAAGCATCCGCAGCGCGATATCGCCATTGGTCATGCGGGTCGCCACCGTAGGGGGAAGCCCTTAGAGAGTGCCGGCGGGCGGCAGCTTAGGATCGGCGACACCATGCACACTCGCCATGATCAGCTGCCCGGCGGGGCCACGCAAGCCGCGCCCGCGGGCAATGCACTTTCCAGCGCGGCCGACCGGCACGTGCTGAGCGAACTGGCGGCCGGTTTCGCCCACGAGATGAATCAACCGCTGGCGGCCATCGCCGCCTACGCCGAAGGGGCTGCCACGCTGCTGCGCCGGGATCCCGGTCACGACCTGCAGGCGCTGCGCATCATCCAGGCGATCTCCCTGCAGGCGCTGCGCGCCGGCGATGTCGTCCAGCAATTACGCGGTGCCGCGCGGCCGCTGCCCCAGGCGGGCCTGCCCCTGGATCCCAACGCCCTGGTCCGCACGGTGCTACCGCTGCTCCAGTCCCTGGCGGCCCAGCAGAGTGTTCGTTTGACAGTGGAGCTGCGCACCCCCGCCCCGCCCGTGCACGGCGATGCCGCCCGGTTGCAGGCGATGCTGATCCTGCTGTTTGGCGGGGCGCTCGACACCGTGTCGCGGTTGCCGGCCGCCCGCCAACGAGTCACCATCTCCACCGACGATGGCGCCGGCAGCGTTGAGCTGTCCGCCAGCGAGCCGCAGGGCATGCTCTTTCAGGTCCATTTGCCCCGCGTGGACAGGAGCTTTTCGTGAATAGCGGGCCAACGATTCCTGTGAACAACGGCATCCCGGCACACAAGACCGTATTTGTGGTGGACGACGACGAGGGCGTCCGGACCTCGCTCGGCATTCTGCTCGATTCGGCCGGCTACCGGTCCGTGTCGTATCCCTCCGCGACGGAATTTCTCGCCCACTACGATTCCGGTCACCCCGGCTGCCTGCTGCTCGACATGCGCATGCCTGGCATGAGCGGCATGGATCTGCTCCAGGAACTCTCCCGGCGCGGAGCGTTCCTGCCGGTCATCTTCATTACGGGCCACGGTGACGTGCCCATGGCTGTCCTGGCGATGAAGTCCGGCGCCTTCGACTTCCTGCAAAAACCGTTCAGCCCGCGTGACCTGCTCGAGCGCCTGCAGCGGGCACTGGCCTCCGATGCAGAGGCGCGCCACGCGCTATCACAGACCGACGAACTTCGGCGCCGGCATGGCACGCTGACGCCGCGGGAAAAAGAAGTCATGGCGCTGATCGTTGCCGGGCTCGCGAACAAGGTCATCGCGATGGACCTGAAGCTCTCCGAACGCACCGTCGAGATCCACCGGGCGCGCGTGATGGAGAAGATGGTCACCCGCTCGGTGGCGCACCTGACGCGGATGGCGGTGGCCCTGGAACGCCCGGAGCCGCTTCCCGGTCGTCCTCCAGCGGGCTGACGCTCGCCGCGTCCAGATCCTCAAACTGGCCGTTGTTGACGGCCCAGAAGAACGCCCCAACCGCCAGCAGGCACAGGACCAGGCCAAGTGGTACCAGGGCGTAGAGGATCGTCACGCGCGCACCCGGCGGGCGTTCAGCACGACGAGGATGGAACTCGCCGACATGCCGAGTGCCGCCAGCCAGGGCGGCAGCCAGCCGAGGGCGGCGACAGGAATCGCAACCAGGTTGTAGGCCGCCGCCCAGGCCAGGTTCTGCCGCAGAATCTGGCGCGCCCGGCGCGCAACCACCACGGCGCGCGGGACGGAGAGCCACGCCGTGTCGAGCAGCAGCAGGTCTCCGGCCGTCTGTGCCAGTGCGCTGCCGGAGCGCAGAACTATCGACACGTCCGCCGCCGCCAGCACCGGCGCGTCGTTGATGCCATCGCCCACCATCAACACGGGAGAACCCGCCGCCTGCAGGACCTCGAGCCGCGCCACCTTGGCCGCCGGAGACAGTCGCGCCTGCCACTGTGTAATCCCCAGCGCCTCGGCGACGCGGGCCACAGCGGCCGTCGCATCGCCACTCGCAATTTCTACGCCCAGGCCCAGGCTGCGCAGTGCGTCGACGGCGGCCAGCGCATCCGGCCGGACCTCGTCCTGCACGGCGAACCCGGCCACCATGCCCGCGTCGTCAGCCAGGAAGATACCTTCCCCTGTGCCATCCGCGCCGGCGAACCCGGCCCGGCCGAGGCGGTACTCTCGCCCGCCAACCCGTCCGGTGACACCCTGCCCCGGTATTTCCTTCACCTGCTCAGCCTGTATGCCGGCACTCTCATGGCTGCGAAAAGCGACGGCCAGCGGGTGACTCGACCCACGCTCAAGGGCCGCCGCCGTGGCGAGGACCAGCGACTCGCTCGAACCGGAGCGGAGGACCCGGACCTGGATTTCAGGACGCCCTGTCGTGAGGGTCCCGGTCTTGTCGAGTAGCACGTGACGTACGACGGTGAGCTGCTCAAGAGCCGTAGCGCTGATGGGCAGCAGCCCGAGGCGCGCGAGCGCCGTATTCGCAGCGGCCACGACTGCCGGCGCGGCGAGTGACAATGCACAGGGACAGGCAACGACCAGGACCGCAATGGTGTTGGCGAGCGCCACTTCGGGGCGGATCTGCAGCCAGGCGACACAGACCACAGCGGCAATCGCCAGCACGGCAACGGAAAAAACGCGGGCCACACGCTCGGCGAGCGTCAGCAGCCGCGGCTTCGCCTGGCGGGAGCGCTCCAGCAAACGCAGCACGGCGCCAAGCTCGGTCTGCTCGCCGGTCGCGGTCACGCGGATACGCACACTCGAGCCCAGGTTGATGCTGCTGCTGACCACGGCGCCACCGGCAGTACGCCGTACCGGGGCCGCCTCGCCCGTCAGGCACGACTCGTTGAAGACCGAGTCACCCTCGGCGATCACGCCGTCGGCGGCAACCAGATCACCCTGGTTGACCAGGAATTCGTCGCCGGGCTGGAGCGCGCCGACCGGCACCATGCTGGTGCGACCACCGGCAATGCGCAGGGCCTGCGCTGGCAGCAGCCACGCCAGTGCTTCGGTCACGGTGCCGACTTCGTGCCGTGACAGCAGCTCCACGAAGCGGGCCGTAGTCAGGAAAAAAATAAACATGGTCACGGCGTCGTAATACACGGCGCCTTCGCCCGCAAAAGTGTTCCAGACGCTGGCCCCCAGGGCGGCGCTGATACCGAGACCCACGGGCACGTCCATGGCAGGCCGACCGGCCCGCAACTGCAGGAGTGCCGCGCGAAACACCGGGCCGCCCGCGTACACCACGACCGGCAGGGTAACGAGCAGGCTGCAGTAGCGCAGGAAACTCACCAGTGCGGGGTCCATGCGGAAGTCTTCGCTTGCATACAGCGCGAACGCCAGCATCATGGCCTGCATCATGCCGAAGCCGGCGACCGCGAGACGTTTCAGGGCGGCGCGACGAATCAGGGTGCGTTCGCTGGCGGCATTGGCACTGCCCGCCATACTGGCCGTGTAGCCAAGCCGGCGAATCTCGCGCAGCACGCCGTCGACACCCAGCTCTGACTGGGAGTCGAGTTCGACGCGGGCCCGGGCTGTCGCGGGATCGACGCGCACCCGGGCCAGTCCCGGCAGCAGGCGCAACGCATCTTCAATCTGCACGGCGCAGGCCGCGCAACCCATGCCGCCAATCTGCAGACTGACGGTTGCCATCGGTCAGGTGCCCGGCTCGTGTGCAGCGGGGGGAGAGACGATGCGCTCGCTGTGCACCTCGGGATCCGGTTGCAGCAGCGTCAGTGCCACCATCATTCCGCCGCCAACGAAGGCCAGCAGGGGCAGGAAGACCACCAGCCACATGATCGGCAGGCGATACCAGCGGGTGGGATCCGCGTCAGTCGTGGCCTTCATGCTCGTCATCCTCCAGCTCTGGCACAAAGAAGCGGGTGGCGTGGTCGGCGGCGAGGCGTGGGGTGTCGGCGACCCGGACCGAGATCCTGAGATCGCGAGGGGCACGCGCGAGGTCGCCGGGACTCACGCGGATGCGCGCCGCTACGGCACGGACTTCGCCCGCCTGCACTTCAACAGGGTCGGCATCCACCTGAAACACGCCGACGGGCTGCGTTTCGATCACGTAGCGATGGGCCTGGTCGTCCTTGTTCAGGATGCGCAGGCTGTAGACGTTCTCCACAGCACCGTCCGGCAACACCCGGTAGAGCGCGTTCCGGTCCCGGATAATGTCGAGGCCAATCGGCTGACGCAGACTTAAGGAAATGACAAAACCGATGCCGAGCGCCAGCAGCAGACCACCGTAGACCAGCACACGGGGACGAAAGTAGTGGGTCTTCTCGCCCTGCAGTTCGCGCTCGGTGGCATAGCGAATGAGGCCGGGGTTGTACCCCACCCGCGACATGACGTCGTCGCAGGCATCCACGCAGGCGGCGCAGGCAATGCACTCGTACTGCAGGCCCTTGCGGATGTCGATGCCCGTCGGGCAGACCTGCACGCAGATCGTGCAGTCCACGCAGTCGCCCAGCCCCACGGCCTTCGGATCCACGCCCCGCTTGCGGGCGCCCCGCGGCTCGCCGCGGCCGGGGTCGTAGGACACGACAAGGGTGTCGTGATCGAACATCGCGCTCTGGAAGCGCGCGTAGGGACACATGTACTTGCAAACCTGCTCGCGAAGGAACCCGGCATTGCCGTAGGTGGCGAAGCCGTAGAACAGGATCCAGAAGGTCTCCCAGCCACCCAGTTCAAGGTTCACGATGCTGACGGCCAGCTCGCGGGCCGGCGTGAAGAAAGCGACGAAGCTGAACCCGGTCAGCGCCGCGAAACTGACCCACAGAAACTGCTTCAGCGTTTTCCGGGCGAGCCATTCGCGCGTCCAGGGCGTCTTGTCGAGCTTCAGCCGCTGGGGCCTGCTGCCCTCCACGAGGCGCTCGAGGGCCAGGAACGCTTCTGTCCAGACGGTCTGTGGGCAGGCGTAACCGCACCACACCCGGCCCGCCACTGCCGTGACGAAGAACAGTGTCAAGGCCGCGAGGATCAGCAGCCAGCTCAGGTACAGGAAATCCTGTGGCCAGAGCGTCAGCCCCAACAGATGAAATTTCCGCGCCGGGAGATCGAACAACACCGCCTGCCGGCCGTTCCACTGGAGCCAGGGCAGGCCGTAGAAAATGCCGAGCAGACCGAAGGCGGCCAGGGTGCGCAGGCGGGCAAAGCGCCCCGCCACCTCCCGCGGATAAACCTTGCGGTGGGACTCATACAGGGAAACAGCTTCGGCGGCTGCCGTACCCTCGTTCAATGCTCGTCACCGTCAGCTTGCGGACCCCGCGTCAGCAGGGCGGTCAGCACGCCGGCCGCGACGGCGATCAACCAGAACAGGAAAAACCCCAGGGTGTAGATGCCGGTCGGCGTGAGCCACCAGGGCGCGGCGCCAGGCTCCCCGCCTTCGACGCCGTCGATGATCACCCGCGGATCGAGCGCGGCAAAGGCCAGCATCGTGCCCAGGCACGCGGCCAGGAACGACGACCAGGCGACGGCAGCCGCCACCCGCAGCTGCGGTGGCCAGCGGCGGGCAGCCGGATACTCAGCCTCCGCCAGCGGATCCATTGCTGCCACTTCCCGCCGGGGGTACTCCCAGGCTCAGCACGTAGGCTGCCATCAGCCGGACGCGATCCTTGCCCAGCAGCGCCTCGTGCGCAGGCATCTGGCCCTGCCGGCCTGTACCGATAGAGACGCGCAGCGCGGCTACATCCCCGCCGTACAACCACTCGGTATCGGCGAGGTTCGGCGCCCCCAGCACGGGATTGCCGCCGGCATCTGCGCCGTGGCAGGCCACGCAGAACATCGCATAGCGCGCAGCCCCGGCCTGCACGAGATCCTGCCTGGCCGCGCGCCCGCTGAGGCTCTGCACGTACGCCACGACCTCGTCAACGCCGGCATCGGTCAATGCAGCCTGCCAGCCCGGCATCACGCCCATGCGGCCCACGCCAATCGTCGTCAGCAGTGTTTCCGGTGCGTTGCCGTAGAGCCAGTCGTTGTCCGTCAGATTAGGGAAGCCCGGCGCCCCTCGTGCGTCGGAGCCGTGGCAGCCGGCACAGCCATTGGCAAACAGGCTGCGTGCCTCCCCCATCGCGTCGGGATCCTGCGCCAGCTGCTCCAGTGACAGTGTGGCAAAGCGCGCATAGCGCGGCGCCTGCACGGCCTTGGCCGCCTGCATTTCGGCCGTGTACTGACTTTTCTGGGTCCAGCCCAGCGTGCCCTTGAAATTGCCCAGCCCGGGATACAGCACAAGATAGCCCAGCCCCCACACCGTGGAGAGGACAAACATCCAGAACCACCAGCGGGGCAAGGGGTTGTTGAATTCGGTGAGGTCCCCGTCCCAGACGTGGGTCGTGCTGTTACCAGACTCGCCCGAGGCAGCACGCCCGTTTGCGAACAGAAGCCACATGGCTCCCGCGACGTTGGCCAGGGTCACAACAATGATGAACCAGCTCCAGCCACTCGTCATGGGCGCGCCTCCGGTGTGTCGTCTTCTTCCAGCGGCAATTGCGCTGCTGACCTGAACGCTTCCCTGGGGCGCTTGCCGTAAGCCCACAGCACGACTGCCACGAACGCCAGCAGTGCGAAGACCGTGGCTATGCCACGCACGAGACCCATGTCAATCACGGCCGTCTCCATCATTCTGTACCCCAGCTGCGCGAGGCCTTGCCCAGCAGCTGGAGGTAGGCCACCAGCACATCCATTTCAGTCTTGCCCTTCACGGCCTCGCTGGCGCCCGCGACGTCCAGGTCGGTGTAGGGCACGCCGACCTGGCGCAGCGCCCGCATCTTGCGTGGGGTCAGGCTCTCATCCACGACCGCCTCGTTGAGCCACGGGAAGCCCGGCATGTTCGATTCCGGCACGACGTCCCGGGGATTCACGAGGTGGATACGATGCCACTCGTCGGTATACCGGCCACCGACACGCGCCAGGTCCGGACCGGTGCGCTTGGAGCCGAACTGAAAGGGGTGGTCGTAGACAGACTCGCCCGCCACCGAGTAGTGGCCGTAGCGCTCCGTCTCCGAAAGCAGCGGGCGAACCATCTGCGAGTGGCAGTTGTAGCAACCCTCGCGGACATAGATGTCCCGGCCCTCCAGCTCGGCTGCGGTATAAGGCATGACGCCGGGAGCCGGCGTCGTGGTTTCCGTCGCAAAGTACAGCGGGACGATTTCAACGAGCCCCGCGATGCTGATGACCAGCGCCGTGAGGACGGCCAGAAGCCCCAGGTTGCGTTCGATCGCGTCGTGTTTCATGGGAACTCCGTCAGGCCGGCTGGGCCGCAGGCGGCGGGATAGCAACATCAAGCTCCATAGTGCGCTGACCCACGGTCCGGTAGACGTTCCAGACCATGACCAGCATGCCCACCATGATCAGCACGCCACCGAGGAAGCGGATCGCATAGAACGGGTAGGTGGAGTTCAGCGACTCCACGAAACTGTAGGTGAGCGTGCCGTCGGCATTGGTCGCCCGCCACATGAGCCCCTGCATCACGCCAGCGATCCACATGGCCGCCACGTACAGCACGATGCCAATGGTCATGACCCAGAAATGCAGGTCGATGGCCTTGATGCTGAACATCTCCCTGCGGCCGTAGAGGCGCGGAATGAGGATGTACATGGAGCCGATCGAGACCATCGCCACCCAGCCCAGGGCGCCGGAGTGCACGTGGCCAATCGTCCAGTCGGTGTAGTGCGAGAGGGCATTGACCGTACGAATGGACATCATCGGTCCTTCGAAGGTCGACATGCCATAGAAGGACAGGGACACGATCAGGAACTTGAGGATCGGATCAGTGCGCAGTTTTCCCCACGCCCCGGACAGCGTCATGATGCCGTTGATCATGCCGCCCCAGGACGGTGCAATCAGCATCAGCGAGAACACCATGCCCAGCGACTGGGCCCAGTCCGGTAGCGAGGTGTAGTGCAGGTGATGAGGGCCTGCCCACATGTAAATCGAGATGAGTGCCCAGAAGTGCACCACTGACAGCCGGTAGGAGTACACCGGCCGGCCGGCCTGCTTGGGCACGAAGTAGTACATCATGCCGAGGAAGCCCGCCGTCAGGAAAAAGCCCACGGCATTGTGACCGTACCACCACTGCACCATCGCATCCACGGTGCCTGCGTAGAGTGAGTACGACTTGGTCATGCTCACCGGCACAGCGGCGCTGTTGACGATGTGCAGGATGGCGATGGTGATGATGTAGGCCGCGAAGAACCAGTTGGCCACGTAGATATGGGAGATCCGCCGCTTCATCAGCGTACCGAAGAACACGACGCCGTAGACCACCCAGACAACTGCGATCAGCAGGTCGATCGGCCATTCCAGTTCGGCGTACTCCTTGCCGGAAGTCATCCCCAGGGGCAGCGAGATGGCGGCGAGCAGGATGATCAGCTGCCAGCCCCAGAACGTGAACCCCGCCAGCCGGTCGCTGAACAGCCGCACGTGGCAGGTGCGCTGGACAATGTAGTAGGACGACGCGAAGAGCGCCGACCCGCCGAAGGCGAAGATCACGGCGTTCGTGTGCAGTGGCCGGAGCCGGCTGAACGTCAGCCAGGGAATGTCGAAGTTCAGTGCCGGCCAGAGCAGCTGGGCGGCGAGCAGTGTACCGACGAGCATGCCGACGACGCCCCACACCACGGTCATCAGCGCGAACTGGCGTACGACTCGGTCGTTGTAGATCTGGGTTGCCGCGGTCACGGGTGACTCCGCCTTGTTATGCAGTGCACACCGTACGGACCGAGTCGGAGAATCGGTATAGGTAGTTTCGCGGACTGCCCCCAGCCGGGGGTTTGCACAAGAATCGGGGCTCCAATCAGGGAGACATCTCGATGTACATCAATTTCTGGTACCCGATGGTCCGCAGCGAAGACCTGGGGCCCGACAAACCCGAGCGCGCGAAGGTGCTGGGGCTCAATTTCGCGGTCTATCGCGACAGCAAGGGCACGGCCCATGTACTCAGCGATACCTGCGTGCATCGCGGCGGCTCCCTGGGCGGTGCCTGGGAACTCGGCAAGAATCCACGCATCCAGGGCGACTGCGTGGTTTGCCCGTATCACGGCTGGGAATTCAATGGCGAGGGCGAATGCCAGAACATCCCGTCCATCGGCTATGGCACCAGGCCACCGCCCCGGGCCAAAGTGGATTCCTACCCGACCGTGGAGAAGTACGGCATCGTGTTCGCGTTCCTGGGCGACCTGCCGGAAAGCGAGCGGACGCCCATGCTCCAGATCGAGGAATTCCATGACCCCGCCTGGCGCGCCAATTCAGTCCTGGTGCTGGACCTGAATTACTACTACGAGCGGTCCATCGAGAACGGCCTGGATCCGGCCCATAACGAATTCGTGCACCCGACGCACGGCTTCAAGGGCATCAACCGCGAAACCTACGGGGTGCGCGAGTACGACGTGGAAAACTACCCCCAGGGCTGGGGAATGTGGTTCATCCACCGGTTCAAGTCGCCGGGGCTCGAGGACAAGACCTGGAAGCAGGTCGAGGCGACGGCAGGCGCCGCCGGTGACGTCTATGCCGGCAGCGGCACGCACGGGCCAAACACGATGATCACCGAGATCAACGTGGGCAAGAACCAGAAGTTCCGCCAGTACTTCTTCGAGCAGCCGGTGGACCAGGACCACACCCGCGTATTCTTCGTGAACATGCGCAACTTCATGCTCGAGGCCCACAACGACGGGCCGATTCATGCCCGCAACAAGGTGATCGCCCAGCAGGACATCGAGATCCTGGTAGACGTCTACCCGCCCCGCACGCCCACGAGCAACACCAGGGAAGTGCTGATGCCGGCGGACAAGGCCGTGGTAGCGTACCGGGAGTGGCTGACCCGGTTCGACGACAAGGGCTGGCGCATCGACTGGGACGAGTTCACGCGGCGCAACGGCAAGGACACCGCCTTCGCCATCCCGTCACCCCGACGCCGTGGCTCCGGGAACTGGGTGCTGGAGCCGGTGCCACTGCTGGCCAGCCGTGCCGAACGGAAGGTGGCCCAGAAGGCCACGGGCTGAACCGACGACGGATTATTTGAGGAGTACACGCTATGGCAACCAAGAGTCTTCTGGTTTTTCCGACGGATTTTTCGGATCGCTCACTGTCTGCGCTGCCCTGGGTCCGGAAAATGGCCGAAGCCATGCAGGCGGATACGCACTGCATCTACGTGGTGGAGGAACCACAGATCTACGGCACGCTGGATATGGGTCCGGTCGCCATCCCTTCGGTGACCGAGCTCGTCGCGAGCGCCGAGAACCGCCTCGACGCCTTCATCAAGACGAACCTGAAGGCGTTCGGCAGTCCGCCGAAGGCCTCGGTGCTCGTCGGTCGGCCGGCGGAGGAAGTGGCGAATTACGCGCGCGACCATGCTGCCACGATGATCATCATGACGACCCACGGCTACACGGGGGTCAAACACCTGCTGCTGGGGAGCACGACGGAGGGTGTCCTCCGGCACGCGAGCTGTCCGGTGCTGTCGATCCGGACGGCCTGATCTGTCAGGTCAGCGCGGCTCCGGGCAGTCGCACTTTCATCTGCAATCCCCCGCCGTCGCGCGGGGCTGCGCGAACGCTGCCGCCGTGGGCCTCGAACACCCGCCGGGCTATGGCGAGACCCAGTCCCGTGCCGTCTGTACCGGCTACCGTGCCGGGGACGCGGAAGTAGGGCTCGAAGATCTTCTCCAGCAATTCGCCCGCTACACCAGGACCACAATCCGCCACAGTCACCGCAATATCAGCCCCGGACCGGGCCGCATCCACCTCGATCCGGGAACCGGCCGGCGCATAGCGGATCGCATTACGCAGGATGTTCTCAAAAGCGCTGCGCAATAGTTCGGGATCCCCGATGACCAACAGGTCCCGGACTGCACAAACCTCAAGCTCACAGGACCGGGATCGGGCCTCGAGCTCCTCGTCCCGGCACAGTTCCCCGATGAGCGAGTCGAGCCGGACCAGGCGTCGCGCCGTGACGCCCGCCGCACCGAGCCGCGCGTAACGCAGCAGGTCCCCGATCACCCGGTCCATGCGCCCGATCTCCTGCTCAACGCGGCGGAATTCTGCGGAACTCGCGCCGGGACGCTGGGCCGCCAGGGCCGTCGCCGCCTGCAGTCGTGCCAGTGGCGAGCGCAGTTCGTGGGACAACTCGGCCATCAGCCGCTCGCGGCCGGACAGCAGCTCCTGGAGCTGCGCGGCCATGGTGTTGAAGTCGGCGGCGAGCGCTCCGAGTTCATCCCGGCGCCCGGTGATGGAGTCCGGAACCCGGGCCTCGATGCGGCCCCGGGCCAGCTCCCGCACGGCCACCTGGAGCCGGGCGATGGGTCTGCCAACAGTCCGGGCGATGAGCCAGGCGACGGAAGCGATAACCAGCAGGGCAACGAGCGTCAGTCCGAGCGCAGTGGCGGGGCTACCCCACAGCTTGATCTGGTTGGGCAGCACCAGGAACGCATAAGCCGCACCATCGGGCCCGATGAGCTGGGGTGCGAGACGTACGGGCCGGTAGTTGGCGGCCGGCTGCTCTGGCGGCCCAACCACGGAGTTGCGCACGAAGTCCGCGTACTCGGGCGGAATCTCCCGGCCGAGAATGTCGCGGCTCGCACTGTCCAGGACAAAGATGGTGACGTCGCGGGGCACGGCCGCGCTGCGCAACCAGCGCTGGAGACCCGGCTTGCCCTCCGCCGACAGAGCGGCGGCCGCGTCGCGACCGAGGGGACTCTGGCGTGTGGCGGCGTAGTTCTCCAGCTGAAGCGAGGCCACCAGACCCACGCTGCCGATACCCAGGAGCACGAAAGCAAGGAGCGCGATACTGATGTAGAGCGCGATGCGCCAGTAGAGCCGTCTGAATCCCAGCTCCACGCGTCAGCCCCGCAGACCGGCCCGCTGACCGATTTCTGCGTCGAGCACGTAGCCATGCCCTCGCAGGCCCCGGATGCAGTCCCCCGCGACGCCGGCTGCCGCCAGCTTGCGCCGCAACTTGCTGATGAGCGTGTCGATACTGCGATCGTAGGCTTCGATGGGCCGATCCAGCGCCAGCTCCGTGAGTCGTGCCCGCGACAACACTTCCCCCGGGTGGCGCATCAGGTGCTCGAGCACGCGCATCTCTGCTGCCGTCACGACCACCGGCACTTCACCCACCAGCAATCGCCGACGCCGGAGGTCGAGCCGCAGGGGCCCCACCACCAGATCACCATCCGCAGAACGCCGTTCGCCACCGCGAGACCGTTTCAAGACTGCCTGAATACGGGCAGTGAGCTCGAGGGGGTTGAAAGGCTTGGGCAGGTAGTCGTCGGCGCCGGCCAGCAGCCCGATGATTCGGTCGGATTCGTCGCCCCGGGCCGTCAGCATGATGACGGGCAGGTCGTGGCGCTCGCGGAGGCGCTTCAGCACCTCGAAACCGCTGACCCCGGGCAGCATCACGTCCAGCACCACCAGGTCGGGCGGCTCCTCCCGGACACGCTCCAGCGCGCTTTCCCCGTCCGGAACGGTCGCCACGCTGAAACCCTGCAGCTCCAGGAATTCCCGGAGCATGGCGGCGAGGGTCACGTCGTCATCCACCAGCAACAGGCGGGCACTGGCAGTGGGCGCTGGAGTTTCCAATGGTTTTCCCACGTTGACCTTCTGTTGACCCCCGAGCACTGGACGGCGGACTAGACTCGCTCAGACGATCCTGCCAGCCCCGGAGTTCCCATGAGCACAGAGACTGACACCGGCGTCAAGACCAGCGACAACGCTCTGGTCAACCTGCTGTACCGACCCCCCTGGGTCGGCCTGCTGGCTTTCGTCATCGTGTTCGTGGTGCAGGCGCTGGGGCACACGGTGATGATCGTGATGGAAGAGGTCTGGCCCGGCCAGAACTATATCTATGAATCGGCATTTGCGATGGGACTTCTCGGCGCGGTGCTGCTGTTCATCGGCATGAAGAACAACCACAGGGAAGTCTATGCAACCTGGCTGGGCTTCTGGGCGGGTACGTTTCTCTGGACGGGCTGGATCGAGTTTTCCTTCGTCTGGGCCGGCAACTATCTCAACGTGCCAGACCTGATGGATCCCCGCATCCCCGGCGCGATTGCCACCAAGGCGGAGTACCTCGTGATGATGTCGTCGATCGGCATCCTGGGTACCTCGCTAGTGTACTTCCACCTGAACAAGGAGACGAAGTGCAACTACTTCCTGTGGTTCCAGCGCAATCTGAAGCTCTCCACGGGGAAGCCCAATACCAGTCACGAGCGGAACTTCGCCGCCATCACGGCGCTGGAAACTGTTTACGTCATCTGGTTTTTCTACCTGTTCCTCCTCTTCATCTACGATGAGAGCATCCTGGGCGATCACCACCCGGCGGTGTATGTAATCTTCTTCCTCAATACGATCTGGGCGTTCTACCTGTTCATCCGGTTGATGAAGTTCTGGCGGGTCACCACGGCCATTCGCTACGCCATTCCCACGGCCATCATCGCCTGGAACATGGTGGAAATCGGTGGCCGGTGGCATCTCTTCACGGAGTTCTGGGAAAAGCCCCAGGAATTCGCACTGGAGATGTCGCTGTTCACGGCGGGCACGATCATCGCCGCCTGGCTGGCCTTCCGGGTCCCGACCAACAAGAAGGCAGAGATGTCCCGCCAGAAACTGGCTGCCCAGGCCAAAGTGGCGACGGCGGACGGCGGGGCTTAGGGCCCGCGCACCATCGACATGATCTGGCTCATGTCGATGGTGCTGGCCTTCTGCTGGATCTGGGGCAGGTACTGCTGCTGCATCGTCCGCCCCTGACTCGTCAGCTCAGTGAAGGTCTGCTTGAGCACGGCAGGACTCATGACCCGGCCACCGGCGTAGTAGCGCTTCGCCAGCTGCCCCAGGGCATAGGTTGTGGCAAAGGAAAACGCGGCGCCCGTCGCCGTCCGCCCGAGCGAGCCGACCATGCCGCCAGCCGCCTTGCCGAGAATCCCGCCCAGCAGCTTGCGGCCAATGCCTTCCAGGTACTGGCCGGTGAGGCCAACTCCCAGGGTGGCCAGCAGGTCCTTGATGTGACCCCGGTCGAGCTCGAAGCCGTGGGCCTGGCCGATCCTGTAAACGAGCTTCATCTGCAACGGGATGATGGCGAGCGAGGCCATGGACTGGGGCAGCAACTCCAGTGCACCGTTGAGGATCGAGGCATTCAGGATGCTGCGGTCCAGTTCGGCATCCGGAACGGTGGCAGCCAAGGTCCCAGCAATGAGCGCCGTAGCCATGGCATCGGCCTCCGCAGCAGCCGTCGTCATCGCCGGTTGCCCCAGCCCCAGAGCCGCGCCGAGGCTGGCGAGAAACCGGTTTTCCTCGTCATTACGCAGGCCATCTGCATCGCAAACACCAATGGCAATCTCGTAAGCGAGCTGGCGCAGGGCCGGCGTGGACAAGACCGCTGTGGCTGACGCAATGTCGACGCGGCCTAGCAGGACGTCCTGAAAGATCGCTGCTACGTTGAGATCGCCACCCAGGGACTCGGCAAACTGCCGTACTTCATCCCGCTCCCGATCGTGCTTCTGGCTGTCAGCAAACGCCGCGAGCATGGCGATGCTCAGCAATGCCTTCATCTCAGTCGGATTCATCGGGATGTGCCTTCAGGAAAATTCAAAACGGGAGACTTGCAGGGATAAGGCAACGAGTCAACCAGAAACCAGAAGGCGAAAGCGCCTCGCTCGACGGACGACCGCAGCAGGGTATTTCCAAAGCTGTTCTGTTCGCGAAACGGTGGCCCTTCACGAGTGAGGAAAGCGCTACTGCGGGCCAAAGCTGCCAGCGTTGCCTCAATGCGCCACGCAAGCAGGTGGCCGGAGATCGATGCAAGGGGACTGGCGTGACAGTTCAGCGCATCCTGAACCAGCAGTACAATCGTCCTGCAGCGTGTATCGCGCGTTGGGTATCATGGCCCTGATGGTATCCCGGCATATCCGCCACGTGCCTGTGGTGTGCGTGGCTGCATTTCTGGCACCGCGTGACTGTCCATGGGCGGGGAAGACGTTCCCACCCCGGATCGGAAGGAGGAATCAAGCTGACTGACACGGAGGCAGTAATGACCTTGCGCGCCCGCCTGCTGGCCCAGGTCGAGAGGCCTGGCTTCCAGCGCTTCATCCTGGCCGTGATCGTGCTCAACGCAATCACACTGGGCCTGGAAACCTGGCCGCCTGCCATGCGGACCGCCGGCGGGATCATCGTCGCCATCGATCGCCTCTCGCTGGCGATCTTTAGCATTGAAGTAACCCTGCGCCTGATAGCCTATGGCCCGCGATTCTTTCGCGACCCCTGGAGCGTATTCGACTTCACTGTGGTGGCGATCGCCCTCGTTCCAGCGTCGGAGGGCTTCGCCGTTCTGCGGGCACTGCGGGTGCTGCGAGCCGTGCGGCTGATCTCCGCTGTGCCTCGAATGCGCCTTGTGGTCGAGGCCCTGCTGTCAGCAATTCCCGGCATCAGCTCGATTTTTGCCCTGCTCCTGCTGATCTTCTACGTGGCTGCCGTGATGGCCACCAAGCTGTTCGGTGCGGCCGGTCCCGAGTGGTTCGGCAGTGTCGCCCGAAGTTTCTTCACCCTGTTCCAGATCATGACTCTGGAGGGCTGGGCGGACATCGCGCGCGCGCTGATGGTGACGGTGCCCTGGGCCTGGGCTTTCTTCGTGCCGTTCATCCTGATTGTGACGTTTACGGTGCTCAACCTGTTCATTGCCGTGGTGGTCAGCGCCATGCAGTCGGTCCACGACGCGGAACTGGCGCAGGAAAACCAGGTAGCCCATGACGAGCGGAGCGAGATTCTCTCGGAACTCCGCGAACTGAGGAGCGAAGTGCGTCAACTGCGGGGCGCATCCACCAGGAGATCCTTACAGTGACAACCGGTACGCCCACGATGTGGACCTTTTTCATCGCCTTCGTCATCGTGGCGCTGCTCGTGGACTTCACCGCGATGAAAACCCAGGGCGCGCACCGGGTTGAAATGCGGGAGGCAGCCATCTGGTCACTGATCTGGGTAATGGTGTCATTCGTGTTCGTCGGCTGGCTCTGGTGGTACCTGGGCGGCACCGCAGGCGAACCGCTGGCTGACCAGAAGGCTCTTGAGTTCATCACGGGCTACCTCGTCGAGAAGGCGCTGGCGGTCGACAATATTTTTGTCTTCCTGATGATCTTCACCTACTTCGCGGTCCCGCCCCAGTACCAGAAGCGCGTGCTGATGATCGGCATCCTGGGCGCCATCGTGCTGCGCGCTGGCCTGATCCTGGTCGGCGCGTGGCTGCTGGCGAAGTTCCACTGGCTGCTCTACGTATTCGGTGCCTTCCTCGTGCTGACGGCCATCAAGATGTGGTGGGCGGCCGGCCAGGAGCCGGATCTCGGCAACAATCCGGCTCTGAAGTGGATCAACCGCAAAATGAAGATCGCCAGCCGCTACGATGGTGAGAACTTCTTTACCGTCGAGAACGGCGTCAGGGTCGCGACGCCGCTGCTGGTCGTGATCCTCATGATTGGCATCGTGGACGTCATCTTCGCCGTCGACTCCATCCCGGCGATCTTCGCGATCACCACCGATCCGTTCATCGTGCTGACCTCGAACGTGTTCGCCATTCTCGGTCTGCGGGCCATGTACTTCCTGCTGGCCGGCATGCACGAGAAGTTCCACCTGCTCTCCTACGGGCTCGCGCTGGTCCTCGCCTTTATCGGCACGAAAATGCTGCTGATAGACGTCTACAAGATTCCGGTCGTCTGGTCACTCGGCACCACGGTGACCATCCTCGTGCTGACCATGGTGTTGTCACTGTATGTGCCACCGTCCGACAAGCCGGCCCGGCCGGGCAAGAGCAGCCTCGCAGGCGCGCCCTCGGCCAGACTGCGGGCCGCGAAGAAGGACCCTGCGGGAAGTCCTTAGCGCTTGCGCCAGTTGCCCGGCGGAGATAGACCACCTCCAGCCAACGGGGAGAGCCCCATGCGTCGCTTTACCGACAGAGTCGTCCTCGTGACCGTGGCGCCCGCGTCTGGCTTGGCCGAGAGACCGGATTTCGTAGTACTGTTGGCGGGTACGGCCCTCAACTCAAGGAGAGATCACCATGGCGAAGGAACGTTCCAGCACCCGCGAGACCAAGAAG
This sequence comes from Gammaproteobacteria bacterium, assembly GCA_031395645.1. GTDB lineage: Bacteria > Pseudomonadota > Gammaproteobacteria > Steroidobacterales > SHZI01. The sequence continues at coordinate 720 of JANNJM010000071.1, read as the reverse complement.
AAGCCCGCGAAGACCATGGCCGAGAAGAAAGTCGAAAAGCGCGCCAAGAAGGCCGAGAAAAACTTCGGCATGCGCTGAACGGGGGGGGTCGAACCTTCAGGCAGCCACTATCGTCAGGCTTGCAACTCCCGCTTCGCGTGGGCCGGGGTCCGGACCGCGAGGAATGCGGCAATCGCCAGGGCGCCGGCCAGCAGGCTCAGCACCACCCCGAACCGCTCCGGGTGCACCCAGATGTCGGCCCACAGGTTCCAGCGTCCCGCGATCTCGTAGCTGCTGAAGGCGATGATCGCCGTGGGAATGCTGTAGCGGACGGCGGTGGTGACCTTCCACATCTGCAGGAGGCGCGAGAGCAGGTAGAAGGCCCAGATCGTGTTGAAGAAGAAGATGGCGTAGGTCACCGGGTGACGGTCGCCCAGGATGCTCTCGTCGTAGATGAACAGCAGCGCCAGGTAGCAGAACCAGGTGACGAAGATGGTCTCCAGCGCCGTGATATAGGCAAAGTTGCGCTCGTAACCCCGGCTGGGTTTGCCGGTGCGCATCCCGAGGTTGCGCTGGAACCAGACGAACATGTTGCACTTCGTCTCCCGGTTCAGTGTTAGCGGCACGAGCAGGCCGAGGCACACGCCAACCGATGACATCATCACCAGGTACTCTGCCTTGGTGGCGATCTCGCCCGCCATGTGCGTATCCATGAGGTCAGGTACGCCCAGCACGTTGGCG
>JANNJM010000067.1:0-32696 GCA_031395645.1 Gammaproteobacteria bacterium | reverse complement strand
GTCGCGGCTGAAGCCGCTCCTACAACGGATCCTACCAAGGCTCCTGCTGCGGCCACTCAAGCCGCCGCCGCGGCGACGAAATCCGGAATGGTGACCGTACAGAGTGTGCCCTGGCCCAGTTCACTCTCGATCACGAGCGAGCCCCGGTGGGCCTCGGCAATACGTTTGGCCAGGTACAAGCCGAGGCCGAGGCCACCGGTGCTGCGGCTGCGCGCGGGGTCGGCCCGATAGAAGGGCTCGGTGACCCGCGGCAGGTGTTCCTTGGGGATACCGGGGCCGTGATCCCGCACACGCAGCACCACCATGCCCGGCCTGGCCAGCAGCTCCACTTCTACGGGCGCCACGTCCGGCGGGGTGTACCGCAGCGCGTTCTCGATCAGGTTCTTGGCTACGAGCCGCACGCGTACCTCGTCCACCTCCCGGACCACCGGTTCCGCTGGCAGGTGCAGGTTGATGCGCTGGAACCGATCGCCAAATTCGGTGTGGATGAGCGACTGGAGCATGGCGCCGAGCTCGACCGTCGAGCGGCGCAGCGTGGTGTGCCCCGCGTTCATGCGCTCACTCTCGAGCAGGTCGGCAATCAGCCGCTCCATCTCCCGGACGTCACCCAGCAGGTTGTGTTTCACCTGGCCATCGTCGAGGAACTCCAGCGCCACCTTGGCCCGCGTGAGTGGCGAGCGCAACTCGTGGCTGATCGCGAGCAGCAGCTGCTGCTTGGCTTCGAGCATGTCGCGGACGTCGTCTGCCATGCGATTGATGTCGGCGGCCAGCTCGCCGAGATCGTCCCGGCGCGTCGCCTTGATGCGGTAGTCAAGATCGCCCTGGCCGATGCGGGCCGTGCCTTTCTGGATCCACTTGAGTGGCCGCACGAGCCAGCGCACAGCGAAATAGCAGCCGACGAGCACAATGATGGAAATCAGCGCAATGGCCGGCTGGATAAGGTCCGGGCGCGGTATTTCGGCCACGCGTGGCGAAGCAATGATGATCTTGTAGCCGTCGCGCTCCAGCTCCACAAACGAGTGGCGGCGAAAAGTGCCGTAACGTACGAGCTTCAGGTTGCTCGCCCACGCCTCGAAGTTGCGCTGGCTTTTTTCGTCGAGGCCCAGGAAGTCGATGGGTATCGGACCGAAGGGTATCTGCTCGATCCGGGGAAACTTTGGATCGGAAGTCCAGTCCACGCCCGGGCCGCTGATGCGGATGTCCACGGGCACGCGGCGCGTGATGGCCTTCGCCCGTTCGATATCCGGCGGCGACCCGATGTCGTTCAACACATAGTCCGCATGCAGCGAGATGTGGGCGCCGACCACCTCGCGAAGGTAGTCCTGGTCGAGCACCAGCCGGTACACAAACCGGCCGGCCACCGCGTAGACGATGGCCGTGAGGATAAAAATGCCGAGCAGGCGTGCCGACAGGGAGCGGCTGATGTCCCTGATCACGAGGGCTGGATCTCCTCACCGACAAAGGCGTAGCCGGTACCCCAGACCGTCTTGATGAAGCGTGGCTGGCGGCTCGTGTCCTTCAGCTTCTGGCGCAGGCGGCTGACGAGGATGTCGACCGACCGGGAAAACAGCTGCGCATCGATGCCGCGCAGTTCGTTCAGGATCTCGTCCCGGTTGAAGGTCTTGCCCGGATTGGATGCGAAGAGCACCAGCAGCTGGTATTCCATCGTGGTGAGGTCGAGGAGCTCGCCTTCGAGCTCTGCGGACCGGCGCTCGAGGTTGATCAGCAGGTCGCCGAAACGAAGTGACTTGTCGTCACCGCGCGGGCGCCCGCGACGCAGGACGTTCTGGATGCGGGCTACGAGCTCCCGGGGCTCGAAGGGCTTGGGCAGATAGTCGTCAGCCCCAATCTCGAGGCCGACGATGCGATCGGTGACTTCGCCCCGCGCCGTGAGCATGACGACGGGAACGGAACTGGTCTTGCGGATAGACCGGCACACTTCGAAGCCGTCCTGCTCCGGCAGCATCACGTCGAGGATCACGAGGTCCGGCTTGTCGCGCTGAAGCTTTGCCAGGCCAACCGAGGGCAGCGTGGCGGTATCCAGCTGCAGGTCAAAACGCTGGAAGTAGGCCTTGAGCAGCTCGCCAAGCTTTTCATCATCGTCGATGAGGAGAATGCGTGTCATCGGTCACAGTTTCCCCGTGCACGTTCCGGTCTAATGCGCGGCGCCTGGGTGGGTGCTGTCTTGCTGTTCACGACCAGAGTCTAAGCCCTTGACCAAAATGGGGCGTTTGGTCGTTACAAACTGTTACAGGGTGTTACCTGCGTGCAAGGCAAGTGCAATACAAGCTTCCTATAGTACGCGCACCCAATGGAATTGGGCTGACTGACACAAGGAGAGTGATGATGATTTTTCGGAATTTCACGTTCAGCAATATTGAGCAACTCGGCGAAGTGCTGCTGGCAGTCGTGGCCCTGCTGGTCCCCATAGTCGCGCTGTCGCTGTTCCTGACCACCTGATCAGTGCGGGCCGGAGAGACTACCGTTCAGGCTCCGGCTCGCAACTGATGCCAGCTTGATCGATCTGGCGGATTATTCGGTGGCCAGCGAATGTTTACCCAGTCTGTCGTCCGCACCAGCAAGGGCACCGCAATCCCCCACGCTACCGCCAGCACACCGTACACCACCACGTCACCGGCCAGCAGCGCTGCAGCCCCGAGCTTGACGCCCGCCGCATAGGCCAAGGGACCGCCGATGACCCCCAGGGCAGCCGCCAGCAGGTAGCGGCCGTGCAGCCAGCGCAGGGACCCGTTCAGGGTCAGCGCAAAGTTGATCCACATCCCGAGTATCCAGTAGGGAGCAATGCCTGCAAACGGCAGCGGCTCTGCATAGGCCAGGAGGTGCGTCTGGATGAAGGCCGTATCAACGACCAGACCGACCATGCAGGCGATCGCCACGAGTACGAGTTCCGCCCGTGGATTGGGCGCAGACCGGAAGTGCCAGGCCGTGAAGATTGCCAGTGCGATGGCACCCAGCCACGACCGGTGCGTGCCGGCCCCAAACAGGCTCAGGAACCAGACGGACTGGAACCCGACGAAGTTGCCAATGGCCCTTAGGATCAACGCTTCTTCCAGCGGTCCCTGGTTTCGGCCAGCTGCCGGGTGCCGATGCGCATGTCCAGCCGGCGATTGAACTCCTGCATGCCAAGGACCTTTTGCGGCAGGACATTCATCGGGTCGGTGCGGTAACCGAGCTCACGAATCTTGTAGTCGTATTCCTGCTGCGCCGCCCGCTCCCCTTCCGGCACGGTGTCGGCGTCGTCCAGCCAGCGGAACCAGCGATCGACAAACTTCTGAAGGAACTTTTCGCAGGTCCCTATGTTGTCGTCGTTGAGCTCGGCGTGGGAACTGGTAGCGATCGGCGACATCATGGCGCGCAGATAAGTGCCGTGACTGACGAAGCGGGTCCAGGCGGGATCGCTGCGAAATTTCAGGAAATCCGCATTGGCCGGCTCGTAGTACTTGAGGAGGTAATCGTAGTTTGTACGCAGATCCACCCGCGGGGTGTACTCCGCGTAAAAGTACAGCTTCGGAATGGTGCCGAAGATGATGCCGAGGTGGGGCACGCGCGTCTGCTGGCTCAGGAAGACCGTCGCGTTCATGTCGAGGATGCTCGCCTTGCGGTTGCCCAGCCAGGAATGCACGAGCCAGTCCACGTCGGTGCCCGAGTAAGCCTTGAAGCAGCCCTCGAGCTGGCCGTCGGGGGACGTCCAGTAGTCCTCGCCCTCTGTCTGGGGATGGCGCCTGACGTCGAACCGGGCCTGCACCCTCTCGGCGATCTTCGCGTGGATATTCCAGCAACGCTCCCAGGCCCTGGAGACATCCACGTTCGGATTCTCGGCCAGAAACTCCATGATGGTCTTGGTCTCGGTGCCCTTGGTCATTGCGGTCTGCAGGTCCTGTCTGGTTGGGTATGAGAAAGTAAGGAGTGAGTTTAGGCGATAATCCCAGGCCTTGCGGCACTGGAGTCCGGCATGCCCACCAAGCAGATAAATGGTCACGAACTGTATTACGAGATCCACGGCCAGGGCGCACCGGCGATCTGCATGGGGGGCTGGGGCACTTACTGTCACGGCGGCGAAAAGCACCTGGCGCGGGGCCTCACCGACCGCTATAGCGTCCTGATCATCGACTACCGGGGCATCGGCGCGTCCACCGATGACCTGACCCGCGCACCGACGATGGCGCTGCACGCCGGCGATGTCATCGGTCTGCTGGATCACCTGGGCTGGTCAGGAGTGCGCTTCGTGGGCCTGGTCGGCATGGGCGCCTGCATTGCGCAGGAAGTTGCGATCGAGCGTCCGGACCTGGTGCGCAGCATGGTGAACATGGGCGCGTGGGCCAGCGTGGACCCGTTCCTCTGCGGTCAGCTCGAGATGTTCCGGGATATTCACCGGGACTCCGGCTTCCTGGCCTTCCAGAAGCACGTCTGCCTGATGTCTTTCCTTCCGGACTACTACAACGCAAACCGCGAACGGCTGCTGGGTTTGCACGGGCCCTGGAGCGAGCTCAACGGACGCTACCCGGCCCACGAGCGGCTCGTGGCAGCCTGTCTCAGCCACGACGTCACGGCGCGCTTGCCACGTATTCGGGCTCCGACGTTGATCGTGCACTCGGGTGAGGACCAGGTGACGGGACCACGTACCACCCTGCCCCTCGAGCGCGGCATCCCGAATGCGGAGGGCGTGCTGATGCCCGACGTCGCGCACGTGGTGGCGGGCCGCCAGCAGAAGGCTGCTTTTTCGGAGCTCCTGCTGAGCTTTCTCGAGCGCCACTAGAGATTGAACATGGACAGCCAGGTCACCGAGCTGCGCACGCAGATCGACGCACAAATCGTCAAGTTAGGAATCAGTGCCACGCGTCGGCACATCTTTCTCTGCTGTGACCAGGGCAAACCAAAGTGCTCGACGCGGGAAGCCAGTCTGGAATCCTGGGAATACCTGAAACGACGCCTGCGGGAACTCGGACTTGCAGCCGGGGGCGGTATCTATCGGACCAAAGCCAACTGCCTGCAAGTATGCATCGCAGGGCCCATCGCCCTCGTCTACCCCGACGGCATCTGGTACCGATCATGCACGCCGGACGTGCTCGAACGCATCATCCAGGAACACCTTGTGGGCGGGCAGCCTGTGGACGAGTTTGTCATTGCGCGACACCCCCTGCCCGGAGGATCAGCGCCGATTTCTCCGTGAAATCGCTGGATTCATTGCTCGCTTTGGCGCCGCTACCGAACAACGCTTCGTGCTCCTTGGCAACGCGGAGCACCGCCCATGAAGCGCCGTCATATTCTGTTCGCCACTGCATTGTCCCTGCTCATCGCGACCAGTGCCTGGTCGGCAGGCGACCAAAGCCCTGAAGGTTGCCTGCGCCGGGAGAGTCGCATTGCGGAACTGCAGCTGAAACTGCGGATGGGTTACTCGGCCCGGCAAGGTCGGGTCTTCCGACAGAAGATGGCAACCCTTCTGGCCGCGCGTCGCCTGGCCGGTGATCGCGGCCGGTGCCGTTGAAGGGGGCCGAAGGGCCCGACGGCCCGGGCGCATCCGGCTAGAAGAACCCCGACACGGGACCTACGACCAGACTGGAACTCGGGCCGCCGGGCTTTGACCGTGGAAAATGGCGCTGAAGCCGCAAGCGGATGGCGAGTATATACAACTCCTTCCGGGCTGGACCCCGCGGCTGGGTTGGGCGACCCGCTTGCCGCGTAATGGCAAAGAAATGTTCCCTAATACATTGTTTTTTAGAGATTTTATTTGACTCAGCCGACCCAGCCGGAGACCGAAGCACGACGCCATTTGCGGTCCAATTGGCCCGATTCAGGGGTTGACTTTCCGGGCCCTCCGGTGGCCGCCGCCGCTATGCTGGGCGGATGCAGCAGGACGCTTCCGGGTCGATGACATTGGTCGTGTTCTGCCGCCGTCCGGCGCCGGGCATCGGCAAGCGTCGACTGGCCCGCGAACTTGGTGAGACGGTCACGCTCTCCCTCGGCGAGTTGCTGCTGGCAACCACGCTCGAGGACCTCGCCGCCTGGCCGGGACGAAAGGTCCTCGCCCCCGCAGAACCTCTGGACGTGGACTGGGCGCGCGCGCTGCCTGTAGCCGCGGACGACGTCGTCGCCCAGCCCGACGGCAATCTCGGCGTTCGACTGGCGGGCGTGGACCGTGTGCTCCGGGAACGGGGGCACACCCACATTCTCTATATAGGAAGCGACGCGCCGGTGCTCGGGCCCGCCGATTACCTGGGCGCGCGTAAGGCCCTGGCGGCCTTCGACGTCGTGTTGGGCCCCGCTCTCGACGGCGGCGTGACCTGCCTGGGCAGTCGACAGGCGTTGCCTCAGCTGGCGCATCTGCCGTGGAGCGGCACGGAGCTCCACGCAGCGCTGCAGTCCGTTTGCGAGAGCGCGGGTCATACCGTGCAAAATCTGCCGCCACGTTATGACGTGGACGTGCCCGCAGATCTGCGGCGGCTCTGCACAGATCTAGCTACCGATGCGCGACCGGCGCGCCTCGCGCTGTACCGCACGCTGTGCAGTCTGGGATACTGCCGCTCATGAACGCGGGTGCCGGGACGGTCGTCAACCTGCTGAAGTCAGTCGCCGCAGCGGATGGGTCGGCGCCGGCGGTCAGCGTCGTGATTCCCGTGGTTGCCGACAACGAAGTGCTTGGCCGGCTGCTTGAGCGCTTCCGGAGCCTGGCAGTTCAGCCGGACGAAATCGTGATCGTCGACGGGGGTTCGAGTGCCGGCTGCCGCAGTCTCGCCCGGCGCTTTCGCTGTGTGTATGTCGGCACGCGGCCTGGTCGCGGTCACCAGCTGCACGCCGGGGCGCTGCGTGCCACGGGCGATGTGTTCTGGTTTCTCCACGCCGATGCTGAGCCACCCAGCGACGGAGTAGCCCTGATCAGGAGCCGGCACCTGACCGGCGCGCCCGGCGGCTTCTTCCTCTTTCGCTTCACCGGGCCTGCCACCTGGTACAAGCGGCTGCTGGCCCGGATGATCAACTGGCGCACGCAATTCGGCACGCCCTACGGCGATCAGGGGCTGTTTGTCGCACGCACCGCCTACGATGCCGTCGGTGGCTTTGCAGACACGCCGTTGTTCGAGGAGGTACCGCTGGTACATGCCCTGCGAGGGCGCGGGAGCTTCACCCGCGTCGCTGCAGCGATCGGGGTGTCTCCCCGCCGCTGGGAACGTGACGGCTGGCTGTGGCGGAGCCTCGGCAACCGGCTGCTCGCGCTGGCCTACATGCTGGGCGTGCCGCCCCGGCGGCTCGCCCGCCGGTATCAGCCGCTGGGCCCAACCGAGTTCGATGGCAACAGCAAGTCGTGCTGACGTCGTTGCGGATCGCTGAAGACCCGCACCCGTCCACCAGCGAGACCGGCTGGATCCAGCCGCATGCGCTGGACGAGCTCTGGTTTCACACGGGCACTGCCTGCAACCTCGACTGTCCGTTCTGCCTCGAAGGATCGCGACCCGGGGATACCCGTCTGCAGCGCATTTCGCTCGCCGACGTGCGGCCCCTGATCGATGCCGCCGTTGACCTCGGCGTCCGGCAGTTCTCCTTCACCGGTGGCGAGCCCTTCGTGGTTAAAGACATGGTGGCCATTCTGGAATACGCCGCCAGCCTGCGGCCGTGTCTCGTCCTGACCAACGGCACGGCGCCGGTGGTACGGCGGCTCACGCAGATCCGCAAGCTCGCGGGCACCGCGCATCCGGTCGCCTTCAGGGTGAGTATCGACTACGCGGACGAGAGCCGGCACGACGCCGGCCGCGGCGCCGGCAATTTTCGCCTCGCGCTGCAGGGCCTGCGGCTGCTGCACAAGGCCGGTTTCAGGGTTTCTCTCGCCCGCCAGATGCAGACGGGCCGCGATGAGCCCGATGTGGACCGCGAGTTCCGGCAGTTGCTGGCCGCCGAGGGCCTGCCGGCCGACCTCGCTATCGTGGCATTCCCCGATTTTGGCACGCCCGGCGAAGCACGCAGCGTGCCGCGCATCACCGTCGATTGCATGACGCGCTTCCAGATTGAGGTCACGCGCCGCGCGTTCATGTGCGCGTTCAGCAAGATGGCCGTCAAGCAGGGTGGACGGATGCGCATCTACCCCTGCACGCTCGTCGACGACGATACCCGCTTCGATCAGGGCGACTCACTCGCAGATGCCGTCGGTGCCCGTGTGCTCCTCCAGCACCATCGTTGCTACAGTTGCTTCAAGTACGGCTCTTCCTGCAGCGAACTGAGGTAGCACATGCTGGTAATCGAACCCGCCTGGGCCGGGAAGGTCCAGTTCTACGAGTTGCTCTTCGGCGCGTGGACCGTCTACATCTTCCTGGTGCTGATGTGGGAAAAAGTGTTGCGGGCGCCGCTGGACGAGTGGCGCTACCTGCTGCTGAATTTCATGGGTGCCGGGGCGTTCTGGATCAACCACTACTTTCAGAAGGCGCCCCTGTGGTTTGTCATGCTCAATGTCTACACCGGTATATTTCTGCTGGTGTGGTGGCTGGTGGGCATCAGGGGGCAGGCGCGCTCCGCCGCGTGGAAGGCCGCGGCGCTTCTCTGCGCCATTGTCTACACCGTGGCGTTCATTGCGCTGGAACAGCTGGCCCGCCTCGGGGTAGACCGCTACGGCGTGAACGAATTCTGGTTCATGGCCGCCACCTACTTCGGGTTCATTGCGGTCATTGTCTGGCGGGGGCGGGATCGCGCCTGAAGGCGCTCCTACAGGCGCTCCTGCGGGCGCTCCTACGCGGGGAAGAAGTCGATGGGTTTGGTGGTGGTGACTGATGGGACGTCCCTGGCCACGAAGCTGAACATGCGCACCCGCTGCAGCAGCTTTCTCTCCAGCTCCTCGTCACCGAGCTCGCTGGATACGATCTGGACGTCGGACACCTGGCCGCTAGGCTCGATGGTCAGCTTCAGCACCAGCTTGCCCTGCAGGGCCGGATTGTTGCGGAGCGCGCGGTTATACAGCGAGTAGATCGCACCCTTGTTCTGGTCGAACACCATCTCGATTTCTTCACGACTGCGCCCGGCCTTCCCGCTGGACGAAGTAGTCTTCTCCGGCTCGCTCGCCAGACTGGCAACTGCGCTCCTGACCAGTGTGGTTCCCCGCGCATTGAGCCCGGCACCACCGGTGTTCCGGCTCATCGCCGCTGTATTGATGCCACCGCTGCCCTTGCCGACCCTGGAGGTCAGCAGCGAACGTTCGTTCCGCACCGCCTCACCCACAGCGCCCGTCACAGCGCGGGCGCCCGCGATGTCCGTCACCGCCTGGTCGTCGCGCAGATCGGCAAGGTCATCAGCAAAGGCCAGCAAGCCGGACTTCTGCGCCTTTTCCCGAGCCTGCTTTTGCCGGTCTACCGGCACAGGATCAGGTTTCACTTCAGCTTTGGGCCTGGGCTTCGGCTCAACCTTCGCCACGATCGGCTCAGGCTTGGGCTCGACCACCGGCTCCACCTTTGGCGGCGGAATCGGCCTTGGCTGTTCGACGATGAGCCGCACGATCCGGTCGGGAATCTCGGGAGCACGGGTCGGATCCTGCTCTGCTACCGGTAGTAGCGGGATCAGGATGCCAAACACAAGGTAGGCTGCGAAGCAGTTGCGGAGAATCTTCCGAAACCGCGATTCCGACTCTAATCCGGGGGACCAGGGCAGTTCATAGTGGCGGTAGAATGGCAGTGCAGCCGTGCTCATGCCGCGCCTCCCACGGGTCCGGGCGCCGCCCGTTCCTTCTCGAAGACCGCCAGCGACACCTTGCCAAAGTCCGCGTCAGTGCACGTGGCCATGACTTTCTTCAGCACCGCATAGGGCGTGCTCTTGTCTCCCATGATGGTGACTTCGCGGTTGGCCACGTCCGCGTCCGTACCCCGGATCGCGGCGGACTGGAGCAACCGGTTGCCCTGGCGGTTCAGCGCCGCCTTGAGCGCGGGAATGACGTTGCCTTCGGTAGCCTTGATCTCCGCCAGTGTTGCCACCGGCTTGCCATCCACGAACAGCATGTCACGCGTCAGCATGACCACCAGCGTTTCCCGGGGCTTCAGCTCCGAAACGGATTGCGGAATGGTGATGTTCTTCGTGTTGGGCAGAATCTCCACATCGGCCGTGTGCAACAGCAGAAACACGACAAGGATGGTCAGCATGTCGATGAAGGGCACCAGCATCAGGTGACCCGCCGTCTTGTGCGCCTGCTCCCGGCGACGCTTGACGCGTGCCGGCGTCATATTGGTGCATCCCCGACGGAAACGTCCGGAAACAACTCGGCACGAACCACGCTTGCTCCATTGGAGACAGCCCTGCCCGCGTCAGCCGGCAGGATGCGCACGCGAACGGTGTCCATGACCTGCACGAGCACGTCGTAGGAGATGTCAGGCCCCAACAGGATTGTGGCCGCCTGATTCTCCGGAAACTTGCCCTTGATTCTCTCCAGGTAGCTGCCCAGTTGGGCGAGGTCGTAGCCAGCCGCCGTATTCGGGAGACTCTGCAGGATGCCCGTGGTCCGGTCCGCCACGTCAATCGAAGCCTCCCGCACGATCACCTCAAGCTGGAGACCATCGGGAAGGTCCGGGAGGCCTGCATTGCTGCTTGGCAGGTTGAGTTCGAGGACGTTGGTCTTCGAAAACACGGCCGTGAAGATCAGAAAGAACACGAGAATGACCATCATGTCGATCATCGGCACCATGTTCAGCTCATTCCGGCCACGCAGCCGAGCATGGTGCCGCCGGACACGGAGGACACTCTTGGAGGCTTTCATGCTTACCCTCTACCCTGGCAGTGGAGACTAGGCGAGACCACGCGCCGCCGCCGCGCCCCGCGCCGGAACCGCTGCCGAGCCCGGTGCGGCATGCGCCGGCGCGGCCTTCGCTCCGCCAGCGTGAGCGGAGCCCGCCTGTGTTGAGCCAGAGTGGGCGGGCGCCTGCGGTGCCCGCTCAGTGACCGCGTTCAGAAACTTGAGCGCTGCAATCTCCAGGCTGTCGATCAGGCCGGTGGTCTTTGATTCCAGGTACATGTGTGCCAACAGCAGGGTGATGGCCACGATCAGGCCGCCGGCTGTGTTGTTCATCGCCACCGAGATACTGGCCGCGAGCAGGCTGGCCTTCTCGGCGGGATTGGCCGTCGCGATCGCGCCGAACGCGGCAATCAGGCCGGCGACCGTACCCAGCAGGCCGATGAGCATGCCGACGTTGGCAAGGGACGACAGGAAGTGAGTGCGCTTTTCGAGCTTCGGTATGATCTCAAGGAGTCCTTCCTCCATGGCCTTTTCCAGATCGTCGCGACGATGCGTGATCCTGGTGCGTGCCAGTCCGTAGCTGAGCACCGTACCCAGGGCCGTACCGGATTTGGCGGCCATATTGCCGGCCTCCGTGAAATTTCCAGCCTTCAGGCACGGTGTGATCTTGTCCCACAGCTGGCGATTCGAGATGCCAGCTTTCGTCAGCACCACGAAGCGTTCGACAGCGATGGCAATGCCGACGACAAATAGTGCTGCCATGAAGTACAGGAAAACCCCGCCCTCCTGGAAGAAAGTCACGATCAGTGTGTACGTGTCCATGGTCCGCAGTACCTCCAAGCCCAAAAGTGGCGATCGAGTTGTGCCGTCAACGGCTCGAGCCGTTGGCCTAGTCGTCAGTCCGTGGTGACCTTGCCCCTGGCGCCCACCGGCGGGTCCCCACCCTCCGGCTGCTTCGCCGCATAGAATTGACTGAAATAGCGCGTTTGTCGTCGAAACACTTCACGGTCTACGGGTGCGAGAACCTCTTCGACGAGACTATTCACCGGACGACCCGCCAGTTCCGCCATCGCCGGGTCCTTCCACGGCACGATGTAGAGCACCTTGGGCAGTTCCTGGTTGCCGCGAATTGCCGTGGCATCGAGATTCAGCGGACCGGTGGTCGCGGGACGCTTCTCAGCCGGTGGCTGTTCGGGGTTCACGGGCTCCTGCGCCCGCACGCCGCAGGCCAGGGAAAGACCCAGCAGTGCGATGCGGGCCCGCTCAAGGATCGACGGCATCATGATGTTCCCTCGGCTCGTGCTGATTTCGGCGTTGCGCCCACGCGGCGGCGGAGATCGGCCACCCACTTCTCGACATCCCGGCCCCGGTCGTCCGTGCCGCCGATCTGCAGGTAGCGTTCGTAATTCTCCAGCGCCAGGTCGGGACGCGGAATATAGAGTTCGTACAACACCGCAAGGTTGTAATACGCGGCGGCGTAGCCCGGCTCGACTTCGATGGCACGACGGTAGGCCTGCTCAGCCTCGGCAAAGCGGCCCTGCTGCCGGTCAAGCACACCCAGTTCGTTCCACACGGGACCGCAGTGGCTGCACACTGCGCTGGCGCGCTCGAGCAGCGCCCGGGCAGCAACCTCGTCGCCTTCTCGCGCGCGGGCCAGGCCAAGATTCAGCAGCGGACCGGCGAGTTCGGGATGCGCCCTGCTGAACGTTGCCATCTCGGCCAGAGCGGCGGCGTCGCCGGCCTGCAGGCGGTTGACGAGCGCGTCGTAGCGGAGCTCAAGTTCCGGGGTTCGGGCTTCATCGATTGCGGTGTTCGCGCCTGAAGGCGCTCCTACGGCGGGCGATAACGAGCCGCAGGCGGTCAGCGCGCTCGCGCAGAACGCCAACAGGGCGGTCCTTGACACCGTGTCAATCCAGCCAGGCTGCAACATCCTCACTCCTTTCGGTTCGGGCATAGCGGGCCGGGGAAATCACGCCAAGGCGCGCAAAGCTCGCCCGTACCCACTCGTCGTAGACACCATCAGCCACCCGCTCCACGTTCACACGGAACAGGTCGATCGCCTTTTCCTCGAACGGAAAGGCCTGCTCCTCGAGCAGCAGTCCGTACTGCTCCTGCTCCTCGGCATCGAGGTCACGCGGCCGCTCGGACGCGAGCAGGTCGCGGCTCAGCTGGTAGTAGAGCTCGGCAGTCTCGAAGGTGGCCGCGGTGGTCACCTGCGCCACGCCGTAGTCGGCCGCTGCGCTGTAGGCCCGCAGTGCCTCCTCCATCCGGACTTTCTTGAGCTTCAGGGTTTGCTTCAACGGGGCCGTCAGGGCGACGGCCAGGAAAGCATCACGCAGCGGACGGGCCAGTTCCAGCGAGCCGCTCGCAGCGAGGAATCGACTGCGGTCGGTGCGGCCCGCACCCGACGCGGCATCCGCCGCGACGATGGACGCGAGCCAGCGCTTGCGGGCGCTCCAGTCGCCAACTGAAGCCGCGAGTTCAGCGAGTTTGTGCCGGGCTTCCAGGGCCTCGGCGACCGGTACCGGGAAGCGGGCTACGATCAGCTCGTACTGGCGCGATTCGTCCGCCGGTCGACCGGCGGAAGCGAACAATTCAGCGGCCTGCCAGAGGGCGGCACGCTGCACGTCAGGAAGGCCTTCCGTGGCCGCGATGCGCTCGTACTCGGCAGCGGCCTCGCCAGCCCGTCCGTCTTCCCTGAGCGCGACGGCAAGCTTGGTGGTTACCTCGCCATTGAATTTGTGGGCCGGAAACTCGCGACGGAAACGCTGCAGCAGGTCCACCGACTGGTCCCAGCGCTGATTTGTAAGCAACAAGGTGGCCGCATCAAACAGGGCCGTTGGCCGGATCTCGGCGTCGGGAGCCGCCTCGGCAATGCGGAGGAAGTTGGCAACCGCGGCATCGACGTTGCCGCTGGCCTGGGCTGCTTCCGCCTGGCGATAGATGGAGGCGGCGACGCGTCCTGCGACCTCCTTGCGCTGCTCGGGTGGCAGGTTGTAGCTTGCCAGGCGCACGTAGGAATGCTCGGCATCGACGAAGCGGCCGAGGTCGAACTGGGAGTGTGCAAGGACGGTCCAGGCCACGCGCTCCAGTTCCGGAGTGGCGGGTGGCTGCAGGGTCACGACGAGGCCGGCCACCTGCACGGCGCGCTCCAGCTGACCGCCAGCAAACAGCTCCTCGGCGACATTCGCGAGTACGGTACCGGCCTGGGTGTGCGCCGGATAAGTGGCTGCAAATTTCAGTGCATATTCAATATGCTGACTGTGCCAGGCGCTGACGGCCTCGCTGTTCGGCGTAAGCTGCTTCTCATGCTCGCGGGACGCCAGCAAGGCGGCATAACCTGCTTCGGCAGCGTGCTCGTGGTTGCCGTAGTCGTAGGCGGCCCGCAGGTAGGCATCGCGCGCTTCGCCAAAGTTCTTCGACTCGAACAACAGCTCACCGAGCAGGAAGCTGCGTTCGGCGGATTCAGGATCGGCGGGGAAGTACGCGAGGAAGCGGCGGTACCACCCGGCGGCGCGCTCGTAGTCCGCCGGCAGCTTCGTTTCCTGGGCCCGCGAGTGGTCGTAGGCGGCAAGATCGGTGAGATGGGTCTTCAGCGCGGCCACCACCGGCTGGTGGTCGGCCGGTTTGCGGCTCGCCCAGAACTGCGCGTCCAGCCCGTAGGTCTCGACATACTGACGCTTGGCGTCGAGCACCAGCGAGGGGAACTTGCCCCGCGTGTAGGCCTCGATGGCGGCCTGCTGAAGCCGCGGCGCCTGATCGTTCACGGGGTCGTGGGCCACGAAGGCCTCGTAGGTTTCGGCAGCGTCCCGGAAGCGCTCCTTGTCCAGGTAGAGGTCACCCAGTGCAGTAAAGAGCAGATAGGTCCAGGCAGGCTCCTGCCTGCCAGAGAATGAAACTGGAATCGACGCCGCACCGTCCAGGTACGAGTAGGTAATGCTGGAGACGCGCAGGGTGTCATCGAGCAACTCGCGGTCGGGCCGGCTCATGCCCTCGAGTAGTGCGCCAACCTGGGTACCGCCGCGGGCAAGTTTCCGGTCGAGGAGCTGAAGGAACGACGCGAGGGCGTCTTCGTTCCGGCCCTGCTTGAACAGCGCCCAGCCGTGCTTGTACAGCGACTGTTCGTAGAAGGCCGACGACTCGCCCAGGGCCAGTACGGCCGCATAGGCCTTGCCGGCCGCCGCATAGTTCTTCCGGACGAAGTAGGTCTCACCGCGGCGAAACTCGGCTTCGTCCTGGTGGCGCTCCGACGGAAAGCTTTCGACCAGGGTATCGAGTGTGGTGAGCGCGTCGTCGCCCTTGCCTGCACCTTCGAGCGCACGCGAGAGCTGGTAGAGCACCTCGGCATCATCACCGTTCGCGCCTGGCCCGGCCGCCACGCCGGGGGAACGCCGCAGTCTCAGCAACTCGGTATACAGGCTGACAGCTTCGGCGAAATACGCCGCGCCGCCGCCCGCCTCCTCGCCTGCGCTCTCGGCATTCACGCCGGCATCCAGATTCAGGTCGGCAAGCCGGCGCAGCGCCTCGGCACGCATGTCGGATGAGCCCGTCCGCAGGGCGAGGAAGCGCCGGTACTGATCCATCGCCTGACTGGCGCTGTCCACGGCTGGCGCTTCGGCATTGACCTCGATGTCCCGCGACTTCAGCGTCCGGATGGTGTCACGCGCTGCCGCCTTGTCCTTCGCCGCCCCGTCACTGCCGCTGAAAGGCCACAGCCCCCCTGCCAGAGCAACGCTGACGACCAGTGCGGCGGCGGGCATCATGGCGCCGCCTCCGACTGCCGGCTGGAATCCGGGGAGACGCTGGCGGCCGTGGCGGCCGTGGCTGCCCGGTCGTAGATGGTGGCGAGGGCGAACTGGGCCTGCACGCGATAGGCGGCCAGTCGTTCCCGCTGATCGCGCAGCGTGTCGATGGCCAGCGCCTGCAGCCGTTGCTCCTGCTGACCACGCTCCCCGGCAATCACGCTCTGCAGGCGCCCGATACGTGGGGCCACATCAGCAATGCGCCCGGCAAACCCGTCGAGCTCTGCGGGCGTATCGTGGCGCGCCGCGGCTGCACCACTCTGGCCCCGCGTAGCGCGCGCGACCAGGCCCTCGAGTTCCCTGAGGTTTCGCCGCTGCACCCAGAGGCGGTACTGATACTCGCGATCCAGGTCCCAGAGCAGCACACCCTTCAGCAGGCGATGACGATCACGCAGGGCCGCTGCGTCAGGCGCGGCCAGTAAAGGCTCGGCACCGATGGCCTCGAGCCGTTGCCAGCGATCCAGTTCTTCGGCGGTTCCCAGGCCGGCAATGTCCCGGCTGCCCGCAATGGCTTCCAGACGCTTCTCCAGCGCTTCAGTTCGTGCCTTAAGCCCGGGCAGATCCACCCGGTCAAGCGCTGCGCTAAAGCGCGGTTCACGCTGCGCGTAGGCCTCACGCCGGGCCTCCACCATATCCTGGTAGGCCAGCAGCTTGTCCTGCCACTCCTGAAGGTGCGTGGCCAGCGACTCCAGATCGCGAACATTGCGCAGACCCTCCTGGAAGCGGTGATCCGCGATCAGGGGATAGAGGTAGCGGGCCTCAGTGGAGTCCGGCAACTCGGCGAGTTGCCAGTACCAGCGACCGATACTGCGGTCATCCGCCGCCAGCAGGTCGCTGATCAGACCGCCGTTCCCGGCGCGGCCGATAGCGCCATCCAGATTACTGATCTCGGCGTCGAAGGATGCCAGGGCCGACTGGTAGCCCTCCGCTGCCGACCCGTGGGCATCCAGCTGGGCGTATGCGTACGGAATGGCGAGCAGCGCTTCCTGCACGGCGCTGTCCAGCAGATCCCGGTCCTGCAATTCAAGCCAGGGCGTAAGGGCACCGCGGAAATCGTTCGTGGCCGCGTCCGCCCAGCCGACACCCAGCAGCGCCTTGTTGGCAAACGGGCCGTGCAGCCGGACGCGCTCGAGGGCGGTACGCGCCTCGCCATCCCGGGACTGCTGCAGGTAGGAATAGCCAAGCGCCAAATTGGCCTTGTCGCGGAGATCGAGGGCTTCAGCCGACGCCCCTGAACCGCGACCCACGCGCTCGAGCTGTCGCGCCCCGTCTTCCTGCCGGTTGAGTCGGACGAAAGCGACGCCGAGATTGAACCGTGCATACGGCAGCCAGCCGTCGGGACCCTGCCAGCCATCCAGCAACGCGGCAGCCGTATCAAACCGCTCAAGCGCCATCAGCGACTGGGCCTGAAGCATCGGCAGCTCGGCAGCGAGCCCCTCCGGCAACTCACCGGAGATCCGGGCGAAAGCGGCCAGCGCCTCTTCCTGCAGGCCCCGTTGGTAGCGAACCTTGCCCAGGTAGAACCAGGCGCGATCCCGAATCGCTGGCGCTATTTCCGGGGTGAGCAGCCGGTTGAAGACATTTTCAGCCCGAACGTGCTGGCCGTAGTGCAGGTAGAGACCGCCCAGCAGCAGTTCCGACTCCGCTTCATGATTGCTGACGCGGCCGGCCTCCCTGGCGGCCAGCAGATGCGTGAGCGCATCGAAGTGGTTGTCCTGATAGAACTGGAACAGGGTTTCACCGTAGTAAAGATCACGAATCGCACCCGGTGCGGCCACGTCTCCAGCCCGCGCAGGCGTAGCAACGCCAAGCGCGACCAGCACGCCGGCGGCGAAGGCCACGGCAATAGCCGGGCCCTGCTTAGCGGACCATCCGGTCACGGACTACTCCCACTCCTTCACCAGGAACTCGGGCTGCTGCTTGCTCTCCCGATCCGAGATCCGCAGCTCAACGAACTTCGCGCCAATACCTTTCTCCACCTGCAACGTGGCGCCACGCCGGTAGTCGCGCGTGTGGGGCCCCTGGCCCGTAAACACGGCAGTGAGTTCGTGCTCGCCCGTTTTCAGGTTGCCGAGGTAGATGCGGTGTACGCCCCCGCGCAGCAGGGCCGCCACTTCGCGCTCCGTATACAGGTAGTTGCTGACTGGCTTGTCGTCGATACGGAGCTGCACGGAATCGAGATCGAAGAAGTCACCGACATCCATCGAGACGAAGACGGCCACCTGGGTGTTCGCCGGAAACAGCAGCTCTTCTTCCAGCAGGAATAACTCCCGGTTCAGATCGAGAACTTCGTCCTTCAGGACCTGGACCTCGCTATCGATACTGCCTGCCGCGGCTGGCGGCGGGGCAGCTGTTGCGACTTCGTTCGCGCCGGCCACCGGCAGGCAAAGAACGCCGGCGGCAAGCATGAGACCGGACACCAGGCAGACTCCAAAGCGTTGCATCGACATTTGTGCGTCCCTGATTCGGAGCCCGGTTCCCGGGCCTATTCCTGGAGAAGAGCGGCCAGCTCTTCGCTAAAAAGGGCGGCATCGCCACCCCGGTACTTCTCGTGGACGTAGCGAACCTTGCCGTGGGCATCCACGAACACGGTCAGTGGCAGACTGGAAAGTTCGTACTCGCGGGCTACGGATTGCTCGCTGTCGTGGAGTACCAGCAGCTGCAGCCGGCCGGCAGCCTCGCTGGCAGGCCGGGCCTCGCGGTCGATATTCACCGCAACCACGCGGACACCCTGCTCCACGTAGCGTTTTTGAAGCTGCTCAAGATCCTTCAGCTGATCGGCACAGACGCCGCACGACCGTGCCCAGAAATTCAGGACCACCACGTCACCGCGCCACTCGGAGAGGCGCAGGTTATGACCGGCAGCATTCTTCAGGGCAAAATCGGGGGCTGGCAGGCCGGGCGCAACGCTACTCGCTGCAACAGCGATGCCCTGCACAAGCATTGCTGCGAGCAACGTGGCCAGTGTTAGCAGCTTGCGCATCCCGATTCTTCCCGTGTGCCGTGTTCAGGTGGACCAGGGCAACTCACCGGTTCGGGGACGCGCACCAACGTGATCTGACGATCGCGTTTCAGCCCGGCAGCTCCGCTGTCATTGGCGAGATGCGCACGCAGCGACTCGCCGGCAGACCGGTGGCTTTGCGTCCCCGCCTTTCAGCGGGTTTGCCTTTGTCGGCGCGGGAATGTTGACAATTTCCGGCGAAGATTCCTGCGACCTTGCTCACGTCCTTTCGTCCGTGAGTCAAAATGCAAGACGCTTATGTCAAAATCCTATCGCGATTCCAGAGCTGTTGAGAAACGCACCTTTCTCTGCGCATCGATGATGACGGCGCCATAGCCAGGCATCGACTCGACGAGCGCAAGGCCGCGCTCCGCACCGAGTACGAAAACGCTGGTGGACAAGCCGTCGGTCAGTGTCGCATCGGGACCAATAATCGTGACACTGCGGACGCCGCCTGCAGGCTTGCCAGTCTTCGGATCGAGGATATGGTGATAGCGAACGCCGTCCTCGTCGAAGAAACGCTCGTAGTCACCGGACGTGGAGATGGCTTCGTCCTCCAGGGCGAGCCGCGTTACCCAGTGGGTGTCGTCGTCCGGATCCCGGATGCCTACCACCCAGGGTTTGCCCCGGCGATCACCGAGCAGGCGCGTGTCACCGCCCGCGTTCACCAGAGCGTTGCTGACGCCGGCCTTGCGCAGCAACACGATCACCTTCTCGCAGGCATAGCCCTTGGCAATACCGCCCAGGTTGATGCGCGTCCCCGGGGTTGTGAACCGGATCGTCGTGGGACTGTCGCTGAGCACGACATGCCGATAGTCGATCGCCGGCAGATTCTGCCGAATCGACTCGTCGTCCGGTCGCACACGCTGCCGGAAGTCATAGAGCCGGCCAACACTGTCAAAGGTGATGTCAAAGGCGCCGCCCGTCGCAACAGACAGCTCGAGCGACCGGCGCACCAGGTCATGGAGCTCGGCGGACGCCGGGACGGGATGGAGCGCCGCTCCCCGATTCACCGCAGAGATCTCGGAGCTGTCCCGGTAGGTGCTCATGGCCGCCTCGATCCGGGCAAACTCGGCCATGCCGGAGGTCAGCAGCTTGCGTCCCGTGGCTACATCGGCGGCCCAGAGCTGGATCTCGACGCGGGTGCCCATCATTTCCCGGGTGTCGGTGTACCACTCGGCCCTGGACGGCGCAGAGGTCAGCAGCAACAGCAGGCCGCAGCAAGAGGCAATGCGCACGAAGGTTTTCCCGGCCGGAACACGACCGATGGTACCGCTGGTTAAGGCGTCAGAACCAGAGAGAGAGGAATATCTGGACCACGTTGGCGTCGAAGTCGTAGAGGGGCTCGTCGCCGACGGCAGCCCCGCTGGTGAGGTCCCGGAAATCGTCATAGCTGAACAGGTAATGGTCGACGAAGCCGTTCATGGTGAGCTTGAGGGGCCGGTCACCCTGGCGATCGATGATCGAATAGGACACACCGAGGTGTGGGCCGTGGCTCACGAACGTGCTGAGCTCCTTGTCCCGCGCCAGGAAGTTTTGCGCATTCGCGTACGGAAACAGGTCGCTGTAGAAGTCCGCAGCGGACTGTGTGTAAAACCGGTACTTGAAGTCGACGAGCCACCGCGAGCGAAGCGGCTGGACGTAGCCGAATTCGACCGTGTGCGCCCGGATGCCCCAGTCGTCAGTGAAGTAACGGTACTCGCCGGAGACCGCCGCCCGGTAAGGCAGGTAATACTTGGCGCGGACCGCCGCCGCGTTGCTCGACCGGGTCTCCGGGTACAACTCGGACTGAAGGCCATACCCCACAGCCTCGTTGGCATCCACGTAGCGCACGCGGCGATAGGGATTGTTCAGGAAACCCTCGTCGGCGATGGCCTCGTAGGAGAAGCCCATGATGAGATTGCGCGTGAGCACCTGGGTAACGCCCAGACGATATGCGTGGCGGTCGATAGTTTCTGCGAACAAGTCATCACCGCGCTTGCCAACTTCGTCCTGGCCGCTGCCGTAGCCCATGGTGATGGTGGTGAGGCCACCAAAGACCTCCTGGCTGATACCGAAATTGAGGGTGTCGGCCTGGTAGTCGTTCTCCTGGCTGGTACTCAGCCCAATGCTCATGGTGGTATCGCCGCGCAGGTAGTCGGCTCCAACGCCCCACTGGGTGCGCTTCTCGCTATAGCCAAGGGGGCTGGCGCCCGTCGTAATGACGTCTATCGAGGCGCTACTGATGGTATCCACGTAGTAGCTGGCCGAGACTGAGACTTTCTCACCAATGGATTTCCGCACCAGCAGGGACGGACCCGTGATCTCGATGCCGCCGCCGTCGTAGTAGTGATACAGCGCGTCGGCCCGGTCCTCCGGCAGGACGCCGGCAATTGCCGCAGGAGTGGCCAGGAGCAGTAGGAGCGCCTTCAGGCGCGACATCAATTGCACCCGCAGCCGCCGCCGGAGCTGCCCGACGCGCCACGGGCGCCTTCGCGGGCCTCGTGCACGTGATCGATGTAGGAGCCGGACACCGGGTTCCGGTCGAAACTCATGATGGGATCGGCGAGGCGATCCCGTTCGTAGGGCTTCACCCACGGCTCGATGCCGCTGCAGCCGGTCAGTAGCAGCGCCACCGTCAGCACCAGCGCAAGAACCTTCATGCCTTTTCCCTGATCAGCTGTCGGATCAGATCCTGGTACTTGCTCTCATCACCCGGCTTGTAGCCCTGGTGGATGAAACGCACGTTGCCCTTGCGGTCCACGATCACGGTGCTGGGCATCGCCGACACCTTGTAGAGCTTGCTGACCCCGTTGGCCGGGTCCAGCAGCACCGGGAAGCTCACGGGCACGTCCTTCAGGAAAGTGTCCATGAGGCGGGTGTCCTCCTCGACGTTGACGCCGAGCATGGTGAAGCCGAGTGGCGCGTACTTCTTGTGGATCAGTTCCAGCAGCGGCATTTCCTTGCGACAGGGGCCGCACCAGGTCGCCCAGAAGTTGATCAGCACTACCTTGCCCTTGTAACTGCTGAGGGCCACGTCGCCCCCGGCACGG
Organism: Gammaproteobacteria bacterium; assembly: GCA_031395645.1. Classification (GTDB taxonomy): domain Bacteria; phylum Pseudomonadota; class Gammaproteobacteria; order Steroidobacterales; genus SHZI01. The sequence continues at coordinate 11,147 of JANNJM010000067.1, read as the reverse complement.
TTCTTCAGGCTGAACGCTGCTGCCGGACCACTGGCGTCGCCAGCCAGTACGGGTGCAATCGCCAGTGCGGCTGCTACCAGCAGCGCTTTCAGACGGTGTCGCGACGTTGTATGCATACCGACCTCAGAAAAAGAAATTGATGCCAAGAGTCAGCTCGATGTTGTGCGTGCCCTTATTCTCACCGGACGTGAAATCGACATCGAAGAGGTGGTCGCGTACGCCGAAATCGAGGGCCAGCCAGTCTGTGGCCAGCACCTGGTACCCGGCACCGAAAGTCAGCGTGAATTGGTCGTCGGGGCCGAGGCTGGTCTGGCCTGCACCGCCAACGACGTAGAGCGCCGAATTGAATGCCCAGCGGCTCCCTATGAACGTCTCGCCCGGGAGCAACTTGTAGCCTACGGAAAGATCGTAGTACTGGTAGGTCCGGTCAGGCCCAAGCAAATCAAAGTTTCCCAACACTTCTCCGCTCGTCTTGCCCAGCTTGGCGGACCGGCCGAACGTGCCTTCGAGAAACAGCGACTCGGTAACGTGATACTTCGCGCGGGCGCCAAGGAGGGACGCGGTGCCGAAATCCTCCACACTGAGCAGACCCCAGTAGGGGCCCAGCTCGAAGTTCTCGGTATCTATCTTCGGCGTCCTGATCTTGCGCCGCTCTACTTCGGGCGAAATGACCGGCGCTGAGGCGCTGACATCCTCCATCGGCGGTTCGTCGCGGCCAAAGAGGCTGCAGCCCGACGTGGCTGCCATCAGGCCGGTCAGAAGAAGAACGCGAAGCCGGCTTTCCATTCGTCCAATTCCTCATTGTTGTCACGGCTCGTAAACGTCAGGTAGCTGTTGTACTCAGCGCGGAACATGAAGCGCTTCGACACCTTAATCCGGGCGCCCAGGCCGACCTGGCCCACCTGGTCCGTGCGGTCCTCCGCCGACACCAGCGTGGCCTTCGGCTGCAGGTGAATGACCCCGGTGCCGAGCGCCGCAAACGGGGACACTCTCCATTCCGGAAACGGCTGGTGCACCAGCGCCACCGTCGTCAGCCAGCCATCCGAAAAGCCGCCGCTCAAGTCGCCAAGCTGCAGTTCAGCCGACAAGTTCCGCGTCAGCCGGTACGCGCCGTTGACTGAGATCACACTGGCCCCGTCCAGGTCGCCGAACGCCAATGCCATCTCCCACCGTCGCCCGGCAAAATCATCCGCCGTGGCGTCGTCAAGGGCCGACGGCCCGCCCGCCGTGTCCAGGGTCCCTGCCATCTTGTCGAGACTCACCCAGCCCTCAATGCCCGTCCGGGTGCGCACCTGGAACCAGTCGGTCCGGCGCTTGACCACAGCAATCTGCTCACCCTTGTCCACCACATGAAACACCGGGAAGCCCCGCCCCGGTCCCGTGTGCAGCTCCAGAAAAGGCTCCGCCACGACCGCCTCATAGTGGCTCGTCTTGCCATAAGCCGGTGTGACCAGGGGCACGAAAACGAGGGCCGCAATGAGGAGAAGCTGGCGCATTACTGCTCCTGGAATGGGTTAGTCGAGCGGCGCCAGGAACGGGTCGTTGTAGTACTGGGCGCCAATATCCACCCACTCGGACAGCAGTCGCAGTTCCGCCGGGCTCAACCGCCCGGCGTGCGAGCCGCCCGCCGCAAAGCGATTGAAGAACGTGCCCGACGCCAGCGCACCCGCAGTACTCATCGAGGCATTCACTGGCACCGGCGCAAAGACCGGATCGCCCGTCACGGGATCGACACCCGTCTGGACCAGCAGATCCTGCAGCACCGTACCGTTGAGAACCTGCGCGTTGTCGCCCGAAAACAGTTCGCGGTAGGCCTTGAAGTGCGTCGCGTCGATATCAGATGGGCCGTCGGTCAGGTCGAGCTGCGCCGCTGGAACCTGGGCTGCCGCCATCGCATCCGTCGGCGTGTGACAGGTGGTACAGGTGTCGTCGGCCAGCACCGTGACGTTGTCGACGTCCAGCGTGATCCGGGGTTTGGCCCAGAGCGGGTGAATGTGGAGTTCGTAGTGGATCGTGATCCGACAGCTCGGCGACCAGGCAACGATGCAGTTGCCCGGAGTCGGCAGCGGCGTCGTCAGGTCCGCGTAGCGGAAGGCAAAACTGGCGTCCTTCGCCCGGCCGGCAGCAACCGGGTCCGTCCAGATGTCGTCGTACACGACATCCACGGCTGGCGTAATCAGGTCGCAGTCCGTCGCGCAGCTGATGCGCTGCTTGACCTGGGCCATCGTCTCGCCAAAGTCTGCGAAGAACGCTGCCTCCGTATTTGCGAACGGCTGGGCATCAGCCGGGGCTCCGGCCCAGGCACTGACAAATGCCGCCCGGCGTCCGTGCGACTGGTCACTCTGTGCGTCGTGACAGCCGTTGCAGCTGAGAATCTCCCCAGGACGAACCTGCAGCCAGTTCTGGTGCCGACCCGTAATACGGCGGCCATTGCGATCCAGTACTGAGAGGGCGAACGGCACGTTGGCGGGGACCTTGGCCACCACCGACCCGTCCGGCTCCACGGGAACGTAGCCGAGGATCTCGCGCATCCCCTGCCCCTGGCTGACGCCAAACGCACTGTTGTCGAAGTCGCGCACGTCATCGTCAGGCAGTGACACGGGCTTCTCGATGCGCAGGAAGCGGGCCGGACGGAGGTCCGCCAGCGTCTGGGCGGGATCGGCCAGGCTGACGATATTGGCAACCGCCGCGCCATCGAAGTCGTAGACGCTGCGGATGTCGATGAGCCCGGCGCCTTCCGCCACCAGATCCGGATCCAGTGAACCCGTGGATTCCTGGTCAAAAATCACCGGCGGCACCACGCGGGGCTGGCCGGCAACGATATCGCTGATGATGATGCCCTCTTCAGGCGCAAAAACCGGCAGCTGGGTATTCGCCGTCCGGTCGTAGATCCAGACGCCGTAGAGGGGCGGGGCCGCAACGGCGGCAGGATCGGCCAGCGCCGCCGGACTGCAGGGAATGATCTGTAGCGTGGCACTCAGCAGGCGGCACGGACTCCAGCTGACGAACATCCGGCTGGTGCCGTCGAACAGCGGGTACGCGGACGTAAACTCACCGCCGGGCGAGATGCTGTCATCGGTGCGCACGTCGTTCACCACGACGCGGGTCTGGGCGGGGCCTGTGAGTAGCCCGACGTTCGGCGCCGTCGGCTGCAGGTTCTCAACGAAGTTCTGGGCGTCAACCGCCACCAGGTCGCCACCCGCCTCGTCCGTCTGGAACGGCCGGGCAATCGTCAGGATCTGCCCGTCGGGCATTTCGCGGGGCTGGACGAATTGCACGGTCGCGGCGTTGGTGCCGGTGGCGTGACTTTCCGCCCCGTAGAACAACTCCAGGGCGGTACCGTCGGGATTCATCCGGTACAGGTTGATCTCGTTGACTCCCGCGGCGTTGTCCCAGCGGCTGAACAGGACCTGGCCATTGGCAAGCACGGTCGGATCGAGGTCGTGGCTCTGGTTGAAGGACACCTGGTGCAGGTCGCTGCCGTCGTCATTCATCACGTGCAGGACGAACGCTGGCTCGTTGCGATCTTCATCCTGGGAATCGAACTGGGGCTTCCCCTCATCAAGCAGCACGGCCTTTGACTGGCGCTGGCGCGTGGATGAGAAGATGATGCGCCCGTCGGGCAGGTAGTGCGGAGCCACATCGTGACCCGCCTCAGCGGTCAGGTCCGAAGTGATGATCCGGCGCAGGGTGTCGGTAGCCAGCGTGTATTCCCAGATGTTCCACGTCGGCTGGTCTTCTTCCTGGGCTCCCTGCACGAACGGGCCGCGCATCGCAAACAGGACCTTCGCGCCGTCATAGGACATCTCGAGATCGCGAACGTCGAAAAGGCCACCGCCCTGCGTAATGCGGTTGGTGACGTTGATTTCGGCAGCGGATACTGCGGCGCGCTCGCGCACAAACAGGTCAGCTCCGATGTTGAAGGTGCGCAGCTCACGCACGTCGGAGGGCTCAACGGCGCCCTGGTTGTCTACCGGTATCGGTCTCTTGACATAGGCAATCGCCACGTCCAGCACCACCGGGTCAGGACTCTGGTCGCCCCCACCGCCACTGCAGGCGGCGAGCATGCAGGCCAGCAGTCCAGCCAGAGACCGGGCCACCACGCGCGTTCGCGCGCACGACCGTTCATTCCGCATCCATGCAGTCATGATTATCCCCATCCCGGCCTGCCCAACAAAACGGCCGTGATGCATAAGACCCGATTCGCGGCGCGAGAATGCCCGCGAGATAACGTAATACAAGTGGTTTTCAGCGATCTGTTACGCCAGTCACAGAACCCGGAGCGTGCGCATCGCTAAATGCCCCCCGACGCGCAAGGCGTCGTGTTTTTGGGATGGGCACAACTTGATCACCTTGCTGTTTGCACAGCGCAGTGCGGGCGCTCTATCGGCGCCGCGCGGGCGAATATTGAGCCTCGCGGCGCTTTCAGCTGCGATTCTGCTGGCGGGCGCCACAGCCTACGCTGGACCGCGGGAGCAGGCCCACCGCATTCACGAGCGGCTGGCGGGCGTTCCGCCGTCTGAAGCAGTGCTGAGCGACATGCAGGCCGACGTGGCCGGCAACAGCGCCACGGCCGCCGCTTTTACGGCCATGGACAACAGCAGCTTCTACAGCGTCACGCTGAAGAACTTTGCAGCCCCCTGGACCAATCGCGACCAGAGCGTCTTTGTCCCCCTCAATGACTACACGGCGACCGTGATCGGCATGGTGCGGGACGACGTGCCATTCAATACGCTGCTGTCCGCGAACCTGGTCTACGTGGGCACGGGTGGTGGCATTCCAGCCTACTCACCGACCAACAACGACAACTACCAGGCGCTGGACGATCAGAATGCCGATCTGAAGACCCAGCTCACCGCGACGACGCAGACCGCAGTCAGCGGGCTGCCGGATGCGGGCACCGCCGGCGTCATGACCACGCGCGCCGGGGCCGAGGCCTTCTTCATCGCCGGCACCAACCGGGCGATGTTCCGCTTCACGTTGCTCAACCACCTGTGCCGGGACATGGAGCAGGTCCACGACACCAGCCGGGTTCCCGACCGGATCCGCCAGGACGTGTCGCGTAGTCCGGGCGGCGACAGCCGTATCTTCCTGAACGGCTGCATCGGCTGTCACAGTGGCATGGACCCGCTGGCCCAGGCCTTTGCCTACTACACCTTCGATCCGACGCAGGGCCGCATCCAGTACACCCCGGGTGTCGTGCAGCCCAAGTACTTCAACAACGACGCGACCTTCCAGTACGGGTTCCGGACGCCCAACGACAACTGGAGCAACTACTGGCGCGCGGGCCAGAACGCGCTGCTCGGCTGGGACACCCAGCTCCCGGGCAGCGGCGCGGGCGCCAAGTCCATGGGGCAGGAGCTTGCCAACAGCACAGCCTTCGCCCGGTGCCAGGTCGAGAAGGTGTTTCGGAATGTGTGTCTTCGGTCGCCAGTCGATGGTACCGATCGCGGCCAGATAGATTCGATGGTCAGTACGTTCCGGTCAGGTGGCTACCGGCTCAAGCAGGTATTCGCTGAATCTGCTGCGTATTGCATGGGCGATTGAACGGAGGCTTGACGGTGAAAATTGCATCGCGCCTGAAGGCGCTCCTACAGGCCTCCTCACTCGCCATCGCGGCTTCGATTCTGGTCGCGTGCGGTGGCGGAGCGGGCACCGAGCGCCTGCCGCCGAACAACCTGCCGCCGCCGGTCACCTACAGCGGCCCGCCGCCGCAGACGGCCGACATCCAGAACTTCATGAGTGCGTTCTGGCCGAACGTCCGGAACGGGGGCGTGGCGCGCTGCGCCGGCTGCCATGGCACCACCCAGAATCCTCTCTTCGCCCGCGAGGATGACGTGAACCTGGCCTGGGCCGCCGCCGACCAGCTGGTCAACCGCACGGATCCCGGCAGCTCAGTCATCGTCCAGAAAATGGCCACCGGCCACAACTGCTGGCTCGGCAGCAACCAGGCTGCCATCCAGGCCTGCACCACGACGCTGCAAACCTGGGTCGAGAACTGGATAGCCGGTACCGCCGGCGGCGGCACGAAAACGATTCAGCTCGTTGCCCCGCCGATCAGGGATGTGGGCCAGAGCCGGAACTTCCCCCTGGATTCCGCGGGCTTTGCTGCTACGGTTTACCCGCTCGTCACTGAGTACTGCGCGGGCTGCCACAGCTCGACCTCGGCCACCCAGCAATCGCCGTTCTTCGCTGACGATGACGTCGAGAGCGCCTACGCCGCGGTGAAAACGAAGATCGACCTGGACGACCCGGCCAATTCCCGCCTGGTGCTGCGCCTTCGCAACGAGTTCCACAATTGCTGGGACAACTGCGCGGCGAACTCCCAGGAGATGGAAGACGCGATCCGGGACTATGCCCAGCAGATTCCCGTGACCGCCGTGGATCCAACCCTCGTGATCAGCAAGGCACTCTCGATGTACGACGGCACGGTCGCGAGCGGCGGTAGCCGCTACGAGGCAGGCCAGATCGCCCTGTGGGAATTCAAGGAAGCCAGTGGCACCACCGCGTTTGACACGAGCGGTGTACAGCCGGCAATCAACCTGACCCTGTCGGGCGACATCGCCTGGGTCGGCGGCTGGGGCATTAATATCCGCAGCGGCCGCGCGCAGGGCTCCACCACCTCGAGCCGCAAGCTGCACGACCTGATTACCGCCACTGGCCAGTACAGCATCGAGGCCTGGGCGGCGCCCGCCAACGTGAACCAGGAAGAGGCGCGGGTCGTGACCTACTCAGCCGGCTCTACCCTGCGCAACTTCACGCTGGGCCAGACGCTGTACAGCTACGACTTCTTCAACCGCAGCAGCACCTCCGATGCCAACGGTTCACCGTTACTGCAGACCTCTGACGCGGACGAAGACGCGCAGGCCACTCTCCAGCACGTGGTCATGACGTATGACCCTGTCGCGGGCCGGCGCATCTACGTGAACGGCGTCTATACCGAGGATCCCGATCCGGCCACCGGCGGCACGCTGGGCGACTGGGACGACACCTTCGCGCTGGTCCTCGGCAACGAGCCGTCCGGCGACCGCCAGTGGCAGGGCGTGTTGCGCCTCGCGGCCATCCACAACCGTGCGCTGACTCCCGAACAGGTGCAGCAGAATTTCGACGCCGGCGTCGGTGAGAAATTCTTCCTGCTCTTCAATGTCAGCGCGCACACGGGCAGCCCGATGGGCTACGTGCTCTTCGAAGTCAGCCAGTTCGACAGCTACAGCTACCTGTTCAACCGGCCGACCTTCGTCAGCCTGGACCCGGCCTGGACACCTTCCAGCCCGATACCGGTCCGCGGGCTGCGCATCGGCCTGAACGGTGTGGTTGAGCCTGTCAGCCAGGCCTATCGCAATCTCGATACCTCGGTCAGCGTGGCCAACGGTTACGCCGCGGCCACCGGCCAGGTGCTCTCGAGCCTCGGCACGATCATGCCGCTGGAGAAGGGCCCCGACCAGGATGAGTTCTTCCTGACGTTCGAGGTCCTCGGCAGCAGCACCAACGTGGTGACCGAGCCGGCGCCGCTCACACCGCCTCCGCCAGCCGACAGCCCGCCGGTATCCGATATCGGCGTGAAGACCTTCGACGAGATCAACGCCACCATGGCGACGATCACCGGCGTGTCGCCGAACCAGCCGTCCGTGAAAGCGACGTACGCCCTGGTCCGGCAACAGCTGCCGGCCGTCGTGGACCTCTCGGCGGTCCTGGCCTCGCACCAGGTGGGCATTGCCCAGCTGGCCATCGAGTACTGCAACGCGCTGGTTGAGGACACCACCCTGCGCACGGGACTCTGGGGCGGCTTCAATTTCGGCGCGCCAGCAAGCACCGCCTTTGACACCGGGCCGGAGCGGGACCAGATCTTTATCCCCCTGCTGACCCGGGCCATGGGCACGAGTCTCGCCAGCCAGCCGGACGAGTCAGCAGTGCGCACCGAACTGGACAACCTGACGCAGGACCTGACGGCCTGCGGCGGATCCTGCGCCGCTGACCGGACCAAGACCATCGTTAAGGCAGCCTGCGCCGCCACGATCGGCAGCGCAGTGACACTGGTGCAGTAGGAGCGCCTTCAGGCGCGATCTCTCGAGGACAGCACATGGCACGCAATCGCAAGACCCGGAACTACTTCGACCCGCAACGGCATCCCGATCATCCGCGGCCGGTCACCCGGCGGCAATTGATTGCCCAGGGCTTCAGGGCGGGTACAGCCACAGTGGTCGGCGCCGGGGTCTTCAGCCTGTTCGCCAATCCACGGGCGGCCTACGCAGCCCTGGCCCCGGACCTCGAGGCACTGAAAACCGCGTGTGGTATCGCCACCCAGGGCGCCGGCAAGATCCCATTCATCTGCTTCGACCTGGCGGGCGGCGCCAACATGGCCGGCTCCAACGTGCTGGTCGGCGGTCCCGGCGGCCAGCTCGACTTCCTGAGTACGGCGGGCTACAACAAGCTGGGCCTGCCGGGCGACATGATCCCGCCGGTGATCAGCGCGGTCACGGCGCAGGACCACATTGACCAGACGTTGGGCCTCGCTTTCCACAGCGACAGCGCGTTCCTCCGCGGCATGCTGACGAATGTCAGCACGGGGACCGCCACCAATATCAATGGCGCCGTGATCCCGGCACGCTCCGAGAACGACACCGGCAACAACCCGCACAACCCGCTGTACGGCATCGCGCGGGCTGGCGCGGACGGTTCCCTGCTGGGGCTCATCGGCTCCCGGAACTCTGACTCCGGCGGCAATTCGATGGCGCCGGTCATGATGATCAATGCCGAGGACCGGCCTACCAAGGTGGACCGGCCGAGTGACGTAACCGGACTGGTGGACACTGGCGCCCTCGTGGGGCTGCTGAATCAGGCGGACGCTGTGAAGGTACTGGAGTCGATCCAGCGCGTCAGCGACATGAAGTTGCAGCGCGTGAGCACCAAACTGATCGTGACCCAGGACGACGTCATCAAGGACCTGGTGAACTGCGGCTACGTGAAATCCGCTGACATCGCCGACCGGTTTGGCGACCCGTCCAGCCTGAACCCGTCCATTGATACCGACATCGTCGGGCCGACCGGCATCTTTACGCAGGCCGAGTACGACAGCGACGACGAGTTCCGGAAAACGGCGGCCGTGATGAAGCTAGTGATCAATGGCTTCGCCGGCGCCGGCACCATCACCATGGGCGGCTACGACTACCACGGCGGCCGGCGGGCCGAGGGCGAGGTCAAGGACTTCCGCGCGGGCCGCTGCATGGGCGCCTGCCTCGAATATGCGGCGCGGGTCGGCGTGCCCCTGATGATGTACGTCTTCAGCGATGGCTCATTGTCGAGCGATGGCGCCATCGACAATACCGCGGACGGCCGCGGCAAGGGCGAATGGACCAGCGACAATCAGTCCACCGCCGCATCATTCTTCCTCGTGTACAACCCCGGCGGCCGGGCCACGCTGACGGGCGGCACGCCCGAGCAGCAGGCCAGGCGCCAGCAGCTGGGTTACTTCCGTGGGGACGGTTCCGTAGAGACGGCAGCAACGCCGGCGGCGAATAACGTCAACCTGCTCGTGGAGACCGTGCTGCTCAACTACATGGCGCTGCACGGTGAGCAGGGCAATTTCGCGACGCTGTTCCCGAGCAACGGTCTCGGCTCACCCGCGCTGCAAGACTCGCTGACCGCGTTCGCACCAATCGTCAACGGCACGATCTGATTGCACCCGTAGGAGCGCCTTCAGGCGCTCCTACGGGCGCTCCTACGGGGCGCTGCTGCGCGAGCAATGCCATAATCCGTGCATGTCGCCAGGCCTGCCAGCTGCCCTCCTCGCCTGTCCGCGCTGCGAGCTCGGTCTCCAGAAGTACGCGGATGCGAGCTTTGGCTGCGGCAGCTGCGGGCTGAAGTTCCCACTGCTGGCCGGCGTACCCTGCCTGTTTGCCGAGCCGGCCGCGACGCTGGCCGAATGGCGCCAGCGGCTGCAGTTTGCCCTGGAGAAACTGGCCCAGGACGCCGCCGGCATGCAGCTCGAACTGCAGAATCCGCGCCTCCGGCCGCTGACTCGCGAGCGGCTGACACTGCTCAGCCGCGCCTTCGGTGACCAGGCACGACGGCTGGCCGAGCTGCTGGGCCCGCTCGCGCTCCAGAGCTCCCAGGCAGGCTACGCGACGCACCTCGCCCTGCAGACGCGGCTGCCGACCGACCAGGGACTGACCACGTACTACCCGAACATCCACAGGGACTGGGCCTGGGGCGAGACGGAAAACGCCGAATCGCTCAAGCTCGTCACCAGCGCGCTGGGGTCCGGGTTAGCGACCGGTAACGTCGTCGTCCTGGGTTCGGGCGCGGGCCGCCTCGCCTACGACCTGCACCAGCAGTTGCCGACGACCAACACGCTGGCAATGGATTTCAATCCGCTGCTTGCCCTGGTGGCGGCCCGGGCTGTGACAGGCGCCGGCGTGGAACTGTGGGAATTTCCGCTGGCGCCGCGCTCCATTAGTGACCAGGCCGTATTACAGACCCTGGTGGCGCCCGAGCCCGTACGGGAGGGGTTTCACCTGCTCCTGGGTGACGTCCTGCGGCCACCCATCCTGGCGGAGAGCGCCGACGTGGTCGTGACGCCCTGGGTGGTGGATATCCTGCCCGAGGACTTTCGGTCATTTGCCGCCCGGGTCAACGGCCTGCTGAAGCCCGGCGGCCGGTGGATCAGCTTTGGGTCACTGGCTTTCAGCCAGCCCGAAGCCGCCACGCGTTACAGTCTCGAGGAGGTCCTGGCCATCGTCATGGACACCGGCTTTGCGGAACCGGCGGTCCGGGAAGACGAGATTCCTTATATGTGCTCACCGGCCAGCCGGCACGGACGCCGTGAGCTCGTCGTGACGATTGCTGCCAGCAAGCAGCAGGGCGTGCCGAAGCCCGCGCGCCATCGGGCCCTGCCGGACTGGCTCGTGGTGGGCTCCCAGCCAGTCCCGCTCCTGCCGGCGTTTCAGCTGCAGGCCATGACCACGCGCATCTACGGTTTCATCATGGGACTCATCGACGGGCGGCGGTCGGTCGCCGACATGGCCAAGCTCCTGGCGGACCAGCGGCTGATGACCCGCGAAGAAGCCGAACCGGCTGTGCGGACCTTCCTGACCAAGATGTACGAAGACAGCCAGCGGTCGCCCGGCTTCTAAAAAAGGTACCGGACC
>JANNJM010000105.1:0-41568 GCA_031395645.1 Gammaproteobacteria bacterium | reverse complement strand
GGCTCATGCGGGGAAGGGTTTTCAAGCGTTCACCGTGGACCGCCGGCTAGTCAGAGCGGTAGCGGAAAACTCTTCCCCGCGGGGGACCGCGAGCCAGGAGTAGGTTGAGTCGCGGCTGAAGCCGCTCCTACGGCCGCTGCTACGAGAGGATTTCTTCGCGCGGACCGAGCGCTTCCTCGATCAGGTCCTCGATTACCTCGAGGTCGGGAATCAGCGGGTACTCGTTGATCATCCGGACCTGGCAGATCACGGGCCCGTTCTCCGGCCAGGCCTGCCGGGCCGCGGGCTGGACGACCGCGCGCGTCACGCGCACGAGCTGGGGAAAGCCCTCGGTTAGGATGCCGAAGTAGCCTGCGGACAATCTGCCTCCAATCGCATTCAGTATGGCGACGCGAGTCCGGCCACCGGGCGCAACAGGCGTCAGGCCGGCCAGTTCCTCGAAGGAGATTACGGGCACTTGCCGCCCGTTCCAGGCGACACTGCCCCGCATCCAGCGCGGCGCTGTCTCGTCCACGTGCAACGGCGCGTAGCGAACGACCTCCGCCACACAGGCCCGCGGAAGAATGAGCCGCTCCTGATTGAGCGGCACCAGGAGACTGTAGAGCTCGTCGTTGGCGGCGGTCATACGGAGGAAAGCTGGTGCTGAACCGCTTCCAGCAGCTCGCGCTCCTGGTACGGTTTGCCGAGGTAGTCGTTGACACCAATCTCGATGGCCCGGGCCCGGTGTTTCTCGCTGACCCGCGAAGTGACCATGATGATCGGCACGCGGGCGACCGCGGGGTCGTTCCGGACGTGCCGGGCAAACTCGTAGCCATCCATCCGGGGCATTTCGACGTCCAGCAGGATGATGTCAGGCCGGTGGTCCTGGAGGACGCTGATCGCCTCGACGCCATCCTTCGCAGTGACCACCCGGAAGCCATTGCGTTCCAGCAGGCGCTGGGTCACGCGACGCATGGTGATGGAGTCGTCGACGACCAGCGCGAGGGTCTGCTTCTGTTCTGGCTCGACCACCGGCGCTGGCGCGTCCGGCGCAGGCCGGGAGGATCGCACGAGGGCGCCGACATCGAGAATAACAACGATGCGCCCGTCGCCCAGGATCGTCGCACCGGAAATACCCCTGACGGTTGCCAGCTGGGCACCTACCGGCTTCACGACGATCTCGCGGCTGTCCTGCATCTCGTCAGTAATCAGCGCCGTCGAGTTGTCTCCGGCGCGGACGAGAATGATCGAGACCCGTTCCTGTTCGTCGGGCAGGCGGGACGGTCCGAGACCCAGGAACTGGCCGAGATGCCGGAAGAAGTAGCGCTGCCCGCCGTACTCGATGGCTGGCTCAGGGCGTGCCATCCGCTGCTCAAACTCTGTACGCGCAATCCTGATGATGCCCTCGACCGTCGGTAGGGGCAGGGCATACAGCTCGTGTGCTGCCCGGACGATCAGGGCCTGGGTAACCGCCAGCGTGAAGGGCAGGCGCAGTGTGAAAATCGTGCCTTTGCCCCGCTGCGAGGCGATGGCCAGCGTACCGCCGAGCTTGGCAACCTGGTTCGCCACCACATCCATGCCGATGCCGCGACCGGCCGCCTGGGTGAGCTGGTCAGCGGTGCTGAACCCGGAACGCAGGATGAACTGCATCGCCTCCTCGTCGGTCAGCGTTGCCTCCCGGCTCACAAAGCCGAGGTCGATTGCCTTGCGCAAAATAGCGGCGACGTCGAGTCCGCGGCCATCGTCACCAATGTCGATGACAACTTCGGCGCCTTCGCGGCGGATGGCGATGCGGATCGTGCCAGCAGGCGGCTTGCCCAGGACCTCGCGATCGGCTGGGGACTCGAGACCATGAATCACGGCGTTGCGGAGCATGTGCTCGAACGGCGGCAGCATTTTCTCCAGGACCTGGCGGTCGAGATCACCGCTGCCCACGATGGCGAGTTCGGCCAGCTTGCCCTGATCCTTCGCCGTCTGGCGTACCAGGCGCGCCAACCGCGAACCGTGCTGGTCGAACGGCACCATGCGGGTGCGCATCAGCTGGTCCTGCAACTCGGTCGTGGTGCGGCCCTGCTGCACCAGTAGCCCTTCCGTGTCCGCGCTCAGGTTCTGCAGCAGGTCCTTGATGCTACTGACGTCGCTGGCAGTCTCGGCCAGGCCGCGCGACAACTGCTGGATGCTTGAGTACCGGTCCAGTTCGAGCGGATCAAACTCAGTTTCCTGCTCCGGCGCACGCTGATGGCGGTACAGGATCTGCGCCTCGGTTTCGATCTCGAGGTTACGGAGCTGGTCGCGCAGACGGACGACCGTCTGGTTGAGTTCTTCAAGGTTGAACTGGATCTGGGAAAGCTGCTGGGTGAGCCGCGAATTGGCAATGCTGATCTCACCAGCACCGTTCAGCAGCTGCTCCAGCAGGCTGGCGTCCACGCGGGCGAAATCCCGCGGCTCGGCGGCACGCTCGCGCGCGCCGGGCCGGCGCGGAGGCTCTGCTTCCGGCAGCAGCGGTTCCCCCATGGATGGCAAGGGTGGCAACGGCGACTGGGGCGTCGGCGGCGCCGAGAGCGCGCGTGCCAGTTCGCCGAGACGCTCCAGTGCCGGGGGAATTGACGGCGCAAGCGGCAGCACCGCCTCGGCCTCCTCGACCTCCTCGACCGGGGGCAGATCAGCCGCTGGCTCGGGCACTAACGCAAGCTCGAGTACAGGTTCCGGCTCCAGCTCAAGCACCGGGGGGAGCGGCTCGTCCAGCACGATCTCGGGCGCCGAATCAGGCGGTGCCGGCACGTCGCCTCGCAGGGCGGCGTCGAGACGCGCTAACAGCCCTGGCGACGGCGTCGCGGCGACCCCCGCAGGAATCTGGTCACGCAGGACATGCAACTCGTCGAGCGCCGCCTGGGCAAGGCCGTACGTCCCGGCCTCCCGTGGCAACAATCCATCAGTCATGCGGAGCAGGAGCGTCTCGAGGTCGTGACTCAAATCGCCCATCGCGAACAGGCCCGCCATCCGGGCACCGCCTTTCAGCGTGTGTAGTCCGCGCTGGAGGTCCGCAAGAGCCTGCTCTTCGTCCTGGCGGGCGGCGAGTCGCGCCACCGACTGGTCACAGGCCTCGAGTATTTCGCTGGCTTCCTCGGCGAAGATGGCTGCCACCTCCGCGTCCCAGCCCGCTGTCGTCGCGACGGCGTCAACTTCAGGCGCGGGCGTCGCAGGTGCCGGGAGAGGCAGCGGAGTGACCGCAAACATCTCCGTCAGATCGGCCTCGGGCCCGGCGGGCACGCCTTCCTGCTGACCCACCGGAACGGAGGCCACCCACGGCGACGCGTCCGACGGCTCGTCCGCAACCAGCTCAAGCTCCAGCTCGGACAGCGCCAGGACCTGCATGGACGCAGTGCCGCTGTCGACGGACTGCGCCGACAAGGCCGCCGCCCGTTCGCCAGCCTGGCCGAGCAGGTCCTGCAGACGCGCGGTCAACGCCTCAATACCCGCTCGCACCTCGACTGTCGCCGCTGGCGCGGCTGGCCCCGTTGCCCGCAGCTGATCGACTATCCGGGCCACGACGTCGACGGTGTCGGCGGTCACCGCAACGATCGCCGCGTCTGCGGGGAGCCGGGCCGTGTGCAAGACTGCCATCAGGTCGTTCAGGGGACCGGCCACCTCGACGGCAGTCGTGACGCCGGCCATGGTCAGACTGCCGTGGAGAGTGTGGCAAGCACGGAAAATCCGCTCTGGAAGAGGCTGCGAAGCGGCCTCCCCGGCCCGGGCGACGAAGGCCCGAAGCGCACCAAGGTGCACGGCCACTTCGCGCGACAGGATGTCGAGGAGCACCGGATCCATGGTCGGTGGAGCGCCGAAGGGCGGCAGGATCGCGACCATGGTCTCGTCGTCGCTGGCTGCAGGCCGTTGCGGTTCTGGCACGATTTCCGAGGCGGGGACTGGCGGCACGGCTACCGACGGAGCCAGCACGCCTTCCAGTTCCAGCAGGGGCAAGACTTCGGTGGCATCCGCGCTATCGGAACTCTCAACCACCGCCACCGCCCGGCCTAGCGCATCCGCCTCTGCCAGCAGCTGGCGAATATCACTGGTGGGAGTGGCCCCCACCTCGAGCTGTTCGAGAAGCTCCGCGACGGCAGGCATGGCCCGCCTTAGAAAGCTCAGCAGTTCCGGCGTGCGCGGCACCGTGCCATCAATCACGCGGTTCAGGAGGTGTTCGACGCCCCAGCAGTACTCCCCGATCAGCTCGGCACCCACCATGCGGCCGCTGCCCTTCAGCGTGTGGAAGGCGCGGCGGACGGTACGCAGGCATTCCCGTTCGCCCTCATCGAGGTCCCAGGCCGGGAAGTTCACGCTGATCGTTTCGATCGCCTCGCGAGCTTCCTCGATAAACAGCTCCAGGATTTCCGGGTCAATGTCCTGGCCATCCCTCGCGACGACCGGCCGGTCGGCTGAAGGGCCCTGATACGGTACCGTGGGACGCGGCACGACGGGCGCCAACTCCTCGGCGACCGGCATCTCGAACTCAGAACGATCGATGACCTGCGTGGCGGGGAGTTCCTCCTCGGGCACGCGGTCCCGGGCATCGAGATCAACCTGGCGGGACACCGCCGCGGGCAGCACCAGCGCGTCGAGTGAGCGCGCGGCATTGTCCAGCATCCAGCCCGGCTCGCGCCGGCCGGCCTGCAGCGTCTCCATGTAGTACTCGAGGCTGACGATGGCGTCGGCGAGTCGTTCGAGCGCCGCCCGGGCCTCCGGTCCGGCACCACGCTGCACCACCTCGCTGGCGGCGGTCGCAATGCGCTCAGCCACGCGTCCGGCCTGTTCCTTTTCGACGATCAGCAATGCCGCGGTGATGCCCCGGAGCAGGGCCGGGATGGAATCCAGCGCCGCCCCGTCCCCGGCACGTTCCGTGACCAGGCTGATGGCTTCCTTCACGCGGGCCAGATTGGCGAGGCATTCCCGCATCACGGCCTGGGTTACCACGGCGCGGTCTGCGTCGTCGTGCTCCTCGGGCGTGGCGGTGCCAGCCGCACTGTCCGGTGCGATCAGGCCAATCAGCTGGTGCTCCAGCCGGTCTTCCACCTGCAGCAGCGAGGCCGCCATGGCCACCAGCATGGCTTCGTCGGGTTGGCGGCTGCCAGCAACCAGCTCGCCCAGTTCGGCCTGCCGCAATTGCACCAGTTCGCGCAGGTCACCGAGGCCGAGCACGCCGAGGGTGTCGCCGATCTTCTTCAGAAGGTCGATCTGCGGCGCCAGCTCCTCAACGCGCTCCATGCCGGTGCGCACGTAGATATCCAGTACGTCCTTGACCCGGGCCAGGTCCTCCCGGATTGCGGCAGCCACCGTCCGCATTAATTTGACGCTGGGGGCGGCAAGACTCTGGCGGGCGACCTCGATCTGCTCGTCGCCCGGAATCAGTCCGGATAGATTGAAGGCTTCGCGAATGGCGGCAATCCGGGGCCCCGTGCTGGTGGCACGGGCGACGTAGTAGAGAAGGTTATTGACGAGTTCAACAGGCGGCTGGGCAGCAAATTTGCGCTCACCCTGGGTCAGCAGCCGCTTCATCTCGCGGTCTGCCTGACCGACGAGCCGCTTCACCGAGATCCCGGCCTCAAGGCCCCGGTCCGCGAGGGCCTCCAGTACTCCGCCGGTCACCCACCACAACTGATGCACGACCTCGCTGCCCGCCGCCCCCTCGAGGCGGTTCACGACATCCTGCAGGCTTCCGAGTGAGTCTGGGCCCCCATCACCCCGGATCCAGCCCAGCAGGGCCAGCTGAAAGCGGGGTCGGAGAATCTTGGCGAGAGCTGCGGAATCCTGAGGAGCCACCGGACGCACCGACGAAGGGGCGTTCGGCGCGGTGGCTACCCGGGTCCCGCTCATGGCTCCCGGCGCAATATTCAGCAGGAGCAAGGTGCTTTCGGAGAGTAGTGGCCGGCCCCGGGCCGCCCGGAGATCGTTGAGCAACGGCAGCAGGACCAGCGGCACGTCCCGGCCGCCGTCCCGGATGCGTTCCACGTAGGCCGGCAGTTGCACCGCCGCCCGGGACAATGCCTCGATGCCGTCGTCCGTCTGCACATCCCGCCGCAATTTCAGCAGGTGCCGGCACGTCTGTTCCATTTCCTCCGCGAGCAGGCTGGCGCCCCAGGTTTCGGTGATCTGCAATACGCCCCGGGCCGTGTGCAACAGGGCTGCGCACCGTTCCAGCGGCTGATTGCCAACCTCGCCCTCCGCATACTGCTCGAGCGCCACCCGCACGTCATTCAGGGTGACGGCGAGCTCGTCGGCAACGAGCAGCAGCGGCTCCCGAACAGGATCGCTCTGATTCGATCCGGGGCTCGTCCGAGGGACACTGGGCTCGGGAAATGCGGCCACGGTCAGGCGGTGCGCTTGCTCACGAAGGACACCGGCTCGGCAAACCGGGACGTCTGGGCATGCGCCTGGGTCTGGGAGGCTGCGTCGGCGGGTTCGTCGTCGGGCGTCCCCGGATCGAAGACGACACCGGAGGCCGCGATGGCCGGAAATTCGCCCGTACGGCTGCTTAAGCCAGCGCGGGCGGACGCCGTGATGGGTGGCAGCCGGAAACCGGCTACCGACCGGCGCAGTTGCGTCGCCAGCTCAGCCAGCTTGCTGATGGCGCTGGTCGTCGCGCTGGTGTTGGCGGCAGTCTCCGAATTGATCTCCTGCAGGACGTCCATGCTGCGGGTGACGGCAGACGCCGCCTTGCCCTGTTCGCGGGCCGAGCTGGAGATGTTCTGGACGAGCGCGGCGATCTGATTTGAAACCTGCTCGATTTCCTCCAGTGCCGCGCCCGCATTCTCTGCCAGCAACGCACCACCGACGACGTCGGTCGTACTGCGCTCCATGGAAACGATGGCTTCGTTGGTGTCGGCCTGGATCGTGCGCACCAGGAATTCGATCTGCTTGGTGGCGTTGGCCGAGCGTTCGGCAAGCCGCTGCACTTCGTCGGCGACTACCGCGAAACCGCGGCCAGCCTCGCCGGCCATGGACGCCTGGATGGCGGCATTCAGCGCCAGAATGTTGGTCTGGTCTGCGATGTCGTTGATCAGCTCGACGATGTTGCCAATCTCCTGGGAGCTCTCCCCCAGGCGCTTGATCCGTTTGGACGTTTCCTGGATCGTCTCCCGAATCGCGTTCATGCCCTCGATCGTCCGGCGCACGGCATCGCCGCCCTTGTGCGCGACGTCCACCGAATGGCGGGCAACGTCGGATGACCGTTCGGCGTTACCAGACACGCCTTCAATGGACGACGCCATACGACTGATGGCGCGGGAGGCGGATTCGAGCTGCTTGGACTGGGCCTCACTGGCTGCGGCAAGTTGCCGTGCGGAACCCTCCGTCTGCTTGGCCGCGCCATCCACGAGGATGGCGCTCTCGTTGATGGTCGTCACCAGCTCGCGCAACGCCTCGATGGCATAGTTGATCGAATCCGCGATGGCACCCGTGATGTCTTCGGTGACGGTGGCGTGAACGGTCAGATCGCCGTCGGCCAGGCTGCTCATTTCGTCCAGCAGCGTCATGATGGCCTGCTGGTTCCGCTCGTTCTGCGCCGTCTGTTCGGCGGCAGCCCGGCCGGTATCCGCGATGCGCCGATATATCCAGAGCATCGCCAGCGCGAGCCCAATGGCCAGCGCGAGCAGGCCAGTGGCAATCAGGCGCGCGAGGCTGCTGGGCGCGCTGACGGCGGGCGCTGCCACGTCGACCGGGAGCTTGCCGACCTGACCATCGAGCTGCTCCATGGATTGACGAAGCGCCCCTAGCCGGTCACCGCCGGCGAGGACATCGCGCAGCGTCTTGCTGATATCACCGCTCTGCTGGCGCAGGCCGTCCAGTGCGCGTATGGCGTCCGCGCCAGCCAGCGGGCGGAGGCCGAGCTCAGCATTGCCCTCGCCGAGCCCACGGACGATCTGGTTGAGTCCGAGGTCGGCGTCGAGCATCGCCGGGTTGCGCGCATCGACCGCCACCGTGCCCTGGGACAGCCCGCGGACATCCCGGCGCAAGCCGTCGGCAAGCAGGCGGAGGCGTTCCAGCTGGGCCATGGTGGCCGGTTGCCCGCGGACAGCGCCGGTGGCCTCCAGCCCGTCAATCTGTTCGCCAAGCCGGGGCAGCAGGCGGTCCAGCCGGTCCGCCGCAGAGCGCAGGCCGACCAGGTCACTGCGGCCCGCCTCGATGGTGGCAAGGCTCGCCCGGATCTGTTCCAGCTGGCGCCGCATGTCCTCCGCCACGCCGTCAAGATCCGCTGCCGCCAGCCGACGATTCGCCGCCGCAAGGGCGGTGAAGGACTCGGGCTCGCCCCGCATCGCACCGGCCGCGAGCCTGAAGGCGGCTTGCCCTTCCATAAGAGCCGCAGCTCCCGGCACTGGGCTCACGCCCTGCGCCGGATCCCCGGGCTTCAGGACCAGGAGCGCCAGCGCCCCGACCAGTACGAGGATCAGGGCGGTTCCTAACGTGGGCAGCAACCGCATTCCGCCAGTTTGTTCTGTCATTGTTGTCTCGCTCAGGTGCAGGCGTGCGTCACTCGGCTGCCGCCCGCTGGAAGTCACGCGCGTCCAGCAGTCGCGTCAGGCTGAAAACCGGCCACACTTCCCCGCCACGGCGGAAGCAGCCAGCCAGAAATCGATCGGCGCGGATCACGGTGGCCGGCGCCTCATCGGCCAGCTCCCGGTCGACGAAACGCCGGAAACCGAACACTTCATCAACAATCAGGCCGACGGGAAACTCACTGCTGTTGGCCACCAGGGCCCGCGAACTGCGTTCGGTCCCGCCAACGCCGGAACCGAGAAACTCACGGAGATCGACGAGCGGCAGCAGGTGGCCCCGCACATTCGCCAGTCCGCGTACCCAGGATTTCGCACCGGGCACCCGGGTGATGGACGGCGGCACCATCAGCACTTCCCGAACCTCATCCCGGGGCACCACGAAGCACTCGCTGCCCAGCCGGAACCCGACGCCAACCCACTCCACGAGCCCTTCGTCATCAACCTGGGCCCCCGCGGCGGCGGCCCGGCTGCGGCGCTCGAGTTCACGCAGGAGCTCGAACGGGTGCTCCCTGAGGGCGCGGAGGCTGCCTTGTGTCGCCAGGGCCATCAGCGGTTAAGCGCATTCCGGACTGCCGCCACCAGAGCATCATCTGATACCGGCTTGGTCAGGTAGCTGACGGCGCCCTGGCGAAGGCCCCAGACCCGATCGGCCTCCTGGGTCTTGGTGGAAACGATCACAATCGGGATCGAAGCGGTGGACGGATTCTGTGCCAGCTGTCGGGTGGCCTGGTAACCGTTCATCCCCGGCATCACGATATCCATGAGGATGACGTCGGGCGAGCGCTGCTCTGCGAGACGGATCGCCTCCTCCCCATCCCTGGCCATGATCGTCTCAAAGCCGGATTTTTCCAGCGCCCGCGACAGGATGTGCTGGTCGGTGGGCGAATCGTCGGCAATCAATACCAGTGCCATTTTAATTTCCTGATTAAGCCCGGCGCGGCTCGTTCAGCGCGGGGCCTTGCGGGTGATGGCTCCGAGCAGTTCATCCTTGGTGAAGGGCTTGGTCAGGTAGTGCTCCGAGCCGACGATGCGGCCGCGCGCGCGGTCGAACAGGCCGTCCTTGCTGGAGAGCATGATCACCGGGGTGTCCCGGAAGGTCCGGTTGTGCTTAATCAGGGAGCAGGTCTGATAGCCGTCCAGCCGGGGCATCATGATGTCGACAAAGATGATGTCGGGCCGGTAGTCGGCGATTTTGGCCAGCGCGTCGAAACCGTCCACCGCGGTGTAGACCGTGCAGCCCTCCTTGGACAGCAGCGTTTCCGCCGTCCGCCGGATGGTCTTGCTGTCGTCGATCACGAGCACTTTCAGCCCGTGCAATGCCGGCGCGGCGTTATCCGTCACAGGGTTCTCCAGGCCAGGCGAACCACCGCCCGCCGCACCGTGAACTTTTAACATAACCATCAGGGTCCAGCCATGCGGAAGCCCGTCCCGCCCCGGAATGATACTCCGCGCCTCCGTGCGATTTCAGCACTGGCAGGCCAGAATAGGCACAGCGTCGCAAAACGCAACGAACCACCCGGATTTAACCTAAGGACAGGACCATGGCGATCGGCAGGCGGCAACTCGGCGTGGTGATGGACCCGATCGCGGGCATCAATCCCTCCAAGGACAGCTCGCTCGCCATGCTGCTGGAAGCGCAGCGGCGCGGCTACGCGCTCTGGTACTTCGAGCAGGAAGACATCCGGTTGCGCAATGGCGTCGCGCAGGGCCAGGCCCGCACCCTGCACGTCGAAGACAGCAAGACCGCCTGGTTCGAGCTGGGGCCGCGGCAAGAGCTGCCGCTCTCCGCCCTCGACCTGATCCTGATGCGCAAGGATCCGCCCTTCGGGATGGAGTACATCTATACGACCTACCTCCTCGAACGGGCCGAGCTCGCAGGTGTGCTCGTCGTCAATCGGCCCCAGAGTCTCAGGGACATGAACGAGAAGGTTTATACCGCCTGGTTTCCCCAATGCTGCCCCGATACCCTGATCACGCGCTCGATTGCCGACATGCGAGCCTTCCTCGGAGAGCACGGCTGCATCGTCGTTAAGCCATTGCACGGCATGGGCGGCCGCTCGATCTTCGTGCTGAAGCAGGGCGACAACAACGCGAACGTCGTCTTCGAGACACTGACGAACTACGGCCAGGAGTACGCCATGGCCCAGCTGTACATCCCGGAGATCACCCGGGGCGACAAACGGATCATCATCGTGGACGGCAAACCCGTGAGCCGGGCGCTGGCCCGCATCCCCGCCCCGGACGATAACCGGGGCAACCTGGTGGCCGGGGCCCAGCCGGAGGTGCGTGAGCTGACGGCACGGGACGAATGGATCTGCGCCCAGGTAGGTCCCGTGCTCAAGGAGCGCGGCGTGCTCTTTGCCGGCCTGGACGTGATCGGGGACTACCTCACGGAGATCAACGTCACCAGCCCGACCGGCATCCGGGAACTGCAGAAGCTGGGCGGGCTCGACGTGGCGGCCACGCTGTTCGACGCGCTGGACGCCCGTCTTCAGGCCCGGACGGCGGGCGAGGCCCGGCGCGCCTGAACGCCCGCCGTGCCGGCGCGGCGCTGCTGGCGGTAGTCGCCCTTGCCGCCTGCGGCAACGGGGCGGACCAGGCCTTCAGCTTTGCAGCCTTTGGC
The DNA here is from genome assembly GCA_031395645.1 of Gammaproteobacteria bacterium. Classification (GTDB taxonomy): domain Bacteria; phylum Pseudomonadota; class Gammaproteobacteria; order Steroidobacterales; genus SHZI01. The sequence goes on along the minus strand of JANNJM010000105.1, from coordinate 30,417 downwards.
ACCGACGTCCGCATTGAAATGCCCGGCCCGAACCCGCGCCGGGCCGCCGCGGCCGCCAGTGCCATCGAACGCCTCTTTCGAGTAGCCGAACGGGACTGGTACGCGTTTGGCGAAGGCGAGCTGGCGCGGGTGAACGGCCTCCTCGCGCAGGGTCAACCTGCCGCAGTCAGCGCCGAACTCGCGCCACTGATCACCAGTGCGCTGGAACTGCATGCCCGCAGCGGCGGGCTATTCGACCCGGGGGTCTGCGCGCTGGTCCGGTTATGGCAGTTCGACAGCGAGGCAGCGCTGGCGACCGCGACCGGACCGCCACCCGCGGCGGCGATCCAGGCACTGCGGGGCACGCAGGGCACGCTCGCGGAGGTGCACTTTGACGGCCACACACTGTCGGTCGTGCGGCCGCTGTGCCTCGACCTGGGTGGCATGGCCAAGGGCACGGCCCTGGAGCGCGCGCGGCTCGTACTCCGCCAGCACGGCATCGGCAACGCGCTGCTCAACATCGGTGGCAGCAGCCAGCTGGCGCTTGGCCGGAAGGCGACGCGCCCCTGGTACATCGGCCTCAGGGATCCGGAGGGCAGCCGCGTGTTCGGCCGCCTGGCCCTGATGCCGGGCGAGGCGGCGTCGACGTCCGGCAACTACGAGCGCGGCTACACAAGGGACGGCCGGCGGTACCACCACATCCTGGATCCCCGGACCGGCGCGCCAACGACAGAGAGCGCGAGCGTCACCGTGCTCGCCAGGGACGCGGAACTCGCCGACGCGGCCTCGACCGCACTGATGGTCGCGGGCCCGACCCGCTTCCGTGAGGTCTGCGCGGCGCTCGGCATCCGCGATGCCCTGCTGGTGACGGCCACGGGCAAGCTATTGACGACGCCGGGCATGGCGATTCGGCTGCGGCGAGACAACGACGGACACCTGCCAGTGGCAGTTCTGTGACCTGCCGCCGTTCCCGTTGGCCACCGTGGGTATAATCACCAGCAACCCCGGCCGGACACCAGGGATCCGCGGACGACTCATGCAGGAAGCACCGTCCCGAGCTGGACCAGAGACCACGTGGTCGGCCGACGCCGCCGGCGACCGCTTGTCGTCCACGGCCTTCCTGGCTGCCCTCTTCCACGGCATCCTGATCCTTGGCATCACCTTCACCGCCGGATCCGCCGGGCCCGAAAAACTCAACAGTTCAATGGAAGTGGTGCTGGTCACGTCCGAGTACGAGGACCGGGAACCGCCTCCCACTGCCGTCCTCCTTGCCCAGCAGAATCTTGCCGGGGCCGGTAATGCAGCGCCCGACGCCGCGGTGCGCACGGCGCCGGCGCTGAGCGTACCGGCCAACGCTCTCGGCCCGGCGGCAGACGGCGCGGACGCACCGGCAAGGCCCGGCCTGCCGACCTCCGCCCGGAACCGTGACCCACTGCTACTGGCTAATAATTCCACCGTCGTTGCGCCGGACCAGGGCGAGCCGGACCGCATGCCGGAAACCCGGCAGACCATGCTGCCGTCGACGAGCAGCGCGATCGAGATCGTCGGCCGCTTCGATACCTCGACCAGCGTTCCCGACGCCCGGCCCCGGGAGCTGCTGATCAGCGCCAACACGCGGGAGTCGCGCATCGCGACGTACCTGAGCACCTGGAAAAACAAGGTGGAACAGGTCGGCACACTGAATTTCCCGGCGGCTGCCAGCCAGATAGCCGGCGCCAGATACCCCGTGCTCGAGGTCGCCATCAACGCCGACGGACGCCTGCGTGAAGTCGTGCTGCGGGATTCGTCCGGCCAGCGCGATCTCGATGAGGCCGCCATGCAGATCCTGCGCCTGGCCGCCCCCTTCGAGCCGTTCCCCGAGGGCCTGCGCGCCGAGTACGACGTGCTGCGCTTCGCCTACGAGTGGCGCTTCTCCGAGGGCGCCGTGCGCGCTCGCACCGCGGCCAGCTGGTAACAGCGACGCTTCGGCACGGAAGCGGCATCTTTGATCGGCGCCCTGAAGGGGCGCTTGACCATCAAGGGTGAAGTCCTCTCCACTGGGGCCAAGTGGAATGCTGAATCTTGATACCCACGTGCTGCTGCACGCCGTGGGGGGCAAGCTGACAGCTCGCGAGCACCGACCGCTGCATGCGGATCAGTGGAGCATTTCAGCAATTGTTCTGTGGGAAATCGCCAAGCTGGCGCAGCTCAAGCGGATTCAATTCGACCTGGACGTGCGTGGCGACCCTGCCGACGAACTGATCGCGGCGACCAGCCTCGTGCACAACGTCCCCTTGCTCGCGCGCCCCAGCCGCACCGATGTGGGAGCATCTGTTCGACGTATACTCCCGCCATGGACGAACCCATTAATCCGGTCCAGCTTGAGGCACTGAAGCGTGCCACACCGGCGCAGAAGCTCGAGACCGTCGCTGCGCTTTACGAGACCGGTATTCGCCTGCGGATGGCGGGCTTGCGCATGACGCACCCGGAGTGGACCGACGACCAGCTGGAGTCCGAGGCGCGCCGCTCGCTGCGCCATGCCGGCACCTAGCCCACTCGCCCCGTTCATCGAGCCGCTGGAGCGGCTGGCGCTACCCTACTGCATCACGGGATCGGTCGCTGCCAGCGTTTACGGCGAACCACGGCTGACTGCCGACATCGACGTCGTCCTGCTGTTTCGGCTACCGGACATTCCGGCACTTCAGTCAGCCTTTCCCGAGACGGAGTATTACGTTCCGCCGGCCGAGACGATGCGCGAGGCCATCGCGCGCAACGCCGGCGGCATGTTCAATCTGATCCACCACCGGAGCCAGTTCAAGGCGGACCTGTATCTCGCGTCGCGCGATCCGTTGCATGCCTGGGCACTGGAGCATCGCCGTCGTATCGACCTTGGCGGATCCGGCGCGTGGATTGCGCCACCCGAGTACGTGATTCTTCGCAAGCTCGAATTCCTGCGCGATGGTGGCTCGGACAAACACCTGCGCGATATCCGGTTCATGCTCGCCGCGACACCGGTGGACCGGGCGTTCATCGAAGCCGAGGTCGGCCACCGCGGACTCGGCGGGCAATGGATTAAATCAACCGAGAGCCAATAGCGTGGAGAACTGCTGCCGGCCGCGACGAGGGCCGGGCACCACCCATCACGGGCACGGCACCGTCCCCGCACAAGCCAGCCCCGACGGCCCCGGCGGCGTGCCGAGCCGGGCACGCAAGATGCCGAAGTCAGTCACGGTCACCGTGCCACTGCCATTCAGGTCGGCCGCCGCCGCCGTGGCATCGAACGAGACCGGCTGGCCGAGCACCGAGCGCAGGATGGCGAAGTCGGCGATCGACACGAAACCGGAGTTATTCAAGTCCGCATCGCAGAGGTTGCCGTAGCCGTCGCCGTTGGCGTCGAGCTGCGTCGGGTTTCCTGCCAGCGTGCAGTTGTCCACCAGGCTGGGCACGCCATCAGCGTCGGTGTCCGCGCCGGGCGGCCAGACGGGGCGAAGGTCGTTTGCCGGGTTATTGGTGCGCCGGGTCTGGCTCGTGCCGTTGGCGAACATGACGTAGATCTCGCCGTCGCCGTCCCGGTCGCTGGAGAACGCGATCTGGGTGCCGTCGGGCGACCACGTAGGGTCGAAGTCAAGCGGCGTGCCACCCGTGAGCGGAACCTGGCCCGTGCCATTGGAGTTCATGACGTAGATGTGCTGGTCCTGGCCATCCCGGGCGCTCACGAAGGCGATCCGCGTGCCGTCAGGCGACCAGGTGGGGTCGCCGTCATAGGTCGGGTTGTTGGTCAAGTTGATCTGGTTCGAACCGTCGGCATTCATCACGTAGATCTCGGCGTTGCCGGCGCGGTCACTGCGGAAAGCGCTCCAGCGGACAGAAGCGCGCAATCACCTCTACGGCCTGCTCGTACGTTGCGATATCGAGATGGCGCTGCAGGTAGCGGATGTCGTCTTCGTCGTGGAACTCCGCGCCCAGGCGCAGAGCCAGACACTTCATCGCCAGCAGGTACTCCGGCTGCGCGAGCATCACCCGCAGGTGATCGAGCTCCAGAAAGGCAGTGAACGCACCCCGCTCGCTCAGGAACGCCTTGACGCCGTCGTTGAGCCAGTCCGGCCGGACACCGGCCCGCGCAGCCACCCGGGCTGCAGCCTCGCGCACCTGGCGGGCCGGCCGAAACAGCGCATCCACATCCTGGGTCGATTCGCGCGCGGCGTAGGCGAGGCACATCAGGGCGCCGCCGACCACGAACAGTTCGCCCTCCGTGCCCGTCTTGCCCAGCTCGTCGTTCAGCAGGGAGAAGAGCCGGCGCAGGTTCTTGTCCGTCAGGACCGTCATCTCAGACTCGCGCGCCGATGCTGGCATCGATGAAGATGTTCCGGCGCCTGAAGGGTGGTAGCGAGTGCGTCAGGAGGTACAGACGCAGGCTTGCAAGCTCGCTCCCAAACGTCGGCTCGGCCAGCGGCGTAATCGCGCTGGTCCAGCGCGGCGGCGCGAAGCCATTGTGCGCGCAGGCGTACTCCACCATGGCCGCGATGTAGTTGGCGTGCATCGCGCGGAGTCCTGCCGGCGGTGGAGACAGCACCGCAGCGCACAGCTCGCCGGCGCCGAGTCCGGCCAGAAAGGAGTTCAGTTCCGCCAGTGCGAACCGCGCGCTGTCAGCGTCGGTGCAGGCTCCCGTCAGTTCCTGGAAACGCGTGGCCGCGGCGGGCAACAGCCGGTCAAGCACATAGGCGGACATGGGCACGCCCGCCCGCCGGGCCGCCCGCTGGCGCTATAGTTGCCGCATGGGCCAATCACCCACCGTGCAGCCCGGCCGCGCCCTTAAGGAACTGGAGGCGTTGAGGCTCCGCTTCGGCGACGGTGCGGCGGGCCGCAAGGCTGAGCTCCTCGGAACTCTCGCGGTCGCCACCCTGAATTCGGCGCGCGAAGTCCACCGACTGCACGAGGCCGCGACCTTCCTGCGCGCCTATCCCGATGACGCACGGCTGCTCAGCATCGTCGAGCGGCTACTGGCCGGCTTCGCGTCCCGCCCGGACCTGCGCCGCTTTCGGCGGCCGCTCGATAACTCAGGCATCGCCGGCACGGAGATCAACTACTCGTTCTACAGTGCGACCGCCCGGCGACTGGCAGCCCGCTGGGGCAGGCACCTGCACGTGAACTGGTCACTGTCCGGTCCGCTGGACAAGCTCGGGGACCGGCTGGCGCTGCTCGCCAGCTACGCGGAGACGCCGGGACTGGACGAATACGCCATGCCGCTCGCGAAGTGGGTGGCACGACTGAAGGGCCCCGGAGAAACCGATGCGCAGTTCCTGATCCGGCGCTTTGCGACACTCGGCGGGACGCCGGCGACGCGTGACGCCCTGTTCGACGAGATGGAGATCTGGATGACGCTCCGCCCCGGGCCCACGACGCCGTCGCGCACGACGGCGAAGTTCCCGCGGCCACCGACACACTTCCAGGCCGGCCCGCTGCACCGCGGGCGGCGCGACATCCGCCTGGACCTGGCGCAACCCCCGCTGTCGATTAGCCCGGTGAGTCTCAAAGAGGGTCGAACGCTGATCGAGCTCGCCCGGAATGCGATGGTGACCCGCTCCCGGGACCTCGACGCCTTCATTCACGGCGATCCGCGCGACGTGCGCCTGATCGACTGCGGCGACGGGCTGGAGTTTGCCTGCATCGGTGTCGACCCACGCCACCGCCTGATGCTGGAATCCGTCTACGCCCTCCTCACTCTCAAGAACGGCGTGCCGATCGGCTACGTGCTGATGAGCGCGCTTAAGGGCAGCTCCGAGCTCGCCTATAACGTGTTCGACACCTGGCGTGGCGGCGAGGCCGGGTACGTGTATGGCCGCATCCTGTCACTGACCCGCGCCCTGTTTGGCTCGAACGCCTTCACGGTGTACCCCTACCAGCTCGGTGGCGACGGCAACAGCGAGGGACTGAAGGCGGGTGCCTGGTGGTTCTACCAGAAACTCGGGTTCCGCTCGCGGGATCCGGCGATCCTGGCGCTCATGAACAAGGAACTCAGGCGCATGGCCGCCAGGCCGGCGCACCGCTCCTCAATTGCAATGCTGAAGTCACTCGCCGCGGGCAACGTCTACTGGTATGCCGGCAAGCCGCGTGACGACGTGATCGGTATTTTCCCGCTGTACCGCGTGGGCCTCGCAATCACCGACTACCTGGCTGCACGCTTTGGCGCGGACCGGGAGCGCGGCGAGCGGGTCTGCGCACAGGAAGCCGCGGCGCTCTGTGGCGCCCGGGCATGGCGGCGCTGGCCCGCCGACGAGCGCCTGTGGTGGACGCGCTGGAGTCCCCTGATCCTGGTACTGCCCGGCATGCAGCGCTGGACCGCGGACGAGAAGGCGGCACTGGTCCGGGTAGTGCGCGCGAAGGGTGGTCGCCGGGAGACCGACTTCGTGCGGCTGTTCGACGCGCACCGAAAGCTGCGCGCGGCGCTGCGGGCGCTAGTGAAGCCGGACCGGTAATAGTCGCGCCTCCCCGCTGTTTCGCGCGGCGCACAAATCGGACGTTGCCGCAGGACGTGGCAGGAATCCGTGTATAGACCGCCAGCAGATTGACCGTCAAATTGCCGGCGATGAATACACGACGCGCGGCACTCCCCACGCGCTCTTTCTTGCTGCTTGGGCCGCGTTACGGGCAAAAAACCACGCGGCACGGAACGCGGCTTTCGGCTGTGGATTTCATCTGGCAGCGCGGCGGCACGGGCATCGGTATTGAAGTGAAGGCCAGCCCCCGCTGGCGGCCGGAGTTTGGTCGTCCCCTGCAGAACCTGCTGGACGAGGGCGTCATCAGTGCCGCCTATGGCGTGTACCTGGGTGACCGGCCGCTCGTTGATCGTGGCGTGCGGATATTGCCGTACGACGATTTCTTGCGGGCGCTTGCAGCAGGGAAAATCCTGCCGCGAGCCAGGACCTGATATCGGCTAACCCATCACGGGCACGGGACCGTCCCGGCACAGGCCAGCCCCGACGGCCCCGGCACCGTCCCGAGCCGGGCCCGCAAGATCCCGAAGTCAGCGACGGTCACTGTCCCGCTGCCATTCAGGTCGGAGGCGGCGGCAGTGGCATCCCACCAGGACGGAAAGCCGAGGTACGAGCGCAGGAAGCCGAAGTCGGCGACCGACACGAAACCGGAGTTATTGATGTCTGCGTCGCAGATGTTGCCGTAGCCGTCGCCGTTGGCGTCGAGCTGGGTCGGGTTGGCTACCAGCGTGCAGTTGTCGACCAGGCTCGGCACTCCGTCAGCGTCGGTGTCCGCACCGGGAGGCCAGGCGGGATGAACGTCGGTTGCCGGGTTATTGGTGCGCCGGGTCTGACGCGTGCCGTTGGCGAGCATGACGTAGATCTCAGCGTTGCCGTCCCGATCGCTTGAGAACGCGATCTGGGTGGCGTCGGGCGACCAGCTGGGGTGAAATTCGTTCGCAGGGTTATTCGTCAGCCGCGTCTGGTTCAACCCGAAGGGATTCATGACGTAGATCTCGTAGTTGCCGACGCGCTCGCTGTAAAACGCGATCCGGGTGCCATCCGGCGACCAGGCGGGCTCGCCGTCTATCCCCAAACTGGTGGTCAGTCGGGTCGGGCCCGTGCCGTTGGCGTTCATGACGTAGATCTCGTAGTCGCCATCGCGGTTGCTCGCGAACGCAATCCGGGTGCCATCCGGCGACCAGGCGGGCTCGAAATCATCCGCCGCCGGCTCGGTGGTGAGCCGGGTCTGGCTCGTGCCGTTGGCGTTCATGACATAGATCTCGGCGTTGCCGTCGCGGTAGCTGACGAACGCGATCCGGGTGCCATCTGGCGAGTACGAGGACTGAATCTCGCTGGCCGGGTTGCCTGAGAGGTTGGTCGCGCCAAAACCGTTCGCGAGTATCGAGTGAACCTCCAGGTTACCGGCGCGGTTGCTGGTGAAGGCGAGCATGGTGCTGTCGGGTAACCAGGCGCCATAGGCGTCGTATGCCGGGTTGGACGTCAGGTTCTGGCTTGAACCGTCGGCATTCAAGACGTAGATCTCAGAGTTGCCGTCGCGGTTGGTGGTGAAGGCGAGCTTGCCGAGCAGCGGGAGTGCGAGCGGCTGCCAGTCCGGTGCCCTGTCGGTTCCCGCGATAGTGGTGATGTCGGTTAGGCCCGTGCCATTGGCGTTCATCACGTATATCTGGAAGAAGGCGCTGGGGCTGCGCAGGCTCTCAAACAGGATCTTCGTGCCGTCGGGCGACCAGCCCGCGGCACTGTCGATCCCCGGATCGTTAGTCACGTTCGTCTGGCTGGTGCCGTCGGCGTTCATGACGTAGATCTCGCCGTTGCCGTCGCGGTAGCTGGTGAACGCAATTTGCGAGCCATCAGGCGACCAGGTGGGCTCTGCGTCCACCTCCAGGTTGTTCGTCAGTCGGGTCTGACCGGTGCCGTTGGCGTTCATCACGTAGATCTCGCCGTTGATGTTGTCGCGGTTGGTCTGGAACGCGATCTTTGTGCCGTCTGGCGACCAGACAGGCAGACGGTCCTCCGCGACGTTGTTCGTCAGCCGGGTCTGGCCCGTGCCATTGGCGTTCATCACGTAGATCTCGTAGTTGCCGTCGCGGATGCTCTGGAACACGATTTTCGTGCCATCGGGCGACCAGTCTGGGTCTCCGTCCTGCGTGTTCGTCACCTGGGTCTGGCCCGTGCCGTCGGCGTTCATGACGTGGATCCCAAGAAACGACCGTTGGTACGCAATCTTGGTGCCATCCGGTGACCAGTCGGGAGCCACCGCGCCAATGACGGTCAGCCGGGTCCGGCCTGTGCCGTCGGCGTTCATCGTCCAGATATCGCCGGCGCTCAAGAACACGATCTTGCCGTTCGCGCCGGGGAAAGCGGCCTGGGCCGGGTTCACCGGCACCAGGCCCAGCACGGCGATCAGCAGCACCGCGATGAGTGCGGTGGTCAACAGCCGTCCTGAACAACACGTGCTTTCGATGGAGGTCATAGCTTGATCGCCCTTGCTAGTAAGTGAGTAGTGGGGCCCCATCGCCGGGCCTGAGGCAATGCTGCGACGTTACGCCCGTCCCGGCCTGCTGTCGACTCAACGTAAGCCACGCATTGACGCCGGGTGATCACGAAGAGGTGTCACGGGCACGGCACAGTGCCCGCACAAGCCAGACCCGACGGCCCCGGCGCTGTGTTGAGCCGGGCCCGCAGGATCGCGAAGTCCGCCGTCGTCACAGTGCCGCTGCCATTCAAGTCGGCGGCCGCGGCCGTGGCGCTGGAGCCGGCGGCCTGGTTGAGCACCGAGCGCAGGATGCCGAAGTCGGCCGTGGTCACGAGTCCGCTGTTGTTCAGATCGGCGTCGCAAATGTTGCCGTAGCCGTCCTGGTCGGCGTCGAGCTGGGTCGGGTTGATGGTCATCGTGCAATTGTCGAGCGCATCGAGCACGCCATCCGCGTCCGTGTCGATAGGGGCGGGCGGCGGCTCGATCTCAGCGATGTAGGTGTTCCAGATCGCGCGCGTAGTTGTCGTGACGTCAGGAATCACTGCCCACTGGGAAGCGTAGGCGCCCAGGGCGTAGAACCGGCGGGGGTTACCCGGATCGACGGTCAACGCAGCCCAGTAGCCCCAGCGCTGGGTGCAGAACATGTCGATAGGGGTGCGCACTCCGCAGTGGTAATCGCTGATACCGCTCACGCGCAGCCTGAGTTCGCTCCCGGTCTGCACCAACGCATCGACATCGACGTAGTAGGTGCGTGCCATCAGGCTGATATTGCCGTCTGCCAGTCCGTCGCCATCGCCATCGCTCACCGCGGCGCCGGAGCGGTTGTAGGCAATCACCACTTCACCAGACGCGTTGATTGCAATCGTCCCCTGATAGAAGTCGTAGCCGGCCTGCTCGATCAAGCCACTGGACCGCAGATCGCCAGTCGCTGCATCGACCACCGTCCAGCGCACGGCTGCAAAGTCCCCGAAAGTCGACCGCACCGTAGACGTCGCATAGATGAGTCCGTCACGTTGCACGGCATTGGCGGTGATGGCTCCCCCAACCAGTTGCACCAGTCGGGTGCCGTCGGGCTGGCGAGCCCGGTCGACGGTCACATTGGAATACGCGCTGCCGGGGATGGCAGCAGCCGTTGTCTGCGTGGCGCCAGCGGCACCCACGCCGTTCAGCCGGTAAAAGACCAGGCTATCCGTGTCGCGACTGTCCGCGATCACAGCTGCCGAGTTCGTGGGGTTGGCTTGCCAGTTCAAGGCTACCTGGATGAGGAAGCCGCGGTCGGGGCCCACCGCTGATGTGGTGAACGTGGTCATGTTCGCCAGCGTGGGGGCGCCGTTGAACAGGTCCGCCTTCGGGATCGTAAGCAGGCTCGTCCCGGCGAACCCCGGGGTGAAGTTGTTCGTCGCGATATAGACAGCCTTTTCATCCACGGACAGTGTCCCGGCATCAGCGGTGCCGCCGGCGGCCAGCATCGTGATGCGCACCGACTTCCAGGTACCGAGGGCGTCGTTGCTGTCCGAGATCGCCAGGTTGCGGGTGTTCGTCGTCGGGCCGAAGCTACTGATGATCCAGCGGTTGGTAAAGTGGTCGAACAGCACGCGTTGGTCGCCCAGGGCGCCGCCCGGCAAGCCCACACTGCTCCAGAACGTGGTCATTGGCGTGCGCAGCACCGGGGCCCCCGTAGCCTTGTCATAGATCGCCACGCTGCCGTTGTTGGCCTCGAGAAACTGCGTGGTACCGATGGCCCCCGAGGGGGTCGGTGGGCGGAAGCACTGACCCAGGGCGCAATTATCCAGGAACGACGTCCCCTCAAAACCCCTGACGACGATGGCCGGGCCCGTGGTTGCGCGCTGCCAGTCCGGCGCGGAATCGTTCGCCGCGTTGCTGGTCAGCCGGGCCTGGCTCGAGCCGTCGGCATTCATGCCGTAGATCTCGAGGTTGCCATCGCGGGTGCTCAAGAACGCAATCCGGTTGCCGTCGGGGGACCAGGTCGCCTGGCCATCAAACCCCAGGCTATTGGTCAGCCGGGTCTGGCCCGTGCCGTCGGCGTTCATGACATGGACCTCGTTGTTGCCGGCAAGATTTCTATTGAACACAAGCCGGGTGCCGTCGGGCGAAAAGGCCGGGTCCTCGTCGTTCGCTACGTCGTTCGTCAGCCGGGCCTGGCCGGTGCCGTCGGCGTTCATGGCGTAGATCTCGAGGTTGCCGTCGCGGTCGCTCCAGAACGCAATCCGGTTGCCGGCGGGCGACCAGGCGGGCTGGAGATCGGCCGCCGCGTTGTTGCTCAGGTTGATCTGGCCCGTGCCGTCGGCGTTCATGACGTAGATCTCGGGGTTGCCGGTGCGGTCGCTCCAGAAGGCTATCCGGGTGCCGTCGGGCGACCAGGTGGGTTTTTGGTCGGTCGCCAGGTTGTTGGTCAGCCGGGTCTGGCCCGTACCGTTGGCGTTCATCACGTAGATCTCGGGATTGCCGTCGCGGTCGCTGCGAAACGCGATCCGGCTGGCGTCCGGCGACCAGACGGGGTCGTCGTCCAGCACCGCGTTGGTGGTCAGCCGGGTCTGGCCACTGCCATCGGCGACCATGGCGTAGATCTCGTCGTTGCCATCGCGGTTGCTGACGAACACGATCTTGCCGTTCGCGCCCGGGAAGGCGGCTTGAGCGAGGTTTGCGGGCACCACGCTGATGAGCGCCACGAGCAGCAGCGCGGTGAGGGCTGCGTTCAGGAGCTGCCCGGTGGCGAGCGGGTTGTTGCTCGCGTTCATGACGTGATCACCTTGTCGTTGTTTCTGAACATTGAGTCCATTACGGGCACGGCACCGTCCCCGCGCAGGTCAGCCCCGACGGCCCCGGCGCGGAGTTGAGCCGGGCCCGCAGGATCGCGAAGTCCGCCGTCGTCACCGTGCCACTGCCGTTCAGATCAGCGGCCGCAGCGGTGGCGCTGGAGCCGGCAACCTGATTGAGCACCGAGCGCAGCAGGCCAAAGTCGGCCGTCGTCACCGTGCCGCTGTTGTTCAGATCCGCATCACAGATATTGCCGTAGCCGTCGCCGTTGGCGTCAAGCTGGCTCGGCCCGGTCGCCGGCTGACCGTTATTGGCCGTCAGGATGCAGTTATCAGCGAGGTCGATCACGCCATCAGTGTCGGTGTCGGTGGGGAGCTGGAAGGCGGGGTCAAGGTCGAACCCCGGGCTGTTCGTGAGCCGGGTCTGCCCCGTCCCATTGGCATTCATGAGGTAGATCTCGAAGTCGCCGGCGTCGCGATTGCTGACGAACGCGATCCGGGTGCCGTCGGGCGACCAGGCGGGGCTGACGTCGTCAGTCACGCTGGCGGTGAGCCGGGTTTGCCCCGAACCGTCGGCGTTCATCACGTAGATCTCGATGTTGCCGTCACGTTCGCTTCCGAACGCGATCCGCGTGCCATCAGGCGACCACGTGGGGTAACGGTCGTCCTCCGCTGTGACGGTGAGCCGGATCACGCCCGTGCCGTTAGCGTTCATGACATAGATGTCGTCGTCGCCGGGGACATCGCGGTCGGCGTAGAACGCGATCCGGGTGCCATCGGGCGACCAGGCGGGCCCCTGGTCGAACGCCGAGTTGCTGCTCAGCCGGACCTGGCTTCCCCCGTCGGCGTTCATGACGTAGATCTCGTCATTGCCGTCGCGGCCGCTGACGAACGCGATCCGGCTGCCGTCGGGTGACCAGGCAGGCGAGGTGTCCTCGGCCTGGTTGTTGGTGAGGTTGGTCTGGCCCGCGCCGTTGGCGTTCATCACGTAGATCTCGTCGTTGCCGTCGCGAGCGGTGGCGAACGCGATCGTTGTGCCGTCAGGCGACCAGGTGGGTCGCTCCTCGAACGCCGGGTTGTTGGTGAGCCGGGTCTGGCTCCACCCATTGGCGCTCATCGCATAGATCTCGAAGTTGCCGTTGCGACGGCTGCTGAAGGCAATTTTCCCGACCGGGGGCCGCGGGGGGTACGGAAGTATGCGCTGCCAATTCGGCTCAACATCTTCGGCCGCGGTGGCGGTCAACGGAAGCTGGCCCGTGCCACTGGCGTTCATCAGGTAGATCTCGTTATTGCCGGCGGCAAACCTGTTAAACGCGATTTGCGTGCCGTCCGGTGACCAGGCGGGGCTGCCGTCAACCGCCGCATTGTTGGTGAGGTTGGTCTGATTCGAACCGCTGGCGTCCATCACGTAGATCTCGGAATTGAAGATGCCGTCGCGGTTGGTCTGGAATGCGATCCGGTTACTGTCAGGCGACCAGTCGGGCGCAAGGTCCGTCGCCAGGTTGTCAGTCAGTTTTGCCGGGTCCGCCGCGCCTGCGGGGTTCGTTCCGTCAGCATTGATCAGGTAGATCTCATCATCGCCGTCGCGATTGCTGACGAACGCGATCCGGGTGCCGTCGGGCGACCAGACGGGGTCGGTATCGCTCGCCAGGGCGCTGGTGATTGCGGTTTGGTTTGAGCCATCGGCGTTCATGACGTAGATGTCGTTGGTGCCGAAGTTGCGGACGAACGCGATTCGGGTGCCGTCGGGCGACCAGGCGGGATCGGAGTCGACCTGCAGGTTGTTCGTGAGTCGGGTCTGGCCAGTGCCGTCGGCGTTCATGACGTAGATCTCGTCGCCGGCGCCGTCACGATTACTGACGAACACGATCCGGCTGCCGTCGGGCGACCAGGCCGGATCACCCTCGCTCGCCAGGTTGTTGGTCAATCGGGTCTGGCTGGCGCCGACGGCGGTCATGACATAGATCTCGGGGTTGCCGTCGCGATTGCTGGTGAACACGATCTTGCCGTTGGTGCCGGGAAAGGTGGCGTGGGCTGGCTTCGCGGGCAGCAGGCTGAGTGCTGCCGTGAGCAGCAGCGCGGTGAAGACTGCGTGCACGAAGTGCCCGGTCCGGAGTTGGTTACTGTGCGAATTCATGGCGTGGTCTCCCTGGCATTTTGCAAATCAAGCCCATCACGGGCACGGCACAGTGCCTGCGCACGTCAGCCCCGACGGCCCCGGCGCCGTGTTGAGCCGGGCTCGCAGAATCGCAAAGTCAGCCGTCGTCACCGTGCCACTGCCGTTCAGATCAGCGGCAGCGGCGATGGCGCTGGAGCCGGCGACCTGGTTGAGCACCGAGCGCAGGATGCCGAAGTCGCCGGTCGTCACGAGCCCACTGTTGTTCAGATCGGCGTCGCAGATATTGCCGTAGCCGTCGTGGTCGGCATCGAGCTGGCTCGGCCCTGTGCCGGACTGACCGTTGTTCGCCACCAGCCTGCAGTTGTCGGCCAGGTCGATCACGCCATCAGCGTCGGTGTCCGTCACGGGCTGCCACGCGGGGTCTCGGTCCTCGGCCGGGTTGCTGGTAATCCGGGTCGGGTTCGAACCGTCGGCGTTCATGACGTAGATCTCGACAGACTCCAGGTCGCGGTCGCTGCTGAAGGCGATGCGGCTGCCATCGGGTGACCAGGTTGGGAAAAGGTCAGCATCCAGATTGTTGGTGAGGTTGGTCGGACCCGAGCCGTTCGCGCTCATGACGACAATCTCGTAGCTGCCGTCGCGAAAGCTGTGGAACGCGATCCGGGTGCCGTCGGGCGACCAGGTGGGGGAGTAGTCCGGCGCCAGGTTATTCGTGAGTCGGGCCTGGCCCGTGCCGTCGGCGTTCATGACGTAGACCTCGAGGCCGCCGTCGCGGGTACTTGTGAACGCGATCCGCGTGCCGTCGGGCGACCAGGCGGGGTCGAAGTCGCGCGCCGCGTTGCTCGTCAGCCGGGTCTGGCCCGTGCCGTTGGCATTCATCAGGTAGATCTGCTCGTCCCCGTCGCGGGTGCTTATGAACGCGATCCGGGTACCGTCGGGCGACCAGGTGGGCTGGGAGTCGAACGCCGCGTTGGCCGTCATCCGGGTCTGGCTCGAGCCGTCGGCGTTCATCACGTAGATTTCGTCGTTGCCATCGCGGTCGCTCTGGAATGCGATCCGGCTACCATCGAGCGACCAAGCGGGGCGATCGTCACTTGCTACGTTGCTGGTGAGCCGGGTCTGGCTCCCACCGTCAGCGTTCATAACGTAGATCTCGTTGTTGCCATTGCGGTCGCTCCTGAACGCAATCTTCCCAACGGGGGGTGGCGCCGGGAACGGCGCGATCCGCTGCCAGTCCGGCGCTGAATTGTTCGCCACGAAGTTGGTCAGCCGCAGCTGACCCGTGCCATCGGCGTTCATGAGGTAGACATTCAGATTGATGTCGCGGTCGCTCGTGAAGGCGATCTGCGTGCCGTCAGGCGACCAGACGGGATCATCGTCGGCCACCACGTTTAAGGTCAGACGGGTCTGTTGCGCACCACTGGCATCCATCACGAAGATCTCTGCGCTAGCGCCGGAGATGTCCCGGCGGAACGTAATGCGGTTGCTCTCGGGTGACCAGCTCGGGTTGGCGTCGGTCGTCGAGTTGATGGTGAGCCGGGTCTGGGCCGTGCCGTCGGCGTTCATCACGTAGATCTCAAAGTTGGCGTCGCGGAAGCTGACGAAAGCGATCCGGGTGCCATCCGGCGACCAGCTGGGCTGGAGGTCATTTGCGGCGTTGTTGGTGAGGTTTACCGGATTCGTACCGTCGGCATTCATGACGTAGATCTCGTTGTTGCCGTCGCGGTCGCTCTGAAAGGCGATCCGGCTGCCGTCGGGTGACCAGGCCGGGGCGAAGTTGCCCGCCCCGGTGGTCAGCCGGGTCTGGTTTGTGCCGTCGGCGTTCATGACGTAGATCTCGTTGCTGACTATGAACGGCGGGATGCTGTCGCGGGTGCTATTGAACGCGATGCGCGTGCCGTCGGGCGACCAGGTCGGCAGAGTGTCAGACGCCGTGTTGGTGGTTAGCCGCGTCTGGATCGCGCCGGCGGGCGTCATGGAGTAGATCTCGTCATTGCCATCGCGAGTGCTGACGTACGCGATCTTGCCGTTCGCGCCGGGGAAGGTGGCGTTGGCTGGGTTCGCCGGCAGCACGCTGAGTGTTGTGGTGAGCAGCAGCGCGGTGAGGGCAGCGTTCAGGAGCCGCACGGTGGAGGGTGCGTTGCTGGTGCCGGTCATGGGCATGGCACCGTGCCCGCGCAAGTCAGCCCCGACGGCCCCGGCGGCGTGCCCAGCCGTGTACGCAATAGCCCGAAGTCGGCCGTCGTCACCGTGCCACTGCCGTTCATGTCTGCGGCGGCGGTCAGCGGGCTAAAGGAAGCCGGCTGGCCGAGCACCGAGCGCAGCAGGCCAAAGTCGGCGGTCGTCACCGTGCCACTGTTATTCAGATCGGCGTCGCAAATGTTGCCGTAGCCGTCCTGGTCGGCGTCGAGCTGGGTCGGGTTTGCCACTAGCTTGCAGTTATCGGAGAGGTCGAAAACGGCATCGGCGTCGGTGTCTGTGGCCAGCTGCCAGGCCGGGTTTCGGTCGCTGGCCGGGTTGGTGGTGAGCCGCGTCTCATTCGTGCCATCGCCATTCATGGAGTAGACCTCCTCCTGGCCGTCGCGGAGGCTATCGAACGCAATCCGGGTACCGTCTGGCGACCAGGTGGGGTGGCCTTCAATCGCCACATTGGTGGTGAGCCGCGTCACGCCGGTACCGTTGGCGTTCATGACGTAGATGTCTGCGTTTACCGGGTTGGTGCCGCGGACACTGGAAAACGCCATCCGGGTGCCGTCCGGCGACCACGAGGGATCAGCGTCGTTGTCCAGGGTCGAAGTCACCTGGACCTGGTTCGTACCGTCAGCGTTCATGACGTAGATGTCCCGGTTGCCGTCGCGGTTGCTGATGAACGCAATCCGGGTGCCATCGGGCGACCAAGCGGGCTGCACATCGGTCGACGCGTTGCTGGAGAGGTTGATCGGGTTCGTACCGTCAGCGTTCATGACGTAGACCTCGTCGTTGCCGTCGCGCTGGCTTCGAAATGCGATCCGCGCACCGTCGGGCGACCAGACGGGCTCGACATCGGCTGTCGCGCTGACTGTCAGCCGAATCTGGTTCGAGCCGTCGGCGGTCATGATGTAAACCTCGTTGTTGCCGTCGCGGTTACTGTTGAACGCGATCCGTGTGCCGTCGGGGGACCAGGCGGGGGCGTCTTCGTCGCCTGCCGTGTTGGTGAGTCGGGTCTGACTCCAGCCATTGCCGTGCATGACATAGATCTCATAGTTGTTATCGCGCAGGCTCGCGAAGGCAATTTTTCCGGCCGGTGGGGTCGGCGGGAACGGGGCAACCCGCTGCCAGTCCGGCGCCGAATCGCTGGCCACGCTGCCGGTCAGGGCCAGCTGACCGGTGCCATCAGCGTTCATGACGTAGACATTGAGGTTGAAGTCGCGGTCGCTCGTGAAGGCGATCTGCGTGCCGTCGGGCGACCAGACCGGATCGTCGTCCGCCGCCGAGTTGGTGGTCAGCCGGGTCTGTTGCGCACCGCTGGCATCCATCACGAAGATTTCGGCACCCGCGCCGGCAACGTCCCGGCGAAACACGATGCGATTGCTGTCGGGTGACCAGCTTGGGTTGGCGTCAGTCGTCGCGCTGTTGGTCAGCCGGGTCTGGGCCGTGCCGTCGGCGTTCATCACGTAGATCTCGAAGTTGCCGTCGCGGAAGCTGACAAACGCGATCCGGCTGCCGTCCGGCGACCAGGTGGGCTGAACATCAATCGAGGCATTGTTGGAGAGGTTGATCGGGTTGGTCCCGTCAGCGTTCATGACGTAGATCTCGTCATTGCCGTCGCGGTTGCTCTGGAAGGCAATCCGGCTGCCGTTCGGCGACCAGGCGGGCACGCCGTCCAGCGCCAGGTTGTTAGTCAGCAGGGTCTGGCCGGAGCCGTCGGCGTTCATCACATAGATCTCGGCATTGCCGTCGCGGGTGCTCTGAAAGGCGATGCGGGTGCCGTCGGGCGACCAGGCCGGCAGCGTGTCCGACGCCGCGTTGGTGGTCAGTCGGGTCTGGAGCGCGCCGGCGGCGGTCATGACGTAGATCTCGTCATTGCCATCGCGGTTGCTGACGAACGCGATCTTGCCGTTGGTGCCGGGGAAGGCCGCCTGAGCAGGCTTCGCCGGCAGCAGGCTGAGCGTCGCGGCGAGCAGCAGCGCGGTGAGTGCTCCATTCAGCAGCCGGCCGGTCGGGAGTTGGTTGCTGCTGCAGGTCATGGCGTGTTCGCCTTTGTTATTCTTTAAAAAAAGTGGTTGGCCCCGACCGGGGCTGACGCATTCATTCGACGGTACGCTCGCCTGCGCTCGAATGTCCAGCCGCAGGCCGGCAAGGCCGCCGACTGGACATAAGGGCGGGGAACCACCGGGCAAATCAGCGGTTGCTCACGTGAGTGATGAAACCCCGTTTGCAGGTGTGACGCGTCGTACGGTACAGTACCGTACAA
Source organism: Gammaproteobacteria bacterium (assembly GCA_031395645.1). GTDB lineage: Bacteria > Pseudomonadota > Gammaproteobacteria > Steroidobacterales > SHZI01. Next base: position 12,140 of record JANNJM010000105.1, on the reverse strand, counting down.
TAAGGTTCCCGGGGCTTCCGTATGGCCGCTACAGCACGTCTTGATTTACGCCTGTCCGTACGGGACCGGGAGCGAATTGATCGCGCGGCCGCCCTGACCGGGTTGCCGCTCGCGACTTTTGTGCGCACGGCCGTGCTGCGCGAGGCCGACAGGGCCGTGGCGGCTGAATCCGTGGCCACACTCTCGCCAGCCGAGTCGAAGCGCTTCCTTGCCGCCCTGGGCAAGCCCTTTGCACCGAATAGCGCGCTGCGTCGGACCCTGCAAAAGGGTGACGACCTCGGCATCTGAAGTGGCCTACGAGGGACGGGAGCTCGATCCCAGGCGGCACGACCGCGCTGCTTTTGAATGCGGCGTCGAGGCACTCAATTCATATCTCAGGAATCTTGCTGGCCAGCATCGTTCCAAAGGAATCGCGACGACGTTTGTATTGGTCGATACCGGTCAAACCGCGAAAATCCTCGGGTATTACAGCCTGAGCGCGGCCACACTGGCATTCGAAAGACTGACGGATGCCGATCGCAAGGGCTTGCCAACGTACCCAATTCCGGCGGTGCGAATCGGGCGGTTAGCGGCCGCGACTGCAGCACGAGGTCAGGGGCTTGGTGCCCTGCTGCTGCAGAATGCAATCAAGCGGGTCTTGCGGTCACGGGACTCACTTGGCGTCTACGCGGTTATTGTCGAGGCCACAAATGCGTCCGCAGAAGCGTTCTACCGCAAGTACGGTTTCCGCTCGTGTGACGCACAGACCCGACAGTGGTATCTCCCGCTTGGGGCCGGATGACGAACCGGGGTGGGCAGGCCGACTGGACCGTGACCAATATCTGTGAGCGCACCGGCCAGGGTCACGCTGCCGGGTAGATTCCTGCAGCGCACTACGGATCCGGCGCGAACGGGACCGGTCATCTTGCCGAACCCGTTGCCTGGTATCCCGGCACTTTACGCCGTAAAATGACGGCATGGTAAGCAATGGAATCTACCGCCGCCTCCTCCTTCCCCCCAAGGGATCGTTCTTCCTGTTTGGTGTTCGCGGTGTGGGCAAGAGCACGTGGACCCGGGCGGCTTTCCCCACCGCACACGTCATTGATCTGCTGGACGAGCAGCTCTACCACTCGCTATTGAGCGATCCCTCTGCATTCGCGGCTGAAGTGGCTGCGCTCCCCCGCAACACGGTCGTCATCGTCGACGAAGTGCAGCGGGTGCCCGGGCTTCTGAACGAAGTGCACCGCGCCATCGAAGGGCAGCGCCGACGATTCATTCTGCTCGGATCGAGCGCCAGGCGACTAAAGACCGCAGGAACCAACTTGCTCGCCGGGCGCGCCGTCCTGAAGACGATGCTGCCGCTCGTTCCTGCCGAGCTTGGCCGGGACTTTGATCTTGAGCGCACGCTGGCCTGGGGGTCTTTGCCGGTGATCTGGCAGGCAGAGGATCCGCAAGCGGCGCTCACTGCCTACGTCCAGCTTTATTTGCGTGAAGAGATCCGTGGCGAGGCGCTGGTCCGGAATCTGCCGGCGTTCGTGCGCTTCCTGCCGGTGGCGGCGCTCTTCCACGGACAGACCCTGAATGTTTCCGGACTCGCTCGTGACGCGGCCACGTCGCGCACCACGATCGAGGGCTACCTCTCGATTCTTGAGGACACCCTCGTGGCGTACCGCCTGCCGGCGTTCGAGGGGCGGCTCCGCGTTCGCGAGCGTAAACATCCGAAGCTCTTTTGGGTTGATCCCGGTCTGGTGCGCGCCGCCAAGCGTCAACTGGGCCCGATCACGGTCGAGGAGCGCGGTGCACTCTTTGAAGGCTGGGTGCTCACGGTGCTGCGGGCGCATAACGAAGTTCGGCCGGTGTTCGAGGAAATCGCTTACTGGGCGCCTGCTGAGTCGCGCCTTACGGAAGTGGATTACCTGCTGCGCCGTGGACGAGAGTACCTGGCGCTTGAGGTGAAGACACGCACCCGAGTCGTGGCCAAAGACTTCACAGGTCTGCGGGCGGTGGCGGATCTCAAGGGCGTGGTCCGACGAGTTCTGCTGTATCTCGGCTCACGTCGCCTGCGCACTGACGACGGTATCGAGGTGTGGCCACTATCGACCTGGCTACAAGCGGTGGCCAACGATGAGTTGTGGCCGTAGAGCGCCCGGCCCTCCATTCAACCTGATGGTCTGCTCGAATGTCCAGCCGCAGGCCGGCAAGCCTGCCAACTGGACATAAGCTCAGCGAACCACCCGGCACAATTGAACCTATACTTCTCGCCATGACCGACTCCACCTACCTCACCGGCCATCTCCTCATCGCCATGCCGGCCATGCAGGACCCCAACTTCGTGAAGACCGTGACCTATATCTGCGAGCACACCGACCAGGGCGCACTCGGCATCATCATCAACCGCCCGCTCGACATGGACCTCGGCACGATCTTCGAGCAACTATCCCTCGACCCGGCCGACCCGACCCTTTCCCGGCAGCCCGTCCTGCAGGGCGGTCCGGTGCACCGGGAACGGGGCTTCGTGCTGCACCAGCCCGAGGAAGCCAGCGGGCAGGAGTTCGACGCCACGGTCGCGGTGACCGATGCGATCCGCGTGACCACGTCACAGGACATCCTCACGGCCATGGCGCGCGGCCAGGGGCCGAAACGGGCTGTCGTGGCGCTCGGCTATGCGGGCTGGGGTGCTGGCCAGCTGGAGAGCGAGCTGGGGCAGAATGCCTGGCTCAGTGTGCCTGCGGCACCGCAGATCATCTTCGACACCCCCTTCGAGCACCGCTGGCGCGAATCCGGGCGGCTGCTCGGCGTCGACTTAAGCACGCTCAGTCACCAGGCGGGCCACGCCTGACGCCGTTCCCGCCATGAACGGCTCGGCCCTCGTCTTCGATCACGGCGGCCGGCGGATCGGGGTGGCGGTGGCCAACGTGAGCCCCCGCCTCGCCTCGCCGCTGCTCACGCTGGCGGCCCGCGACGGCGCACCCGACTGGGCGGAACTCGACAAGCTTGTAAAGGAATGGCGGCCCGATCAACTCGTCGTCGGCGTCCCTTACAATGACGCTGGCGTGCGCGGCATCTCGGACAGTGAACCGGCTGCAGAACGTTTTGCCGCCGAACTCGAAGCCCGCTACCCCTTGCCCGTGGCGCGTATCGACGAACGCCTCACGTCAGTGGAGGCCGAATCGCGCTTGCGCGACGTGCGTCGCAGCGGCGCCCGGACGAAGAAGGTGCGGACGGGCGACGTGGACGCCCTCGCCGCCTGTGTCATTGCAGAGATGTGGCTCGACGTATGAACAAAGCCCACCGCGGCACGATCTTCTCCGTCGAAGCGGAGGTACTGCAGCAAACCGTCCACCCGGGCCAGCAGTACGTTCTGCGGCTCCGCGCACCCGACTGCTCGCGCGCTGCCAGTCCCGGCACCTTCGTGCACGTGCAATGCACACCCGGCATTCCCATGCGCCGGCCCCTGTCCATCCTGCGCGCCAATGCGGCCGAGGGCTGGATCGAGGTGCTCTACAAGGTGGTCGGGCACGGGCTCCACGCGCTCACCAGTGCTGAACCCGGCGAGACGGTGAGTCTGCTCGGCCCCATCGGTCAGGGCTTCAGGCCCAACCCGGCGCACCCGGTCGCCCTCCTGATCGGTGGCGGGGTCGGGATTCCGCCGTTGATGTTTCTGGCCGAGGTGCTCGCCCACTCCCCGGGGGTCCGCTGGGAGCCGCGGGCCTTCTTCGGCTCCGAGTTGCCTTTTCCTTTTGAGGTCAACTTAAGCCAAGGCACTCTGACATCGCTGGACGCACTGGGAATCACCTCGCAACTGGCAAGCAATGCCGGTCTCGCTGGCGCTGCGCCGGGTTACGTCACCGACCTGGCGCGCGCCTGGATCGCCGGCCAGCCGCTAAACGAACGGGCCCGCATGACGCTCTATGCCTGCGGCCCCACACCGATGCTCAAGGCGGCGCAGCGGGTGGCAGACGAGTTCGCGATCCCGTCCCAGCTCTGCCTCGAGGAGTTCATGGCCTGCGCGGTGGGCGGTTGTGCCGGTTGTGCGGTGCCAGTACTCGTGGACGGCCAGCGCCAGATGAAGCGGGTCTGTGTGGACGGGCCGGTCTTCGACGGGGCGACGGTCTACAGTTAATCGCAGCCCCGCCCGAGGCCGCAGCGAACTGCGGGTAGCGTGCACCAGGCCAGCGCCTCGTTTGCACGTCCCGTGTAGTGCTGGCCACTCGCCACGCGTCGTGCCTCCTCCGGCACTCGCTTAAGGCATTCGGTCATGTCCAGGTGCGGCAATTCCGAGCGGACAAGCGTGGTGCGGGCCAGTTGTTCGTCGCCGTTCCAGTGCGGCAGATAGACGAGCACGGGCACCGCACCATCGCGTTTGATGGCATTGATGAGCTCGTTGAGGAGCCGGCTGTTGAGCGTCTCCGTGTCAGCGTTCCCACGGGGTTCCCCGCGGATCCAGCGGGGTGAAATCGAGGTCAGCAGTCGCAGCAGCAGTGGCCCCCCGTCGAACCGGAAGCTCCAGTCCTGATCGACGAAGCCCGCGTCATAGTCAATGAACGGGAGCGCCTGGGGAGAGGCCATCAGTGCAATCTCCGCCGGCGATGGCAAGGGGCGATTGACGATTGCCAGGCGCTCATCAATGACGTCGAACCGGGGTTTAACGAGGTAACCCGGCCAGCCGAAACTCACGAACGGATAGACAGCCATCGAGCGCAACAGATCGTGCTGGATGAAACCGATCACGACCACGCTCGGCTTGAAGGGCCGGACATCCCGCTCGTAGCGCAGGTAAACCTGATCGATCCCGTACCCGTCGACGCCGAAATTGAGCAACTGGACGTCGCTGCCGAGCGCGCGGCCGAGGTGGTAACCCCAGGATTCCTCGAAAGAAACCTCGAGTGACATGGCGTTGGAATCGCCAATGAGTGCGACCCTCCGCGCCGGTTTTTCATCGCGAAAGCGTACGCCCTGGACGGCGCTGCGAATGCCCTCAGCGCTGCTCATATAGAGGCCGTCCGGACTTCTGCGGCCCGGCCCGACAGTCCAGCCCAGTTCTGCATCGTAGAGAAAGAACGACTGAGTGGCCGGCGGCATGGCGTGGATCTGGGCAACGACATCAGACCAGGTCGGGCGAACCGGTACGCCGGCGACTGAGATGCCATCGGGCGACGACTTCACTGCCAGGCGGAGCGCCGACTCGGCGACACCGAACGCTAGCAGGATCGACAGCGCATTGGCCGCGATCGCCAGCCAGAGCGCCCGGCGGCTATGGAGCAATGCGCCGACGAGCGGGGCGGCACCCAGCGCTGCGACGACCAGCCCTGCAAGTAGCAGGGCCCCGGATCTGGTCGCGAGCAGCGCAGGCGTAAAGGCCGCCGCCTTGTAGAGGCCAAAGGCGATGATGGCCAGTCCAGCTTCGAAAAGGTAAACGCGAAGCAGGAGCCGGCTGACCGCCGCGTAGTCACTTTTGCTCATTCGCCACTTTTCCGCCCTGTGCCCCTGAACATGAATGGTAATCTCTCGCGCACTCGCATGACGCAGGACCCATTCAAGCAAGGCCTGGCCGCTGCCCGGCGCGGCGACTTCGCCACAGCGGCGCGCCTGTGGGGCGCGCTGGCCGGCCAGGGTGATCGTCGTGCGCAGTACAACCTGGGCTACCTGCATGCAAACGGGCAGGGCCTGCCCCAGGACTACGCACAGGCGCTGGACTGGTACCGCAAGGCTGCGGACCAGGGTTTCGCGCCAGCCCAGTTCAACCTTGGCGTCCTGCTGTCGGGTACCGATGGCATCCCAGCGGACTATCCCACAGCGCTAACGTGGTACCGCAAGGCCGCCGAGCAGGGTGACGCCGACGCCCAGTTCAATATCGGTGTGGCCTACGCCACCGGTCAGGGCGTTGCCACTGACTATGTGCAGGCGTTCCGCTGGTACAGCCGGGCGGCGGCGGCGGGCCATGCGCGGGCCGCGCAGACCGGCGACAGCATTGCGGCCGAGATGACGCCTGAGCAACTAGCCGAGGCGCAGGGCTAGGCGAAGTGAATCTGCGCCTCGAGGTTTGAGCGGGAGTCGGCGTTGGCCAGCGCCTCCTCCATCGAGACCTTGCCGTCCTTGTAGAGCTTGAGAAGGGACTGGTCGAAGGTCTGCATGCCCTGCTCGGTGCTCTCGCGGAAAGACTCTTTCACCTTGTTAACGTCACCACGCTGCACGAGCTCGGCAATGCGCGGGGTGTTCAGCATGATCTCGACGGCAGCCACGCGCTGGCCGTCCATGCCGCGCACCAGGCGCTGGGAAATGATTGCCCGGAGGTACTGCGACAGGTCCATGTAGACCTGGCCGTGCTGGTCTTCCGGAAAGAAGTTGATGATCCGGTCCAGCGTCTCGGGAGCATTGTTCGAGTGCAGCGTGGCGACGGCAAGATGCCCGGTACCGGCCAGATCGATAGTCGCTTGCATCGTTTCCCGGTCGCGAATCTCACCCACCAGGATCACGTCGGGGGCCTCGCGCATCGCGCTCTTCAGGGCCCGGGCGTAAGACCTGGTGTCTGTGCCCACTTCCCGCTGATTGACGATCGATTTCTTGTTCGAGTGGAGAAACTCGATAGGGTCTTCGATCGTGATGATGTGGGAAGCAGTCTTCTCATTCCGGTAGTTGATCATGCCGGCGAGCGTCGTGGACTTGCCTGAGCCGGTCGCGCCGACCATGAGCAGCAGGCCGCGCCGGAACATGACGAGGTCCTTCACGATCGGCGGCATGCCCAGAGCGTCGAGGTCGGGAAGGTCGTGGGTGATGTAGCGCATCACCAGAGCAACATTGCTGCGCTGATGAAAGATATTCACCCGGAAGCGCCCGAGCCCGGGCTTGGACACGGCAAAGTCGATTTCCAGTTCGCGATTGAATTCCTCGAGCTGCTCGCCCGTCATCAGTTCCATGGCCGCCTGACGCACCATCTGGGGCGTGAGTTCGAGCTTGTTGACCGGAATGATCTTGCCGTCGATCTTGATCTTGACGGGTGCAAAGCAGGTCAGAAACAGGTCGGAGGCCCGTTTTTCTACCATCAGATTGAAGAGTGGCTGGACGTTCATGGGTGCACGCTAGTACAGCGACGACGACTTCTTCTCTTCTTCCATCATGGTCAGGCTGCCGGCATCGTCCGCGGCGACGGTCTTGTCCCGCTTGCTTTCGAGTTTCACGCGCAGACGCAGCTCATTCTTGGAGTCGGCATTCATCATTGCCTCGTCATAGGAGATCTTGTTGCTCTCGTAGAGACTGAAGAGGTCCTGGTCGAAGGTCTGCATGCCCATGCGGGTCGACTTGGCCATGATCTCCTTGATGCGAGTTACATCGCCCTTGAAGATCAGGTCCGAGATCAGCGGGGACTGCAGCATGACTTCCATCGCCGCGATCCGGCCTTCACCAGTCTGGCGCGGGATCAGCCGCTGGGAGATCAGTGCCTTGATATTCAGGGACATGTCCATCAGCAACTGGCCGCGCTTCTCCTCGGGAAAGAAGTTGATGATGCGGTCGAGTGCCTGGTTGGCACTGTTGGCATGCAGGGTTGCGAGGCACAGATGACCGGTCTCGGCAAACTGGATGCCGTACTCCATCGTCTCCCGTTCGCGGATCTCGCCGATCATGATCACGTCCGGCGCCTGCCGCAGCGTATTTTTGAGGGCGGAGAGCCAGTTTTCCGTATCCACGCCGACTTCGCGCTGGGTGACGACGCACCGCCCGTGCGGATGCACATATTCCACCGGATCCTCGACCGTAACGATGTGACCGCGGGTGTTCAGGTTACGGTGGTGCACCATGGCAGCTAGCGTAGTGGACTTGCCGGAGCCGGTCGCGCCAACCACGATGACCAGGCCGCGCTTGGTCAGCGCCACGTCCTGCATGATCGTCGGCAACTCGAGCTCTTCGAGCGTCGGAATCTTGGTAATGATCCGGCGCAGGACTGCGCCCACGTGGCCCTGCTGTATGAAGGCGCTGACGCGAAAGCGCCCGATGCCCTGCGGGCTGATGGCAAAGTTGCATTCCTTGGAGGCGTCGAAATCGCGGGCCTGGCGGTCGTTCATGATCGACCGGACGATAACAGCGCTCTCGTCGCTGGTGAGCGGCTGTTCAGCGGCACGATGAATCTCGCCATCGATCTTGATGGCCGGCGGAAAGCCGGTCGTAATGAAGAGGTCGGAGCCGTTTTTGTCGACCAGTTTCTTCAGTAGGCCCTGAATAAGCTTGGTAGCCTGATCGCGTTCCATCGCCGTATCTCCCGGGGGCCATCCTGGCCCGCCGCAGTGCTAGAAAGAGTCCTTGTTCTGCGCCTTGAACCGCGCCTCTTCCTTGGTGATTACGCCCTTCGACAACAGGTCCTGCAGGCATTGATCGAGGGTTTGCATGCCTTCCTTTACGCCGGTCTGGATAGAGGAATACATCTGTGCGACCTTGCCCTCGCGGATGAGGTTCCGGATGGCCGGCGTGCCGATCATGATCTCGTGGGCGGCGATGCGGCCTCCGCCGACGCGCTTCAGCAACGCCTGGGAGATGACCGCGCGCAATGACTCGGAGAGCATCGCCCGGACCATTTCCTTTTCCTGCGCGGGAAAGACGTCGATGATCCGGTCCATGGTCTTCGCTGCCGAGCTGGTGTGCAGGGTGCCAAAGACCAGGTGGCCGGTTTCTGCAGCCGTCAGCGCGAGCCGGATGGTCTCGAGGTCGCGCATTTCGCCGACCAGGATAACGTCCGGGTCTTCACGCAACGCGGAACGCAGGGCCTCACTGAAGCCCAGGGTGTCCTTGTGGACTTCCCGCTGGTTGATGAGGCAGCGCTTGCTTTCATGCACGAACTCGATCGGGTCCTCGATAGTCAGGATGTGATCGGGCTTGTTGTCATTGATGTAGTCGATCATCGCGGCGAGCGTCGTCGACTTGCCGGAACCGGTTGGCCCGGTTACCAGCACGATGCCGCGTGGGTACATCGAGATGTCACGGAAGATCGGCGGGCATCGGAGATCTTCCAGGGTCTGGATGATCGAAGGAATCGTCCGGAAGACGGCACCGGCGCCGCGCATCTGGTTATAGGCATTGACCCGGAAACGGGCCAGTTTCGGAATCTCGAAGGAGAAGTCTGTCTCCAGGAACTCCTCGTAGTCTTTGCGTTGTTTGTCGTTCATGATGTCATAGACCATGCTATGAACATCCTTGTGTGCCAGGGCCGGCATGTTGACGCGCTTGACGTCACCGTCCACACGAATCATCGGCGGCACGCCGGCGGACAAGTGCAGGTCCGAAGCCTTGCTCTTTACCGCAAATGCCAGCAGTTGCGCGATATCAACAGCCATTGCTTTCCCCTGCCCGTGCCCTCGGTTTGCATAACCGGATCAGGCGGTGAACATAGTACAGGTGGGGGGCTAAGCCAGTCGTGACGGGAATCACGGATCATCTTGCAGAAATTCGCGCCCGGATGGCGAGGGCGATCACCAGGGCGGCAGCGCGAGCCGGACGCCCGGAGGCCGGCGTAACCCTCCTGGCCGTCAGCAAAGGCCACACCGTGGCGGCCGTACACCGTGGCCTGGCGGCCGGCCTGCGCGACTTTGGTGAAAACTACCTGCAGGAAGCTTTGCCGAAGATGGCAGCGGGCAGCCGTGATGCCGTCTGGCATTTCATCGGCCGGATCCAGTCGAACAAGACCCGCGAGATCGCCGTCAACTTCGACTGGGCCCAGACTGTGACGTCTGCCCGGATCGCGGAACGCCTGTCGGCCCAGCGGCCCCACCACGGGGAGCCGCTCCAGGTGTGCATCCAGCTGGAGCCCCGAGCCCTGCCAGCGGCCGACGCAGGGGCGACCGAGCCCGGCCGCGTGGGCTGCCCCGGTGCCGAGGTGCCCGCGCTGGCGGACCTGATCACCCGGCTCCCGCGCCTGCGCCTTCGCGGCCTCCTGCTCCTCCCACAGGCGGGACTCGATGCGGACGCCTTGCGCACGGAATTCCGCGCCGCCCGCGCACTTATGGATGAACTCATTGCCCGGGGGCACGTACTTGATACCCTGTCGATGGGCATGTCGGACGATTTTGAAATTGCAATTGAAGAAGGCAGCACGATGATTCGCGTCGGTACGGCTTTGTTTGGCAAGCGTCCATGAGGGGCGAATCGTGAACTTCGACAACCTGACTATTGGCCTGATTGGCAGCGGCAACATGGCCCGCGCCCTGGTGCGTGGACTTTTGCAAGCAGGTCACCCGGCCGGTCGGCTGCAGGTAGCGGATCCGGATCCGGCGCAGCTCGAGCAGGTGGTCACTCTCCATGCGGGCGTCGGGATTCACGTCGACAACGGCGCCGTGGCGGGCGTGGCGGACGTGCTCGTCCTGGCAGTGAAGCCGCAGTTGATGGCAGACATCGCACGCAAGCTCGCCACGGCTCCGCGCCGTTCCGGACAGTTGATCCTGTCGGTAGCGGCAGGCATTACCTTGGGCTCGCTGAGAACCTGGTTCGGGCCAGACACGCCGCTCGTGCGGGTCATGCCCAACCAGCCAGCCACGATCGGCGCCGGAATCTCCGGCCTGGCGGCGTCTGCCGCCGTTGGAGAACGGGAGCGGCAGATCGCCGGGTACATTGCCTCGGCGACAGGCCGGGCGGTCTGGCTGGATGATGAAGCGCTGATGGATGCGGTCACCGCCGTGTCCGGCAGCGGGCCCGCTTACTTCTATCTGTTGATGGAGCACATGGAGCGCGCCGCCGTCGAGCTCGGCCTGACGGCGGAACTGGCTGCAGCACTGACCCGGGAGACCGCTCTGGGCGCCGCACGGCTGGTCATCGAAACCAGCGCCGAGCCGGCCCGGCTCCGTGCTGCCGTGACCTCACCGGGCGGGACTACCGCAGCAGCCCTGCGCGTTTTCGAGGCGGCAAACCTCGAGGCTATCGTCCGGCAGGCACTGACGGCAGCCCGGGACCGGGCAACTGAGCTCGGCCGCTCTCCTGAAGGAAACTAGGCTCATGCAAAACGCTTTGGTCTTTGTCCTGCGCACGCTTTTCGATCTCTACGTGCTCACGTTTGCTCTCCGCCTCCTTCTGCAGTGGGCCGCCGTCGACAAGCGCAATCCGCTCGTGCAGTTCATCCTGCGCATCACCAACCCGCTGGTCATTCCACTGCGGAGGCTGCTGCCTTCCATCGGCCGGATCGACACTGCGACCGTCGTCTTGCTGCTCGGCCTGCAGCTCGTGGCCACGACACTTCTGGTTCGCATCGGCTGCGTAGCGGAACCCGCCATTTTGCAGATTCTGGCTCTCGCCCTGCTCAGCGTCGTCAAGCTCGTCCTCAACGTGTTCACGTGGGCCATGATCATCTACGTCGTGCTGAGCTGGGTAAGCCCGGGCGGCTACAACCCCGGCGCGGCCGTCGTCGCCGCCATTGTGGAGCCGGTACTGGCACCGTTCCGGCGCCTGATTCCGCTGATCGGTGGCCTGGACCTGTCGCCCCTGTTTGCGCTGATCGCCATCCAGGCCCTTGCGATGCTGCTGCCGGTGGACCGTGTAGTGTCCGGCCTGCGTTGTGGGTCGCTTGGCGGCTTGGTGTTTTGAAGTGCTCCGAGGGTTTATAGTCCCAACGGACAGCTGCCAGAATTTTCCAACCAGGGGGATGCCGAAACCATGAAGACGAAGCAGAGAATTGCCAGCCTGGCAGGCCTCCCGTGCCTGTTCGGCGTCGTCCTGGCGTACAGCATGCTGACTGGCTGTGGGCAGAACACCTCCCCGCCAGCACCTGTTGCTGCGGCAACCCCGACGGAGCCCGCCACATCGGCATCCCGGGATTTTGGCAACTACGTGCTGCATTTCAACGCCATCCGTACGGATGCGCTGACGCCCGAGATTGCCAGGAACTACAACATCGTGCGCAGCTCGAATCGTGCGCTCGTCAACATCTCCATGGTGAAGAAGGCCGACGGCACGCCTGGTATGCCGGTATCCGGCAGCGTCACGGCGCAGGCCGTGAACCTGAACGGGCAGTTCAAGGAGCTGACTCTGCGCGAGATTCGCGAGGGTGATGCGATCTACTACATTGGCGACGTGGCGGTGGCCAATGACGAGACGCTGGTATTCACCGTGGACGCAATTCCTGTCAACGAGACCAGCCGCTTTTCCGTCCGCTTCCAGCGGCAATTCTTCGGCGGCTAGGAGCGCTG
>JANNJM010000013.1:0-25413 GCA_031395645.1 Gammaproteobacteria bacterium | reverse complement strand
CGCCCATCTGCCGGATGCGGCCATCCGCCGCCTTGACGGCCCCCGAAGCCCCCGAGGATACTGCCCCCATGCGCAAGCTCCCGGTAACCCGCGGCTGGTGGTGGCGGCCCAAGGCTCTCTCCGCAAGGAGCGGTTTGGCGTAGCCCGGCACTTTCGAGCACCTCAGGACCCATCCTCGCGGCAGCGACGATGGGTTTTTTCTTTTACGAAGTCCGAACATGCAGCCACCCTTTGACATCACCGCCGACCTGGACACGCCGGTGTCCACCTGGCTCAAGCTCGCGCCGCTTGTGCCCCGCTACCTGCTCGAAAGCGTGGAAGGCGGGGCCCACCTCGCGCGCTACTCCTTCCTTGGTTTCGGCGCGGCGGTCGAGTTCCGGCTCGACGAGACGGGCATGCTTGCGGATGGCGAGCGCCGGCCACGGCCCGCGGGCCGCGAGCAGTTGCTCGCAGCACTACGGGCCACGCTCGCCTCGGCGCCGAAACTGGCGCCGGTAATTCCGGACCTGCCCTTCGCGGGTGGCCTGGTCGGTGTCGCGGGCTACGATCTGGTGCGGTACTTCGAACGGCTGCCCAAGGCGCCGGACAATCCCAACAACCCTAAGGCGCCAGAGGCGGCGTATCTCGCAGCGGAATCCCTGCTGGTCTTCGATCACCTCACGCGCCGGATCGCGCTGCTGCACGCTGGCCCCGAGGCCGAGCGGAAACTGCTCCGCGCCAAGGTGATCGAGTTGCTACGCGGAGCCTTGCCGCCGGCACCCCCGAAAGGCAGCCACACCGCTGCCGTCCAGAGCCTGAGCGCCGCAGAGTTCATGCAGGCGGTGGCCGCCAGCAAGGTCTCCATCGCGAAGGGGGACGTCTACCAGCTGGTGCTGTCCGTGCAGTTCACGGGCCGGCACACGCTGTCACCCTTCGAGACGTACCGGGCGTTGCGGCTGCTGAATCCTTCCCCGTACATGTTTTTCGTCGATCTGGGCGACATCCAGCTGGCCGGGTCGTCGCCAGAGGCGCTGGTGAAGCTGCGGCGCGGGCATGCGTCGCTGCGCCCGATTGCCGGCACGAGGCCCCGTGGCGCTAGCCCTGAGGAGGATGTCACCCACGAGCAGTCGCTGCTCGCGGACGAAAAGGAAAATGCCGAGCACGTGATGCTGGTCGATCTCGCCCGCAACGATCTGGGGCGCGTGGCCTCGGCTGGTTCCATCTACGTCGATCCCTATCGCTGCATCGAGCGCTACAGTCACGTGATGCACATCGTCAGTGGCGTGCAGGGCGAACTCGCGAAGCATAAGGACGCCTTCGACCTCTTCGCAGCGGCCTTCCCGGCCGGCACGCTGGTGGGGGCGCCAAAGGTCCGGGCGATGGAGCTGATTGACGAACTGGAACCGGTCTGCCGCGGACTCTATGCCGGCACCGTGGGCTACTTCGGCAGTAATGGCGACATGGACCAGGCCATCGCGATCCGCACCCTGATTTTTCGTGGCGATACCTACCAGTACCAGGCCGGCGCCGGCATCGTGGCCGACAGCGTGCCGGAGACCGAGTATGAGGAAGTCCTGGCAAAGAGCGCGATCCTGCGCAATGCACTGGCCATCGCGGAGGAAGGGCTGTGAGTCCCCGGTTGCTGCTGATCGACAACTACGACTCCTTCACCTACAACCTGGTGCAGGCGTTTCTCGTGCTGGGCGCCGAGGTGCAGGTGTACCGGAACGACGAGCTGACGGTGGCGGAGGCACTCGCGCTGAACCCGACGCACCTGTGTATTTCCCCAGGCCCGGGGCGTCCGGACGATGCCGGGGTGTCGCTTCCGATGCTTGCGGCGTTCGAGCGCCGCGTGCCCATTCTCGGTGTCTGCCTTGGCCACCAGTCCCTGGTGCAGCACTTCGGCGGACGGATCGTGTCCGCGGACCGGCTGATGCACGGCAAGACCTCGATGATCTCGCACGATGGCCACACCATTTTTAAGGGCCTGACCGATCCGTTCCAGGCGGGTCGTTACCATTCCCTGGCGGCGGAAGCGGCCAGCCTGCCTGCCGTGCTTGAGGTTACCGCACGCAGCGAGCGGGGCGAGATCATGGGCGTGCGGCATCGCGAACTGCCGGTGGAAGGCGTGCAGTTTCACCCCGAAAGCGTGCTCACACCCGAGGGCAACCGGCTGCTAGGAAACTTTCTCGCGATGTCGGCAGTGGCGCCGGCCGGGGCACGCTGATCGGCATGTCGGGCTTTTCCGCCATTCTCGAGCAGTTGCTGGCCGGCATCGACCTCTCCGAGGCCGCTGCAGGTGAGTTACTCCACGCCCTGACAGATGAGAACCTGCCGCCGGCGCTGGCAGCGGCGCTCCTCGTCGCGCTGCGGGCCAAGGGCGAGACCCCAGCCGAAGTTCGCGGCTTCGCCACGGCCATGCGGGCGCTGGCCCGCCGCTTCGAGCTGCCGCCCGGACTGCCCGCGGCGGACTTCGTGGGTACCGGTGGCGACGCTTCCGGCAGTCTCAACCTGTCCACGGGAGCGGCGCTGCTCGCAGCGGCTTGCGGCCTGCCCATCGTGAAGCACGGGAATCGCTCCATCTCGTCGAAGTCCGGTAGTGCGGACGTGCTTGAAGCACTCGGCGTGACACTGCCTGCTGATGCGCTGGCCGCCCGCGCTTTGCTCGATGCCACGAACTTCACCTTCCTCTTCGCGCAGACGTTTCATCCCGCGATGAAGGCCATAGCGCCGGTTCGCCGGACCCTCGGTGTGCGGACGGTCTTCAATATCCTCGGCCCGCTGACCAACCCCGCTGCGCCGCCGTTCGCGGTCATCGGCGCGTTCGACCTGCCGACGGCGCGCCTGATGGCCGACTCCCTGGCCGGCATGCCGATCCAGCGCTGCTTCGTCGTGCACGGCGAACCGGGCTGGGACGAGGCCACGCCGGTCGGCCCGTTCACCGTGTTCGACGTACGCCCAGGTACCGTGCGGCGGCAGAAACGCGATCCCGGCCACTACGGCATTCCACGCTGCACGCCTGAAGACCTGGCCGGTGGCGACGCCGCGTCGAACGCGCGCGCCATCGAGGACGTACTGACGGGCCGCGACGAGGGCCCGCACCGGGACGCGCTGGTCCTCGGTGCCGGCCTCGCGCTGGATCTCACCGGCCGCGCGCGTGGGCTGCGCCGCGGGATCGAGCTGGCGCTGCGGACGCTGTCGACCGGCGGCGGTACCCGGTTCCTGGCGCAGCTCCGGAGAGGCGCCGCATGAGCGTCCGGGCGCCGGACTTCCTCGCGCGTATGGCGGCTTCAAGCCGGCTGCGGGCCGCTGCGGCCGAGGCACACCGGCCAGCCGGCCCCCTGGCCGAGCGAGTGAGTCAGTTGCCATTGCCCCTGCCGCTGCGTCTTTCGCCCCAGGGTTTCGATCTCATCACGGAGGTGAAACGGCGTTCGCCCTCCGCGGGTAATCTCGCCTCCGGCGCGCTGAAGATCGCCGCACAGGCACGCCACTATGTGCGTGGAGGTGCGGCGGCCCTGTCTGTTCTGACGGAGCCCGAGGAGTTCGAAGGCGATCTTGCTCACCTCAAAGAGGTGGCGGCCGCCGCGGCTCCGGTGCCCGCCATGCGCAAAGATTTCCTGGTCTCGCCCTACCAGCTGCTCGAGGCCCGGGCAGCGGGAGCCGGCGGCGTGCTGCTGATTGCAGCGATGCTTGGCGACCGGGAGTTGCGCGAGATGCTGCGCGCGACGCACCAGCTCGGCCTGTTTGCGCTGGTGGAAGTCTTCGATCGGCCTGATCTCCTGCGCGCGCTGCCCGTGATTCACGGTGCAGGCCCGGCGGCGAAGGACGGACGATGCCGCACCCTGCTCGGCGTGAACTGCCGCGACCTGCGCACGCTGCAGGTCGACTTCGGGCGATTCGCGGCGCTGGCGCCGGACCTGCCCCGGGATGTTCCCACGGTCGCGGAGAGTGGCGTCGAGTCCGCTGGTCAGGCGGCCCGCGTGGCAGGTCTCGGCTACCACGTCGCGCTGGTTGGCACCGCGCTGATGCGGGCGAGTGATCCGGCGCGACTCGCCAGAGAACTGCTCGAGGCCGGTCGCGCTTCGGCGTTCGAGTCAAACAGGCGGTGAGGGTCTTCGTGAAAATCTGCGGGCTCTCGACCCCGCGCGCCGTGTCGGCGGCGGTGACCGGGGGCGCCGACGCGATCGGCTTTGTCTTTGCGCCATCGCCGCGGCAAGTAACGCCGAAACGCGCCACAGAACTCTGCACCGACTTGTCGCCCGTGATGATCCGGGTTGCCGTGATGCGCCACCCGACGCCCTCGGACTGGCAGGCGGTGGCAGATGGCTTCCAGGCGGACTGGCTGCAGACCGACGCGGATGATTTCGCCGGGCTGGACGTTGCTCCGCAATTCAGCCGGCTGCCGGTGTATCGCGACACGCCGGGACTGGACGTCGCGGCGTTGCCGATTGATGAGCTGGTGCTGTTCGAGGCGGCAGTCAGCGGCGAGGGTGTGCTGGCCAACTGGCAGCGGGCGGCAGCGCTCGCGTCTGGCCGCAAGCTGGTACTCGCCGGAGGGCTGACGCCGGACAATGTGGGAGAGGCGATTGCCACGGTTCGGCCCTTTGGGGTGGACGTGAGCAGTGGCGTGGAATCAAAACCCGGCGTCAAGGATGTGGGGCGTATCGCCGCCTTCATTGAGGCGGTACGGGAAGCGGAGCTTCAATATGCCAATGAATAGTCAGGCTGGTGAAATCAATCCGGCGGAGCGCGCCGGACTTCTGAAGCAACTTGTTGCGGGCGAGCTGCCGGACTCTCGCGGGCGCTTCGGCCCCTTCGGTGGCCGCTACGCTCCGGAAACCCTGATCCCGGCGCTGCAGAGGCTTGAAGACGGCATGCAGCGGTTTCTGATGGACCGGGATTTTCAGGCCGAACTGGGGCGGGAGTTGCGGGACTGGGTCGGCCGTCCCACCCCGCTTTCCGGAGCGCCGACGCTTAGCAGGCGCTGGGGTGTCGAGGTCTTCTTAAAGCGCGAGGACCTGGCCCACACCGGCGCCCACAAGATCAACAACGCCCTCGGCCAGGCCCTGCTCGCGAAGCGACTGGGGGCGAAGCGCATCATCGCGGAGACCGGTGCCGGCCAGCATGGCGTCGCGACCGCCGCGGCCTGCGCCCGCGTGGGCATTCCGTGCATCGTCTACATGGGTGCCGTCGATGTGCGTCGCCAGGCACCGAACGTCGAGCGCATGGTGCAGCTTGGCGCCGAGGTGGTGCCCGTCAAGAGCGGCGACCGGACCCTGCGCGCGGCGATCGACGAAGCCTTCCGCGACTGGGTCTCGGATCCCAACGGCAGCTACTACCTGCTCGGTTCCGCCGTGGGCCCGCACCCCTACCCGTTGCTGGTCCGCGAGCTCCAGTCGGTCATCGGCCGCGAGGCTCGTGCCCAGTTCATCGAGCGCACGGGCGGCCTTCCCGATGCCGTCTTCGCCTGCGTCGGCGGCGGCTCGAACGCGATCGGGCTGTTCCATCCGCTGGTCGGCGATGCGTCGGTGGCGCTGATTGGCGTCGAGGCAGGCGGGCGCAGCGGGCAACTGGGCGACAACGCCGCGACACTGGCCACCGGCCGTCCCGGCGTTCTGCATGGCACTTACTCGATGCTGTTGCAGGATGCCGAAGGCCAGGTCCAGGAGACCCACTCGATTTCCGCTGGCCTGGACTACCCGGGCGTGGGCCCCGAGCACGCGCTGCTCCGGGCGCTCGGCCGCGTGTCCTATACGAGTGCGACGGACGACGAGGCGCTCGATGCTCTCCGTGAGTGTTGTTCTGCCGAGGGCATCCTGCCCGCAATCGAGACAGCCCACGCTTTCGCCGGCGCCCGCCAGTGGGCTGCGACGCACCCGGGTCAGAAGATCCTGATCGGGCTGTCCGGTCGGGGCGACAAGGACATGCCGACGTTGTCCGAGGTGTTCGGTGGCGCAAGGAAGATTCTCGCGGAGGCGGGCGCATGAGTCAGCCACACGCGCGCATCACGGCAGCCATCCGCCAGACGACGGCTGCCGGCAGGACGGCCCTCGTGCCCTACATCACGGCCGGTTACCCCGACAAAGACCAGTTCATCGCGACGCTTGCGGCGATCGCCCGCGAGGCCGACGTGGTGGAGGTCGGCGTACCCTTCAGCGACCCGATGGCGGACGGCGTCACGATCCAGCGGGCGAGCCACGCGGCCATCGCGGCCGGCGTGAGCCTGCGGTGGATTCTTCGGGAACTGGCAGCCGCAGCACCGTTCGAGGCGCCGATCGTGCTGATGAGCTACCTGAATCCGCTGTTGAATCTGGGCTACCGGGAGCTCGCGCAAGCGTCCGTACCCGCCGGGGTCTGCGGCTTCATCGTTCCCGACCTGCCGATTGAGGAAAGCGCAGACCTCACTGCAGCGCTGAATGCCGAAGGCCTCGCGCTGATCCAGCTGGTGACGCCAGCCACACCGGAAGAGCGCCTGCAGAGGCTGTGCGCCGCGAGTCAGGGGTTCGTCTACGCTGTCACCGTCTTAGGCATCACCGGAGGCGCGAAGGAATTGCCAGCCGGGGTTACCGACTACCTGGATCGCGTGCGGGCCCTGACGACACTGCCGGTCTGCGCCGGTTTCGGTGTGCGCCGCGCGGAACAGGTGCGCAGCCTGGCGCCGCACACGGACGGTGTCATCGTGGGTTCGGCGCTGGTGGAGCAGCTGGAGGCCGGGGCAGATCCGGTGGCGTTTCTGAAGTCACTGCGGGCGCCCCCGTAGGAGCGCCTTCAGGCGCGACCCTTCCCGCGCTACCGGCCGCGCTACCGGCCGCGTCTTGCAACGAGCTGCTGAATCTCCGGAACCAGGTCAGTCGGTACGATCATTAACGTCTGGCCGTCAGTTTCGTAGGCGGCTTCGTCCTCCGCCAGCGCCTCGTCTTCCGACTGGGACTCGTAACGCGCCAATACTTGCCGGACCCGATCTGCATCCCAACCCTTCGGAAACCTAAGTGCCTTTTTCACTGCAGATGTCTCCGTTTGCGGCGGCGATAGGCGATCAGCGGTTTGCCTCGAAGCTCGTAGGCAGTGATCACGAAGATACCCTCTTCATCGGAGTTGCGCACGTAGATGATGCGTACAACGCGCCCAGCCAGCGTCCGGCCAATAGCCACGCGAGACCCACCCGCACCCGCCCGGTCCTCGCCGCGCCGGCGCATCGCCTGCTCAACGTCCATTTCCGTCACGTCGTGCCCGTAGATATGGGGCAGACCGGTTTCCGGATCCCGATAGAAGTGCAGCCGCATGCTTGCGAACGTCCGTACTACAGCGTGGACCCAGCCTAGGAGCAGCCGTTTCGCCTGTCGCGTGCCATTTCCGGCATCATTGTGCAGATTCTCCTGACACTGAAAGGCAGTCCCATGCGCGGTTTAATCCCGGCTACGCGGCTACTCGTAATTCTTGGACTGGCCGCCATTGCGGGCCTCTCAGCCTGCACCCAGGAACAACAGAACAAGTTCGGCCGGGGAGTGCAGAACTGGACAGGCACCGACGGCGTCCTGGATGTCTACGCCGGGGAGAAGCTCGCGATGCGCTTCATCGAGATCGACAAGATGACCACCGGCATCGGCACCTCCGACAACGAGCCCCGTTCGTTCCGCTACGGCTACGGCGTCGTGGATGAGAACTTCAACTGGCTGAAGGACCCGGGCGAGAAGAAGGTCTACTTCGAGGTCAGTGACTATTCGACCAGCTACGTGTTTTATGAGAACTACAAGGACTGAAGCTGGAGCCGTTTCCGGGCAAAGTCATTGGAAATCCTGGCTTACCCGCGGAGCGCAACCCGATTAGAGTGAGTCCCCACCCTGGCGTGGTCGATGCGATGGAGCGGGACATGGGCACAACCCTGGCTACCAAGACCGACCTTGATCACCTCCGCGGGGAGGTCCGGCAGGAAATTGCCCTTGTGCGAAAGGACCTGGAGATACTGTCCGGACGCGTTTGCAGCGAGATTGCGAGCGTTCGCAAGGACCTGGAACTCCTGTCCACAACTATGACCGTCCGCCTCGGCGCCATGCTGGTGGTCGGCTTCGGCCTGATGATCGCAGCGCTCAAGTTCTTCCAGGCCTGAAGGCGCTCCTACGGCTTTGGTTTTGTGAACCAGAGGGTTAGCAAGCCTGTCGCGCCGGCTACCCAGCCCACCCAGTGCGGGGACGTGTCGAGACCCAGCCAGATCGCGGCGCTAATCAGCAGGGCCGCCCCGGCCGTCGCCCCGTGACGGGACCAGGCTGCCGCCGGCGTGCCGACCGGGTCAACTGGCGCCGGGTACCCGCCCCGCGCGGGCCCCTCGCCCAGCACTTCGTCCACCAGCTTCCGGGCCACCAGTGGCAGCTTCTCCAGCGCGTAGCGCAGGTCCGGCCACTCCCTTCTCAGGCGCCGCAGCGTGGCCTTAGGCCCGGTCTGCTCGATCATCCAGGCCTTCAGCACGGGCTTGCCGGTCTGCCAGATGTCCAGATCCGGGTAGAGCACGCGGCCCAGGCCCTCGATCTGCACCAGGGTTTTCTGGAGGAGGATCAGCTGGGGCTGCACTTCCATGTTGAACTGGCGGGCCACCGAGATCAGCTGCAGGAGCACCTGGCCGAAGGAGATCTCCTTCAGCGGTTTGCTGAAAATCGGCTCGCACACCGTGCGTACCGCAGACTCCAGTTCGTCCACCCGCGTGCCCGCTGGCACCCAGCCGGAATCGACGTGCAGCTTGGCAACCCGGAAATAGTCCCGGTCAAAGAACGCCAGGAAGTTCTCCGCCAGGTAGCGCCGGTCGCGCTCTTCGAGACTGCCGACGATGCCGAAGTCCACGGCACAGTAACGCGGATTTTCGGGACTGCTGGCGTCCACAAAGATGTTGCCGGGGTGCATGTCGGCGTGGAAGAAATTGTCGCGGAAAACCTGGGTGAAGAAGATCTCCACCCCGTTCGCTGCCAGCTTGGGAATGTTCACTGAGGCTGCCTTCAGGGCCGTGACGTCGTCGATCGGAATGCCGCGGATCCGTTCCATCACCATCACCGACGTCCGGCAGTAGTCAAAGTAGACCTTCGGCACGTAGATGAGGGGTGACCCTTGCCAGTTGCGCCGCAGTTGAGTTGCGTTCCCCGCCTCCCGCAGCAGGTCCAGCTCGTTCAGGATGGTTTTCTCGTACTCACTCACTACTTCCACAGGCCGCAGGCGGCGCGCCTCTGGCCACCAGCGCTTCGCGAGCCGGGCGAGCGTGTACATCACTTCCAGATCCTGCTGGATCAATTGCCGGACCCTTGGCCGCAGGATCTTCACCACGACGTCTTCGCCTGAATGCAGGCGCGCGGCATGTACCTGGGCGATCGATGCCGCCGCCAGTGCCTCGCGGTCGAAGCTCGCGAACACCGTTTCAGCGGGGGCGCCGAAGCTTCGCTCGACCTCTTCGAGCGCCTGTTCGGCGGGGAAGGGCGGCACTTCGTCCTGCAGCTTGGTCAGCTCCTGGCCGATGTCGGCCGGCAGGAGGTCCTGCCGGGTGGAGACGGATTGGCCGAATTTCACGAAGATCGGACCGAGATCCTCCAGTGCCTGCCGGATGCGAACACCGCGGGGTGCATCGAACCGGCGTGGACCCCAGGTACGAGGGGACAGGCGCAACAGCAGGCGTGCCGGGCCGAGGAGCTCAGATTCCGCGAGCAGCGCGTCGATGCCGTGCCGGATAAGCACCCGCTGGATGGCCAGCAGCCGGACGAAGAGCTGGATGCGATTCATGCGACGGTAGGAGCGCCTTCAGGCGCGATCGGTCTCGCGCCTGAAGGCGCTCCTACGACGATTTCGGTGTCGCGGCTGAAGCCGCTCCTACGAACCGTCACAGCCCGTCTTTCAGGCGACTCTTCAGGACATTGAGGCGGGCTTCCGCCCGCTCCACGTCGTTCGTCACCCGATCCACCTCGCGGTAGAACTCCTCCACCTCGGGGCGCGTCGGCAAGGTGCGCCGCTCTTCCGTCACATACTCACCGAAGCTTCGCGACACGGACTCGGCCGCGCGTGTGCCCCAGCCCGCGATGCCGCGGGCAAGGTTGCCCAACTGATGGGCAACCGGGTCGCCGATCAGCTTTGACAGCTCTTCCTCCAGGTCCGGACGCGCCATGTGCAGCAGGTCGCGAAACTGGTTCGCGGCGTCGGTATTGCCCGTCATCCGCACATCACCGGCGCGGATCAGCGCCTGCGGGTCGCCGCCGAGGAGCCGGAGCATCGCAAGCGGTGAGCCGGCCAGAGTCGCTGATGCAGCCGCCTCGCCAGTGGCTGCGGTAACCCGTACCTGGCCGTCCGTCGCACTGAGACGTAGCCGCAGCGGCGTGCCGTCCAGGCGCACGTCCAGTGACTCGCCATCCAGTGCAACGGCCATCGCCCTGGCGGTGGACGACAGGCCTATACCGCGGTTGATCAGCAGTTCGATCGGCCGGAACGCAGCTGAGGAGAGGAAATCCACGGTGCGCCTAGTACCGGTAGCCCAAGTGCAGCGCCACGATACCGCCACTCAGGTTGTGGTACCGGACGTCTTCAAGCCCTGCTGTGGTCATGAGGTCGCGCAGCGTTTCCTGGTCCGGGTGCATGCGAATCGACTCGGCCAGGTAGCGGTAGCTGCCGGCGTCCCGGGCGACGACCTCGCCCAGCCACGGCAGGATCCGGAAGGAATAAAGGTCATAGAGTGGTTCGATCAGCTTCACTGCCGGTTTGGAGAACTCAAGCACCAGCAGGCGGCCTCCGGGCTTCAGCACGCGGGCCATCTCGCGCAGGGCGGCGGGTTTGTCGGTGCAGTTGCGCAGGCCGAAGCCGATCGTCACGCAGTGAAAGCTGGCATCGGCAAAGGGCAGGTGTTCCGCGTCGGCCTGAAGTGTGCTGACGTTCGAGAACAGACCCGCATCGACCAGGCGGCGTCGCCCGCGGTCGAGCATTTCGCGATTGATGTCCGTATGGCACACGAGACCGGCCGGACCCACCTGCCGGGCCATGCCAGCGGACAGGTCCCCGGTACCGCCGGCCACATCCAGCGCCCGGTCACCCGGCCGTAGGCCAGTGCGGCCCAGCGCAAAGCGCTTCCACAAACGGTGGAGCCCACCGGACATGAGGTCGTTCATCCGGTCGTAGTTGCTGGCCACCGAGTCGAAGACCGCGCGCACACGCTCGGCTTTCCCGGCGGCGGGTACGGTCTCGAAGCCAAAGTGGGTCTGTTCCATGAGCCGATTATCCTAACTGACGAACCCGCTCGAAGAGGCACACGGCGGCTGCCGCGGCGACGTTCAGGGACTCCGTCTGCCCGGGCATCGGGATATTGACCAGGGTGGCCGCCGCCGCTTTGAGCGCCGGCGACAATCCTGCCCCCTCGTTGCCGAAGATCAGGCCGACTAGTCCCGAGAGGTCGACCTGGAAGATGGACAGGCTGGCCTGCAGATCCGTGGCGATCAGGCGGCCGGGGAAACTGGCGGCGAATCCGTCGAGGTCGACGCCGGCGAAGCACTCCAGGTGAAAGTGGGCACCCATGCCAGCCCGCAAGACTTTCGGCGACCACAGGTCGGCGCACTGGGACGACAGGTACACCTGCCGGATGCCGGCGGCGGCCGTGGAGCGCAGGACGGAGCCCAGATTGCCCGGATCCTGGATATCTTCGAGGAGGACGCAGGGCTCCGGGTTTGCGGGTGGAGGCCGGCCTGCCGGAATCGGGATCACGGCCAGGATACCGGTCGGGGTTTCCACCGGAGACAGCCGGCGGAACAGCGCGTCGCTCAACTCCAGGCAGGGTACCGTCGGGAGTCGTGCCAGCATCGTCGCGACCTCCGCCCGGCGCTGGCCGGTGCTGCTGACCACCAGCTGCGTCGGCGCACCGATTCGTTGCCGATAGCTGTCGAGCAGATGCAGGCCATCAAGCAGGGCAAGGCCGGCCTGTCGACGGTCCCTGCCGGACTCGGCCAGGCCGACGAGCTCTCGGAACCGCGAGTTCTCGCTGGAAGTGATGGTTGTCATGGCAGCCTGCGAGCGGGGGTGGGGCACTGTACCGCAGGTGCAGGGCGTGCGAGGCGGCGCGGGAACGGGACCGTTGCGTTACACTGACTAGCTAACCGTCGATAAGAAACCTCCTGGTGAAACTGCCCATGACCGATGCCTATTTCGCGCTGGTGCTCGCTGCACTGTTGGCTGGCTGTGGCCGCGCCGCGCCGCCCGAGACCGCTGAACCCAAGACTAGCCTGGTGGTAACGACGGCCACCATGACTACGCAAAAGATGGAACGCGCGCTGGCCGTGTCCGGCTCGGTGGCCGCCTGGGAAGAGATGTCGCTCGGCGTGGAACTCACCGGTATCCGGGTGGCGGCCGTGCTGGTGGAGGTGGGCGATACCGTGCGGGCTGGCCAGCCGCTGCTAAGACTGGACGCCCGAACCCTGCAGGTTCAGGCCCGCCAGGCGGATGCCAGCGTGGCCCAGGCCGAGGCGAGTCTCGCGCTGGCCCGCGCCAACGCAACCCGGGGTGAGTCGCTGCAGAAGGACGGCCTGATTTCTTCCAGTAATGCCGACGAATTGCGCGCGACGCTGATCAGCGCGGAAGCTCAGCTCGCCGCGGCGGAAGCGGATCGTGACGCGGCGCGCCTGCGGCTCGGTTTTGCGACGCTGACGGCGCCGGATGCCGGTGTGATCTCGGCCCGAACGGTGCAGCCGGGACAAATCATATCGGCCGGCACCGACCTGCTGCGCATGATCCGGCAGGGGCGCCTGGAATGGCGAGCAGAGCTTACCGAGGGTGATCTCACCCGGGTGCGGGTCGGCACCCCGGTCGAACTGAAGAGCCCGAGCGGACAGAGTGTCCTGGGGAAGGTCCGCGCCGTTGCGCCGGCCGTGGATCCCGAAACCCGTACGGGTATTCTCTATGCAGATTTGCCGACGCCCGGGGACCTGCGCGCCGGCATGTTCGCCCAGGGCCAGGTGCTGCTTGGCGCCACGTCGGCTACGGTTCTGCCGCGCGAGTCGGTTGTGTTTCGGGATGGTTTCCCCTACGTCTTCGTCGCGGAGGCGGGCAATGCAGCGGCCTTCAAGGTTGAGCAGCGCCGGATCACGATTGGCTCACAGCGTGGCGACTTTACTGAAGTGCAGGGCGGGCTCAAGCCGGCTGAACGGATCGTCGTGAAGGGTGCAGGCTTCCTCAGCGACGGGGACCTGGTGCGTGAAGTTGCCGGGAAAAAGCCATGAACGTGTCCCTCTGGGGCATCCGTAATCCCGTCCCGGCGACCCTGATTTTCGGGGTGCTGTGCCTCGCCGGGGTCGTCGGCCTCGGGAAGCTGCCCATCTCCCAGCTGCCCGATCTCGTGATACCGGAGGTCACGGTCACGATCAGTCTGCCCGGAGCAACACCCGGCCAGCTCGAGACGGACGTGACGCGCAAAGTTGAGGACGCCGTGGCGTCCATAGCCGACATCGACAAACTGTCCTCCACAGTCAGCAGTGGGGTATCGACAACCCGCATCATCTTCGACCTCGGGCGTGATATCGATCAGGCCGTGCAGGAGGTGCGCGATGCTGTCGACCGCACCCGCCCTGACCTGCCGCCGGACATTGAGGAGCCGGTGATTGCCCGGGTGTCGATGTTCGGGCCGACGCTGCTTGGCTATGCGGTCGTTGCAGAGCGTATGGCGCCTGACGAACTCAGCTGGTTTGTGGACGACACCGTCCGCAAGGAACTTTTCAGCGTCAATGGTGTGGGCCAGGTGCAGCGCTCAGGCGGGGTTGACCGCGAAGTCCGCGTGGACCTGCGCCCGGACTCACTCCAGGCCTTTGGCCTGACCGCCGGAACGCTCTCTGCGCAACTGGCTCGCCTGCAGGTCGAGTTGTCGGGTGGGCGCACGTCGATGGGGGGCGGCGAACAGACCGTGCGGACCGTGGCGACCGTGCGCACGGCCGCCGATCTTGCCAACTATCCGATTTCACTGCCCGACGGCCGCTCGATCCGTCTGTCGTCGCTCGCCACGGTGACGGATAGCATTGCAGACCCCCGGGAGATTGCTCTGCTCAACGGCAAGCCCGTGGTCGCGATCTCCGTGCAACGTGCCGCCGGGACCAGTACCGTCGAGGTCGGAAAGCTTGTCCGGCGGAAGATTGCCGAGCTTGAGGCAACCTACCCGGACGTCCGCTTCATTGAAACAGCCTCTGGAGTGGAGCCGGCGGAGCAGTCTTTCGATGCCTCGGTCACGATGTTACTGGAAGGCGCGCTGCTGGCGGTCATTGTCGTCTGGTTGTTTCTCCGGGACTGGCGAGCGACCTGGATTTCCGCACTGGCGCTGCCGCTCTCGGTAGTGCCCACCTTCGCTGTGATGAGCCTGCTCGGCTACAGCCTCAACCTGCTGTCGCTGCTCGCCTTCGCGGTCGTGATCGGCGTACTTGTCGACGACGCCATCGTCGAGATCGAGAATATTGCGCAGCACCGGGCGATGGGCAAGTCCCCGCGCCAGGCTGCCATCGATGCGGCTGACGAGATCGGGATTGCGGTCATTGCCACCTCCGCCACGCTGGCGGCCGTATTCGTGCCCGTGGCCTTCATGCCCGGCGAGATTGGCCTCTACTTCCGCGAGTTCGGCTGGACGGCAGCGACCGCCGTGCTCTTCTCGCTGCTGGTTGCCCGCCTGCTCACGCCCATGCTCGCAGCCCAATTCCTGGGCAGTAGTGTGCGTGAGGCCCCGGAGCCGCGCTGGATGCCGCGCTACCTGTCCTGGGTCGAAGCGGCGCTTCGGCACAGGCGTCGGACGCTCGCCGTCGCGCTGGGCACCTTTGTGGTGTCCCTCGCTATAGTGCCGTTGATTCCCACCACCTTTCTGCCCGCTTCGGATCAGTCACGGACTGACCTGCTGGTTAACCTGCCACCCGGCGCGCGGATTGGCGATACCGTCGCCGCCGCTGAACAGGTGCGCGAACTCCTGCTGGGCATGCCGGAACTCAAGCTGACCTTTGCCCGGATCGGGTCCGTCTCGCTCGGTGGCTACGACAATACGAGCCAGGCCGACGTACGCAGGGCCTCAATCACCCTGGAGTTCAATGCGAATCGCAAACGCACCATCCAGGAACTGGAGACGGAGGTCCGGGAACGGCTACAGGACATGGCTGGTGTGCGTGTCAGCTTCGCGGCACAGGCCCCCGGGGATCGTCTCGATATAAGCCTGGTGGGTAAGGATTCCCAGCAGCTCGCACTGGCTGGCCGCAGTGTTGAGTCCGCACTGCGTTCGATTCCCGGCCTCGGCAGCGTGGCGTCGACTGCGTCGCTGCTTACTCCGGAGATTGTGATCGTGCCCGACGCAGCCCGTGCGGCCGATCTCGGCGTGTCGACGGTAGACATTGCGGCGGCGGCGCGGATTGCGACCAGCGGCGATTTTCGTCGTAACCTTGCCAAACTGAATCTCGCCGACCGGCAGATCCCCATCCGGGTGCAGATTGCAGCAGCCTCGCTGACGGACACGGCGTTGCTCTCGCTGCTCCGGGTCCCGGCCCGCAACGGCAGTGTGCCCCTCTCTGCGGTCGCCACGATTCGCGACGGCAGCGGCCCGGCGCAGATCGAGCGCTTGAATCGTGAGCGGAACATCAAGGTCTCCGCTGAACTGAATGGCCAGCCACTGGGCAACGTGATGGCCGCTCTCCGCAAGCAGCCGGCCATGTCAAGCCTGCCACCGGGAGTTCGCGTCGTGCCGAGCGGGGACTCGGAAGCATTCGCCGAAATGTTCCTGGGGTTCGGCCTGGCGATGCTGGCAGGCATTGGCTGCGTCTACCTGGTGCTCCTGCTCCTGTTCGGCAATCCGCTGCAGCCCTTCGTGATTCTCGGCGCCGTCCCGCTGTGCGGTGTGGGCGCCTTTGGTGGCCTGCTGGTGAGCGGCTATGCGCTGTCCCTGCCATCACTCATTGGCCTGTTGCTACTGACCGGCGTGGCCACCAAGAACTCCATCCTGATCGTCGACTACGCGATCATCGGTGAGCGCGACCAGGGGCTGTCGCGCCACGAGGCGATCATGGCCGCCTGCCGCAAGCGCGCCAGGCCCGTCATCATGACCACGCTTGCCATGGGTGCGGGCATGCTGCCAATCGCACTCGGACTTGGCGCCGACGGTAACTTCCGCGCGCCGCTCGGCGCCTCGGTCATTGGCGGCCTGCTGACCTCGACGCTGCTGTCGCTGGTCGCGGTGCCCGCGGCCTACTCAGCGATGGCAGACCTGCGGGAACGCTGGTATGCCTGGCGAGCAAATGGAAGAATGGGGACATCCCTCATTTCTTCAGGCGACTCCGTGCGGGAGCCCGCCGCCAGAAATTAGGCATGTCCCCATTTAGCGATACGGGAGATCCACCGTGTACACCAACGTCTGGTACGTGGCTGGCTTTAGCAAGGACCTCAGCAACGCGCCACTGAAAGTCACGATGCTCGGCGCCGATCTGGTGCTCTTCCGCGAGATGGATGGCACGGCCCGGTGTATCAGCAATGTGTGCCCGCATCGGGGATCGAGCCTCGCTGAAGGAGTCCTGTACAAGGACGGCACGCTCGCATGCCCGTTTCACGGCTTTCGTTTCAATGGCCACGGCACCTGCACCCTGATCCCCTCCCGACGCGATCACGACGCGCAGGTGGTGGCGCCGGGAATCCGCACCGACGCCTATGCAACCGTGGAGAAGTACGGGTTGATCTGGGTGTGTCTCGGCGACGAGCCGGACGCTGCTGCACCGATCTTCGACATCCCCGAGTGGGACAGCGACCAGTTCCGCTGCACCAGTAACGCGGAGATCTGGAACGCCGACTACCACACCGCCAAGTTCACCAACCTGGACTATGTGCACCTGCCCGTGGTGCACGGCATCCTGTTTCGGGGGAACGAAAACCCGATCCAGGCGCCGGAGCACCACATCACCGCAACCGAACATGGCTTTCAGTCGGTAATGCGCGTCAACGCCACTCCCAGTGCCGGGGTCTGGAGTGAGATGCGGGCCACGGACGCCAAAGTCGAATCAATCATGAAGTACTTCATTCCCGGCTTCACGCTGCGCGGGCAGGTGGAGATCGGCGGCATTGGTTCCGGCGAGTTCAACATCTTCTACGAGTTCACTACGCCCATCGACGAACACCGGACGATGATGCGTCACTACTTCCTGCGCAATTACCGGATGGAAGCAGACTTCGATGTGGAGCACACACGCCGCAACCTGCAAAATATTCATCAGGACAAGGCGCTGGCTGAATCGCAACGACCGCTGGTGGCGGCTTCCGGCCCGAACCCGAACGGCATCTACACCCACGACGAAGACAAGATCATGCTCGCCTACTGGGGGCTGATGGAGACTCTCCGCAACAAGGGCTGGCAGATTGATCGTGCGAAGCTGGTTGACCCCGCCCATGCAGTGCGGATTATTCCATCACCCAACCGCAAGGCCAGCCCGGATGGCTGGGTGTATGCCCCCATGCCCCGGATCCCGGCGGGCAAGGCGGCCGGGCCCGCCGTCAGCGACCTGAAGTACGTTGACATCGACCGCAGCAAGCCGACCCGACCGAAGGACTACGGCATGTCGGAGCCGGTCGTGCCCCGGGACGCGAAGTCCAATGCCACCCTGGAGTGGGAAGACGCGGCCCTCGCCAGGGTCGAAAAGGCACCCGGCTTCGTCCAGCCGATGATCATCAGGAACGCCGAGGCGGCGGCGAGGGCCAATGGCAGCAATTTTGTAACCGTCATGCTCCTCGACGAACTGCAGGCAAAACAAGGCGCGGGAAATGCCAAGCAATAAAGAACTCACTGGCAAAGTAGTCATCGTTACCGGCGGGACGATGGGCATCGGCTTTGGCATGGCGACCCGGCTCGCAAAATATGGTGCCAGCGTGGTCATCTCAAGTCGCCACAGCGATACGGGAGAGCTCGCTCTGGCTCGCCTGCGGGCAGCTGCCGGTTGCGCGCCAGGCAGCGTGGCTTACTTGCCGATGGATATCACCATTGAGGCTGACAACGAACGGCTGGTAGCGTTTGCGGTGGACAGGTACGGCCGTCTCGATGCAATCATCAACAACGCGGTGTTTTCGGGTGATTTCCAGTTGCTGGCCGATGAGTCGCTGGAGAGTTTCGAGCGGGTCATGCGTACCAACGTCACCGGTACCTACCTCGGCATGCGCTTCGCGATCAGGCAGTTCCTTGCCCAGGGGGCGAAGACCGGCGACAACTACTCCATTATCAATATCAGCTCAGGCGCGACCCGCGACACCGGTATGCGCATGGCGCCCTACATTGCGTCGAAGCTGGCAGTCGAAGGCCTGACGCAGGCAGCCGCGCTGGAGTACTCGCGGCAGGGGATACGCATTAACACCCTGCTGTTCGGTGTTTTCGAAACCGAGAAGGCGCAGCAGATGCATAAGGCGATGCCTGCTTTCCAGCAGAAGAACGCAGCGAAGCATCACGTCGGTCGTTTCGGTGACCCGGAGCACGACGCAGGCGAAGCGGCTGCCTACCTGATTTCCGACCGGGGCGCATTTATAACCGGCACCACGCTGTGTATTGATGGCGGTATGTGTTTATAGCGTCCGGCCTCACGCGGCGAGCACGACCTCGTCTCCCAGCTGAACCGTGCCGCGCTTCGTTTCGTTGATGAAATTCGCGCCGAAGAGCACCTCGCTCGCATCGTTGGGGTTGCGACGAAAGGTCGCCAGTGTCCGTAGCGGCTCCTTGCCGTGTCCGGCTGTCAGCTGATCGATGGTGGTCACGCTGCACCGATCAGACTGGCCGGCGCTGCGAAACACGGCAGAGTTGATCGAGATCCGCGTCCACTCGTCTTCCGCAAACGCCTTGCAGCCGTCTACGACAATGTTCGGTCGGAACCGGGTCATGGGCACTGGCTGACCGGCGGCGGCTACGATGCGTTCGTTCAGGACCACCAGCGACGCTTCGCTGATCACGAGCAGTGGCGCGCCGTCAGTGCAGGCCAGCAGATCGCCGGGGTGGGCCGCGGGTTTCAGCACCGGCCGTGCGAAGCGTGCGCCTACCCGGACAAGACCGCATGGTTGCCCGAGGAAGCTGCTCAGCCACGCGGCGACTTCGGGCCCGCAGTCCTCAGCCTGCAGCCCCGCGCTTTTCCAGATCCGGACACTGCGGATCGGTGCTGTCGTGTCGGGTGCGGTGGCCACCGAGATGCTGCCGGCCCCCTCGGCCGAGAGGGTCAGCGCGCCGTGCGTCAGCCGCGTGTCCACGAGACTCATGCGCGGCATCGTTCGCTGGGTGATGAAGCTTCCCGTTTCGTCCACCACCAGAAAACGACGGTCACCGACGAAACCAAGGTCGTCGATCCCGGCGGAGGGCACCGCGCCGCCCCGGAGGGATTTCACGGGGTACGTGAACAGCGCAGTGACACGAATCATCGTGTCCTCCCAAAGCTTAAGGCAGCCCGCCCCCGTCGTTACTTCTTCGCAGGCAGCTCTGGGGCGGTGGCGGCCTTCACGATTTCCAGTAGTTCCACCTGGAAGATCAGTGTCGCGCCACCCGGTATCTGCGGCGGACGACCTTCGTCGCCATAGGCCAGCGCCGACGGGCAGACGACCTGGGCTTTCCCACCCACCTTCATCAGCTGCACAGCCTCTGTCCAGCAGGGGATCACCCCGTTCAGAGGGAACGTAGCCGGTGCGTTGCGTGCGATCGAGCTGTCGAACACCGTGCCATTCACCAGTTTGCCCTCGTAGTTCACCTTGACCTGATCGGTGGCTGCGGGGCTTGCGCCGGTGCCAGCTGTCAGCGTCTTGATGACGATGCCTGAGCCGGTCTTGGTCGCGCCGGTCTCGGCCGTAGCCTTGGTCAGGTAGGCGGCGCCGGCGGTTTTCTCCTTGACGGCGGCGGCAGCCAGGCGGGTTTTCTGCAGTTCCTGCAGCTTCGGCACGTAGCTGTCCGCGTCCTTCAGGGACGCCTTGTTCTGAGCGCCATCGCTAAGCCCTGACTGGACCATGGCCAGTTCCGTGGCTGAAAAGGCAAAGGGCTGGAGATTGCGGCTTAAGATCATTCCCAGCGCATACAGTGTCTTGTCTTCTTCGGTGGTGGGTGGCGGCTGGGCCGCCTCAGCGAGGCTTACCAGGGTCAGGCAGGGAACCATCAGGACGAACAGATTGCGACGCATGCGAACTCCGCGTGAGCTAGTGGGGACTGGTAGTCTAGCGGGGCTCGCCGAGCCTGGTACAGGCCTTTCTGGAACCGTCGCATGCTGTCTGTTCGTCGTGTGCTGATCACTGGTGCTGGCAGCGGCCTGGGCCGGGCGCTCGCCGGGCGCTATGCCGGTTCCGGAGCACGCGTGGCCTGTGCCGATCTCATCTCAGAGCGCGCCGAGTCCACCCGGGCCGCGCTGTCGGGCAGCGGCCATCTGGCCTGTACGGTCGACGTCGGCAGCGACGAGGCGATGGAGCAGCTGCGTGACCGCATCGTGGCCGAATGGGGCGGCCTGGATGTGCTGATCAACAACGCCGGGATTGCTTCCGGTGGCCTGATGGTCGAAACCACCATGGCGGAGTGGCGGAAGATCCTTGAAGTCGACCTCCTGAGTGTAGTTCGTGGTTGTCGCCTGTTCCTGCCGGGCATGCTCTCGGCCGGCCAGGGCCAGATTCTGAGTACCGCCAGTTTTGCCGGCCGGGCCGGCGCGCCCGGTATCATGAGCTACGGCGTTGCCAAGGCAGGCGTGGTCGCGTTATCCGAGCAGTTGCGGGCCGAAGTGCAGCGCTACGGCGTCAGGGTGGGGGTTATCTGTCCGAGTTTTTTTCGCACCAATCTGTGTGACGACGTGATTGGCAGCCAGAAAATCAGGGCGAAGGTGCTGCACCTGATGGATACCTCCCCGGATACGCTGGATAGTGTGGTCGACAGGGTATTCGCAGCCGCCGAACGCGGCGATTTCATGATCATCCCGACCGAGCGTGAGCCGATGCTCTGGCGATTGAAGCGCTGGTTTCCTGAGTTGTATTTCCGGCAATTGCAGAAACGAACAGGTGGCACCGTGAAGGTTACGGCGGTGCCCAAGACGCCAGCAGCCGGGGGGTGAGCGACCTCGACGCCGACCGACCGCTCGAACCCGTCGAGATCCCCTATGTCGATCTGTCTGCTGAGGCGCTGCGCGGCGTGATCGAATCGTTTGTGCTGCGTGAGGGCACCGAGTACGGCGCGCGGGACTTCAGCCTCGACCAGAAGGTGGAGCAGGTCATGGCGCTGCTCGTGCGGGGCAAGGCGCGCGTGATGTTTGATCCCGAGACCGAGACGGTCACGGTCGTCGAAGCGCGCTAGCCGGTGGCCACTGGCCACTGGCCACTGGCTAGGATGGCAGGCGATTCAATTCTGCCCGAGCCAGCCGCCAGGTCGGCAGGAACTGGTCCATGTAGGCCACAAAGCGCTGGTTGTGGCGGCGTTCCAGCAGGTGCACAAGCTCGTGCACGACGACGTATTCCAGGCATTCCGCCGGTTTTCTGGCCAACTCAAGGCTGAGCCAGATACGCTTTGCGCGAATATTGCAGGAGCCCCAGCGCGTCTTCATCTTCTTGATGCCCCACTGCGCTGCCTCGACGCGCATTCTGGGTTGCCACGCCGTCAGCAGGGGAGGGATGAGTTCCTTCAGCTGCTTGCGATACCAGTGCTCGAGAACCCGCTCCCTGTCCCCGACGCTCGCAGACGGTCGGACCGACAGTTCGATGGCATCCGTGCCGCGCATTGACGCCCGGACCGGACCTTGCTGTTCAATGACGTGCAGTACGTAAGGCTGCCCGAGAAAGTAGTGGCGCTCGCCACTAACCATTTCCGGCCTCGTCTGGCGCGGCCGAGCTTCAAACCGGGCCTGCTGACGCCTGATCCACGGCAGCCGGTTGGCGATTGCCAGCTGGATATCTTCGTCACTGACTCCGATCGGTGCGGCGAGCCGGACCGTGCCATACGGTGGGTAAACCCCGAGGCGCAGGTGCCTGATGGCCCTGCGGAGCACCGAGACCTCGACGCCACTGACCGTGATCTTAAGCACTGGCGTTGGTTTAACCCACCGTCCAGTTGACGAGACCCGTGTAGGCGGTGACCAGCACCAGCACCCCGAACACGATCCGGTACCACGCGAAGATCGTGAAGTTGTGGGTCACGATGAAGCGTAGCAGCCAGCGGATGCACAGGAAGGCCGAGACGAAGGACGTCGCGAGGCCCACGGCGATCATGCCGAGGTCGTTCGCCGCAAAGAGCTCGCGATTCTTCCAGCCGTCATAGGCGCCGGCCGCGATGAGGGTCGGTACGGCAAGGAAAAACGAAAACTCGGTGGCTACCCGTCGGGAAAGCCCGAACAGCAGGCCGCCGATGATCGTCGCGCCGGAACGGGACGTGCCCGGAATCAGTGCAAAGCACTGGGCGATACCGACCTTGAGCGCGTCTCGCCACGTCATCTCTTCCACGGTGTGGATCCGTACCGTCAGTGGCCGGCGTTCTGCCCAGAGAATCACAAAAGCGCCGACAATGAACGCGATGGCTACCGGCACGGGCCGGAACAGATTGGCCTTGATGGCGCTCCCGAAGAGCAGTCCAAGCACGGCGGCCGGCAGGAAGGCGACCGCCACGTTCAACGCGAAGCGCTGTGCCCCCGGGTCCCCGAACAGGCCCGCAAGTACCTGGCTGAACCGGACGCGGTACTCCCAGACCACCGCCAGCATGGCGCCGGTCTGGATCACGATCTCGAAGATCTTGCCCTTGGCGTCGTTGAAGCCGAGCAGGTCACCCGCGAGGATCAGGTGCCCGGTGGAGGATATGGGCAGGAACTCAGTGAGCCCTTCGACGATGCCGAGGATGAAAGCTTTGAAGAGCAGCGCGTTGTCCATCGGGCGCCAGTATAGTCGCCCGGTGCCGGGATCATCAGCCCGGCGGGCCTACTCGGGAAGCAGATCACCGCTGCCGCCGAAGTCCTTGGGGAAGTCCTTGAACTTCGGTAAGCCGTCCTTTAGGGCAAGCACCTTCTCGCCGTAGTGAACGTGCAACGTTGGCTTGAACGCGAGACCGTCGATCCGCCCGGCAGGAACATCGACCATGCCGATGGAGGGATGTTCGATGAGCACGGGCGTCCCGCAGCTTGAGCAGAATTTTCGGTGGCTGGCCTCGGTCCGCTTGTAGAGGCCGAGCCGCTCGGCACCCTTGACGATTTTGACGCTTGCTGCGGGCCAAAGGCTCGCGGAGTGGATGGGTGCGCCCAGCCAGCCGCGGCATGATTCGCAGTGGCAATAGGCCATTACCGATGGCTCGCCGCTGAGTTGGAGGTGGACGGCGCCACACATGCACCCGCTCGCCCTGGTTCGATCAGTCATGGGACTCTCCTTGCGCCAAACTGGAGGATCAGTCTAGCGCGAATCTACCGGGCGGCGATCGCCAAGCGGCCATTGCCGGCTAGAGAATGTACCGGCTCAGATCCTGGTCCTTGACGAGGCTGCCCAGCTGCGACTCCACGTACGCCGCATCCACCATCACCCGCTCGCCACTCTGGTCGGCTGCCGCGAAGGACACGCTCTCCAGCAGGCGCTCCATCACCGTGTGCAGGCGACGGGCGCCGATGTTTTCCTGCTGGCCGTTCACGTGGAAGGCGATCTCGGCCAGCCGGCGCACGCCGGACGCGGCGAATTCGACAGTCACCCCTTCGGTAGCCAGCAGGGCTGAGTACTGCCGGGTCAGCGATGCGTCCGGCTCGGTCAGGATGCGCACGAAGTCTTCGGTAGTCAGGGCGGAGAGCTCCACGCGGATCGGGAAGCGGCCCTGCAGTTCCGGAATCAGGTCGGAAGGTTTGGACGCGTGGAACGCGCCCGAGGCAATGAACAAAATATGGTCGGTCTTCACCATGCCGTACTTCGTGTTGACGGTGCAGCCCTCGACCAGCGGTAAAAGGTCCCGCTGCACGCCTTCCCGGGACACGTCGGCGCCCTGGGTTTCGCCCCGGCGGGCAACCTTGTCCAGCTCGTCGATGAACACGATGCCGTTCTGCTCCACGTTCTCGAGAGCCGCCAGCTTCAGGTCTTCCTCATTGATGAGGCGGCCGGCTTCCTCGTCGATGAGCAACCGGAACGCCTCCTTCACCTTGAGCTTGCGCGATTTGCGTCTGCCCGAGCCCATGTTCTGGAACAGGCTCTGGAGCTGGCTCGACATCTCCTCCATACCTGGTGGCGCCATGATCTCGACGCCCATCGGGACGGCCGCGAGGTCCACCTCGATTTCCTTGTCGTCCAGCTTGCCCTCCCGGAGCATCTTGCGGAATTTCTGCCGGGTCTCCGAGTCGCGGGAATCCTGGGGAGACGTGAAGCCAGCCGACGGTGGCGGGAGCAGGGCGTCGAGGACCTTCTCCTCGGCCGCGTCCTCAGCCCGGTGACGGACCTTCTGGGTCTCCCGCTCACGGGTCAGCTTCACGGCTGCGTCCATCAGGTCCTTGATGATGCTGTCGACTTCCCGGCCCACGTAACCGACCTCGGTGAACTTGGTGGCTTCCACTTTGATGAAAGGCGCCTGGGCCAGGCGTGCCAGACGGCGCGCGATCTCGGTCTTGCCGACGCCGGTGGGGCCAATCATCAGGATGTTCTTCGGCGTGATCTCATTCTGCAGTGGCTCACCCACCTGCATGCGCCGCCAGCGGTTGCGGAGCGCAATCGCCACGGCCCGCTTCGCCGGGTCCTGGCCAATGATGTACTTGTCCAGCTCCTGGACGATCTCGCGGGGTGTCATTTGCGACATGGGGTTTTCCTGGCCGGTAGGAGCGGCTTCAGCCGCGACCAGCATCTTTCGGTCCGGTCCCGCCGGTCGCGCCTGAAGGCGCTCCTACCAGCGTTTCGATCGTGATGTACTCATTCGTGTAGATGCAGATCCTGCTGGCGATCTCCAGGCTCTTGCGGACGATCTGCTCGGCGCTGAGCTCAGAGTTCTCCAGCAATGCCCGGGCTGCCGCCTGGGCGAAGGGGCCGCCCGAGCCGATGGCCATCAGGTCGTCTTCCGGTTCGATCACGTCGCCGTTGCCGGAGACGATCAGGGAGCGCTCCCGGTCGGCCACGCAGAGCAGGGCTTCGAGACGGCGCAGGCGCCGGTCGGTGCGCCAGTCTTTCGCCAGCTCGATCGCCGCCCGACTCAGGTTGCCGTACTGCTCGAGCTTGCCCTCGAAGAGCTCAAAGAGCGTGAAGGCGTCGGCTGTACCGCCAGCGAAGCCGGCCAGTACCCGTCCATCGGCCAGCCACCGGACCTTGCGGGCATTGCCCTTCATGATGGTGTTGCCGAGGGTAACCTGGCCGTCGCCGCCGACGGCAACCGAGCCGTTACGGCGGACGGAAACAATGGTGGTACCGTCGAATTGCTGCATGGAAGCCTGCTCTTGAAGGTTCTTTGGCGGCCAGTCTATCTGGGGGCGCCCCCGAAAACGACTGCACCTTTGCCAGAGCTAC
>JANNJM010000096.1:0-14091 GCA_031395645.1 Gammaproteobacteria bacterium | reverse complement strand
GACATGCCTCATTTCACGCAGGGAAATGAGGCATGTCCCCATTTGCGTCTGTCCCCATTCGCGCCTGAAGGCGTTCCTACTCCACTTTCAGGCGATAGCCGAGCCCGACTTCGGTGAGCAGGAAGCGCGGTTGGCGGGGATCCGGTTCGAGTTTCTGCCGGAGATTGCGCAGGCAGACCCGGAGGCTGGCTGTGTCGCCTGCCCGCCCGGGACCCCAGACTTCGCGGAGGAGCTGGGGGGTACGAACGACAAGCCCGGCACTGTGCGCCAGCACGTCCAGTACCCGGTACTCCAGCGGCGTCAGGTGCAGCTCCCCCTGCGGATTGCGGGCCTCCCGGCGCGTCAGGTCCACAACACACTCGCCGAGCTCGAGCCGCGCAGTGCCGTCGGCACCGGTCGCACGCCGGCGCAGGGCGGCGCGGACGCGGGCCAGGAGTTCCGGCGTGCTGAAGGGCTTCGTCACGTAGTCGTCGGCGCCGGCATCGAGAGCAGCAACCTTGTCTTCCTCACGGGTACGGGCGGTCAGGACCAGGATCGGGACGGTCGACCACCCACGCACGTCACGGATCACGCTGATGCCGTCACCATCGGGCAGTCCGAGGTCGACCAGTAGCAGATCGGGCTTGTGGGACCGCGCCTCGACAATGCCCCGCCGCGCACCATCCGCCTCCACGACCCGATAGTCGCAGGCTTCCAGCAGGACGCGCAGCACGTTACGAATTCCGGAATCGTCGTCGATAACGAGGATGAGATGCATGGCCCGGGTCATGGCAAGGGCTCGGACGTCGGCAGCGTGAACTCGAAGCGCGCACCGCCACCCGGGGCGCGGATCGCCTCGATCTGCCCGCCGTGGCCAACGACGATGGCACGGCAGATTGCCAGGCCCAGGCCTGCGCCGGCGATCGTGCCTTCCGTGTGGCCGCGCTGGAAAGGATTGAACAGGCGGGACAGGTCGCCGTCAGGGAGGCCGGGGCCGCTATCCTCGACCACGACCTGCACCTGGCCAGCGTCGACAGTCGCGGCAATGCGGATCCCGGTGCCTGCCGGCGTGTACTTGGCGGCATTGTCCAGCAGGTTCACGAAGACCTGCACCATCAGTGTGGCGTCCACATGGACGGCGGGCAGGTCATCCGGAATCCGGATGTTCACCGTGTGCTGCGCGAGACGCTCGCTCATGCGGCTCAGCGCGATCCCGACGAGCTCGTCGACTGCTTCCCAGCTGCGCCGGAGCTGCAGCTGCCCGGACTCAAGGCGCGTCAGCTCGAGCACGTTGGAGATCAGCTCCGACATCTCGTGGGCCTTGCGCTCGACAGACCGCGCGAGCGACACACGGGTCGCCGGGTCCAGGGTCCTGTCGTGCTCGGCGAGGGCGCTGCCAGCCCCGGCAATGACGGCCAGCGGCGTGCGCAGGTCGTGCGAAATCGACGCGAGCAGCGTGTTGCGGAGGCCTTCGGTTTCCATCGCGACGCGCGCTGCCTCGGCGTCTTCCGCCAGCTGGGCGCGCTCAAGCGCCAGGCCGATCTGTCCCGCGAACGTGTCCAGCAGGTGCCGCTGCTCGGGCAGCAGCACGCGACGGCGATTGGCGGGCAGCACCGCGAGCACGCCCCTGGCCGGCCGGCAGTCGCCAAGCGGCAGGTAGAGCGCTGGAGCGGCCGGCAGCGTGTCGGCGCCCAGGCCCGCGCGTTCGCCGTGGTCGACGACCCATTGCGCCACTGACAGGTCGGCGGCCCGCAGGGAACCCGCCACCGGTGGCTCGGCGGGATGCCTGAGCCTGCCCTGGGCGTCCGGCAGCAGGACCACCGCCTCGCAGCCAAACACCTCCGCCACGTGGCGTACGGAGACCCGGGCCATGTTGGCCGTGCCCCGCGTTGCCCCAAGCTCCCGGCTCATCGCGTAGAGCAGGGCCGTGCGCCGCTCCCGCGCCCCGGCCACGCGGGTTTGCTGCCGGACGCTGGCCATCAGGTTGGCGATGATCAGCGCCACCACGAGCATCACCGCGAAGGTCACCAGGTACTCGGCGTCGGAAACCGCGAAGCTGAAGCGCGGCGGCACGAAGCACCAGTCGAAGGCCAACACGTTCGCGATGGCGGTGAGGACCGCGGGACCACGCCCCAGCCACACGCTGGTCAGCGTCACGCCGAGAAGGTAGACCATCACCAGATTAGCCAGCTCGAAGTAGTCGAACATCAGCGCGGCAACGCCGGTGCAGACGGCTGTAGTGGCCACCGCCCAGGCATAGCGGTCCCAGCGGACTGGCTGCCGGGGTGTCATGTCGGACGCCACCTCGGGCCGCTGACGGTAGTCCCGCACGGGCTCGGGACTGATGGTCAAAACGTCCACGCCACGCGTACGCCGCACGAGCTCCGTCGCCGTCGAGGGGCGCAGCCAGGCCCGGAGCCCGTGTCGCTTCGGCGCGCCCACGATGATTCGCGTGCTGTTCCGCGTTCGCGCGTACTCAAGCACGGTGTCCGCCGCGAAGCGCCCGTCCAGCGTGACCGTCTCGGCGCCCAGGGACTCTGCGAGGCGCAGCAGGTCGATCCGGCGGTTGCGCTCCGCCTCGGGCAGGCGCAGAAGTTTCGGAGTCTCGACAGAGACTACGGTCCACTGGGCATCGAGCGCATCCGCGATGCGCTTGCCGGCGCGGATGACCTGCTCCGCTTGGTCGTCGGGCCCGATTGCGACCAGGACTCGGTCCCTGGCGAAGTGGGGCCGCGACGACTGATCGAGCCGGGCCGAGTCACGGGCCGCCGCGTCCACCCGGTCGGCAGTGCGACGCAGTGCCAGCTCCCGCAACGCCAGCAAATTAGGCTTGCGAAAGAACCGCTCGGCGGCGGTGCCTGCCTCGTCTGGCAGGTAGATTTTGCCGGCGCGAAGCCGGGCAAGCAGATCTTCCGGTGGGAGGTCGATCAACTCGACCTCGTCCGCCTCGTCGAAGATCCGGTCGGGCACCGTCTCCCGTTGCCGGACACCCGTGATCTGGGCGATCAGGTCATTGAGGCTTTCCAGGTGCTGGACATTGACAGTGGTCCACACGGAGACGCCGGCGGCGAGCAGTTCTTCGATGTCCTGCCAGCGCTTGCTGTGACGGGGCGCTGGCTCGCCCTCCACGAGGTTCGAATGTGCCAGTTCGTCGACCAGCAGGATCTCCGGACGGCGGTGCAGGGCCGCATCCAGATCGAACTCATGCCGGACGATACCGCGATAGGCGACGGGCAGCGTCGGCAGCTGCTCGAAGCCCTCCAGCAGGCGTTCCGTTTCCACTCGACCGTGGGGCTCCACGTAACCGATGACGACGTCGAGGCCGGTGGCGCGCAGGCCCCGGGCCGCCTCGAGCATCGCGTAGGTCTTGCCGACACCGGCGGAAGCGCCAAAGAAGACCCGCAGCTTGCCTCGCGCAGCCCGGGCCTCGTCGGCCTGCACGCGGGCCAGCAGTTGGTCCGGATCAGGGCGGCCGTGGGCCATGACTCCGCGCTAGCGCGCGTTGTCGAGAGCGAGGTTCAGTTCCAGGACATTCACCCGCGGCTCGCCAAGAAGGCCGAGCGAGCGGCCTTCCGTTGCCTGGCTGACCAGTTCCCGGACCCCGTCCTCGGTGAGTCCGCGCACGCGGGCCACACGGGCCACCTGAAACTCTGCACCGGCGGGTGAGATGTGCGGATCGAGCCCGCTGCCGGAGGCGGTCACCAGGTCTACAGGCACGGGTTGCCGGTTATCGGGATCGGCCGCGTGCAGTGCGGCGACACGGTCCTTCACAGCAGCAGCGAGATTGGGGTTGGTGGTGGCCTGGTTGGAGCCGCTGGACGCGCCGCCGTTGTAGGCCTGCGGACCCGTGGCGGACGGCCGTCCCCAGAAGTACGCGCTCCCTGAGAATGGCTGGCCCAGCAGCCTGGAACCCACCTGCCGGTCGCCGGAGGTCACGATGCTGCCCGTGGCTTCGTCACGGAACAGCGCAGTCCCGACCAACGTCACGAATCCCGGATAGACAACCCCGGTGATGAGGGTCAGGAGGGCGAAGACGACCAGCGCGGGGCGAATCTCTTGCAACATTTCAGGTACTCCTCAAGGATCTTCCAGCCTGCTGTCAGGCGAGGCCGGTAACGGTCAGCAATACGTCGATCAGCTTGATGCCCACGAACGGTACCACGAGGCCTCCAAGCCCATAGATCAGCAGGTTGCGCCGTAGCAGGCGGACGGCCGAAGCCGCCCGGGACCGGACGCCCCGCAGGGCGAGCGGCACCAGCACGACGATGACGAGCGCATTGAAGATCACAGCCGAGAGGATCGCGCTCTCGGGGCTGGTCAGGGCCATCACATCGAGGCTGTTCAGCGCCGGGTAGGTCGTCGCGAACGCCGCGGGAATGATCGCAAAGTACTTGGCCACGTCGTTGGCGATCGAGAAGGTCGTGAGGGCGCCGCGGGTGACCAGCATCTGCTTGCCGACGTCCACGATCTCGATGAGTTTGGTCGGGTTCGAGTCCAGGTCCACCATGTTGCCGGCTTCCTTGGCCGCCTGGGTGCCGGAGTTCATGGCGACGGCAACGTCGGCCTGGGCGAGCGCGGGCGCGTCGTTGGTGCCGTCGCCGCACATGGCGACGAGGTGGCCCTCGGCCTGCTGCCTGCGGATCAGCGCGAGCTTGGCTTCCGGCGTGGCCTCGGCCAGGAAATCGTCCACGCCCGCCTCGGCGGCGATCGCGGCGGCTGTCAGCCGGTTGTCGCCGGTGACCATGATGGTCTTGATGCCCATCTGGCGCAGCTCCGCGAAGCGCTCGCGAATGCCGCCCTTGATGATATCGCGCAGCTCGACGACGCCGAGTACCTGCCGTCCTTCGGCGACCGCCAGGGGTGTGGCGCCCTGGCGGGCGATGCGCTCGACGAGGTCGGTGACGGCCTGGGGCCAGCTACCGCCTTCGGCCAGCACGAACTGGCGTACGGCATCGGCAGCTCCCTTGCGCACCCGGCGCCCGTCGAGATCGACACCGCTCATGCGGGTCTGGGCGGAAAACTTGTGGAACGTGTGTGTAACACCCGCGAGGTCCCTGCCGCGTAACTGGAAGCGCTGCTTGGCCAGCACGACGATCGAACGGCCTTCCGGCGTCTCGTCAGCGAGGGAGGCCAGCTGGGCGGCGTCCGCCAGGATCTCCTCCGTCACGCCGGGCGCCGGGTGAAACGCCGCCGCTTGCCGGTCACCCAGCGTGATGGTGCCGGTCTTGTCCAGCAGCAGCACGTCCACGTCGCCGGCCGCCTCCACGGCGCGCCCCGAAGTGGCAATGACATTGGCCTGCACCATGCGGTCCATGCCGGCGATGCCGATTGCCGAGAGCAGACCGCCGATGGTGGTGGGGATCAGGCACACCAGCAGTGCGACGAGAACAGTGAGAGTGACGACCGAACCCTGGCCCGAACTCGTCACCGCGTAGGACGAGAACGGTGCGAGCGTAGCCGTGGCGAGCAGGAAGACCAGCGTCAGCATGGACAGGAGGATCGAGAGCGCGATCTCGTTCGGCGTCTTGGTCCGCTTTGCGCCCTCGACCATCGCGATCATGCGGTCGAGGAAGCCCTCGCCTGGGTTGCTAGTGACGCAAACCACGAGCCAGTCCGACAACACCCGGGTGCCGCCAGTCACTGAGGAGAAATCACTGCCCGACTCCCGCAGCACCGGCGCCGACTCGCCCGTGACCGCGCTTTCGTTCACCGACGCCACGCCAACTACAACCTCGCCGTCGGCCGGGATGATGTCCTTGCCATCCACCAGCACGAAATCCCCCTTGCGCAAGGTGCTCGCGGACACGAGTTCGAAGGTGGCGGTGCGTTCGGGAGAGCGCAACTTCTTGGCCTGGACTTCCTTGCGCATGGCTCGCAGGGACGCAGCCTGGGCCTTGCCACGACCCTCGGCGACTGCCTCGGCAAAGTTGGCGAACAGGACGGTGAGCCAGAGCCAGGCAGCAATGGCCAGGACGAACCCCGGCGACCCGGCATCCGGCATCGTGCCCGTCAGGGCGCCGAACCCCAGTACCGTGGTCACGATGCTGCCGATGAACACGATGAACATCACCGGATTGCGCACCTGGACCCGCGGGTCGAGCTTGCGGAAGGCATCCAGGATGCCAGCCCGGACGATCGGGCCGGACAGCAACGTGGCCCGGTGGGGCGGAACGCCCGGCAGGTCCGTCGGGTTGGTGGTGGGATTCGCAGCGTTCATGGCCTTCAATTCCCGATTAGT
This sequence comes from Gammaproteobacteria bacterium, assembly GCA_031395645.1. GTDB lineage: Bacteria > Pseudomonadota > Gammaproteobacteria > Steroidobacterales > SHZI01. The sequence goes on along the minus strand of JANNJM010000096.1, from coordinate 7,874 downwards.
TGCAGGTGCTCGACGATGGGCCCGAGCGCCAGGGCCGGCAGGAAGGTCAACGCGCCGATCAGCAGCACGACGCCGACCAGAAGAGTGACAAACAGTGGCGTGTGCGTCGGCAGCGTGCCCACCGTCACGGCAGTCGCCCGCTTTGCCGCCAGGCTGCCGGCGATGGCGAGAACCGGGATCATCAGCCAGTAGCGCGAAATCCACATCGCGATGCCCAGCGCGAGGTTGTAGAAGGGCGTGTTGGCGGAGATGCTGGCGAACGCGCTGCCGTTGTTATTACCGGCGGACGAAAAGGCGTACAGGATCTCCGAGAAGCCGTGGGGCCCCGGGTTGCCAACGCTGGCCGTGGCCACCGGCAGGACGCTGGCCACGGCCGTGCCGGCCAGCACCACGAGGCATGGCACCAGCAGCACGATCACGGCCATCTTTACCTCGAAGGCCTCGATCTTCTTGCCGAGGTACTCCGGCGTGCGCCCGACCATCAACCCGGCAATGAAGACGGCGATGAGGGCGAACATGAGCATGCCGTAGAGGCCGCTGCCGACGCCGCCGAACACGACCTCACCAAGCTGCATGAGCCAGAGCGGGACCAGACCGCCGAGGGGCGTGAAGGAGCCGTGCATGGCATTCACGGAGCCGTTGGACGCCGCGGTTGTCGCGGCGGCCCACAGCGTCGAGTTAGCGATGCCGAAGCGGGTTTCCTTGCCCTCCATGTTGCCGCCCGGTTGCAGCTCCGAGGCGACCTGATCGACGCCGAACGCATCGAACCGGGGATTACCGCCCTGCTCTGCGACGGTGGCGGCCAGTGTCAGCGGGACGAAGATGACCAGCATGGCAGCCAGCACGGCCCAGCCCTGCCGGGTGTCGCCAACCATGCGGCCGAAGGTGTAGCACAGCGCCGCGGGGATCAGCAGGATCGCGAGCACTTCAAGGAAGTTCGAGAGCGGTGTCGGGTTCTCAAACGGGTGGGCGGAGTTGGCATTGAAGAACCCGCCGCCGTTGGTGCCCAGCTGCTTGATGGCCACCTGGCTGGCGGCCGGACCGAGCGGCACGACCTGCTCGGTGACGGGGGTGTCGCCGGCGATCGGCTCCACCAGCTCTACCGTCTGATAGGGCGCAAAGCTCTGCACGACGCCCTGGGACACGAGGATCACCGCGAGCAGTATCGACAATGGCAGGAGGATGTAGAGCGTGCTCCGGGTGAAATCCACCCAGAAATTGCCGATGTGCTGTGCCTCGCGGCGGACGAAGCCCCGGATGAGGGCAACGAGCACCGCCATCCCGGCTGCCGCCGACAGGAAGTTCTGCACGGCCAGACCGAGCATCTGCGTGAGATAGCTCATGGTGGTTTCGCCAACGTAGCCCTGCCAGTTGGTGTTGGTGGCAAAGCTCACGGCGGTGTTGAACGCCGAATCCGGCGACACGGCGCCGAAGCCCTGGGGGTTCAGTGGGAGAACACCCTGCGCACGCTGAAGGGCGTAAACAACCAGAAAGCCCACCAGATTCACCAGCAGGGTCGCAACGGCGTAGCGCTTCCAGCCCGTCTCGGCGTCAGCCTGAACGCCGGCCAGCCGGTATATGCCCCGCTCCACGGGGCCCAGCAGCGGCGACAGAAAGGTGCGCTTGCCTTCATAGACACTGGCCATAAAGGTACCGAGTGGTTTTACCAGCAGCACGAGGACCGCCAGGTACACCCCGATCTGCAACAATCCTTGCGCGGTCACTGGAAGCGCTCCGGATAAAGCAGCGCGACGACCAGGTAGACGCCGAGCGCCAACGCCAGGACCAGTCCGAGCAACTCGACCACGGTCATGATCCCCGCTCCGGATTCGGACTCTTGCCCTGAAGGCGACTTACGAGCGACGCAAACGCCCAGGTGGTGACGATCAGCACCAAGGTCAGCAGCAGAACAGCCAGCTCCATAACCTGTACTCCGCTGCCGGATGACAGCGGGAGAGAGAATACGGAATGGCGCGTAAGGATGGTGTAAGGAAAACGCCGGTCGCGCCTGAAGGCGCTCCTACGGAGCGGGACCCATCGTCTCACGCTTCAGGATGTTGATGATGGCGGCCCGCTCTTCCGGGGTCTTCACGGGGCCGCTGGAGATGATCATCTTCGTGCCGGGAACGAACTGATCGGGAGCCGCGAGAAACTTGTCGAGGGCAGCGTCGTCCCAGACCAGGCCGTTACGGCCCGCCTCCGCCATCGGCGCCGAGTAGTAGAAATTTGGCACCGTGCCGGCCCGCTGCCCGAATATTGCATAGAGATTCGGGCCCACCAGGTGCTTACCACCCTTTTCCACCGTGTGGCAGAAGCGGCACCACTTGTAAGTCTCGTCCTTTACCTGGCGCTCAAACGGCGTCTCTGGCGTCACGGTGACCTGCGCCACGGGTGCCGCATGGGATGTCACACCCACTCCGGCCGCAACGACCTCGCCCATCGGCCACGGGGTGATGCGGAACATCGCGTGTGGACCGTACGACCCAAGGGCAAGCAGGCCGAGCACCCCCAGCAAGGCAGTTCCACGCGCGAGCAGGCCCGGCACGCCCGCAAAGGTCGCCGGTCTGCGCCGGCGCTTCAGCCATAAACCCAGCCCCCAGATAGCGGCCGTGACGCCCAGCAGTGAACCCAGCGCCACGGGGCCGGGATCCGGTGACTTGAAGGTGGAAAACGCATACACGGTGATCGCCACCGTCGCCCAGACCAGCGCGCCGAAGCCGGGCGGAAACGCCGCCAGCAGGCCGACGCCCCGGCGCAGCCAGAGCCAGGCACCCGTGAGTATCGCGGCAACCATCAGCAGCGTGAACGCAAAGCCCAGCGCGGAGTGGAAGTAACCGAAGAACATCCAGCCCGTGTGATTGGCCGGGACCAGGGCCGGCAACGTGAGGAGCGGGCCGAGTCGGACCGTCAGGCCCTCGGTCCAGGCCTGGTTGATGCCGAGAATCGGCATCACCAGCAGGACCAGATAGCTAACCAGTGCGACCTGGGACGTCCAGGCCTGCCCGGCCGGCGTGAGTCCCCGATGCCCCTGGACCGGGCGATCCCTATACCAGCACCAGAGACGCCAGACGAGCAGCACGAAAAGCATCAGACCGATGAGGTAGTGCCAGCTGCGGAGTTCTTCCCGGAGCAGTGAGGTCTTCTCGGTGCGGGGCATGCGCACCCCGAGAGTGCCCTGCACCGTGTACAGCACCGCAATCAGCCAGCCCAATATCTTCGCCATAACGATCTCCCTTGTAGGAGCGCCTTCAGGCGCGATCCCTTCCCTTTTGGCGGAGCAGTCGCGCCTGAAGGCGCTCCTACAGTTTCTTTTTCAGTAATTCATTCACCTGGCCCGGATTCGCCTTGCCGCCGCTGGCCTTCATGACCTGGCCGACGAGGAAGCCCAGCACCTTGGTCTCGCCGGCCCGGTATTGTCCGACCTGCAGAGCATTTGCCGCCAGCACGTCGGCCACGATCTTCTCCAGCGCGCCGCTGTCGCTGATCTGCTTCAGCCCGCGCTGCTCGACGATTTTTTCCAGGTCCGGCACGTCACGGGTGAAGGCGAACTCCTCAATGAGCTCCTTGGCGCTGCTCCGGGCAATCAGGCCATCAGCGGCCATGCGCAACACGGCCGCAGTGGCCGTCACGTTGACGGCCGACGGAGTTTTATCCGGCCCGAACAGGCTGAAAAGCTGGCTTTGGAGGGCGTTGGCGGCGGCCACAGGCTGGCCGGACTCCCGGGCCAGGGCATCGTAGAGCGCGGCAACGTCCGGATCGGCAGCCAGGACTTCCGCGGTGTCAGCCTTCAGGCCGAACTCCTTCGTCCAGCGCGCGCGCCTGGCGTCGGGAAGCTCCGGCAGCGTCCGCCTCACCTCGCTTATAAACGCGTCGTCGAGCATCACCGGCAGCAGGTCGGGGTCCGGAAAGTACCGGTAGTCATTGGCTTCCTCCTTGCTTCGCATCGGCCGGGTCTCGTCCCGGTCGGGATCATAGAGGCGCGTTTCCTGGACGACCCGCCCGCCACTCTCGAGCACCTCGATCTGGCGCTGGACTTCAAAGAGGATTGCGCGCTCGAGGAAGCGGAACGAATTGAGGTTCTTGGATTCCGTGCGCGTGCCGAGGGCCTCGGTGCCGGTACGGCGGACCGAGACGTTGGCATCGCACCGGAAGGAGCCCTCCTGCATGTTGCCGTCGCAGATACGCAGGTAGCGCACCAGTTGGTGCACCTTCTTCATGTACGCGACGGCTTCCTTCGCCGAGCGCAGGTCCGGCGCCGAGACGATCTCGAGCAGAGGCGTGCCGGCCCGGTTCAGGTCCAGGCCTGTCAGGCCCGCGAAGTTCTCGTGCAGGGACTTCCCGGCGTCTTCCTCCAGGTGCGCGCGGATGACGTGCACGGATTTTGCGCCGCCACCCTCGATCTCTATGCTGATGTGCCCATCGTGAACGATCGGCAGTTCGTACTGGCTGATCTGGTAGCCCTTCGGCAAATCCGGGTAGAAGTAGTTCTTGCGGGCGAAAACGGACCTGGGCGCGACGGTAGCGCCAATCGCGAGCCCAAAGGTCACGGCCATGCGGACCGCTTCAGCGTTCAGGACCGGCAACACCCCCGGGTAGCCCAGATCGACCAGGCTGGCCTGCGTATTCGGCTCTGCCCCGTAAGCTGTGGCCGAACCGGAGAAGATCTTGCTGCGCGTGGCGAGCTGCGCGTGGACCTCGAGGCCGATGACGGTTTCCCAGCTCATGTAGGAGCGCCTTCAGGCGCGAACCCGCTATCTATCGCACCTGAAGGCGCTCCTACAGGTGGCAACTTCTGGTGCCAGTCGGTTTCGCGCTGAAAGACGTGCGCGAAATTGAACAGCGCGGCCTCGCCGAAGTGCGGCCCGATGAGCTGCAGCCCCACCGGAAGGCCACCGGAGAACCCGCACGGTATCGACACACCGGGCAGGCCGGCCAGGTTCACCGGGATCGTGTAAATGTCGTTCAGGTACATCTGCACGGGGTCGTCCACTTTCTCTCCCAGCCTGAACGCCGGAGTGGGCGCCGTGGGACCGGCGATGACATCGACGTCGGCGAAACAGCGGCTGAAGTCATCGGCAATCAGCCGGCGCGCCTTCTGCGCCTTGAGATAGTAGGCATCGTAGTAACCGGCGGACAGGACATAGGTGCCTGTGAGGATACGGCGCTTGACCTCGGCGCCAAAGCCCTCGCCCCGCGACTTCTTGTACAGCTCTTCAAGTGTCGTGGCGCCCGCGTGCCGATGGCCGAAACGCACCCCGTCGAAGCGCGAGAGGTTGGACGAACATTCCGCCGGCGCGACGATGTAGTAGGTGGGCACCGACAGCGCGAGGCTCGGGAGAGACAGTTCTACCAGCGTGGCGCCCAGGCGCTCGTACACGCCGAGCGCCTGGCGAATGGCTGTGGCCGACCCGGGTTCGAGCCCGGCATCGAAGAACTCCCTGGGCACACCGATGCGCTTGCCCCGAAGGGATTCACCCAGAACCGCAGCGTAGTCCGGGACGGGCAGCTCTGCGCTGGTGGAGTCCCGTGCGTCAAAGCCAGCCATGGCGGCTGTCAGCAGTGCCGCGTCCTCCGCGGTGAGCGTCAGCACGCCCGCCTGGTCGAGGCTCGAGGCAAAGGCGATCATCCCGTAGCGGGAGACGCGCCCGTAGGTGGGCTTGAACCCCGTGATGCCGACCAGTGCGGCAGGCTGGCGAATCGAGCCGCCGGTATCGGTGCCCGTCGCCGCCGGCACGAGACCAGCCGCTACCGCGGCGGCGGAACCGCCCGACGAGCCGCCGGGAGAGCGGTCCCGGTCCCAGGGATTGCGCACCGGGCCGAACCAGCTCGTCTCGTTGGAGGAGCCCATCGCGAATTCGTCCATGTTGGTCTTGCCGACCGTCACGATGCCGGCCGCGGCCAACCGTTCGACGGCCGTGGCGTCGTAGGGCGCGACGAAGTTCGCCAGCATCCGCGAGCCGCAGGTGGTGCGGATGCCCGCCGTGCAGAAGATATCCTTGTGGGCGAAGGGGATGCCCAGGAGTGGGCCAGTCCCACCCCGTGCGCGCTGCAAGTCGGCCCGGTCAGCGGCTGCCAGGGCCAGCTCGGGTACGACCGTGATGAAACTGTTGAGGGCCGTAGCGGCCGCGCCGATGCGGGCGAGGGCCGCCGCTGTCAGCTCGCGGCTGCTGACCTCGCGGGCCGCGAGCGCCCGCGACAGCTGGGCAATGGTGGGGCGGGCTGGGAGGGAGGGCATATTTTCGGCCGGGGGTCGCGCCTGAAGGCGGTCCTACAGGGCGCTCCTACTCGATGACCCGGGGAACTAAGTAGAGGCCTTCTGCTACGGCCTCGGTGTTCTGCTGGTAGAGGTCCCGGTGATCGGCTTCCGTGACCTCGTCGACGCGTAATCGCTGACTCTTGTCCATCGGGTGCGCCATGGGCAATACGGCGCTGGTGTCGGCCGACTGAAGCTGATCGACAAACTGGACAATCCGGCCGAGCTTTTCGACCACGCCGTCAAGCTCTTCGGGCCCGATCTCAAGGCGGGCCAGGTGAGCGATTTGCTCGACATTCTGGCGGGTGAGTTTCACGGCAATTGGTTTCACAGCAAATATCTGGCCCGGCTGTTCAGTGGAAGTGTGAAGCAGCACGCGGTTTTTCCGGGGCCGGAATCATACACCGCTGTTGCTGAATCCGACCCCCGGCGTTAGGCTACCCGGCTTATACGGGGCACTTCTCGCAGGGCGCGAGCGAACATGCTGAAACAGCCATGCTGAAACGGCTTCGGGGATACTTTTCCCACGACCTCTCTATAGATCTTGGAACCGCGAATACGCTGATCTACCTGGCGGGTCACGGCATCGTCCTCGATGAGCCGTCCGTGGTGGCGATTCGCGAAGAACCGGGCCGCGGCGGCAAGATCGTGGAGGCCGTCGGCCAGCAGGCCAAGAACATGCTCGGGCGCACGCCGGGCAACATCACGGCCATTCGCCCGCTGAAGGACGGCGTGATCGCCGACTTCACCGTGACGGAGAAGATGCTGCAGCACTTTATCCGCAAGGCCCTGCCCGGCAGATATTTCCGGCCCAGCCCCCGCGTGATCGTCTGCGTCCCCTACGGGTCAACCCAGGTGGAACGGCGCGCCATCCGCGAGTCGGCGGAGGGGGCGGGAGCCCGCAAGGTCTGGCTGGTCGAGGAACCCATGGCCGCGGCAGTCGGCGCGGGCATGCCGGTGCACGAAGCCCGGGGCTCGATGGTGCTCGACATCGGGGGGGGCACGTCCGAAGTGGCGGTAATCTCCCTGAACGGTATCGTCTACGCGGCGTCAGCGCGCATCGGAGGCGACAAGTTCGACGAGGCCATCATCAATTACGTGCGCCGCAACTACGGCATCCTGATCGGTGAGTCGACGGCCGAGCGCATCAAGAAGGAAATCGGCTCTGCATTCCCGGGCGATGAGGTCAGGGAGATCTCGGTCAAGGGTCGCAATCTCTCAGAGGGCGTGCCGCGCAGCTTCAGTCTGAACAGCAACGAAATCCTCGAGGCGCTTCAGGAGCCACTGCAGGGCATCGTGCAGGCCGTAAAGCAGGCACTGGAGCAGACGCCCCCCGAACTTGGCGCCGACGTGGCCGAGCGCGGCATCGTCCTGACGGGCGGCGGCGCGCTCCTCAAGAATTTCGACAAACGCCTCATGATCGAAACCGGCCTGCCTGTCGTCATTGCCGACGACCCGCTGTCGTCAGTCGTGCTCGGCACCGGCAAGATGCTGTCGGATTTCGAACTCCTCAAACGCGTTAAGTGGGACAATTCACTGATGACGGGCAATTAGTCGAGGAAGTCTAGGAAGTCTGGGAGGTCTCGGAAGGAAAAAACGTTCCGACTTCCAAGATTTCCCG
>JANNJM010000093.1:0-8969 GCA_031395645.1 Gammaproteobacteria bacterium | reverse complement strand
GACATGCCTCATTTTCCAAGTCGAAATGAGGCATGTCCCCATTCTTTCCCGAAGGCGCTCCTACACGGCGCTGCTACCCAGTGTCCCGCGAGCGCTGGAGCAGGGTCCGTAGCAACCGTCGCAGGCTCGTCCGCACCGCCTCGGGTTCGCCGAGCGCCGGCAGCACATCGCCGATCGCTTCGAGGGTGGAGACCCATTCCTTGCGCGGCTCCTTGCGCAGTCGCCCGTAGATCGACGCTTCCCGCGGTTTCAGGACGATGAGCGGCAGCTTCAGTAGCCAGGCGTTGCGCCACCACAGTGTTTTCGCCTGGCTCCAGGTCCCGTCGAGCACGATGATGCCCTCAAGGCCGTGGCGCTTGAGATCGCGGAGCCTGCCTTTACGGTCTATGACGACGACAGGTTCCGCGCGCGCGCTTTCCGGCATCGGCGCCGGCAGCTTGGCCGCTGCGAGCACTGCCCAACGGTCCCGTTCCGCATCCCGGGTGCCCAGGGCGTGGTCGAGCGATGCCCAGGAAAGGCCGACGCGAATCTCGGCTTTCGGCAGGGTCACCTCCACCAGTTTGGCTGTGCCCAGCAACGCGTCGTCCTCCTGCGGGTGCTGAAGGATGACGACCCGCAGTTTTGTGGTCATCGCCTCCACCCGATCGCAGATACAGACGCCCGGCGGCTTGCCGCAGGCTGGGCAGGGAAGGGTCTCGATCGTCATTCGAACTGGAAGCGCATGGACAGGTCCACCGCCCGGATATTTTTCGTCAGTGCACCGATCGAGATGAAGTCCACGCCGGTCTCGGCCACCGGTCGCAAGGTTTCGAAGTGGATGCCGCCGGATGCCTCAAGCGTGGTGCGGGGCGACTGCCGGTCACGCAGGGCCACGGCCTCGATCATCTGGGCGACGCTGAAGTTGTCGAGCAACAGGCGGTCGGCGCCGGCGGTCATCGCTTCCTGCGCCTGCGCGAGCGTCTCCACCTCGACCTCCAGAAGCACGGCGGAGCCCCGCTCTTTCGCTCGGCCCACAGCGGCGGTGATGCCGCCGGCAGCCACGATGTGGTTTTCCTTCACCAGGATCCCGTCGTAGAGCCCGATCCGGTGGTTGGTACCCCCGCCAATGCGGACTGCGTACTTCTGCGCGAGCCGCAGGCCGGGGATGGTCTTGCGTGTATCCAGGATCTTTGTGCGGGTGCCGGCCAGGGCGTCCACGCAGGCGCGGGTGGCGGATGCCACGGCGGACAGGGTTTGCAGAAAATTCAGCGCGGTTCGCTCCCCAGTGAGCAGGGGTCGGGCCGGGCCGTGCAGTTCGCAAAGCGTCTGGCCCGCAACCGCGTTATCACCTTCCCGGACGTGCCACTGGATCGCGATGTCGGGATCGAGTTGGCGAAAGACTTCCTTGACCCAGGGCTGCCCGCAGAGGACAGCAGCGTCGCGGCTCAAGATCGTGGCGGCGGCGCGCTGCTCAGCGGGCACCAGCGCTGCCGTCAGGTCGCCACTGCCGATGTCCTCCAGGAGCGCCGTCTGCACGGAAGCAGAGATGTGAGCAATCAGCTCCGGTGACATCCGAGTCGGCATATTGAAAAAAAGGTACCGGACCTTAGTTATTTAGTTATTTGTTGCGCGGCGGCTCAACAACTAAGTAAAACCAAATAACTAAGGTCCGGTACCTTTTTTGCTAGAAGGGCAGGCCGTGGGACTGGCCGCCCATGGCCATCAGCATGGGGATGGAGAGGATGAAGTTGATGCGCGAGACCATCGTGGCGGTAGCGCGGGCCTTGGCCTTTTCCTCGTCGGTGGCGGGTACCACGCCGATGACCTTCTTCTGGTTTGGCCAGATGAAGACCCAGACATTGAACAGCATGATGATGCCCAGCCAGGCGCCAACACCAATCGTCGCGAAACCTTCACGGAACATGAGGCCCTTCATGAGTCCGCCGCCGCCGTAGGCGAACTCCATCAGGAGGACGCCGCTCACTACCGTTACAACCGCGCCCCAGCGAAACCACAGCAGGGCCCGCGGCGCAATGTACTTGACGATGCCGGCGTTGCCGGGACCACCCTTGTCGGCCAGGCCGGCGGCGAGGCCGGGAATCTGCACGACATTGAAGTAGTAGAGCAGGCCGATCCAGAAGACACCCGACACGATATGGAGCCAGCGGTCGAGGCTGGCCAGGCTGACCGTGACGTCCGCGGACGCCGGCAGCAGCAGGCTCAGGATAATCATCAGGATGACGCCGGTTATCAGTGCGCCTGAAACGCTTTTTAGTGGATTCATGGTGTTGTCCCCTGTAGTTCCGGTGTGGCCGGAGTTGTGGTCAGAATAGCCGAATCGTAGATCGGTTTGAACCGGTTTACGATCTGGCAGAAGAGATCGGCCGTCAACTCTGCGTCGTAGATCGCCGAGTGTGCCCTGGAGGAGTCCCACGGCATGCCGGCCGCGAGGGCGGCCTGGGCGAGCACCGTCTGGCCGTAAGCGACGCCACAGAGGGTCGCCGTGTCCAGCACACTGAAGGGATGGAACGGACTGCGCTTGATGGCCGTGCGTTCGATCGCTTCGTTGAGAAAGCCCAGGTCGAAGTGTGCATTGTGGGCCACGAGGATCGCGCGCCGGCAATCTACGGCTTTCATGGCCTCCCGGATCGGTTTGAAGAGGTGCTGGAGGGCATCCCGCTCGTCCATCGCCAGCCGCAGCGGGTGCCACGGGTCAATGCCGGTGACCTGCAAAGCGGCCGGCTCAAGATTGGCACCCTCGAAGGGCTTCACGTGGCAGTGCACCGTCTGGCCCCGGCGCACGACGCCATCGTCATCCATATTGAGCAGTACGGCGGCCATCTCGAGCAGCGCGTCCGTCTTGCAGTTGAATCCGCCTGTTTCGAAGTCCACCACTACCGGCAGGAACCCGCGGAAGCGCCGGCTGATCGGCGACGCGGTCGCCGGCGCTACGCCGGACGACGCCACGTTTTGAGCAGCGTCGGTCATCCCCTCAGTAGCGTCAGTTCGACGACGCGGTCGAGCAGCAGGGCGAGGCTGTAACGCAGGCCAAAGCCGGTCGGACCAGCGGGCATGTGTGCCAGGCCGTCCTTGCGCAGTACGGCGGAAAGGTCCATGTGGATCCACGGCGTGCTGTCCGGCACGAAGCGCTGCAGGAAGCGCGCCGCCAGGATCTGGTCTGCCTCGCCGGTCGACGCGCACTGGGCCACGTCGGCGACCTTCGACTTGAGGTCGTCGTCGAAATCCGCGTCATTGGGGAACGGCCACACGCGCTCGCCGGACTCGCGGCCCGTGCGCACCAGTAGCTCGTTCAGCGCCTCGCGGTTGGTGAACACGCCGCTGTAGCGCTCGGACAGGGCATAGACGCAGGCGCCGGTGAGGGTCGCGTAGTCCATGATCAGGCCGGGCTTGTCCCGCGCTGCCAGAGCCAGCGTGTCCGCCAGCACCATGCGGCCCTCGGCGTCGGTGTGCATGATCTCGATGGTCGTGCCGTTGCTGGCAGTGATCACGTCCCGCTGCTTGTACGCCGCAGGTCCGGTCCGGTTTTCGGTGATGGCCAGCCAGCAATCGACACTCCGCACACACTGGAGTCTGGTCAGCGCCTGGAGCACCGCGAGCGCGACAGCGCTGCCCGACATGTCGGTGTGCATGTCCAGCATGTGGGGCGCCGTCTTTAGGTTGGTGCCGCCGGTGTCGAAGATGATGCCTTTACCAATCAGGGCGACGTCAGGGGCGGCACTGCCAGTCCTTGCCGTACCTGGCGGGCGGTAACGCAGCCGGGCGATGCCAGCGTCCGGCGTGGCGTTGCCCTGGGCGACGGCGAGAAACGCGCCCGCGTTCAGTTTCCGGAGCTCCGCCTCGCCGAGCCATTCGAACTCCCAGCCGTGCTCTTTCGCAAGCGCAGCGAGGACGGCACGGTAGGCGGAGGCCGAAAGTTTGTTGGACGGCAGTGCGGTCAGCCAGCGCACCAGATTGGCGCCTTCGATTTCGACGCACGTGCGAGTGGTATCCAGCTGGCCCTGCCGACCCAATATGTGGACGGTCTTCAGGGGCTGGGCTTTCGCCTCCTTCTGGAAGGCCGGCGCCTTGAAGGCCCGGGCGCCCAGCGCTAGCAGCAACGCGTTCGTAACCCAGTCGGTATCGGCGGCAGCGAAGCCGTGGACGAGGATGCCGACCGACCGGGGCTCATCCGCCAGCACGTTGGCCGCGAGTTCGCCGGCAAACTTCAGCAGGGTGAACGCTGCCGGGAGCGTTGACCTGGCTTTCTTCGCCGGAACGGCGGCAGCTGCTGCCAGTGCGCCGAGCGTGACGGGAGTACCGCCGCTCTGACCCCGAATCGCCCGCCCGTAGCCTTGCTTGCCAAGGCGCTTATGCAGCGCCTGCAGCGATTGCAGTCCGGGCACGTCGCGCCACAGGCTGTCCGGAATGCGGTGTGGAGTCACCAGCAGCAGGTGGTCGATGCGGCCAAGGGCCGCTTTGCTGACGCGGCCAGTCGTCTGCACGACCTTCCAGCCAGTGGCAGGTGGCAGCAGGGCATGCCGGACCGGTGGCTTGACCCTGTTGCTTGAAACCTTGATCATTTGTGGCCGCCGCGCTTGACTGGTGGTTGGTCGGGGGCCCGCAGTATAGGGCACAAGTCGTTCAGCTTAAGCGGAGCCACCGTGGTCGATTCCAGCACGCCACCTTTAGACTCAGAGGGGCAGTTCGAGGACCACGATCCCGAAGAGACCCGCGAGTGGGTCGAGTCAATCGATTCTGTGCTCCGCACCACCGGGCCGGAGCGCGCCCAGTTTCTCCTCAACCAGATGGTCGATCACGCCCGGCGCTCCGGCGCGTACCTGCCCTTCCGGCCCAACACCGCCTACCTGAACACCATTCCCCTCTGGCAGCAGCCGGAGTACCCCGGCGATCGCGCCATCGAGCGGCGTCTCGAAGCCTATATTCGCTGGAACGCCATGGCCATGGTCGTCCAGGCCAACCGGCAGAGTTCGGAGTACGGCGGGCACATTGCCACCTATGCCTCGGCCGCCACCCTGTATGAGGTGGGTTTTAACCACTTCTGGCGGGCCACCACCGACATTTTCGGCGGTGACCTGATCTATTCGCAGGGCCATTCCTCGCCGGGCATCTACGCCCGGGCGTATCTGGAAGGCCGGCTCACCGAAGAACACCTGGACCACTTCCGGCAGGAAGTTGCCGGCAAGGGCAAAGGCCTCTCGTCCTACCCGCATCCCTGGCTGATGCCGGACTTCTGGCAATTCCCCACCGTCTCCATGGGGCTCGGGCCGATGATGGGGATCTACCAGGCGCGCTTCATGCGCTACCTCGAGCATCGCGGCCTCGCGGATACCGCGGGTCGCAAGGTCTGGTGTTTCCTGGGCGATGGCGAGATGGATGAGCCGGAGTCCATGGGCGCGATCACCATGCCGGTCCGCGAGAAGCTCGACAACCTCATCTTCGTCATCAACTGCAATTTGCAGCGTCTTGACGGCCCGGTGCGCGGTAACGGCAAGATCATCCAGGAGCTCGAGGCGGCGTTCCGCGGCGCCGGCTGGGCGGTCATCAAGGTGTTGTGGGGCTCGCGCTGGGACCCGTTGCTGGCGGCAGATCGTGCGGGCTTCCTGCGCCGGCGCATGGAAGAAGCGGTCGACGGCGAATACCAGAACTTCAAGGCGGGTGGCGGCGCCTATACCCGCGAACACTTCTTCGGCAAATACCCGGAACTGAAGGAGATGGTGGCGAACCTCTCCGACGAAGAGGTGTGGCGCCTGAATTGCGGCGGTCTCGACGCTATCAAGGTCTATGCCGCCTACGAGCGGGCGATGAAGCAGGACGGCAGGCCGGTCGTGATCCTCGCCAAGACGGTGAAGGGTTATGGCATGGGTGAGGCGGGCGAGGGCCAGATGACGGCCCACCAGGCCAAGAAACTCGACGTGGACGATCTCAAGGCCTTTCGCGACCGCTTCAACATTCCGATCTCCGACGCGGACATCGAAGGTGTGCCGTATTACCGCCCGCAGCCCGATGGCGAGGAGATCCGCTACCTCCAGGAGCGGCGCAGGCAACTGGGCGGCTACCTGCCCGCGCGCAAGCCCAACACCCAGCCGCTGACGGTGCCCGGGCTCGATGCGTTCCGGGCGCAGATCGAAGGCAGCGGCGAGCGTACTGCCTCCACCACGATGGTCTTCGTGCGCATCCTGACGACGCTCGTGCGCGATGTGAACATCGGCAAGAACATCGTGCCGATCGTGCCCGACGAAGCCCGCACCTTCGGCATGGAAGGCATGTTCCGCCAGATCGGCATCTACTCCTCCGTGGGCCAGCTCTATACGCCACAGGATTCCGAGCAGCTGATGTACTACCGTGAGGACAAGCAGGGCCAGATCCTGGAGGAGGGCATCAACGAAGCGGGAGCCTTCTGCTCCTGGCTGGCAGCCGCCACGTCGTACGCCAATCACGGCACCCACATGATTCCGTTCTACATCTTCTATTCGATGTTCGGGTTCCAGCGCATCGGCGACTTCATCTGGGCCGGCGGCGACATGCAGGCCAAGGGCTTTCTGCTCGGCGCCACGGCGGGTCGCACCACCCTGGCGGGCGAGGGACTGCAGCACCAGGACGGCCACAGTCACCTGGCCGCCTCCACGATCCCGAATTGCGTGGCCTACGATCCTGCCTTCGGTTACGAGCTGGCCGTGATCATCCAGGACGGACTGCGGCGGATGTACGAGAAGCAGGAGCGGATCTTCTACTACATCACTGTGATGAACGAGAATTACGTGCAGCCCGCGATGCCGGAAGGTGTGAAGGACGGCATCCTGCACGGTATGTACCGGCTGCAGACCGGCGGGCGGGGCAAGGTCCGTGTCCAGTTGCTCGGCGCGGGCACGATTCTGCGTGAGGTCATTGCAGCCGCCGAAATCCTGGAAAAGCAGTACCAGGTGCCGGCCGACGTCTGGAGCGTGACCAGCTTCAGCGAACTGCGGCGCGATGGCCTCGATTGCGAGCGCTGGAACCTGTTGCACCCGGAACAGGCGCCGCGTAAGTCCTATCTGGACCGGACCTTCGCGGCCGTCAGCGGCCCGTTTGTTGCGGCCACCGACTACATGCGCATCGTCGCCGACCAGATCCGCCCCTGGGTGCCTGGCCGCTACGCCGTCCTCGGCACCGACGGCTACGGCCGCAGCGACTCCCGTGCGGCGCTGCGGGAGTTCTTCGAGGTGAACTGCAACTACATCGTCGTCGCGGCGCTGAAGGCCCTGGCCGACGAGGGCTCCCTCGATCCGAAGACGGTGACTCAGGCCATCCAGACCCTCGGCATCGATCCGTCGAAACCCAATCCCGTGACAGTCTGAGAGTCCCGCATGGCCCGACGTGAAGTCTTAGTTCCCGACCTCGGCGAGTTCAAGAATGTCGAGATCGTCGAGCTGCTGGTGAAGACTGGCGACAGTGTGCGCGCCGAACAGCCGCTGCTGACGCTCGAGACCGACAAGGCGGCGATGGAGGTTCCGTCACCAGCGGCGGGCACAGTGCTGGAGATCAGGGTGGCGCCGGGTAGCCGGGTCTCGAAGGGCGACCTGATTCTGGTCATGGAGGCCGAGGAGGGTGTCGTTGCTGTAGGAGCGCCTGCAGGCGCGACCTCGTCACAGCCGCCGACCACTCCGCCACCGGCAGCCTCAGCTCCCAGGGCTCCGGCAGTACCTCCAGGGTCGGTCGCGCCTGAAGGCGCTCCTGCTGGTGCTCCTGCGCCCCTTGTTGCGCTTCCACCGATTAATGAAACCACGTTCGCGAGCGCGCACGCGAGCCCGTCGGTCCGCAAATTTGCCCGCGAGCTCGGTGTCGACCTGAGCCGCGTCCGTGGCGCCGGCCAGAAAGGCCGGGTGCTGATCGAAGACGTCAAGGCCTTCGTGAAGTCCGTGATGACGGGAGCCGCAAGCACCGGCCCGTCGCTGCCAAAGGTGCCCATCGTTGAGTTCGAGAAGTTCGGTCCGGTAGAGATCAAGCCGCTGTCCCGGGTGCGGAAGATCTCCGGACCACGGCTGCAGGCGGCCTGGCTGAACATTCCCCACGTCACCCAGCAGGACGAAGCGGACATCACGGCGCTAGAGGTGCGGCGCAAGTCACTGCAGGCCGAAGCCGACAAGGCCGGCGTTAAACTGACCCCGCTCGCATTCTTCATCCGCGCTTCGGTGCTGGCGCTCAAGCAGTTTCCCGATTTCAACAGCTCGCTCACTGCGGACGGCACCGGCCTCGTCCACAAGCACTACTGGCACGTCGGCTTTGCGGCGGACACGCCCCAGGGCCTTGTCGTACCGGTGATTCGCGATGCCGACCAGAAGGACGTCATCGCGATCGCGGGGGAGCTCGTGACGCTCTCGGAGAAGGCCCGGGCTGGCAAGGTCACGGCTGCCGAAATGCAGGGCGGGACGTTTACGGTCTCCAGCCTTGGTGGGATCGGCGGCACCTGGTTCACGCCGATCATCAACGCGCCGGAAGTGGCCATCTTAGGCGTCGGCAAAGCGCAGACGAAGCCGGTCTGGGATAAGGACAAGTTCGTGCCACGTTTCCTCGTGCCGCTGTCGCTATCCTATGACCACCGGGTCATCGATGGCGCCTCAGGCGTTCGCTTCACCACCTTCCTCGCCGGCCTGCTGGCCGACGTGGACCAGCTTCTTAAGGCTTAGGGGCACCCATGGCGCTCATCGATATCAAAGTACCGAACCTCGGCGATTTTCGGGACGTCGAGATTATCGAGCTGCACGTGAAGTCCGGCGACATGGTCAGGGCCGAAGCGCCACTGATCACGCTCGAGACGGACAAGGCCGCGATGGAAGTGCCAGCGCCGACCGGCGGAGTGGTCCGGGAAGTGCTGGTGCAGAAGGGCGGCAAGGTCAGCGAAGGCACGCTGATCCTGCGGCTTGACGTGGCCGTGGCGCCCGTAGGAGCGCCTTCAGGCGCGACCCCCCTCCCGCTCGAGACTCGCGGACTCG
>JANNJM010000090.1:0-5353 GCA_031395645.1 Gammaproteobacteria bacterium | reverse complement strand
GGCGGGGGCGGCGGCGGGGGCGCGGGTCGCGCCGCCCGCCCCCACCGGCGGTGGGGATCGCGCCTGAAGGCGCTCCTACGGGCGCGCCTGCGGGGAATTTCATGAGCATACTCGTCAACAAGAATTCAAAGATCATCTGCCAGGGCCTGACCGGCAAGCAGGGTTCGTTCCACGCGCAGCAGTGCATCGAGTACGGCACCCGGATCGTGGCCGGCTGTACTCCGGGCCGCGGGGGTACCGAGCACCTGGGAATCCCGGTCTTCAATACGATGCCCGAGGCCGTGCAGGCCACGGGCGCGGACGTCAGCGTGATCTTCGTGCCGGCACCGGGTGCTGCCGACGCCATTCTTGCTGCGGCCGACGCCGGCGTGAAGCTGATCGTGTGCATCACCGAAGGTATTCCCGTGCTCGACATGGTGCGCGTGAAGGCGGCGCTCAAAGAGCACGACTGCCGGCTCATCGGCCCGAACTGTCCTGGCATCATCACGCCGGGCGAGTGCAAGATCGGCATCATGCCGGGCTTCATCCACCAGCCCGGCCGGGTGGGCATCGTTTCGCGGTCCGGGACGCTCACCTACGAGGCGGTGTACCAGACCACGCGCAACGGCCTCGGCCAGACCACCTGCGTTGGCATCGGCGGCGATCCGGTGCGCGGCATGAACTTCGTGCACTGCCTGGAACTGTTCCAGCAGGATCCCGCGACTGACGGCATCATCATGGTGGGCGAGATCGGCGGCAGCGACGAAGAAGCCGCAGCCCGCTACATCCAGCAGCACGTCACCAAGCCTGTTGTGGCGTATATCGCCGGCGTCACGGCGCCACCTGGCAAACGCATGGGCCATGCCGGCGCGATAATTTCCGGCGGCGAGGGCACGGCCGCCGCGAAGTTCGCCGCGCTTGAAAAGGCTGGCGTCCGCACCGTGCGCTCACCGGCCGAACTCGGCAGCGCCATGCTGGAGCTGCTGCGCTGACCGGGCGCCTCCGCATCGCGCTCGCCCAGCAGGACTTCCTGGTGGGAGACGTGGCGGGGAACACGGCCCGCATCATGGGCCAGGTCGGCGAAGTCGTTGCGGCCCGCGCCGCTGATCTCGTGATGTTCCCCGAGCTCGCCATGTGCGGCTACCCGCCCGAGGACCTGCTCCTGCACGCCGGCTTGCGCCGGCAGGTGAGCGAAGGCCTCGGCCGCATTGCCGCGGCGGCGGGGGAGGTGGCCGTCCTGGTTGGCTACCCCGAGTACGCCGATCACCACATCTACAATTCCGTAGCGTTGTGCGCTGGTGGCCGCCAGGTGGCGAACTACCGCAAGTGCTGTCTGCCGAATTACAGCGTGTTCGATGAAGAGCGTTACTTCACGCCAGGCGAAGGACCCACCGTCGTGGAACTCCGTGGCCTGAAGCTGGGCCTCGGCATCTGTGAGGACGTGTGGCAGCCGGCGCCGTCTGCCCGGGCGACAGCGGCGGGTGCCGAACTCATCCTCGCCATCAACGGTTCGCCGTTCGAGATCGGCAAGCAGGCCCAGCGCGAGCAGGTACTGGCGGCGCGGGCCCGGGAAACCGGCGTGCCGCTCGTCTACCTCAACATGGTTGGCGGACAGGACGAACTGGTGTTCGATGGCGGATCCTGTGTGGTGGATCGCTTAGGCCAAACGGTGTTCCGGGCGTCTGCCTTCGAGGCTTGCCTGCCGGTGATCACCGTACGCCGGGACGGCGGGCGCGTGGAGCCCGTCGGCACGGACGTGGCACCGCTGCCGGACGATGTCGCCAGCGTCTACGGTGCGCTCGTTACCGGGGTGCGTGACTACGTCCGCAAGAACGGCTTTCCGGGCGTCGTGCTCGGCTTGTCCGGTGGCATCGACTCGGCACTGACCCTGGCCATTGCCGTCGATGCGATCGGCCCGCAGGCGGTGCAGGCCGTGATGATGCCGTACCGCTATACCGCTGCCATGAGCGTCGAGGATGCCCATGCCCAGGCCCGGCAGATGGGTGTGGACTACCGGGAGCTGCCCATCGATGCCCTCGTGGAAGCCGCCCGCGCTGCGCTTGCCGGACTGTTCGCCGGCCTTCCCGCGCCTTCGGCGGAAGATACGACCGAGGAGAATCTGCAGTCCCGCGCGCGCGGCATCCTCCTCATGGCGCTCTCCAACAAGACGGGCCGGATGGTGCTCGCGACCGGCAACAAGAGCGAGATGGCGGTGGGCTATGCCACTTTGTACGGCGACATGGCTGGCGGCTTCGCGCCCATCAAGGATTGCACCAAGACGCTGGTATACCAGCTCGCCCGCTACCGGAATTCGCTGTCGCCGGTGATCCCCGAGCGCGTGATCACCCGGCCCCCCAGCGCGGAACTGCGTCCTGATCAGAAAGACAGCGACTCACTCCCGCCGTACGCGGTGCTCGATCCCATTCTCGACGCGCTGATCCTGGAAAACCGGTCCGTGGAAGAGATCGTCGCCCGGGGCTTCGACAAGGCGGTGGCCGCGCGCGTGCTGGAGATGGTGCGCAGAGCCGAGTACAAGCGGCGCCAGGCGCCACCCGGCGTCCGCATCTCAAGCCGCGCCTTTGGCCGCGACTGGCGCTACCCCATCACCTCCGGCTACCGCCACAAGTAAAAAAGGTACCGGACACTTAGTTGTTTGTTCTTTAGTTGTTTGCGACGCAAACAACTAAAGAACCAAACAACTAAGTGTCCGGTACCTTTTTTACCAGAACTTGTACCAGGGGGATTTTTCTTCGCGGGCCAGCTGCTGGAGGGTTTCGGGGTAGCTCGCGGCGAGTACCCGGCGGGTGTCGTCGGCGATTTCTGTCATACCCAGGCGGTCGTAGGCTTGCACCATGATCCCTAAGGATTCCTTCACCGCCGGCGCACCGTCGTACTGCTCAAGCGCAAATCGGGCCCGATTGGCCGCTGCGAGCCAGGCGCCGCGCTTCAGATAGTACCGGGCGACGTACAACTCATAGTCCGCGAGACGGTTGCGCAGAAACAGCATGCGCTGCCGTGCATCCGCAGCGTAGGCACTCTTGGGAAAGCGCTGGATGAGTTGCGAAAAAACCGAGAAGGACTCCTGAACGTTCTTCGGCGGCCGCTCGGCCAGGTCCACGTTGAACAGCCGGTGAAACCAGCTGTGCTCGCCCGAAAAGTAAGCCAGGCCGCGCATGTAGAGTGCGTAGTCGACGCGCGGGTGGGTCGGATTCTCCCGCTCGAAGGTCGTGGCTGCGTCCACGGTGGCTTCGATCTGCCGGTCCTTGTAGTAGGAGTAAATGAGGTCGAGCTGCGCCTGCTTGGTTTCATTGCTGAACGGGAACCGGGCTTCGAGATTTTCGTAGTAGAGAATCGCGTTGCTGAAGTTCCCGGAGAGCATGGCCTTCTGGCCACGTTCGTAGATGGCAGAAGCGTCGGACTTCGAATCCCGTTCTTCTTTCGACTTGCCGGCGCAACCGACTGTGAGGGTGCCCAGTAGCCCGACCAGCAATCCGGCGCGGATGACCAGCCTGGCAATAGCAAGCAGGGGGGTCGGAATTGTGAGGCGCGGAATCGAACGCATATCTAAAGCGCTGTCGCCGGCGGGGCGCGCAGTATAGCCTAGCGCCGCATGGAGCCTCCGCAGCATCGCCTGACTATCCCTGCCGGCATTGCCGGGCGCCGCCTGGACCAGGTCCTGGCCGAACTTTTGCCGGACTATTCGCGGAGTCGCCTCAAGCAGTGGATCCTCGACGGGTACGTCCGCCTGGATGGCGCAAGCCCGGAACCCCGTACCCGGGTGACTGAAGGTCAGGTCATCGAACTGCGGTTAGGAAGCGACGAAACCCCGACAGACACCCTCCGGTCGCCGGGTGCGGAAGCGATGGCCCTCTCCATTGTTTTTGAGGACGCGGACCTGCTCGTCATCGACAAGCCCCCCGGCCTCGTCGTGCACCCCGGGGCCGGCAATGCCACCGGCACGCTGCAGAACGGGCTGCTGGCATACCTGCCCGCACTGGCCGAACTTCCCCGC
Source organism: Gammaproteobacteria bacterium (assembly GCA_031395645.1). Lineage (GTDB taxonomy): Bacteria > Pseudomonadota > Gammaproteobacteria > Steroidobacterales > SHZI01. The sequence continues at coordinate 1,362 of JANNJM010000090.1, read as the reverse complement.
AGCGGCATCCTCCACAGGCTCGACAAGGACACCTCGGGGCTGCTCATCGTGGCCAAGACGCTGATTGCCCACACCCACCTCGTGCGGGACCTGGAGTCCCGCGCGATCACCCGGGAGTACCGCGCGCTGTGCGTCGGGCCGATGACTGCGGGCGGTTCTGTCGACGCGGCCATCTCACGGCACCGGACCCAGCGCACGAAGATGGCAGTGACGGATTTCGGTGGACGCTCGGCGGTCACCCACTTTAGGGTGCTGGCACGGTTCCCGCACCACACCTTCGTGGCCGTGCGGCTCGAGACGGGTCGCACGCACCAGATCCGCGTCCACCTGGCCCACGTGCGCCATCCGATCGTCGGTGATCCGGCCTATGGCGGCCGGCTGATCGTACCGGCCGGCGCGTCGGAGCCACTGACGCTGGCTTTGCGCAGCTTTCGCAGGCAGGCCCTGCACGCCCAACGCATTCTGTTCACGCACCCGCGCACCGGTACCGTCCTCGATCTGCGGGCACCGCTGCCGGAGGATTTTCGCCACTTGCTGGCGGCGCTCGCGGGGAGTGCGGTCGCTGTCGCCCGACTGGAGGCACTGCCGTGGCCCGCGCAGGCGCCGGGCTGATCCGGGCGGACTGGCCGGCACCGGCGTGTGTGCAGGCCGTCGCCACGACACGTTCCGGCGGGGTCAGTTCAGGCCGGTACGCGTCATTGAATCTTGGCGACCACGTCGACGACGAGCCGTCCGCGGTGCGCCGGAACCGGCAACTGCTGCGGGCTGAACTGGCCTTGCCCTCTGATCCGGTCTGGCTGCAGCAGGTGCATGGCACCGTGGTCGTGGAAGCGGCGGCCGCTTTAGCTGGCGTGGCAGCCGACGCGGCCTGGACCGGCACAGCGGGTGTCGTTTGCGCCGTGCTGACGGCGGACTGTCTGCCCGTCGTCTTCTGCAATCGGCTGGGCACGCACGTGGCAGTGGCCCACGCGGGCTGGCGGGGCCTGTCCGGCGGAGTGCTGGAAGCAACCGTCGCAGCCCTGGTGGCTGCCGGCGCCTCTGCGGACTCGCTCCTCGCCTGGCTGGGCCCGGCGATCGGGCCGGAGAGTTACGAAGTGGGCGCCGATGTGCGGGACGCGTTTCTGCGGGCGGACCCTGCTGCGGAGGCGGCGTTCCGTGTGCACCGCCCGGAGCACTGGCGCCTCGACCTCTACGCCGCCGCGCGCCTGCGCCTGCGCCGGCTCGGGGTAACGGCTGTCTCCGGTGGCGACTACTGCACGCTGGAGGAACCCGCCCGGTTCTTCTCCCACCGCCGCGACCGCGTCACCGGCCGCCAGGCCACCCTCATCTGGCTTAAAAAGGTACCGGACACTTAGTTGTTGG
>JANNJM010000077.1:0-24236 GCA_031395645.1 Gammaproteobacteria bacterium | reverse complement strand
GGGGCGGGGGGCCGGGTGACTGGCTCCCCGCGCCCCGACAGTTATTACGGCTGGCTGGGCGTTTTCGCGGCCTGTCCTGTCCGGATATTGTCGCGATTCAGTTTCAGAACCTGGGGTCCAACTCCGCTGACCTTCATCACGTCTTCGGGTGCGGCGAAACGGCCATTCTTTTCCCGAAACTCGACGATCGCCTTGGCACGACTTTCGCCGACTCCGTTGAGCTCCCTGGCAATGGTTGCGGCGTCCGCCGTATTGATATCGACCGGGCCTGCGTCGGCCAGGGCCGGCAGCAGACCAAGAACGGCCAGGAACAGGGTTCTTCGCATGGGACTCTCCTTCAATTGGGTTATAGACGAGCAGAGCTGTCTCCAGTGGACAGCGTGCTCATCCTAGATAGACCAGAGGTCACAAAGGAAGCTGCAATACCGGCGTTTTTCTGCAGAAATAGCTCTAGGACAGAACGCCCTCGAGAACCGACGAATCCACGGGACGATTTGAGTCCCAGGACCGGCACCCCGGGCACTGCCAGTGCATCGCGTCGCTCCCGTAGCCGCAGTTCCCGCATTGAAACCGCGTATTGGCGTTCAGCAGTTTCTGGAGCAGCGGACGAAGCTGCTCAACCCTTGCCAGCCCCTGCCCTGCCAGAACGTCACCTGGCGACTCTGGGTGATCTGCCGCCAGCAACCCGTGCAGGGCGGGCTGTCGGGCCAGGAATACCGCCAGGTACTGCGTCACGAGAGGGTCGATGACCCGGGAGTCCCGGAGAACAGCCAACGCGATGCCACGCAACCCGTCAGGCGTGGCAGCCAGTTCCGCAATTGCGCTCCCGACCAGCGCCTGTCCACCGGCCAGACCAAGCAGACGGGGCAGGACCTCACCCAACAGCGCCGGTTTTGCCATGCCCAGCTCGCTCAAGCTTGAAATGGCCTGGGCTGACCGTCCGGCATCACGGTCGAGGTCGGCCCGGATAAGTGCAGTCCGCGCCTTACCAGACTCAATCGCCTGTGCCTGGCTCAGCATCTGTATGGCCAAGTCTGGCGCCTTGTCCCGACGCGCCAGCTCGGCAAGCTCACAATAGTAGTGCGCCAGCTGCGCCGGGCTGACAGCCCCTGATTCCGCCCGGTTCAGCTCCGCGCAGAGATCGACTGCCCGGTCCCAGTCGCTGGTGACTTCACAGATCCGAAGCAGCCTGCGCAGTGCTTCAACCCCATGCACCCTTGAATTCCGAAGGCGGACAAATAGTTCTTCGGCGCGATCAAAAAGGCCAGCACCGAGGTAATCCTCGCCGAGGGCAAATGCTGCCGCCTCGCGCTGTGCCACCGAGCTCGATGGTCTGTCGAGAAGGTTCTGGTGCAGACGGATGGCACGATCCACTTCACCCCGACGGCGAAAGAGCGTACCGAGAGCGAGTTGGGTCTCCATGGCCTCATCGCTGAGGTCGCCCGCGCCGGTAAAGACATCCACCGCGCGGTCGGACTCCTCGTTCAGAAGGTAGCGAAAGCCACTGAGAAAACTCGCTCGCGCTGACTGCTCAGCTTCCTCTTCCTCGTCAGCATCGCCGAAGCGGGCAAAGACGTAGCCTAGCCCGGCAGCCAGGAAGAGCAGGCCGGCAAACAGGAAAGTGGACTCAGTCGGCATCCTGGACCGGCAGGCTACGGAGGGCCTGAACCTCCTGCTCGGCCAGACGCAAGGCGCGACGCATTGATCGGCGCTGGGCGACCAGCCGGAGAATGCCAAATAACGCAGAGGCGATGCCGAATACCCAGCCAAGAGCGAGTGCGCCTAACACTGCCAGCGACTTTTCGACTTCTGTCGCAAAGAAAGCGAAATCAAGCGCGATTTCCCCAGGATTCAGAGCGGAAAAAATCGCAGCCAGGCCGATGAAGACCAGCACAAGAATCGACACCAGCAAACTGCGGATCATATGACAGCGTCCAGCAGTCCGAAGCAGGGTCGCCGGGCAATCCGGTCAACCAGACTCTCAGGCCTTGATCGGTAGTTGCCGGTGCTCATTGACCCGGTCACGAAGGTCTTTTCCGGGCTTGAAGTGCGGGACGTACTTGCCAGCGAGCGCGACGGCGTCTCCGGTCTTGGGATTCCGGCCCATTCGCGGCGGCCGGAAGTGCAGGGAAAAACTTCCGAAGCCGCGAATCTCTATGCGCTGACCACCGGCAAGCGCATCACTCATGATATCCAGCAGATGCTTGACGGCCAACTCGACGTCCTTGGTTGGCAAATGCTTCTGCTTGCGGGCGAGAACCTCTATCAACTCCGACTTCGTCATCACTGCGTCCCCTTTACGCGTACCCGGTCCACCTTAGGCTACGGCGACCGACGTTCAGGAGTCGCTGGCCTTGGAAATCTGCTCCTTGAGGAGCTCACCAAGCGTGGTGGCAGTGCTGCCTCCGGAGCTGTCGCGGTAGCTCTCCATCGCCTGGGCCTCTTCATGAGCGTCCTTGGCCTTGATCGACAGCGACACCACGCGACTCTTGCGATCCAGGCCGGTAAACCGGGCCTCGATCTCGTCGCCGACTTTGAGCACGGTGCGGGCGTCTTCAACTCGATCGCGGGACAATTCGCTGGCCCGGAGCTGCCCCTTGATACCGCCCTCTAGGTCAACGACGGCACCGCGGGCATCTACTTCAGAGACGACACCCTTCATGATGGAGCCCTTCGGGTTTTCCGCCAGGAATCTGGAGAACGGATCCAGGTCAAGCTGCTTGACGCCCAGGGAGATGCGCTCGCGCTCCGGGTCGATGGCCAACACCACCGTGTCGACGTCCTCACCCTTCTTGTAATTGCGAACCGCTTCTTCGCCGGGCACATCCCAGGAAATATCGGAGAGATGGACCAGACCATCTATCCCGCCGGGCAAACCGATGAAAATGCCAAAGTCGGTAATCGACTTGATCTTGCCGGAAACCTTGTCGCCCTTGTTGTAGCCCGTTGCAAAGTCCGACCAGGGATTGGTCTTGCACTGCTTGATACCAAGGGAGATGCGGCGGCGCTCTTCGTCGATATCGAGCACCATCACTTCAACTTCGTCGCCGATCTGCACGACCTTCGCCGGACTGACATTCTTGTTGGTCCAGTCCATCTCGGAGACGTGTACCAGCCCTTCGACGCCCTCCTCGATTTCCACAAAGCAGCCGTAGTCGGCAATGTTCGTGACCTTGCCAAACAACCTGGTGTTTGGCGGATAGCGGCGGGAAATCGCCTCCCAGGGGTCCGAGCCAAGTTGTTTCATGCCCAGGGAAACGCGGTTCTTCTCCCGGTCGAAGCGCAGGATCTTTACCTCGATCTCGTCGCCCACTGTGACGACTTCCGAGGGATGCTTGACCCGCTTCCACGCCATGTCCGTGATGTGCAGGAGGCCGTCAATGCCGCCGAGGTCCACAAATGCACCGTAGTCAGTCAGGTTCTTGACGACGCCCTTGATGATCGTGCCTTCCTGGAGGTTCGAGAGCAGTGCTTCACGTTCAGCGCTGTACTCGGCTTCCACTACGGCGCGCCGGGAAACGACGACGTTATTGCGCCGGCGGTCCAGCTTGATCACCTTGAACTCAAGTTCCTTGCCCTCAAGATAGGAAGGGTCTCGCACCGGGCGGACATCAACCAGCGAGCCGGGCAGAAACGCCCGGACAAATTCGATGTCGACCGTGAAGCCACCCTTGACACGGCCGTTGATGACCCCCTTGACGATCTTGCTGTGCTCGAACGCGTCTTCGAGCGCCTCCCACGTGCGGACGCGCTTGGCGCGCTCCCTGGATAGCTTGGTTTCGCCAAAACCGTCTTCCACAGAGTCGAGTGCGACTTCAATGTGGTCACCGACGCGAACCTCGAGTTCGCCTTTCTCGTTCTTGAACTGGCTGGCGGGAATGACTGCCTCGGATTTGAGGCCCGCGCTAACAACCACTGCCTCGGAGGAAACCTCGATCACGAGGCCCATGAGAATGGTGCCCGGCTTGATGCGCTTGTTGGCTAGACTTTGCTCAAAGAGTTCAGCGAAATTTTCCGTCATTTGTGTAAATTACCGCCCGAGGACGGACCTATGGTTTGTAAGCGCTCGCCCAACGCGCCGGGCGGCGGTTTTCCTGAAAAACCGATTCACGCTTCCTGTGGATCGGACCCATTCACGTTCTTGGCACGTTCTTGGTCACGTTCTTCTCCGAAGCCCACCGCAGGACCGTGGCCACCACCCGGGGTATGTCCATCCCGGTGGTATCCAGAATCCGTGCATCGTCGCTGGGCTTTAGAGGCGCGATGGAGCGCTCCGAATCACGTCGGTCGCGCTCCACCATGTCCCTGGAAAGGTCGGAGAGGCTAACATCAATACCCTTGTCCTTCAACTGCTTATGACGCCTGCGGACCCGCTCCTCGACGCTGGCAGTCAGAAACACCTTGAGGTCGGCGTCCGGAAAGATCACGACGCCCATATCGCGGCCGTCGGCCACCAGGCCGGGTGCCCGGCGAAAGTCCCGTTGCCGCTGCACCAGGGCGCGGCGGACACCCGCCAGGGCGGCAACGCGGGACGCACCGTCTCCAGCCGCCTCGGAACGAATGGCATCGGTGACATCGGCCCCGTTCAACACGACCCGGGCCTGGTCGCCAGCGCTCTGGAAACGGGCATCAAGGCGCGCGGCCAGCCCGGCAAGAGCCTCTCCGGCATCGAGCGCCACCCCACGCTGAAGGGCGTCCAGGGCGACGAGGCGGTACAGGGCACCACTGTCGAGCAAATGCCAGCCGAGCTGCTGGGCCACCAGGCGACTCACCGTACCCTTGCCGGCCCCGCCCGGGCCGTCTATGGCCAGGACCGGTGCCAGCGGGGCGGACAGCACGTCACCCACGGCCAGCCGCCCTGATATCGAGCCCGATCGACCTTGCCAGGGCTACGAATCCGGGGAAGGAGGTAGCGACGTTGGCCGTATTCAGGATCGTTACCGGACCGGCCGCCCGGGACCCACCGATGGCAAAGGACATCGCGACCCGGTGGTCGCCCCCGCAGTCGATGGTCCCACCCTGCAATCGGCCACCCTGAATCCGCGCGCCGTCAGGGAGCTCCTCCACGTCAACTCCGAGCGATCGAAGTCCATTGGCCATGACATGGATCCGGTCGCTTTCCTTGTGCCGCAATTCCTCCGCACCGCGCACGACGGTTTCGCCGGTTGCGAGCGCCGCGGCCACAAAGACGACCGGAAATTCATCGATAGCCAGGGGCACCAGTTCGGGTGGAATTGGAACACCGCGCAGGCGACTGGGCCGGACGATCAACCGACCAACGGGCTCGCCACCGTGGTCGCCCGCCCGCTCGACGCGCACATCGGCCCCCATCAGTTCGAGAATTCGCAGGATGCCCGTGCGGGTGGGATTGAGCCCCACCCGCTCAATGACCACTTCTCCACTGGTGGCAACACAGCCGGCCAGCACCATGAATGCGGCGGAGGAGAGATCGCCCGGAACTTCGATCAAGCCACCGGTCAGCCGGGCGCCGGCGGCTACCGTAACCGTTGCACCTCTGCGCTGCACGGGGCAGCCGAGGTGAGTCAGCATGCGTTCGGTGTGATCCCGGGTCACTGCGGGTTCGGTGACCGTGGTCTCTCCACTGGCATAGAGGCCTGCGAGCAGGACCGCAGACTTGACCTGGGCACTTGCCACCGGCATGTCGAACTGTATGCCGTGAAGAACGGCCCCACCGGCGATCGTCACCGGCGGCGTTCCGTTGCAAGTCCCGATGTCGGCCCCCATCTCGCGTAGCGGCCGCGCCACGCGCTCCATCGGCCGTCTGCTGAGGGAAGCATCACCGGTTAACACGGTGGGAAACGACTGCGCGGCCAGCAAGCCCATGAAGAGCCGCATGGCCGTGCCGGAATTGCCCATATCCAGGCTGTGACCGGGACGTGCGAGGCCGTGCATACCCTGACCAGCCACCTCAATGGTGGTGGCGTTGTGCTGGCGCACGTCAATCCCTAGGTCGCGCAATGCCGCCATGGTGGCCAGGCAATCTTCCCCGGGCAGAAACCCCGTGATGTGGCTGTTGCCCGTGGCAATTGCACCGAGCATCAGGGCACGGTGGGATACAGACTTGTCACCCGGAACCTGGACCACACCCTCGACGCGGCCCGACGGCTGGACGTGGAACTGCTCCGTGATGTCCTGCGTCACCGGCCGACACCTCGTTCCCGGAGTTGATTCAATGCCTGCAGAAGGCGTTCATTTTGTGCGGGCAGGCCGACAGTAATGCGCAAATGCCCTGGTAACCCGTAGCTGGCCACGGGGCGCACAATGACACCACACTGGAGGAGTCCCTCGTACCAGGGACCAGCGGGTCCGCGAACGTCGGCGAGCACAAAATTGCCCGCCGAAGGACCAACGGTCCAGCCGAATTCCGTCAGCCCGGCGCGCAATTGCGCTAACCCCTGCGCGTTAGTTTCCACAGACCTCGCTACATGGTCACGGGAGCCGAGGGCGGCCAATGCAGCCGCCTGCCCGAGGCCGTTCACGTTAAACGGTTGCCGCACACGATTCAGCAACTCGGCCAGGCCCGGGTGGCTTACCGCATAGCCAACCCGCAATCCGGCAAGGCCATAGATCTTTGAAAAGGTCCGACAGACAACCAGATTCGGAAATGCATCAAGCCATTTTATTGTGTCTGGACGAACATCGGCTGGCATGTACTCCAGATACGCCTCATCAACCACGACCACGACGTGCTCCGGAAGATCGGCAATGAAGGCCCGCAACTGCGTGGGAGGCAGCCATGTGCCGGTCGGGTTGTTGGGATTTGCGACGAACACCAGCCGGGTCCGATTGCCAATCAGTGCCTTGAGCTCGTCGAGCCCATGGCCAAGCGGTTGAGCATTGTTCGGAAGGTTGGCCGGAGCAACCCGGGCCAGTGCCCCGGCAGCCTGGATGGCGAGACCGTAGACGACGAAAGCGAACTCAGAATAAACCGCCTCATCTTCCGGACTCAGAAACGTCTCCGCAATAATCGCAAGGACCTCGTTGGAGCCATTGCCGATCGTGAGTTGGTCCGTTGCAATGCCAAGATGGGCCGCCAGGCCGCGCTTGAGATCAAATGCAGCGCCGTCAGGGTACTGCGCCAGTCCCGACAAGATGCCTCTGATAGCCACGAGACTCTGTTCCGGTGGGCCGAGAGGATTTTCGTTCGACGCCAGCTTGATCGCGCCTGCGATGCCGTACTCGCGCTCCAGTTCTGCGACTGGCTTGCCTGCCGCATAAGGCAGGAGTCCCCGGACTCCTGGAGCCGCAAGCGCAGCGAAGTCGACTCTCCTGCTGGTGGACGCTGTATGGGTGGTCAGAGAACGGCCTTGGGATAGGAGCCCAGAACCCGAAAGAGCTCCGCCCGCTTCCTGAGCTTCGAAAGCGCTGACGCCACGACGGCACTGTCAGCGTGACCATCAATATCGACGAAGAACACGTAATGCCACTTGCGGCGCCGGGACGGCCTGGACTCGATCCGGGTCATGTTGATCTGGCTCTCGGCAAGTGGCGCCAGAAGCTTGTGCAGCGCCCCCGCATCATCGGTGTCCCTGGTTGACAGTAAGAGGCTCGTCTTGTCCTGGCCGCTGGCCTTGAGCATCCCGCGACCGATGACAAGAAAGCGCGTGGTGTTGTCCGGACGATCCTCGATATCCGCCACCAGCTTGGCCAGGCCATAAACCTCGGCAGCGGCATCGCCGGCAATGGCCGCGGTTCCTGCCTCGTCACGAGCGCGGCGAGCGCCCTCTGCATTGCTGGCGGCCGGATGCAATTCCGCATGCGGCAGAAATTCCTTCAGCCAGCCCCGGCACTGCGCCAGCGCCTGGGGATGCGCACTCACCCGCAGTACCTTGTCCAGACCGGACAGATTCCCCAGCAGGTGCTGACGAATGCGCATCTCGACCTCGCCACAGATCTTGAGCGGCGAGGTAAGGAACATGTCGAGCGTGTGGTTGACGGAGCCTTCCGTGGAGTTTTCAACCGGTATGACGCCAAAGTCCGCAGCCCCGGACTCAACTTCGTGAAAGACCTCGTCAATCGTTCCCAGCGGCAAGGCGCGGACCGAATGCCCAAAGTGCTTGTAGACCGCTGACTGGCAGAACGTGCCCTCGGGCCCCAGGTAACCCACCTTCATGGGCTCTTCCTGGGCAAGACAGGCGGACATGATCTCCCGGAACAGGCGCACCATCTCTTCGTCAGTGAGTGGGCCCTTGTTCCGGGCCACCACTGCCCGGAGGACAGCCACTTCGCGTTCCGGCCGGTAAAAATCGACCGCCGAACCATTGCCACCCTTCACCACAGCCACCTGCTGGGCGAGCCCGGCACGCTCCGCAATCAACGCCTGTATACCCTCGTCCACAGCGTCTATCTTCCGGCGCAGGACTTCGAGGCCGACTGAAGCCTTTCGGCCCCTGGTTGGTGTGGTCTTCGTGCGCTTCGTCATTGCCGTACGCCGGTCAGGCCTTTAGAACCTGTCCGCCGCCGAGATCCCGGACGCTGAGGACGCCCGGAATCGATCGGATCCTGACCAGCGTGGCCTCGGTAATGGCGCCATCGAGATCAACGATCGTATAGGCGAGTTCTCCGCGCGACTTGTTCAGCAGGTCGGCGATATTCAGTCCGGCATCGCCAAGACAGGTGGATATCTGGCCGACCATATTGGGAACGTTGGCGTTGGCAATCGTGATCCGCTGCGCACCGGTACGCGCGACATCGGCATCCGGAAAATTGACCGAGTAACGAATCGTGCCATCCTCCAGGTAGGCCCGAAGATTCTCCGCCACCATGACTGCACAGTTCGCCTCAGCCTCGTGGGTGGAGGCACCGAGGTGCGGCAGCGCGATAACCCGGGAATTACCCGCCAGGGCCCGGCTCGGAAAATCGCAGACATAGGCCGTGAGCTTGCCGGCCGCCAGCGCGGCGATAACGGCGGCCTCGTCGACGATCTCGCCACGGGCAAAGTTGAGGACGACAGCCCTGGCTGGCATCAGGCGGATGCGCGCCTCATTCACGAGGCCGCGAGTGGCGTCCATCAGGGGAACGTGGACGGTCACGAAATCGGATCGGCTGAATAATTCGTCAAGATTACGGGCCTGCTCGACTGCCGAAGACATCTGCCAGGCGCGCTCGACCGTAATCTGCGGATCAAAGCCCACAACGCGCATGCCCAGTCCAAGCGCTGCATTCGCCACCTGCACGCCAATCGCACCCAGCCCGACGACACCAAGCGTACGGCCCGGGAGTTCAAAGCCAACGAAGTCCTTCTTGCCGGCTTCGACTGCCTTGTCGAGTGCCGGCCCCTCCTCCTTGAGGTTCTGGACGAAATTCCAGGCCTGGCACAGGTTTCTCGCGGCTAGAAGCATGCCGGCGAGCACGAGTTCCTTTACGGCATTGGCGTTTGCACCCGGCGCGTTGAATACCGGAATGCCACGCTTTGATAGCGCTATCACCGGCACGTTGTTCACGCCCGCACCGGCGCGCGCGACCGCAAGCACCGACTCCGGCAAGGCCATCTCGTGCATTTTCGCGGACCGGACGAGGATGGCGTCGGGATTGGCCATATCTGGCGACACCTCGTAGCGATCTTTCGGCAGCCGCTGCAGGCCCTCGGTCGAGATGCTGTTCAGGGTCAGGATATGGAAGGGGGTATTCGTGCTCAAACTTCGCAACCTCTCAAATGTCTGTGGTAGACGCCTGACGTCGTTCAGCCGTGACGTTTCTCGAAGTCGATCATGAAATCGACGAGGGCGATAACACCCTCTTCCGTCATGGCGTTGTAGATACTGGCTCGCATGCCGCCCACGGATCGATGGCCCTTAAGATTAGTGAGCCCCGCGCGCTCGGCCTGCTTCAGAAACTCGCCGTCCAGTTCTTCGCGCGGGAGCGTAAAGGGCACGTTCATCCAGGAACGGTACGGCTTGGCGACGGGATTCTTGTAGAACGACGATGCGTCAATGGCAGTGTAGAGGCGATTGGCCTTCCGCTGATTGAGTTCCGCCATTTTCGCAAGGCCACCCTGGCGCTTGAGCCAGGCAAAGACCAGTCCCGAGAAATACCACGCGAAGGTAGGTGGCGTGTTCAGCATGGAGCCTTCTGCAGCGTGCGCAGAGTATTTGAGGATCGGCGGCAGGTCTGCGGGTGCCCGCTCCAGGAGATCCTTGCGGACAATAAGAATGACGACTCCGGATGGCCCAATATTCTTCTGGGCGCCGGCATAAATCATGCCGAATTTCGCCACGTCCACGGGACGAGAAAGGATGGTTGAGGACATATCGGCGACGATTGGCACCGAGCCAACCTCCGGAACTGCATGCATTTCAAGCCCACTGATCGTTTCGTTCGAACAGTAGTGGAAATACGCTGCGTCGGAATTCAGCTTCCAGCTCCGCCGTTCCGGGACATCCATGTAATTCTGCGCCGCGCCGTCAGCGACGATGCCAACTTTACGGATGACCCCGGCCTCCTTGCTTGCCTTCTTCGACCAGCTCCCCGTGACGAGATAGTCGGTTGCCTGGTCCCTGGTCGAGAGGTTCATCGGGATCAGGGCAAAATGCGTGGTGGCGCCGCCCTGCAGGAACAGCACCGAATAGTCCGCCGGGATCTGCATGAGATCACGGAGATCAGACTCAGCCTGCTCAGCAACCTTGATGAACGCCTTGCTGCGGTGACTGATTTCCATCACCGACATGCCCTGATTCTGCCAGTCGACGAGCTCAGCCTGGGCCTGCTGTAAAACATCGAGCGGCAGCACGCCGGGACCTGCACTGAAATTAACTACTCTTGCCATCTGAATCCCTTGTATTTCTGGTGAACAACAGGGTGGCCTGACCCTGTCTGTGTCAGGAGGTCACGTCCTCTGCTGCCGCGGATGATTCGTCCGCCTCGGGCACGATCCGGTCCAGGCCCACGAGCCGGTCTTCCTCATCGATACGGATAAGCCGGACACCCTGGGTATTTCGACCCTGCTGGGACACATCGGCGACCGGCGTCCGAACGAGGGTACCGCTGGAGGTGATCAGCACGATCTCGTCCTCATCCCGCACCTGGATCGCGCCGACCATTCGCCCGTTCCGGTCTGACGTCTGGATCGCGATCACGCCCTGCCCTCCACGGCACTGCACCGGAAATTCGCTGACAGCCGTCCGCTTGCCGTAGCCTTTCTCGGTGGCAGTAAGGACTTCACCCTGGCCGATGATCAGCAACGCGATGACATCATGCCCTTCCGCCATGCGGATACCGCGGACGCCTGCGGCTGTCCGGCCCATCGGCCGCACGTCGGACTCCTGGAAGCGGATCGCCTTGCCCGAACTTGCGCACAGCATGATGTCGCACTCACCATCGGTAATCGCGACATCTACCAGCCGGTCACCTTCGTGGAGCTCAATCGCCCGAATCCCCGCAGCGCGCGGCCGGGAGAAGGCATCAAGCGACGTCTTTTTTACCGTACCATCACTGGTAGCCATAAAGATGTAATTGCTATCGGTGAACTGGCGAACCGGCAGCACAGCATTGATGCGCTCGTCCGGCTCGAGAGGCAGGAGGTTCACCATCGGGCGTCCGCGAGCGCCATGACCTGCCCTCGGCACCTGGTAAACCTTCAGCCAGTAAACCTTGCCCGTACTGGTAAAGCACAGCAAGGTATCGTGAGTATTAGCAACGAAGAGCTTGTCGATGAAGTCCTCATCCTTGACCTTGGTTGCTGCCCGTCCCCGACCCCCGCGACGCTGGACCTGATAGTCGCTGACGCTCTGGGCCTTGGCGTATCCGCCATGCGAAAACGTCACAACGACGTCTTCCTCGGGGATCAGGTCTTCGATTTCCAGGCTGGAGTGCACCTGGACGATTTCCGTGCGCCGGGCATCAGCGTAGTTATCCCGGATCTCGTTCAGCTCCGCGCGGATCACGGCAATGAGACGGTCCGGATCGGCCAGAATTTCACTGAACTCGCGGATCTTGATCAGGAGCTCCTGGTATTCCGCGATGATCTTGTTCTGTTCCAGCCCGGTCAGACGCTGCAACCGGAGGTCGAGAATGGCCTGGGCCTGCGGTACCGACAGTTTGTAACCCTTCGGCCCGGGCCCAAAGTCTGCAGGCGCAGCGTCGGGGCGCGTAGAAACATTGCCGGCACGAGCCAGCATCTCTGTCACGGCTCCGGGCGACCAGCGCCGGCTGGTCAGGGCATCGCGGGCTTCCGGCGGAGTCGGTGACGCCTTGATCACTGCAATGACCTCGTCGATATTCGCAAGTGCCACAGCCTGGCCTTCGAGAATGTGGGCGCGCTCCCGCGTTTTGCGCAGATCAAAAAGGGTACGGCGCGTAACCACTTCCCGGCGGTGGCGGACGAAGCATTCGAGCAGCCCCTTGAGGTCGAACAGCTTGGGCTGGCCGTCGCGAAGGGCGACCATGTTGATGCCAAAGACAGTCTCGATGGGCGTCTGCTTGTAGAGGTTATTCAGGATCACGTCACTAGATTCGCCCCGCCGAAGCTCGATGACGACACGCATGCCATCCTTGTCGGACTCGTCGCGAAGCTCGGTAATGCCCTCGAGCTTCTTTTCGCGCACCAGTTCCGCAATTTTCTCGATCAGGCGCGCCTTGTTCACCTGGTAGGGCAATTCGGTGATGATCAGCGCTTCTTTGCCGCGCGCGTCGATTTCCTCAACGTGAGTCCGGGCGCGGATATGGACCCGGCCACGGCCCGTCGTATACGCCGCATAGATCCCCTGGGAACCATTGATGATCCCTGCCGTGGGGAAGTCGGGGCCCGGCATGATTGCCATCAGTTCGGCGACTGTGATTTCCGGATCATCAATCAGCGCCAGCGTCGCAGTGACAGTCTCGCCGAGATTGTGCGGAGGGATGTTGGTCGCCATGCCAACCGCGATGCCTGATGATCCATTGACCAGCAGGTTCGGGATCCGGGCCGGCATTACCGACGGTTCGGTTTCCGAACCGTCGTAGTTGGCGACGAAGTCGACCGTATCCTTGTCCAGGTCTGCCAGCAGCTCGCCAGCGATGCGCGTCATCCGGACTTCGGTGTAGCGCATGGCGGCGGGCGCATCGCCGTCGACAGAACCAAAATTGCCCTGCCCGTCTACCAGCAGGTAGCGCATCGAGAACGGCTGAGCCATGCGCACAATGGCGTCGTAGACCGCGGTGTCGCCGTGGGGATGATACTTGCCGATGACATCGCCAACGACGCGGGCCGACTTCTTGTAAGCCTTGGTGTGGTCGTTGCCAAGTTCCCGCATCGCGTGCAGGACCCGGCGATGCACCGGCTTGAGGCCATCGCGAACATCAGGCAATGCACGACCCACGATGACGCTCATTGCGTAGTCCAGATAGGACTGACGCATCTCGTCTTCGAGGTTTACCGGAAGAATTTCCTTGGCGACTTCAGCCATCGATCTCGCAGATTCCGAATGACAGCACTCCGCGGGCCAGCAAAGGCCGGCGCTGCAGGGTTAATTACGGGGCCGTCGAAATGGTTGTAAATTCAGCGCTTAAGGGTAACACGATTCACCTCATAACCGGACCTGCGGGATGCGCCGGGATCAGGCATCATCCCCAAGCCGGAACAACCTGCATGCACCCTGCCGATTTCATCATTACCGCCCGCTGGATAGTCCCAATCGAACCTGCCGGGGTCGTGCTCGACGACCATGCGCTCGTGGTCCGGGACGGTCGTATCGTGGCGGTGGTGCCCCGCGCAGCCGCGCTGGCGGCCTATCCGGCTGCTCCCCGCATCGACCGACCCGGTCACGTGCTGCTGCCGGGACTCGTAAACGCCCATACGCATGCCGCCATGACGCTGTTCCGCGGCCTGGCGGACGACCTTCCACTGGAGGTCTGGCTGAACCAGCACGTCTGGCCCGCCGAAGCACGGTGGGTGACACCCGATTTCGTCCGGGACGGCACCGAACTGGCACTGCTCGAAATGCTGCACGGGGGAACCACGACCTGCGGTGACATGTACTTCTACCCCGATGCCGTTGCCCGGGCCGTGGCCGATAGCGGCATGCGGGCAGCCGTCGGCATGATCGTACTAGAGCACCCGACCGTCTGGGCCCGGTCGCCCGACGAATACCTGAGCAAAGGCCTTGCCGTCCGTGATCAGTTCCAGGGCCACCCCCGGGTGTCGATGGTGTTCGCACCGCACGCACCGTATACCGTCGCCAACAAGACCTTCGAGCATATCCGTATGCTGGCGGACGAGCTCGAGACGCCTATCCAGATGCACGTGCACGAGACCGCGTCAGAGACTGTCACCAGTGTGGAACAGTTCGGATGCCGGCCACTGGCCCGACTCGATACCCTCGGCATGGTCACGCCCCTGCTGTCAGCCGTGCATATGACACAGCTCAAGAGTGACGAAATCGAACTGCTTGCGGCTCGCGGCTCCAGCGTCGTCCATTGCCCGGAGTCGAACCTGAAGCTCGCTAGCGGCCTGTGCCCGGTCGCATTGCTGGCGGCGGCTGGCGTCAACGTCGCGCTCGGAACCGATGGGGCCGCGAGTAACAATGATCTGGACATGTTCGGGGAGATGCGGACCGCTGCGTTATTGGGCAAGGCAGTCGCACAACGGGCAGATGTGCTGCCCGCTGCAGCTGTCCTGCAGATGGCTACACTCAACGGCGCGCGGGCACTGGGCCTCGGAGACCGCGTGGGCTCCCTCCTCCCCGGCAAGGAAGCCGATATGATTTGTGTGGACCTCTCACGGGCTGCCAGTCAGCCCGTTTATTCTCCTGTCTCGCAGCTCGTCTATGCAGCCTCGCGCGACCAGGTCACCGATGTGTGGGTTGCCGGCCAGCACTTGCTGAAGGCAGGTCAGCCCACCCTCGCTGACAGCGGTGCAATTCTCGCCCGGGCCTCAGCCTGGGGCGAAAAGCTGCTAAACCGCGATGGCTAGAGAGCCGAACACCAGCCAAGCCGAACTCGGCCACTTCAATCGTCTGGCCAGTCGCTGGTGGGATCCTTGCGGAGAATTCCGGACCCTCCACGACCTCAATCCGGTTCGGCTGGCCTGGCTCGAGGAACAGGCAGCTGGCCTGGCAACCAAGCGCGTTGTGGACGTGGGCTGCGGCGGCGGCTTGCTGGCAGAGGCCATGGCACGGGCTGGGGCGAGCGTGACTGGAATCGATATGTCTCCAGACTCACTGGCGGTCGCGCGCCTGCACCTGCTGGAGTCCCAACTGCACGTGGATTATCACCAAATGACGGGAGAGGAACTGGCCGAGGTAAGCCCCGGCGCCTTTGACGTTGTTACCTGCATGGAACTCCTGGAACACGTTCCTGACCCCGCGCGCCTCGTCCACGCCTGCGCCAGACTTTCGCGGCCAGGAGGTAGCGTGATGTTCTCGACCATCAACCGGACGCCGACGGCCTTTGCCACTGCCATTGTCGGAGCCGAGTACCTCACCGAACTTGTACCCCGCGGGACGCACCGCTATGCACAACTGATCAGGCCTTCAGAGCTCGACAGCTGGGGGCGTGCCGCAGGACTGGAACTGAAGTCGCTCACGGGCGGTTCGTATAACCCGGCCAGCCGCGTCTTTTCGCTTGGCGCTGCTCTGGCTGTGAATTACTTTGCACATTTTCGGACAGGCGGAGCGTTTTGAGCAGCCTGGTCGCTTCGGCGGACCCGGAAGCCGTGCTCTTCGACCTGGACGGCACGCTGCTGGACACGGCGCCCGACATGATCAGGGCCCTGAACTTGATTTGCCTGGAAGAAGGCACTAATACCGTGGCCTTCGACCGCGCCCGCTGCTTTGTGTCCAATGGCGCAGTCGGACTGCTGCGACTTGCATTCCCGGACTTTGATCCGCTGGTGAATTCTGCCTTGCATCATCGTTATCTCCAGCGGTACGCAGAGAATCTCGCACTGGAAACCCGTCTGTTTCCTCACTTCGATACCCTTCTGGACCTGCTGGATCAGGCAGCGGTGCCATGGGGGGTGGTCACCAACAAGCCACGACACCTGACAGAGCCACTGATGGCAGCGATGGGGCTTGGTCAAAGGTCTGCGTGCACGGTCAGCGGCGACACGCTGCCGGAGCGGAAACCTCACCCGCGGCCAATCCTGTTCGCCCTGAATCGCATTGGCGCAGATCCGGCCCGGTCGATCTACGTCGGTGATGCGCGGCGGGACATTGAGGCCGGCCGTGCTGCGGGCACCACGACTGTGGCAGCGCTCTACGGTTACGTCGAACCCGGCCAGAACCCCTCGGACTGGGGCGCCGACCACGTAGTCCATACCCCCCTCGACCTCCTTGCCCTGTTGAAAAGGCACCCATAACACCATGCTGTCGGCAACCGCCCGCGCGCACAAGGTCGCACCGGATGAACTCAAAGATCGTGTTGTGCTCATCACCGGTGCCGGGGATGGCATCGGTCGCGCGGCGGCACTGGCCTGCGCCCGGCATGGCGCACGAGTCGTTCTGCTGGGCCGGACTCAGAGCAAGCTGGAAGCAGTCTACGACCAGATCCTCGCCGCCGGTTGGCCGAAGCCGGCCATCGCCCTGCTGGATCTGGCCCGCGCGGATGGCCCTGGCTATTTCCAGCTGGCCGAACAGATCGGCACAACCTGGGGCCGGCTGGACGGACTCCTGCACAACGCGGGAATGCTGGGCCGGCTGTCGCCGGTCGAACACTACGAGATTGGCCTGTGGCATCAGGTGATGCACTTGAACCTCAACGTGCCGTTCATCCTGACCCAGGTGCTGATGCCGCTACTCAGGAAATCGGCCGACGCGTCCATAGTCTTTACGAGCAGCGGCGTCGGGCGGCGCGGCCGGGCATTCTGGGGTGCCTATGCCGTGTCGAAATTCGGTATCGAGGGACTGTCGCAAACACTGGCAGACGAACTGCAGACCGAAGCAAGAATCCGCGTGAACTGCATCAACCCTGGTGGCACACGGACCCGCATGCGGGCGGCAGCGTTCCCCGGCGAAGATCCGGCCTCCCGCCCGGACCCGGGCAGCCTCATGACACCCTATCTGTGGCTGCTGGGGCCGGCCAGCAAGGGCGTAACCGGGCAGTCGCTGGACTGCCAATAGTTCGCGAGGTCACTCAAGCTTCGGCATCGCGCATTCCGGCTACGGCATACAGGGATTCCATTTCATTGTCCTTCAACAACTGATAGTGCCCGGGTCGGAGTGAGCGTGGCAGCTCCACGGATCCGTACCGGACACGTATCAACCGGCTCACGCGACATTCAACAGCTTCCCAGACGCGACGGACGAGCCGGTTGCGTCCCTCACTAACGACGACGCGCAGCCACTGATTCGAGCCATCGCCGCCCGTCGGCTCGACGCGGTCGAACCTGGCGATGCCGTCCTCGAGAGCAATACCCTCCCGAATCCTGGCAAGTGTGGCATCGCTAACAGTGCCCTGTACGCGCACGGCGTATTCCCGCTCGATTTCACGGGAAGGGTGCATCAGCGCGTTGGCCAGCGCGCCATCGGTGGTCAGCAGCAGCAGCCCGGACGTTGCCAGATCGAGCCGGCCGACGTTGATCCAGCGGCTGCCCTGCAAGGGCGGCAGACGATCGAATATGGTTGGGCGGCCTTCCGGATCGCTGCGGGTACAGACCTCGCCGGAAGGCTTGTGATAAAGCAGAACACGGGGAGAGGGTCGGGTCTTTCTGAGTGCTGGGATTCCGCGCCCGTCAAGCAGGATCTTCTCGCGCCCCGAGGCCTTCTGCCCCAGCGTCGCCACCTTGCCATTGACCGTGATGCGACCCGCCCGGATCCATTGCTCGATTTCCCGTCTCGAGCCTATGCCCGCGCCGGCAAGTACCTTCTGGAGGCGCTCGGTATCAGCGACGGGGCTCACCGTCAGCTTTTCAGCGAACTCGGAGCGGCACAACGTTGGACGCGAGCTCGCTGACAGACGGGTCCACATCGCTGTCACCGTAACTGCGCGCGTCGGAAATGGGCGTCACTGTTGCCATGTCCACAAACGGCTCGTCGGGGTCCCCTTCAAGACGCAGCAATAGTGGCGCCCCGGCTCCGGCTGGTAGCGCATCCGAGTCGGCAAGCTCCAACTGGGCCGTAAATGCCTCCAGGTCTTTAAGGTCAGCAAGCGGCGGCAGATCGTCGAGCTTCTTCAGGCCAAAGTAGTCCAGGAAATCGAGCGTCGTGCCATAGATAGCCGGCTTGCCGGGTACATCCCGGAAGCCAACCACTCGAATCCAGTTACGCTCGAGCAACGACCGCATAATATTGGTGGTAACGCCGACACCGCGAATGTCCTCAACGTCACCCCGCGTGACCGGCTGCCGATACGCGATGATGGCCAGAGTCTCCATCAGTGCACGGGAATAGCGCGGTGTTCGCTCCTCCCAGAGACGCGCGAGCCAGCCCGACATACTCGGGCGAACCTGTATGCGAAAGCCGCTGGCCACTTCCTGCACGGCGAGACCGCGATTGGCATAGTCCTGTTGCAGATCGGCGATGGCAGTGCGCAGGTTGTCCTTGCCTGGCGGGTGGTCCTCCCCGAAGAGCGACTGCAGCTCGTTGAGATCCAGCGGCCGGCCAGCGGCCAGTAGCGCAACTTCCACGATGTATTTGAGCTGTTCGTTGTCCATGATCTGCCTGTTCGGAATTATTGGATTAGGCGGGAAGCAATTCACCGGAAGTTACGAGGTCGTCCGGACCAGTGTCCGCCGACCGCGGCGCTGTGGCAGTCCGCACATGAATAGGGGCGTAAGGCTCAGTCTGGACGACCTCAATAAGCGACTCCTTGAGAAGCTCCAGCAGCGCCAGGAATGTGACCGTCACACCCATGCGGCCCTCCTGCGGATCGAAAAGATCGCAAAACTCGGCGAAAGAGTCTGCGCCCAGCCTCAGCAAAACCTCTGACATCCGCTGGCGGACTGACAGGGACTCGCGACGAATGTGATGGTGCGCCAGCATTTCTGCCCGCGTCAGCACGTCGCGAAAGGCAAGCAACAGTTCCTTGAGTGTCAGGTCCGGCAAACGCGTGACCACCGTGCGCTCGGCAACGTCTGCACTGGCCTGAAAGAAGTCCCGCTCAAGGCGTGGCACGGCGTCAAGATCTGTTGCGGCCTGCTTGTAGCGTTCGTATTCCTGCAGCCTGCGGACCAGCTCGGCGCGGGGATCGGCCTCCTCGTCTTCCGCAGCGCCAACCCGCGGCAGGAGCATGCGTGACTTGATCTCGGCAAGCATCGCCGCCATCAGGAGATACTCCCCGGCCAGCTCCAGATGCAGCTCCTTCATCAGGTCGATGTACTGCACGTACTGAAGCGTGATCTCAGCGACCGGAATATTCAGGATGTCGAGGTTCTGCCGCCGGATCAGGTAAAGAAGGAGATCCAGGGGTCCCTCGAAGGCCTCCAGAAACACCTCCAGGGCGAACGGGGGTATGTACAAGTCCTGGGGCAACTGCGTCACGGCCTCGCCCGCGACCAGCGCAAAGGGCATTTCAGCCTGGGCTGGATTGCCGCCCGCCTCTTCTGCGGTCAAGACCGGGCTGCGAGGCGCATCGGCGTCGTGCACAACCACGAGGCGCGGTGCCGCAGAATCATGCTCTGTTTTTGTCATACGCTAATAGCAACTATCCCGGCTCAGGCGCCAGCAGCGGCAAGAAACCAACGAGACACGAAGTTCACTGCCGGCCACAACGCCGGCCCAAGAATCTGGAGTGACAGCAGCACCATGACCAGTATAAGGCCGTACGGTTCGACCTTATCGAGAGTCTGACCGAGACTGTCGGGCACGAGACCACGCAGGACTCTTCCGCCATCGAGAGGCGGAATCGGCAGAAGGTTAAAAATCGCCAGCAACACGTTGAAGGTAATGCCGAACTGAGCCATAGAAACCAGGAACTGGCGGGCTCCGAATACCGGTAGCGAAGAACGCAAGGCAGTGGCGAACACAAGCGTCCAGCACATGGCCATGATGAAATTACTGGCCGGTCCGGCCACCGCAACCAGCACCATGTCCCGCTTTGGCCTCCGGAGGTTTCGGGCGTTTACCGGCACGGGTTTTGCCCAGCCGAAAGGCGGCAGACTGAGAAATGTGAGCACCAGTGGCACCACCACGGAACCGACAGGATCGATGTGCTTGAGGGGATTCAGGGTGAGACGACCCAGGAGTTCAGCCGTTCGATCGCCGCAGCGGCGGGCGACCCAACCGTGGGCAACTTCGTGCAGGGTGATGCCAAAAACGACCGGGATAATCGCCGCTGAGAGCAGCTGAATATTCGCGGCAACATCCATGTCGGGCATAGGATCAAGTATACGGGGGCACGCCGCCGCATGCCCCTATGCAAAAGCCCTGCTGTCACCCCTTCCCTGGCGCACGATCACGGGATAGTCGCCAGTTACATCAACCACAGTCGTCGGCTCGATGCCGCAGCCACCGCTGTCAATCAGCAACTCAATACGGCCCGCGAGCGCGCTGGCAATCTCGTCAGGATCGGACAAGGGCGCGTCCAGACCGGGCAAGAGCAGCGTGGAACTCATTAGTGGCTCGCCCAGAAGCTCCAGCAGTGCAAGTGGTACCGGGTGATCCGGGACCCGGATGCCGACGGTCTGTCGCTTCGGGTTCTGCAATCGACGTGGCACTTCCCGTGTCGCCTTCAAAATAAAGGTATAGGGGCCCGGCGTGTGTGCCTTCAAGAGGCGATAGCACCAGTTCTCGACGTGGGCGTAGGTGGCAATCTCCGACAGGTCCCGGCACGCGAGCGTGAAGTTGTGGTCCTTGCCGGTCTCCCGGATCCGCTGCAGGCGCCCCGCGGCCTCCCGATCACCGAGGTGCCAGCCAAACGCATAGCACGAGTCCGTCGGATAAACGATCAGGCCGTCGCGCCGCAGGATTTCCACAGATTGCTGAATCAGGCGGCGCTGTGGGTTAACCGCGTGGACGTGAAAGCGCTGGGTCATGGCCGTATTCTAGTCGCACGCCACGACCACCCCCGGAATGGCGCCCCGGTGCGTATCATGCGGGGCCTCATTCAAGCGACGTCACGAGCATGCAGGTTGTAGTGGATTTCTTGCCCCTGTTGGCCTTCGCAACGGCCTACTGGCTGGCCGACATGCACACGGCGATTCTCACGATCATGGTGGCCATCTCACTACAGGTGCTGGTTACCTGGCTCGTGAAACGTACCGTGAGCCGCATGCTGCTTGCCTCTGCGGCGCTGGTCGTCGTCCTGGGGGGCATCAGCCTGATGCTGAATAACGACCTCATCTTCAAGTGGAAGCCGACCGTACTGAACTGGACTTTCGCCGCCGTATTTCTCGCCAGCCGGTACATTGGCGATCGCCCGATCGCGCAGCGCATTCTGGAGTCGGTGTCCAAAGAGGAATTCCAGCTTTCCCAGGCAGACTGGCGTCGCCTGAACCTGATGTGGGTTGCCTTCTTCCTCGTTTCGGGCACCGCAAACATCTTCGTGGCCTATCGTTTCCCTGAATCCGTGTGGGTAAATTTCAAGCTGTTTGGCCTGACGGGAATGACGCTGGCCTTTGCCCTGCTGCAGGGACTATGGCTCAGTAAACGCACTCCGGATGAACACTAGATGCTGTACGCAATTGCCGGTATCGATGGCACTGACAGCCTGCCCGGAAGGCTTGCGAACCGCGCCGCTCATCTGGCGCGAGTTACGGAGCTTCGCAATCGCGGGCAACTTATACTGGCAGGGCCGCACCCGCGCCTCGACACGAGCGAACCGGGCGAGGCTGGCTACAGCGGCAGTCTAATCATTGCCGAGTTTGCGAGCCTCGCAGATGCGGAGGCGTGGGCCGCCGCCGACCCCTACATCATTGCCGGGGTCTGGACCGACGTGATCGTCAAACCGTTCGTCCAGGTCATGCCGTGACGATCTACAGTTCGGCTGACCGGATCGCGGCAATCCGCAACCGCCTCACCGCAGACCTTGAGCCGCACCTGCTCGAAATTGCGGACGAGAGTCATCTGCACGCTGGGCACGCCGGCGCGCGCGACGGTCGTGGTCATTTCCACGTCCGGATCGCCTGTGCCCGCTTCCGTGACCTGAGTCGCCTCGCCCAGCACCGTCTCGTTTACGACGCCCTTGGGGACCTGCTGACGACCGACATCCACGCGGTCCGGATCTCGGTCGAGTCCTAAGAAAGCACCCGACTGGCCACCGCTCTACCGGGCACCCCGCTTGACTGCCGGACAACTTTACAAAACACTGGGCCCAATCGGCTTGATTCACCCCTAACTAGCCACTTTAAGGGCTTGATTTCTGTTGACTAGACATAACTTTCGACCTAATCTCTTTCACATAACGAATTAGAAGGAATATGGAAGCCGACCTAAAGGCAGCACTGCTGACGGCGTATGCACGGCTACTGAGGCCTCTAGTGCAGATCCTGTTACGCAATGGCGTCTCTTACACAGAGTTTGCGGATACGGCCAAGCGGGTGTTTGTGACCACAGCAGCGACAAAGCTTCAGAAAGGCGGAACTGCGGTTTCGGCAGCGCAGATCGCTATACAAATCGGACTTTCACAGCGAGAGACCGAGTCGGTGCTTAACGGCCAGTATGACGTTCCGACGAATACGAATTTGGCACGAATCACGGCTTTACTTACGGCCTGGCACAGCGACGAAAGTGTGGTTGGCCCCTATGGGCTGCCGCTGGAACTTCAGCTTCAGGAACCAGGGCGCATGGATTTCGAAACCCTGGTGCGCAATTACTGCCCCGGGGCAGACGCCGGGCCGCTGCTCAATCAGCTGCTGGCAATCGGCGCCGTCCGGCAGACAGACGACGGCTGGCTACGAGTGCTGACGAGGACCTACCTGCCGGATGTGGGAGTTCCGGACAGCGTCGAGCGAATCGGTTATGCGGTGGAGCGACTGGTCGAGACAGTCGACTTCAACCGGCAGCAGACGGATCCGGACCAGCGACTTTTTGAACGAACGGTAACGGCGGACTTCGGACTTAAGGAAACAGACCTGCCGGCGCTGGAGGGTTTCGTTCGGCAACGGGGCCAGCAGCTACTGGAAGAAATCGACAATTGGGTAACGCTTCGCGAAAAACCGGATCCCGAACGAGGCGATCGGGTGATACAGACGGGCTTGGGCATTTATCACTTCGTAGACGGCCTGGACAGCTAGCCAGCTAGAGCAAGCAACAGGCAAGGCATTTTTAAGGTGGGGACTCAGCACATGAAAATCATTAACGGTATTGCCGCCACACTCGCCCTCTCGGCCAGCTGGGCTATGGCAAATGCGGATGCAACAGCCGACATGGCCGGCATTCGCGTCGTGGGTCAGATGATCGACGGCACTCTCGTGCTGGACGATTCGGTGAGCGGCCTGGCGACCTGGGCAAGCCCCGGTCTGACGATGCCCGCCAGCGAAACGGTCGATTCCGCTCCGACGCTGCTGGTGATTGGCCATGTTGAGAGCTGGGATCCCAAGACCAGCGTCCTGACCGTGTCGGGCCAGCGTATGACCATCGATGCAGGCGCGTCGATCATCGATGTGCCCCGGGACATTGAGGCTCCTCTGACCGTCACCAATCTGCTCTGGTACCTGCAGGAAGGTCGCTACATCGCGGTGGCCGGTGATTCCTATGGCGGCGGCGAGAATCTGGCAACGCATGTCATTCGGCTGGATAACGAAGCCAAGCCCGGAACCGCCCCGCTCTACGTGCGTGGTGCACTGGATCTGGTGGACGACATTCAGGGTATTGCCTACATGGGCAGCATGGCGCTGGACCTGAACAATGCGTCGACGATTGGTGACTTCCCGGTAACCGGCAACGTGGTCGAACTCCTCGCTTACCAGGCGAATGCCGGCAGCGCGATCGTCTCCGAGTATTCCAGCCTGGAAGCGGTTGGAGTTGGTAGCCGGGGGTCGACGGTGGCTGGGATTAGCGGTAGCGGCGTCCGCGGTATCTCCGGCAGCGGCGTCAAGGGCATCTCCGGCAGCGGCATCCGTGGCATCTCGGGCAGCGGTGTCAAGGGCATCTCCGGCAGCGGCATCCGTGGCATCTCGGGCAGCGGTGTCAAGGGCATCTCGGGCAGCGGCGTCCGCGGCATCTCCGGCAGCGGCGTCAAAGGCATCTCGGGCAGCGGCGTTCGCGGCATCTCCGGCAGCGGTGTCTAAGGCATCTCAGGCAGCGGCGTTCGCGGCATCTCCGGCAGCGGTGTCGACGACAACACTGTAGGAGCCCTTCTCCGCATAACACCCAGAGGGCACGGGATCTAGACAGGACGCGGGGTCCGCGGGAACGCCGCGAGGG
>JANNJM010000026.1:0-5827 GCA_031395645.1 Gammaproteobacteria bacterium | reverse complement strand
CCTTTTTCGGCTACATCGCGCTTTTGTAGGCGGGGGACTGGCGGTTGAACATGCCGTGCCGGAGGAAGAAGGCGGTCTGGTTCGCGACTTCCGGCGAGACCAGGAAGCCCGTGTGGGTAACCGGGTAGGACAGGTGGTCCTTGAGCCACGTAGCCTGCGTTTCAGCGACGGCAATCGTGCCGTCGTTCGGCAACGGCAGCATGCCAAGCATCATGCCCGCACCCACACTCGTGGTGCCGGCAATGGCGCCAATGTCCCGGTCCGGCACGTAGTCCTTCAGCACCTGGCCGACCAGCCCCTCGCGCCCCGTCTGGCCGAGCGCCGCGGCGCCGAGCTCGCCCAATTGCGCGAGCCGCTCTGCCGCTACGCTACCCTTCAGCGGCGCACCAAGGCACACGACGCGACCTGGCTTCGGCAATGGCCGGCGCTGCAGGGCGGCCAGTGCCATCAGGCCGCCAGTGCTGTGACCCACGAGATGTATGCGCGGAGATTCAATCCGGTCGAGCGAATCCCGGAGCCGGTCCGCGTTGACCGCAAAGCCGACCTCAAAGGTCCCGTACTGGAACAGGACCGTCGGGTAGCCGTGCTCGTCCGAAAGCCGGTGCCGCAGCAACCCCGCCTCGGCACCGTTCATCCACAGGCCGTGGATGACGACCACGGTTTCAGGCGGGATTGGGGGAATTGGGGACATGCCTCATTTCCGACCACGAGACTCGACGCCCGGGAACCAGCGCCCGGAAATGAGGCATGTCCCCAATTCCGCCAATTTCTACGACTTCGCCGGCTCACGGATGCGGATGCCGGTTTCGCGCAGCTGCTGCGCCGACACCGGTCCCGGCGCCTCCGTGAGCAGGCAACTGGCGGTCTGGGTCTTCGGGAAGGCGATGACGTCGCGAATGTTGTCCGTGCCCGCCAGCAGCATCACGAGGCGATCCAGGCCGAACGCGAGCCCGCCGTGTGGTGGTGCGCCAAACTTCAGGGCCCGCAGCAGGAAGCCGAACTTGCTCTCTGCCTCTTCCGGCGTGATACCGAGAATGCGGAACACCGTCGACTGCATCGCCGACGAGTGAATGCGGATCGAGCCGCCGCCGATTTCATTGCCATTCAGGACCATATCGTAGGCCCGTGACAGCGCCTTGCCGGGGTCTTTCTCCAGCACCTCGACGTCGTCGATCGACGGCGCCGTGAACGGGTGATGCAGCGCCGCCCAGCGCTTCTCCTTCGGGTCCCACTCGAACATCGGGAAATCGACGACCCACACGGGGTGCCAGCCGGGCTTGACCATCTTCAGGTCGCGACCGACCTTTACGCGCAGCGCTGCCAGCGAGTCGTTGACGACCTTCTTCTTGTCGGCGCCGAAGAACACCAGGTCGCCGTCCTTGAGCTCCAGCCGCCCGATCAACCCCTGCACCGTCGCGTCGGGCAGGAACTTCATGATCGGCGACTGCAGGCCCTCGCGGCCCTTCGCGACCTCATTGACCTTGATGTAGGCGAGACCTTTGGCGCCGTAGTTGCCGACAAAGGCGGTGTAGTCGTCGATCTCCTTGCGGGTCAGCGTGCCACCACCCGGAATCTTCAGCGCGGTGACCCGGCCGTCCGGATCGGCAGCCGGCCCGGCAAATACCTTGAACTCGACGCCCGTCATCAGGTCCGCCACTTCTACAAGTTCCAGCGGAATGCTGAGGTCGGGGCGATCGATACCAAAGCGCGCAATGGCCTCGGCATAGGTCATGCGCGGCAGCGGCGGCAACTCAACGCCGGCGACGTCCCGAAACAGGGTGCGGATCATCCGCTCCATGATCTCCATGAACTGGTGCTCATTCATGAAGGAGGTTTCGATGTCGATCTGCGTGAACTCGGGCTGGCGGTCCGCGCGCAGGTCTTCGTCGCGGAAACAGCGCGCGATCTGGTAGTACCGGTCGAAGCCGGACATCATCAGGATCTGCTTGAACAGCTGCGGCGACTGCGGGAGTGCGAAGAATTCGCCCGGGTGCGTGCGGCTCGGCACGATGTAGTCCCGCGCGCCTTCCGGCGTGGTGCGGGTGAGCACCGGCGTTTCGACGTCCATGAAGCCGTTGTCGTCCAGGAATTTTCGCAGTGCCTTCGTGATGCGATGGCGCAGCCGAAAGCGCTCCAGCATTTCGCCGCGACGGAGATCGAGGTAGCGGTACTTGAGCCGCAGTTCTTCGGACACGTCTTCGTCGTGGTGGAACGGCGGCGTCTCCGAAGTGTTCAGTACGGTCAGTTCGGTGGCCAGTAGCTCGACTTCGCCCGTCTTCAGCTTTGTGTTGACAGTGCCTTCAGGACGCGGCCGCACGGTGCCCGTGACCGTGACGACGAATTCGCTGCGCAGTTTCTCGCCAGCACTGAAGACGGCCGGTGCGGAAGGATCGAAGACAACCTGCAGCAGTCCTTCACGATCGCGGAGATCGATGAAGATCACTCCCCCGTGGTCGCGGCGACGATGCACCCACCCCGACACTTTGACTTGCTGGCCGATGACGGCGGCGGTGACGTCACCGCAATAGTGAGTACGCATGGAGTGATTCATTCATTAAAGGGAAAGGAAAAGTCGCGCTGGCAAGCGCTGCTGCAGGCGGCTCGTTAGTGCTTGTGACCACCGGGGCCGTGACTGTGGCTATGGCCGCCATGGCTGTGGTCGTGCTTGTGGTCATGCTTTTTTTCAGGAGTCGTATCCAGCGAGTGGCCCTTGGTGTCGCCGTCAGACTTGGCCGTGCTCTGGCCTTCGGTCTTGGAACCGGTTTTGTCGGTCGACTTGCTCGTCGGACTCTCCGGGGCCTTCTTCGCGGGTCCGTCCCTGAAGTCCGTCTTGTACCAGCCGCTACCTTTCAGGTGAAAGTTTGGCGCGGCCAGCTGCTTCTTCAGCTTGAGCTTGCCGCACTCGGGACACTTGCGCAGGGGGCCTTCCCCGACCTTCTGGAGCGCGTCAAACGCGTGGCCGCAGGCCTCACACTGGTAGTCAAAAATAGGCATGGCTCAACCTCTGATCCGGCCTGGAATTCTACCGCACGGCACAGAAAAGGTACCGGACACTTAGTTATTGGGTTTCTTTAGTTATTTTGGGCGGCGCGGCGAGATAACTAAAGAAACCCAATAACTAAGTGTCCGGTACCTTTTCAGGAAAACGACAGAGCGCTGCCGGCCGCGTCGACGCGGATCGCGGCACCGGGCCCGAAGCGACCCTTCAGGATCTCCTGGGCCAGCGGGTTCTCGATCTGCTGCTGGATCGCCCGCTTGAGGGGCCGGGCACCATAGACCGGGTCGAAGCCCGCCTCGGCGAGCTTGTCCAGGGCCTTCTCGCCAACCTCGAGGGTCATCTCGCGCTCGGCAAGGCGGGCCCGCAGGTAACCCAGCTGGATCTTCACGATGTCGCGAATCTGCGCGGCGGACAATGGGTGGAAAACCACGATGTCATCCACGCGATTGATGAACTCGGGCCGGAAGTGCTCGCGCACATCCTCGAGTACGGCCTCCTTCATGGCGGCGTAGTTCGCCTCGCCGGTCATGCTCTGGATGCGCTGGGAGCCCAGGTTGGAGGTCATCACGATGACCGTGTTACGGAAATCCACGGTGCGGCCCTGCCCGTCAGTCAGGCGGCCGTCATCCAGCACCTGGAGCAGCACGTTGAACACGTCCGGGTGAGCCTTCTCGACCTCGTCGAGGAGCACTACCGAGTAGGGCTTGCGGCGCACCAGCTCGGTCAGGTAACCGCCCTCCTCGTAGCCCACGTAGCCGGGCGGCGCACCGATCAGCCGCGCGACGGAGTGTTTCTCCATGAACTCGGACATGTCCACGCGGACGAGCGCGTCTTCCGTGTCGAAAAGGAATTCCGCGAGCGCCTTGGTAAGCTCCGTCTTGCCAACACCGGTGGGCCCAAGAAACAGGAACGACCCGTTCGGCCGCTTGGGGTCAGAAAGCCCGGCGCGCGAACGGCGAATGGCATCGGCCACGGCGGTCAGCGCCTCGCCCTGGCCGACGACGCGCTTGCCGAGCGCCTCTTCCATGCGAAGCAGTTTGTCCCTCTCGCCCTCCAGCATCTTGGTGACCGGGATGCCGGTCCACTTGGAGACGATCTCTGCAATCTCCTCCTCCGTCACTTTATTGCGCAGTAGGAGCGGCTTCAGCCGCGACTCATCCCCGGTAGCAGCGCCAAGTTTCTTCTCCAGCGCGGGAATTTTCCCGTACTGCAGTTCCGACATCCGCGCCAGGTCCTGGCCGCGCCGGGCAGCATCGAGATCCTGGCGCGCGCGCTCCAGTTCTTCCTTGACCGCCGCCTCACCCTGCACGGCGGCTTTCTCGGCCTTCCAGATTTCATTGAGGTCCGCGTACTCCCGCTCGAGTGTCTTGAGCTGCGTTTCGAGGTCCTGCAGACGCTTCTTCGACGCGTCGTCCGACTCCTTTTTCAGGGCCACCTGCTCGATCTTGAGCTGAATGATGCGGCGGTCGAGCCGGTCCATCTCTTCAGGCTTGGAGTCGATCTCCATACGCAGGCGCGAGGCGGCTTCATCAATGAGATCGATGGCCTTGTCTGGCAGCTGCCGGTCGGTGATGTAGCGATGCGCCAACGTGGCTGCCGCCACGATGGCAGGGTCGGTGATGTCCACGCCGTGATGAACCTCGTAGCGCTCCTTGAGCCCGCGGAGAATGGCGATGGTGTCCTCCACCAGCGGCTCCAGGACCATCACCTTCTGGAAGCGGCGTTCCAGCGCCGCGTCCTTCTCGATGTACTTGCGGTACTCGTCGAGCGTGGTGGCGCCCACGCAATGCAGTTCACCGCGGGCGAGCGCCGGCTTCAGCATGTTGCCCGCGTCCATCGAGCCTTCCGCTTTGCCGGCCCCGACTACGGTATGCAACTCGTCGATAAAGAGGATGACCTGGCCTTCCTGCTTGGCCAGATCGTTCAGCACGCCCTTCAGGCGTTCCTCGAAGTCGCCGCGGAATTTGGCGCCGGCGATGAGCGCGCCCATATCGAGCGACAGGATGCGCTTGTTTTTCAGGCTCTCCGGCACTTCACCGTTGACGATGCGCTGGGCGAGGCCTTCGACGATCGCCGTCTTGCCGACGCCGGGTTCGCCGATGAGCACGGGATTGTTCTTGGTGCGCCGCTGGAGCACCTGGATCGTGCGGCGGATCTCGTCGTCCCGCCCGATCACGGGGTCGAGCTTGCCCTGCTCCGCCCGGGCGGTGAGGTCGACGGTGTACTTTTCCAGCGCCTGGCGCGTCTCTTCAGCATTGGCGTCGTCGACGGAGTCGCCGCCACGGACCTCGGCGATGGCCTTGTCGAGCGCGCCCTTGACGACGCCCGCCTCCTTGAGGATCTTGCCGAGCACGCCCTTGTCGTCAGAGGCGGCCAGGACGAAGAGCTCGCTGGAGATGAACTGGTCTTCGCGCTTCTGGGCCAGCTTGTCGGTCACATTGAGCAGGCGCGTCAGGTCGTTGGAGCCGTGCACGTCGCCACCCGTACCCTCCACCTGGGGAACCCGGTCGAGCGCCTCGGCCAGCTTCGAGCGGAGCAGATTCAGGTTGGCGCCTGCCTTGTTCAGCAGCGCCCCAACGCCCCGGCCCTTCTGCTCGAGCAGCGCGGACATGAGGTGCACTGGCTCTATGAACTGGTGGTCGCGACCGACCGCCAGCGACTGCGCATCCTGTAATGCCGCCTGAAAGGTGGTGGTCAGTTTGTCCATCCGCATGGGGGCACTTCCGTGGTGACGACTGGTGACTAAATTGGGCCGTTGGGTCCGATTTCAACCAAAAAGGTACCGGACACTTAGTTGTTGGATTTATTTAGTTGTTTGCCACGCAATAA
>JANNJM010000022.1:0-2384 GCA_031395645.1 Gammaproteobacteria bacterium | reverse complement strand
GGCGACTTCCGCGACGCCGGCTTGGTCGGCATGTCCCCATTTGCGCCTGAAGGCGCTCCCATGCGCCCGATTCGCTGGCAAAATGGCGCCATGGCCACCTCCAGCCTCGCTACTACTGCCGCCCTCGTCGCCCTTGGCGTGTCTGTCGCCGTAGCGGGCTACGTCTGGGTCGAACAGCGATCGGGCATCGGGCAGCGCGTCGCCGAGCTGCGCGAGGACGTGGGTATCAAGGGCTCTGAGCTGGCAGCACTGAAGGCCCGCCTCGACGAAGTCTCCACGGGCCGGCGCCTGCTGGACGACGACATGGACCGGCTGCGGGAGCGGGTGACCCGGGAAACGGAGTCTCTTGGCGCACTGCCGGACCGCGTCGGCCAGCTCGAGCAGAACGTCGAGCGCTTTGTCGGCGTCGGCGACAAGGTCCGCGCGGCGTGGCTCCTCGCCGAGTCCGAACACTACATGCGTATTGCCAATGCCCAGCTCGGACTGGCCGGCGATGTGGCCGTGGCCCAAACGGCGCTGGGCCTGGCCGACGACTCCCTGCGCGAGCTGAACGACCCGCGCCTGATACCCGTCCGCCGCCTGCTGGCCGACGAAATCAGCGCGCTGAAAGCCGTGCCCCGCCCCGATACCGAAGGCATCGTGCTGAACCTCGGCAGCCTTGCGGACAATCTGGAGTTGCTGCCGCTGAAGAGCTCCACGCCCGAGGCCTTCCGCGCCAGGCCGGACAAGCCCGCGGCGCCCCTCACAGGCTTTGAGCGCGCGCTGGCGGCCAGCCGGTCTGCGCTGGCCAGCCTCGTCAGTGTCCGGCGCGTGGACGACCCGGTATCGCCGTTGCTTTCGGAGGCGCAGCAGGCTGTCCTGATCCGCAGCCTGGATCTCGAACTTCAGCTGGCGCGACTCGCGATCATGCGCGGCGACGCGGGGATGTATCGGCGCTCGGTCGAGGCAGCAGGTGACCGCTTGCGCGAGCACTTTGACCTGGCTTCGCCCGACGTCCAGGCCGCTGTCGAGTCACTCGCGGCGCTGGCAGCGGCACGTCTGCCGGACGAGCTGCCGGATATCTCCGGGTCGCTCGACGCGCTGCTCCGGATCAGTGCGACGGGCCGACCGGCGGCCGTCGCCAAACAGGCGGGGCGATGAAGGTCGGGCTGGTCATTATCCTCGCACTGATCGTCGGTGCCCTGGCCACCCATCTGGTGCTGGCAGACAACGGCTACGTGCTCATCAATTTCCGGGGCTACGTCGTCGAGACTTCAGTGCCAATCCTCGTCCTGGTGCTCGTACTGGGTTACGTTTCAGTCCGCCTGCTGGTGAAGGTGTGGCGGGCGCCACGCCACCTGGGTGAGGCCTGGGCCCGGGCGCGGATCAACTATGCCGGCCGTCAGGCGACCAAGGGCTATATCGCGCTGGCCGAGGGCAGGCTGGCACGGGGTGAACGGCTGCTGACGCGCGGCGCACGCCTCTCCGAGACGCCGCTGCTCAACTACCTGGCGGCCGCGCGCGCGGCACAGATGCAGGGCGATCGCGAGCGGCGGGACGGCTGGCTGCGCATGGCTTCTGAGCAGGAGCCAGCGGCGGAGGACGCCGTGCTACTGACGAAGGCGGAGCTGCAGCTGGAGGACGGCCAATACCCGGAAGCGCTGGTCAGCCTGAACCGGGTCCGCGAACGGCATCCCACGCACGCCCAGGCACTGAAGCTGCTCGGCGAGCTGCACTATCGCCGGAGGGAATGGCAGCCGCTGGCGGAGCTGCTCCCCCTGCTGCGTCGGCGTGGCAATGTCCCTGCCGCGATGCTGGATGAGTGGAGCGTCGACGCCTATAGCAACATCATGACCAGCGTCCGCCTCGACCGGACTGCCCTCGATCAGGTCTGGGATGACGTGCCGCGCCATCTGCGCCGGGAGCCGCGCCTCACGCTGACCCGCGCCAAGGCGCTGGTCGCGTGCGGCAGCGTCGAGGACGCGGAGGCGGAAATACGGCGGACACTGAAGGAAGACTGGAGCGAAGCCCTGATCGATCTCTACGGCGAGCTCGCTGCCGCCGATCCGGCTGCCCACCTCAAGCGCACCGAAGCCTGGCTCAAGGAGCGGCCGGACGATCCGGCGTTGCTGCTGGCTGCCGGTCGCGCCAGCGTCCGTCACCAGCTCTGGGGCAAGGCCCGAAGCTATCTCGAAGCGAGTCTTGCCATCCGCCCCGCACCCGAGGCCTACCGGGCACTCGGCCAGCTGATGGCCCGCGTGGGTGAGGCCCAGTCGGCGTCGAAGGCCTATGAACGTGGCCTGGCGATGACGGCAGCCGCCGCAACCACTACCCCGTTGGCAGCACCAAAGGCCAGCGTGCCGGCAGCGCCTGTAGGAGCGCCTGTAGGAGCGCTTGTAGGAGCG
>JANNJM010000001.1:0-24014 GCA_031395645.1 Gammaproteobacteria bacterium | reverse complement strand
GGAAATGAGGCATGTCCCCATTTCCCGCTGAAGGCGCTCCTGTAAACCCACCATGCAGCACAACCGACTCCGCGGCATCACCTTCATGCTGGCAGCCGCCGCGTTTTTTGCCGGCATGGACGGCGTGCTTAAAGTCCTGTCCGGAAGCTATCCGCCATTGCAGGTGGGTGCGATGCGCGGCGCGGCTTCGCTGCCCTTTGTCCTGGCAACGATCGCACTGACGAACAACTGGCGGAACCTGAAAGTGGTGCGCTGGGAACTGCACCTGATCCGCGGCGTGCTGGCGCTGATCATGCTCTGGGGCTTCGTTACTGGCGTCAAGGTGATGTCCATCGCCGACACCTACGCCATCTTCTTCGTGGCACCGCTCATCGTTACCGCACTGGCCGTCCCGCTGCTCAAGGAAGAGGTCGACCTTCGGCGGTGGCTGGCCATCGGCGTCGGGCTGTCCGGCGTGCTGTGGATGCTAAAGCCCGGCGGGACCAGCCTGAGCCTCTACGGCGCACTCGGCGCGCTGGCTTCCGCCGTGGCCTATGCCCTCGCGTCGATCTCCGTCCGGGTGATGACGCGCACCGAGACCACCGTGTCGCTGGTGTTCTGGTTCCTCGTCCTGCTGACGATTTTCGCGGGACTGCTGTCACTCCCCAACTGGGTCCCGATACGCGACGAGCACTGGCCCTGGCTGGCCCTGCTTGGCGTGCTCGGCGCGCTCGGCCAGCACTCCATTACCGAAGCGTTCCGAAACGCTCCGGCATCGGTCATTGCACCGTTCGAATACACCGCCATGCTGTGGGCCGTCAGCATCGACTGGGTGTTCTGGAATACCTGGCCCGCCAACCGCATCTGGCTGGGCGCCGCGCTGGTCATCGCCTGCGGCCTGTACCTGATCTGGCGGGAGCGGCAGCAGAACAGGGAAGTCACTGCCGCCGGCGTGGCAGACACGCCCGTACCTTAAGGCTTCGTCTGCGAAGGCCTGGTCACCGGGGTCCCGGGCGGCTCAGGACTCGGACCGAGCAGGCGGCCCAGTACACCCCCGATGCGCGCGCCGAATACGGTACCGATACCAGGTAGCACCGCGGTCCCAACCGCCGCGCCCGCGAACACACCTGGCGGCACGGAAACCTTTGGCTCCCGTGTCGTTCCGCTGATCGTGAACGGCACACCAACGACGCCTTGCACGACATCCAGCGTTCCTTCTCCCGCAATTTGGCGGTTGAAGATCGTCGCGTCGCCGGTGGCCGTAAACGACCCCGCATGGGCTTCGAGATCAGAGAACCGCAACACCGTTCCCTCACCCGTATTCTGCATGTCCATGACACCGGTTAGTGACTGCAGCACGGTCTGTCCATGGTGGTCCTTACCGGCCGTACGAATTGCCTTGTCGAGGTCGAAGCGCAGTATCGTCGCCGGCATCATCCTGAACTCGGTCCGCATGCGGAGAGAACTCCCCAGCTCCCCGGCAGTCTTGCCGTGAGCTGAGACCACCGTGTTGCCGTTAGCCTTGCCGCCAACGGGCGAGCGACGATTCAGGGATTCAGCCGCGATGGCAACACTGATCAACCGTGGCTGAAGCGTGCCGCCAAGCGTGAGCGTTCCATCCTTGCCGCTGCGGAGAGCCAGAACCCCGTCGGCCGTACCGCCGCCGAGCACCACCCGGGCTTGCCACCGGTCCGCCTCGCCCGCACGCACCACGGTGAGTTGAGCCATCGGCATAAAATCGGAACGCCGCACATGCGCCCGGCGTGGCCTCCACAGCGGATCGAAGTCGATGTCGCCTTCGATCGGCAGCGCGATACCGGTGCGAGACATCCAGGTCACGTTCCGAAATCGCACGCGCTCGACGGGTGCAAAGTCCGGATCAAGCATCGCGTTGCCCTGCTTGCCGCGGAAAGCGGCCAGCGAGGCCGTGGGGATGACGGCACCGTCGAGTTCGATACGCTCGACGGAAACTTTCCAGCGCCGCAGCGCCCGGATCAGATCGGGATAGACGGACAGCTGCCGGATCTCGATGGGCATTTTTTGCTCAGTCCTTGCGCCCCGAACAATGATTACGGGCGATGGCAAGAGCTGCCAGTGCACGGACTCGATGCCAAGGTCTGTCCCAAAGCGCTCAGCGAATCCCGCGATGGCCCGTTGCCGAAGTTCCTCGTCGCTCGGCAACAGGATCGCTGCGGCGATCCCCACGCCAGCCAGCACAACGGCGACCAGGATGACGGCGGCGTGGCGCGTCTCGACTCTCCTCATCGGCACTTCCTGGCCCGGGCTGATCGCCCGTATCAGCATGGGCCTGCGGTTTCGCACCAACCTGTAGGACGAAGCCTGATTCGGCGCCGCCGGCCGCGGCAAGTAGCCCTATTCGTCTCCGAGGGCCGCCAGGCGCGCCCGCAGGCGCTCGATTTCATCGAGCAGTTCCAGGGCGAGCGCCACGCCGGCGGGGTTTACCCCCAGATCCCGCTGCAGTCGCAGTGCTGTCGTTGCCCGGCGCAGCTGCGCGCCGCTGAAGCGCCACTGCCGGACTTCGCGACCCACGGGCAGAAGCACGCCTTCGTCGACCAGCGCGAGGATGCTCTCGATTTCAACGGCGCAGGCACCACTGACTTCATTGAGCGTCAGCTCGGCGTACTCCTCTGCAAGGATGCCGACGATTCTGGCCGGTGTGTTCTCGTTCTGCATGCTTACGCTCCCAGTCTGGCGCGTGGATCGAAGTTAGGAAACTGCTCGCGCAGGGCGGCGTAGGCTGCTTTGGCACCATCGGAGTCGGCTGCCGGCAGCACGATCTGGAGCACCGCATAGAGGTCCCCGGGCGGGTTCGCGGGAATGCCGCGGCCCTTCAGCCGCAGCTTGCGCCCGGCCGCCGTGCCGGGCGGGACCTTGAGCTCAACGACTCCTGATGGCGTCGGCACAGTCACGCTGGTGCCCAGCGCCGCCTCCCAGGGTGAGACAGCCAGGTCGAGGTACACATCCCGCTCCTCGACGCGATAGCGGGGATGCGGCCGGAAATCCACCTCCAGATACAGATCACCGGGCTTGCCGTCACCGAGGCCGGGCGCGCCCTGGCCCGCGAGGCGGATGTGCTGGCCCCGGCGGATACCCTTCGGGATCGTGACATTGAGAGTGTGCTCCCGCAGGGAGACCTCTCCCTGCGCGTTCACGTCCGGGAACCGCAGCGTGATGGCGCGCGTCGCGCCACCGTAGGCATCCTCGATGTCGATCAGAACCCGTGCGTGGCGATTCTCACTCGTGGTCCGAAATCCGCCATGGCTCCGGCCAGCACCGCGGCCGAACAGCGCCTCAAAAAACTCGCTGGCATCGCCGGCACCAAAGTCACTGCCCTGACCACTTCCAGGGCCACCGCCCGAAAACTCAAAGCCCGAATTCGCGTCGGGCGGCGGCCGGAACTCCTGGCCCGCTTTCCAGTTGGCGCCGAGCTGGTCGTAGGCCGCCCGCTTCTCCGGATCCTTGAGCACCTCGTAGGCCTCGCCCAGCTCCTTGAAGCGCGCCTCGGCGTCGGCCTCCTTGCTGACGTCCGGGTGGTACTTGCGCGCCAGCTTGCGGTAGGAGCGCTTGATATCATCGGCGGTCGCGTCCCGCGCAACATTCATCGTCTGGTAGTAGTCCTTGAACTGCATAGCTGCTGCCGCCGCCGCACACGGGTGGTTCTACTTCCAGTGTACGACGGGGAACGGCTCTGGAGTCAGGAAACGGCGTTGGCAGTCAACCGGTAGTTTTCCAGTTCCTGCGCGTACCGGGCGTTGTCGCTGAGCACCTGCAAGGTCTTGCGTGCCGCGCTATCCTCAAGACGCTCCAGTTCCTGGCGCTGGTTCGCAATCCCGGCATCGGCGTTGGTACTCGTCCTTGTTCATGGTGCCTCCAGTGGGTCGGTCCGGCGAACGTTGCAGTGTCTCGCCCACGTCAGGCGCAGACGAGCGCAACCGGTGTGCCCGGAGTCCCGCTTTGGCGGGGCGCCGGCGAGCTGATCGTATTGACTCGCCAGCTGCGCGCGGGCCGTTCGGGCGAGGGTCGCTGGAAGCCACGAGGCCAATCGCGGAGATAGAGCGGACAATAAAGCGGACCTATAAGCGGACTTACAAGGCCATTGATGTCACTTAAGTTAATGATATATATTGAGTCATTGTCACAAACGAAACGGACATGAAAGCGGACATAGTGGCGGCCGAGGAGCGGGGGGAAACTGTCTCCCTGATGGAGCCTCTATTGATCGGCGACGGCTCACGCCATCGGGCCGAACTGACCGATCTTGCCCTGGAGCTGGCGCAGAAAAGCGCGGGCTTTCGGCGTTCGCTGCCCGAAAGTCTGGTGGCCTCCTTGGCCGCCCTTGTGCGCTCAATGAATTGCTACTACAGCAATCTGATCGAAGGGCACGATACGCACCCGGTCGAAATCGAACGCGCACTCAAAGGTGACTTCAACGAGGACGCGAAGAAACGAGACCTCCAGCTCGAAGCGAAAGCGCACATTGAGGTCCAGGATTGGATCGACGACGGTGGCCTGAAGGGCCGCGCGGTTACCGTCGACTCCATCCGGGAAATCCATCGCCGTTTTTGCGAACTATTACCCGACGATCTGTTGTGGGTAGAGGACCCGGCGACCAAAGAACGGATTAAGGTGATACCGGGAGAGCTACGCCGCCGGGACGTGAAGGTCGGCAGGCATGTCGCCGTCAGCCCTCCCACTGTGACTCGCTTACTGCATCGGTTTGAGGAGGTCTATAGCCGCCTCGGCAAGACCGAGACCATTCTGGCGACGGCAGCGGCACATCACCGTTTTGCGTGGATTCACCCTTTCCTCTACGGCAACGGGCGCGTAGCGCGCCTGCTGTCGCACGCTACGTTACTGGAAACACTCGATACAGGCGCTGTGTGGTCCATCGCGCGCGGGCTTGCACGCAACGTTGAGGCCTATAAGTCGCACCTCGCCGCATGCGATCAGACGCGGCGCAATGATCTGGACGGCAGGGGTAACCTGAGCGAAGAGAACCTCGCGGATTTTACGCGTTTCTTCCTGAACACCTGCATCGACCAGGTGGTGTTCATGGAGCGGTTGGTGCAACCCGACCAGCTGCGCGCGCGAATCTTGATGTGGGTCGAAGCAGAGATCAGTCTCGACCGCCTTCCACCAAGGTCTGGTGCCATTCTCGAAGCCGTCCTCTTTCGCGGGGAACTCCCTCGCAGCGAGGCCGCCGCCATCGTCGGCACAGGGGACCGTCAGGCCCGCCGCGTCGTTTCTGCCCTGCTCGAACAAGGCGTCCTCATTTCGGCGAGCACCCGCGCACCATTGCGTCTCGCTTTCCCGGCGACGCTCGCGTCACGATGGATGCCGGGGCTGTTTCCGGAGCAATCGTGAGACTCCCATGCAAAATGGTCCCCGATGTCGCGCTTGCCTATGAACCCGGCGAAGATCCAGCGCATCGCGCTGCTCGGCTGGATGCGGGAGTTCACAGCGGATATCGCGGTGGCCGAGGTTGCGTTGTATTCCCAGACTCCAGCCACACACGAACGGATGAGGACCTACGTCAGCGACAACAACGCGAAAACGCCGATCGCCGTAAGCAGCGGCCAGCCGATGTGCTTGCCGCGCGTCACGACAGCGTCGAACAGACCGATCGCAACATGAAGTACGCCGATGCCGGCAATCAACACGGCGTCGAAAACTTCCGGATCGAATGCGGCCCGCAGCAGCAGGAGCGCCTGGCCGATCCACAACAACGAGGTCAGATGCCAGGCAAAGCGGATGACTTGCTTTGCCAGCAGTCGCGACATGACACCGTCGTCCGAAGCGACCAGTGGCCCAATCAGTCGCTTCTCCCCAAAGTAACTGTGAGTAGCAGCAGTAGCCAGCGTTGCGATCGCAGCCGCCATCAGGAACATTGTTGCCATGCACGCCTCTCAGCTCCAGGCACCGTGCGCAATGGTCGCACATGAACGCCGCACAGTGACCAGCCGTCCAGCTTCACGGCCAGTGGCGGGCGAGTAATGGTAGGCTGATTGTACGAACGCGAAGGCCGAGAAATTGCACATCACTATTTTCGACACCCCCATTGTCAATGCCGTCCTGCGGTATCTGTCGATCGTCTTTATGAAAGCAACCGGCTGGAAAGTCGAAGGCTTGCTCCCATCGGGCGACGGCAGACTTGTCATGATCGCAGCGCCCCATACGAGCAATTGGGATTTGCCGTACATGCTGATGGTCGCGTTCATCTTGCGGCTGAATGTGTATTGGATGGGTAAATCGTCCCTCTTTTCGCCGCCGTTTGGCTCAATCATGCAATGGCTTGGTGGCATTCCGGTGAACCGCGAGCAATCCACAAATATGGTGACTACCTCTGCTGAGGCAATCAGGAGTGCGACTGGCGCGATGCAGTTAGTCGTTCCACCTGAGGGCACGCGCAGTAAGACGCGGTACTGGAGAACTGGCTTCTACTACATTGCGCTGGGCGCCGGTGTGCCCATCGTGATGGCCTATATGGATTACGAAAGAAAGCTGACGGGCCTCGGGCCGACGCTTTATCCAAGCGGCGACATTGACGCCGACATGAAAATTATCAAGGCATTTTATGCGCCGTTTAAGGGCAGGAATGCCACGCAGTTTGAAGCCGCAGACTAGTGCTTGCGCGAGTATGGGTTCGCTCGGCTATAGGCGACGTCCCTCATTTCCACGGTGTTGCGCACGACAGCCTCCAATTGAAGATCCTGGAATTCAGCCAGCCTCAGCCAGCACCAAGCACTTCAGTGATCCGCGCATCCTTGTCGCGCCACAATTCCTGCAGCCACGACTGAAACGCAGCGCGCACGGCCGGGTCGCCGGCGTAGTCGGCGTTGATCAGGTGCCGCGGTATCGGCACCAGCCTCGCGCGCACGACGACCCGCCGCATCCGCCCCTGCAGGAACTGCCAGAAGGTCGGCGCGCCGTCCGGATACACGATCGTAATGTCGAGGACGGCCTGGAACTTTTCGCCCATGGCATTCAGCGCCACTGCCATACCACCGGCCTTCGGCTTGAGCAGGTGCACGTACGGCGACTGCTGACGCTGGTGCTTGGCGCGCGTGAACCGGGTGCCTTCGGCAAAGTTCATGACGCTGGTCGGAACCTGCGCGAACTTTTCGCAGGCCCGCCGGGTAGTTTCCTGGTCCTTGCCCCGCATCTCCGGGTGCTTTTTCAGAAACTCCTCGCTGTGCCGGCGCATGAAGGGGAAATCCAGCGCCCACCAGGCCAGGCCCATGGCAGGCACCCAGATCAGCTGCTGCTTGAGAAAAAACTTGAGCAGCGGAATGCGGTGATTGAGCAGGTGCTGCAGCACCAGGATGTCGACCCAGGACTGGTGGTTGCAGTTAACGAGGTACCAGCAGTCGCGGTCCAGCCCGTCCAGGCCGGCGACGTCCCAGTTGCAGCGCTGGGTGAGCGTCATCCACGCGCTGTTACAGGAAATCCAGGCCTCGGCGATGAACAGCAGGACGGGCGCCAGCGCCCTCTGCACCACCCGAAACGGCAACAGGAGCTTCAGCAACGCGAACGTCAGCAGGAGCGGCACCCAGAACAACACGTTGAGCACCATCAGCGAGGTGGCAACAACTCCGACCAGCGGTGCGGTCCATGGGGTATTCCCGGTACGATTTATCTGCATGAGCGAGGGAAAGTATACGGCCGCTGGCGCTTCCGCCGGCAGTATCATGGCAGCAGTGAATAGTCCCATCGCGACTGCGCAACCGCACCCGACGAGCACAGGGTGGCGCCGTGCGGGCCTGGTGCTTGCTCTGTCCGCGCTGATCGGT
Source organism: Gammaproteobacteria bacterium (assembly GCA_031395645.1). GTDB lineage: Bacteria > Pseudomonadota > Gammaproteobacteria > Steroidobacterales > SHZI01. The sequence goes on along the minus strand of JANNJM010000001.1, from coordinate 16,224 downwards.
GCTTGTGCCCCGCTCGTCTCGCCGCGTGCACCAAGGCTGACGACCCCGCAGTTGACCGGGTCAGAGTTTGTCACCGCCGATGGCCTGCGGCTGCCCGTGCGACGCTGGGCTCCAGTGGGGCCACCCCGTGCCATAGTCGTTGCCCTGCACGGGTTCAATGACTACAGCAACGCATTCTCGGCGCGCCCCGGCGCGCCGGGTACGGGCCCCTATCTGGCGGCCCGCGGCTTTGCCGTCATTGCCTACGACCAGCGCGGCTTTGGTCAGTCACCCGGCACCGGGCGATGGGCCGGCCGTGACGCGCTCGTGGCTGACTTCAACGACGTGGTGGCCGGCGTGAAAGCCGAAAATCCCGTGATCCCGGTTTTCGGCCTGGGTCAAAGCATGGGCGGCGCCCTGCTGATGGCCGCCATGGCCGGCCCGGACCCGCCGCCGCTTGCTGGCCTGGTACTGGTTGCTCCCGCGGTATGGGCCCGCAGCACCATGCCCCGTGCCTATCGCGTCGGACTGTGGCTTGGGGCGCATCTCACGCCCGGGCTCAGGGTTGCCAGCAGCAGCGCGGGCCGGCAGGCCACCGATAACCTCGCAGTTCTGGAAGCGAACACGCGCGATCCGCTGTTCATCAAGAAGACGCGGCTCGACACCGTCTCTGGCCTCGCCGATCTGATGGATGAAGCACTGGCCGCGGTGCCGCACATTGCGGGTCCGGTTCTCTACCTGTACGGCGAGCGGGACCAGATCATTCCGCAACGGCCAAGCATCGAGGCCATGACCGCCTTCTTTCCCGCGGGCTCGCGCGTCCGCCTGGCGCTGTATCCGCAGGGCTGGCACATGCTCCTGCGCGACCAGCAGGCGGAGACAGCCCTGGCTGACGTCGTGGCGTTCCTCGGGGACCAAAGCGCGCCTTTGCCCTCAGGAGCGGAGCAGGACGCCCTGCCCAGGCTGTCCCGTGCCTGCAAATGTCCGGGAAACGGCTTTTGACGGGCACGTCGCAGTATCATGTTGTATGGCCACATTGCTACAACTGCAGACCCGCAAGCGCGAACTGGAAGACAAACTGCACGCGGGCGACCTGTCGGTTGAAAAAGCGCTGGAGCACGTCGACCGCGCGATTTCCGCCCGCACCCTTAAAGTCCAGCACAGCCGCCAGCGACTGGAGGCCACGAAGCAGGCAGTGGCCGCGGGCATGGACAAGGACGAAGCCCGGCGGATCAACACGCGGGCCATGGCCAAGAAGTTGGCCGACATCCGGGCCAAGCAGAAGTTGAATCGTTTCTAGAACCGGGAAGAACCCTATGCGCAGGTTGGCTGGCTTCGCTTGCATACCCCTGCTCTGCGCCGCCCTGATTGCACCAGCCGCCGCTGCTGTGAATGTGCCCCCGGAGTTAGCCGGCTGGGAAGCCTGGGTTCTCAAGGATCAGGAATTCCGCCGCTGCCCCTTCTTTGCGATGACCTCGCCGGACGATCCCGGCGCGCACCGCTGCGCCTGGCCCGAACCCCTGACGCTCGCCGTCGACGCCGACGGTGGGCGGTTCACGCAGCGCTGGCAGGTGTACGCCGACAGCTGGGTCGTGCTGCCCGGCAATCTCAACCAGTGGCCCGAAGATGTGCGCAGCAACGGCGCACCGGCCCCACTGGTCGCGAGGGACGGACTGCCGGCCGTACGACTGTCGCCGGGCAGCTATACCTTAAGTGGCCGCTTTGTGTGGTACACGCGACCAGAAGCCCTGCCCATCGCCGCAGAGACGGGTGTCGTGGAGCTCACGGTGGACGGGCGCGTCATCGCCCAGCCCGAGCGCCCGGACGGCGCGGTGTCGCTCGGCAAACGCCGCACCGCCGAACAGCCGGCCGCACTCGAGGTGCAGGTCTACCGCCTCGTGCAGGACGAACTGCCAGTCCGGCTCGTCACCCGCGTACGCCTGCAGGTGGCCGGCGACGCGCGCGAGGAGCGCTTTGCCGAGGTCCTGCCCGCGGGCTTTGTGCCGCTCGCTCTCGAGAGCGCGCTGCCGGCCCGCCTCGACGCGGATGGTCGGCTGCGGGTTCAGGTCCGCGCCGGGAGCTACGAACTGACGATTACGGCGCGCGGCAACGGCGCGGCAGACACCCTGTCACGACCTCCAGCCGCGAATCCCGCCGCTGGCCGCTGGGCCCGCGAGGAAATCTGGAGCTTCGCGGGCAACGACCGGTTGCGGATTGCGGCCGCAGAAGGTGCCAATGCCATTGACCCCGCACAAGCCAACGTGCCGCCGGAATGGCAGGGCCTGCCGGCGTTTCGTATGGCTGCCGATTCGAAGCTCACGATCGTCGAGCGCAGCCGCGGGCTCGCCAACGTGGACGACAATCGTCTGACCCTGAATCGCCAGCTCTGGCTCGACTTCGACCACAGCGGCCTGACGGCTGTCGACCAGATCACTGGCACGATGCGGCGCGACTGGCGCCTGGACATGGCGGCTCCCTTCACGCTGCAGAGTGCACGCTCAGGTGGCGACGCCCTCCTTGTCACAGCAGGCGCAGAACCGGGTGCTACCGGCGTGGAGCTGCGGCAGCCGGATCTCGCGCTCGAGTCGGTGAGCAGGACGACAAGCCCGCGCAGCACGCTGCCCGCTACGGGCTGGCAGTCGCGCTTCGATGGCGTCCAGGGCACCTTGCACCTGCCACCGGGGCATCTGCTGCTGGCGGTCCGGGGTGCGGATAACGCGCCCGGCTCCTGGCTCGAACAGTGGGGCTTGTGGAACCTGTTCGGCGTGCTGATCGTGGTCGTGTTCACGGCCTGGGTGGCCGGCAACGCCGTCGCCGTGATCGCGCTCGGCGCGTTGTTGCTCACCTATCAGGCTTTTCCAGAACAGATCTGGCTGTGGGGCAACCTGCTCGCCGCGATCGCCGTGGCGCGCGCCGTGCCCGAAGGCCGTTTCCGGCGCCTGGCCGGGGGCTTCCGCACGCTGAGTTTCGTGGTGCTCGGCGTGGCGCTGTTGCCCTTCCTGGCGGACCAGGTGCGGCTGGCGCTGTATCCACAGCTGGAGCCCGGCGTCCTGTATGCGGATGCGGGAACGATGACTCCCGCATTGCCGGAACTGCAGGATGGTCCCGTGGCCGCAGAATCCATGGAGATGGACAGCGCTACCGTCGCTGCTTCCCCTGAGCTCCGGCGCGAAAAGACGAGCAGCTACGGCGGACTCAATGCCCAGCAGGTCGTGCAACGCTATGCCCCCGGCACGCTCGTGCAGACCGGCCCCGGCCTCCCGGGCTGGAACTACAACAGCTATCCGTTCAGCTGGTCAGGACCGGTGGAGCGTGATCAGACCGTGCAATTCATCTACATCGGCCGGGTACTGCTGGCCGTCTGGCGCATCGTCGGTGCGGTGCTGACTGCGATCCTGTTCCTCTGGTTGCTGCAGGGGGCGTTGCCCGGCTTCTGGCAGCGCCAGGGCTGGGCCGGTCGTCGGACAGACGCAACGGCAACCGTGCTGACGACCGCAATGTTCGTCGCATTCTTCATCGCAGCTGCGCCGACGCCCGCGCTCGCCAGTTCCACCCCCGATCCGGCGCTACTGAACGAACTGAAGACCCGGCTGAGCGCGCCGCCGCCCTGCGCACCCACCTGCGCGGAAATTCTCTCGGCAAACCTAGACCTCACACCCGACCTGCTCGAGGTGACGCTGACAGCGAGCGCGCTGGCGCCAGTCGCGGTCGCTGTTCCCAGTGCCAGTGATCGCTGGCAGCTGTCCGGCATCACGGTCGATGGTGATTCAGCCATCGCGATTGCACGCAATGCCGACGGTTCGCTGTGGATCCCGCTCGAGCCCGGCGTTCACACCATCCGCCTGCGCGGTCGACCGGCCGCGGCGGAGTCCCTGCAGCTCGTGTTCCCCCAGCCGCCCCGCCGCATTGTGGTCAACGCAACCGGCTGGACGATGGCGGGAATGACGGAAGGCCGCCTGCTTTCGGGTACCCTCGAACTCACCCGCGAACGCGGCGCCGCGTCCGCGGCCGATCCACTGGAAGCATCGGCCGAGTTTCCGGCGTTCGTGCGCGTCACTCGCAACTTCAACCTGGACCTGGACTGGAGCCTGACGACGACGGTCGAGCGGATTGCCCCGCAGCGCGCCGCGTTCACCGTCGCAGTGCCCCTTGCGGCTGGCGAATCCGTACTGAACGAGGGCCTGGAGGTCCGGGACGGCAAGACAGCGCTGGTCGGGTTTGGCACGGGACAGGCGCGCACCACCTGGTCGTCGGGCCTGCCGCGCAGTGAGTCACTGCGCCTCGCCAGTCCGACAGGGGCAGACCGTGTGGAGGTCTGGACGTTTGCCGTCAACCCACAGTGGAGTGTGGCGTTCGCCGGTCTGCCGGCCGTGCTCCCCGAGACCCTGGCCGGCAGTCCCTGGACCTACGTGTTCTACCCCCGGCCTGGCGAAAAGCTGGACGTGCGGATCACGCGACCGAAAGCAGTAGTCGGTCAGACGCTCGCAATCGATGCGGCAGCACTCGAAGTGAACGTTGGCACGCGTTCCGCCGACCATACGTTGTCATTCAGCTATCGCAGCACTCAGGGCGGCCGGCATACCGTCGATCTTCCCGCAGCGGCGCGCGTCACGCAGGTCACCGTCGACGGCGCGGAAGTGCCGCTCCGGCCTACCGACGGCAAGCTGCCGCTGGCCCTGCTCCCGGGTGCGCACAGCATCACGGTCAACTGGACCACGGCTGCCGGCGTTGCGTTCCGGCTGCAGCCGGACCCGGTCAACCTCAACTCACCGGCAAGCAATGTGCGCACGACGATCCGATTGCCGGACAACCGCTGGCCACTACTGGCTTTCGGTGGGGGCGTCGGTCCCGCCGTCCTCTACTGGGTCGAACTGATCGTGTTCATTCTTGCGGCGTGGCTGCTCGGGCGCTCCAGTCAGTCGCCGCTCAAGACGCACGAGTGGCTGCTGCTCGGGCTCGGCCTGTCCACGCTGTCCTGGCCCGTGCTGCTCGGCGTTGGCGCCTGGCTGTTCAGCATGCGCTGGCGCGAGGACTGGGACGGTGGCGCGCTATCGCGCTGGCAGTTCAATTCGGTACAGGTGCTGCTCGCCCTGGTCACCGTCATTGCCGTCAGCAGCCTGGTGTTCTCCGGCATCCGCTACGGGCTGCTCGCCCAGCCGGACATGGGTATCGCCGGTCCGGGATCCGGGGGCAACACCTTTGCCTGGTTTCAGGATCAGACCCAGTCCGCGCTGCCTTCACCCACCATTTTGAGCGTGCCAATGTGGATCTACAGGCTGCTGATGTTCGCCTGGGCCTTCTGGATTGCGCTGGCACTCGCCCGCTGGCTGCGCTTTGCGTGGCAGGCATGGACAGCCCGCGGCTTCTGGCGGGGCGCGGTCACCACCGCCAGCTAGGGCCACTTCAACGCCACTCCGAGGCTGCTGGACGCTGTCTGGCCATAGGTCCTGAAGGCCGTCTCGAAGGCCAGGTCGGCGGCCGTCGGCGCCACGCTCGTAGGTTCGCCAAACACGGGGTACGCACCGCAGGCCTCACCGTCGTCGCAGATCGTGCCGTCGTTGTCCATATCGCTGCCGATGAGCAACTGGTAAGGAATGAGCGTCACGTTGTTGAACGCGAACGGCACGGACGCGCCCTGCGCGGTCACGGCGACCTGCTGGGTGACGGCGGAGGTGGCTTCGTCCAGCAGCACAATGTACTGACGGCCGGCGTTGGCCACGATCGGACTCGCCGTCACCTGCATCAGGACCTCCACGCGCTCGTTACCCGCGGCGGAACGGAATTCCACGAAGCTGCTGTAAGTCCCGACACTGCGACCCAGGCGGTCGACCTCGATGCGGTAGGTACCGAGGCCCGAGCCGTCAACCTGCGTGCCGACCACGCGCAACCAGCCGGCTACCGTGAAAATCGAAGAGACGGCCAGCGAGCCGCCGCCTGAATTGCTGACCAGCACCTCGGCCTCGGTGCCCACGTCGCCGAAACTTAAGGAACGGGGTGACAGGCCCAACTGCGGCAGCAGCGGCGGCGGGGTATTGCTGGCCGCCTGCGCGGACTTGAAGGCGTCGATGAGGCCCACGCCGAGCTCGTCCGGGCCGGGGAACCCAATATCCCGGGTCATGAGCCCGCTGGCGAGCAGCCCGTCGATCGCCGCGGGCGTCATTGCCGGATTAATGGCTTTCATCAGGGCAATCACGCCGGACACGTGCGGTGCGGCCATCGAGGTACCAATCAGGTAGTCGTAGGTATTGACGACCGTGCCAGCCTGTACTGACGCGTGCGTGCTGAACACCCCGTCCGGAAAGCCATCACCGTCGCGATCGGTGCTGTCCCCGCCCGGCGCAGCGACGCGCACCGTGCTGCCGTAGTTCGAGTAGAAAGCGCGGCTCGTGGCCGAGTTGACAGCCGCCACGCTGATCACTCCCGGGCAGGACGCCGGCGACGCCGGCAGGCTGGTGGCGTCGTTCCCCGCTGCCGCCACCACCACCACGCCGACCGCGCGGGCGGCCGCAATCACGTCGCTCTCGGCCTGGGAACAGGAGCGGAGCGCGCCGAGGCTGAGGTTAATGACGTCGGCGCGGTTGCCGGGAACCGCGCCGGAATCGTTGGCAAGACCGGCGGCGTAGCGAATGCCCTGCACGATGTCGGCCAGCGTGCCCGAGCCATCGTTACCCAGCACGCGCACCGGCATGACCCGCGTGTTCCACGCGACGCCGGTGATACCCATGCCGTTGTCGCCCGCCGCCGCGACCGTACCGGCCACGTGGGTACCGTGAAAGATACTCGAGCCACCGGGTCCGGCATCACCGGGATCTTCCGGGTTGTCATCGATGCCGTCGCCATCCGCCGCGTTCGCGCCACGCACGAAATCCCTGCCGTCCACGAGCCGGGCCTGCAAATCCGGATGGGTGGCCCGGACGCCCGTATCGATGACCGCGACGGTCACGGCGGCGCTGCCCTGGCCGATATCCCAGGCGGCCGGCAGCTGGATCTGCTCGTAGTGCCAGCGCTGGCGCACGTAGGCCGGGTCGTCTGGTACGGCGGAGCCTTCGAGGAGCCAGTTGGGTTCGGCCCAGCGCACGGCAGGTTCCTGGCGGAGGCGCTTGATGGCCATGAGCGTCTCCCACTTGCGGCGCAGTTCGTCGGTCGCAAAGCGGGGCGAGGTAGGCTGCGCAACCGCTGCACTGGCCGTCCGGCGTGACGTCTCGCCCGTGGCCGGCTGTGCATCCGGCAGCCTGAAGAGGAGTTCCCGGTCCGACGCGCCGCCGATCTGCAGGAGACTGTGCTGCGTGCCGAGCTCGGCAGCCGCGGCGCTACGGCTGGCACGGCCCGTACCGCCACCCTCGAGTCGCAGCTGAACTTCGCCAGGCACAAAGCGGTCGGTGAGCCGGAGTGCACCGCCGGCGCTCGTCGCCAGCGTCTGGCCAAGACTCAGGCGGTAGTTGGCGGCGCCCGCGGTGGCATCAACGTACACCGTCACCTGCACGTAGTAGGTGCCCGACGACGGTATTGTGATGCGCTCCACCCGCCCTGTGCCGAGCGACGAGTCGACGACAGAACCAGTGGCGTTGAACAGGTAGAGGTCGAGGTCGTTCGCAACGGTATCGTCCGCCGCCACGATCAGTTCGACGGTCTGACCGCCGGCCAGCACGACCCTGTAGTAGTCACTCGGGTCGCCGGCTGGCTGGGAAGCTCCGGGCGGTCCGCGACCGGCAAGCGCCACGTAGCCGCCGACGATGGCGGGGTTTGGCAGCGCCTGGGCCGCAGCGAGGCTGTTGTTTGCCACCCGGGACGCAAGCGGATCGTTGGTGTCGGCGTCGACCTGGGTGGTGCTGCCGACGAGCACTCGCCCGGAAATGCTGCTGACGGGCGCCGCCACAGCAAGCGTCACCGACGATTCCCGGGTGCCACCGGCGCCAGTGCAGCTCAGTACAAAGAGGGTATCGCTGCGGATAGGTCCGACCTGTTCGGAGCCGGACAGCGGCTTGCTGCCGGTCCAGCCGCCAGAGGCCCTGCAGGTCGTGGCAGCCGTGGTTGACCAGTTGAGCGTGGAGGTCCCGCCGGCGGCGACCGCCGGCGGCGCACCAGAGAGAGTCACTTCAGGGACCGGGGGCGGAGCACCGCCGCCGCCGCCGCCACCGCAACTGGGGAGCACGGCCGCCGCGAATAACACCAGTAACAACCTGATCCCTGGCCAGTCTCGCACGCCGCTTCCTGTCGCCTGCTTCCGTGGGGAAGACCCAGAGTCCTTACTCTAGCAGCACTGGAGGCCGGTCACTAAGCCCGCGCAGACGGCATATCAGGGCTGGCGGGATTCACCACTACCGAGCGCGTCAACGGCTGAATGACCAGATCGAGATCCTCCATGGGAATCGCGCCGAGCCACACTGTCACCCATCAACATGGCGCCCACGAAGCAACGACGAGTACCGATGCGCAATTCAACCGAACCGTGACCCCGGCGGTAAGGCAACGATACCCAGCGAATGTAGCGCCGACCGGCGGCGGCCGCCGATGCATTTATCCGCGCGCTGCCGGGCGGGTACGACACCTTCCTCGGCGAACGGGGCACGCGCCTGTCGGGCGGCCAGCGGCAGCGCATCGGCTCGCCACGTCCTCGAGGCGGATCGCATCGTGGTGATCAACGAGGGCCGCATCGTCGACATCGGCCGACTTGACTTAATCCGTGCTTCCCGCGTGATCGTGCAGTTGGGTCTAGAATGCCCAATGACACGAACAAAGTGAGCGCACCCATGAACACGATCTTCCGTCACGCACTTCTTACGATCGCCTTCGCTGCGCTGGCCGCCTGCGGCGGCGGTGGCGGCGGCTCCGCCGGCGGCGCTGCTCCCCAGACGGCAACCATTGGCATCGCGCTGACCGACGATCCGACCACGGATGTCGACCAGGCGCTAGCGACTATCACCTCCGTCGACCTGATCGGCGAAGGCGGCCCGGTGAACATCTTCTCCGGCCTCGAGACGGTCGACCTGCTGAAGCTCGCCGACTACTCGGAGCTGTTTGCCGTGCGGGACGACGTTCCGGCCGGCACGTACAGCAAGATCCGGCTGCAGCTCGAGAGCCTCGAGCTGATCCGCCTCGACGAGAACGGCGACGTGGAGGAGACCATCGTTCCCAAGCTCGTCGCCAACGGCAAGATCGACCTGAATCCCCAGGGCCCGTTCTACGTGGCGCCTGGCGCCACGCTGGTCATCACCATCGACTTCGACGTGGGCAAGTCGCTGAAGATCACTGAAACCGGCAACGGCAAGCTGATCTTGCGGCCCGTCGTGTTCGTCGATATCTCCATCGACCTGCCGTCGCCCGGTCTCACGCGCCTTCACGGCGTGGTTTCCGATGTTGCTGGCGATGGCAGCTTCCGCCTCTGCCAGACCCGCCTCGCGTCGTCGGATGACGAGGCGCGCACCGCCTCCCGCTTCGACGGCAATGATGACGACGAGCATTGCGTCCGCATCCGCAGCGACGCGAACACCGGCATCTTCGGCGAGGATGGCCTGCCTAAGGAGTTCTTTGCCCTGGAGAACGGCGAGGAAGTCACGGCGATCGGCCGGCTCCAGCCCCTGCCGGACGACGACCTTGCAATGAACCGCAGCGACGACGACGACGACGATGATGGCGATTCAGATGACGACGGCTACTACGAGCGCTTTGCCCTGAATGCCTACGTCATCGAGGAGGGGCTTCCTGGCACCTTCGAGCGCCTGCGCGGCGTCGTCGACGCGCCGGTCGATCCGGGTACGGACCGCTTCACGCTCGACGTGGTGCCTGGCCAGGGGGTCGTCAGCGACGGGCCGCTGCTCGCGCAGCTCTACCCCAAGTCCCGGATCTTCTCACCAGCCGGCGTGGAACTGGGCCTCCTGGACATCGACGCCGGCGCGTCGGCCCTCGTGGATTCGGTGCTGGCCATTTCCGACGGCGGTCCCGATATCCTGCGCACGTCGCTGGTCATCCTCGACGTGGACGCCGACACCGAAGAACAGGTGCTGACCGGTCAGGTCGTGTCGGTCAATTCGATGCCCGGCCAGCTCATCGTGGCCGGACCCCTCAGCGACCGGTGCGTCGACGGGCGCAGCGCCGACGTCTTCCTGGTCGACGACACCGGCGGCAGCCTGGAGAGCGAGCGCGGCACACTGGCCGACCTGACGCCCGGCCAGGACGTCAACGTCTTCGGCCGGGACGGCCCGCCTGGTTGCCTCGTGGCCGAGACGATCCTCGCCCAGCGGTAGGCGCCTGGTTCTTGCGGTCTGTGGTGAAGGTGCCCCTCTGCCAGGAGGCAGCAATGCGGTTGTCCCCGTTGCCACGGGGTGACCCATTGGTTAAACTAAGTCTAGTTTAGTTGAGCGATTTATGAGCAGCAATATCGTCAATATTCACGAGGCCAAGACGAATCTCTCACGAATCGTCGAAGAGGTGGCGGCTGGCGCTGAGGTCATCATTGCCAAAGCCGGCAAGCCCATGGCGCGTCTGTCACCGATCAGCGCGCCCATCAAGGGGAAGAAGCTCGGGCAACTCAAGGGCAGGATCAAAGTCCCCGAGGACTTCAACGCGCCTCTCGACGAGGAGCCGCTTGCGCAATTCGAAGGACGCTGAGCGTGCGGGTACTCCTCGACACTCATCTGTTGCTGTGGGCGCTCTCCACTCCAGCCCGACTGCCGGCGGCGACCCGAAAACAGATTGAGGCCGCCGAGGTATTCGTGAGCGCGGCCTCGATCTGGGAAATCAGCATCAAGAGCGCGCTCGGCAAGCTGCAGGCAGATCCCCGGGAAGTACTCGCTGCGATCTCGCCGGCCGGATTCACGATGCTCCAGATCACCGGCGAGCACGCAGCGATGGTCGGGGAGCTTCCGCCGCTTCACAAGGATCCATTCGACCGGATGCTGGTTGCCCAGGCTTCCGTCGAACCGATGATTCTGCTCACCAACGACGAAGCACTACGCCCCTACGGAACGATCGTCACAGTCGCACGCTAGCGATGTGACCGCCAGCAGCGCCGCCGGTCAGTTCCCCAGCAGCCGCAAAAACTCGTTCCGCGTCTGCGGGTGCGACCGGAAATTGCCCAGCATGCAGGAGGTCGTCATCGTCGAGTTCTGCTTCTCCACGCCCCGCATCATCATGCACATGTGCTGGGCCTCGATAACCACACCGACGCCCTTGCCGCCAATGGCTGACTGCACGCACTCCGCAATCTGCTTGGTCAGCACTTCCTGGATCTGCAGACGGCGCGCGAAGAAGTCGACGATGCGGGCAATTTTCGACAGGCCGAGTACCTTGCCGTTCGGCAGGTAGGCCACGTTGCACTTGCCGATAAACGGCAGCATGTGGTGCTCGCACATTGAGTACATCTCGATGTTTTTGACGATCACCATCTCGTCCGTGTCACTGGTGAATACCGCCTCGTTGATCAGCGTACTGATGTCCTGCCGGTAGCCCCGGGTCAGGAAGTAGAAGGCCTTGGCCGCGCGCTCGGGTGTCTTGACGAGACCCTCACGCTGCACATTTTCCCCCAGCAGGGTGATGATGTCGCGAAAGCGGTCGCTCATCGTGTCGATGGTCTGCTGCTCATCATGCTCGGACACGGGAAGCTTCATGAGGGGATGGTGGGGCACTGCGCCGACTCCTTATATCTTCTTAAAGCTTGCGGGTCCCATTGTAGTGGCTCGGACCGGTTAACCCTGGGAAGTTAATCGCCTTCCGTGCGCATCTGGATTCTGCCCGGACCCTAAGCAGACGGCCAGACCGCGAATGGTCGGCGCCTCAAAGACCCTGATCAGTGGCAATTCCACGCCAAGCCGGTCCCGGATCCGTGCCACCAGGCGGGTGGCCAGCAACGAGTGTCCGCCCAGGAGGAAGAAGTCGTCATCGAGCCCTACCGCCCGCCTCTTCAACAGGGTCTGCCAGATGTCCTGCAGAGTGGAGTGCACGGCATTGCTCCCCGTAGGAGCGCCTTCAGGCGCGACTCCGCCGGCGCCGGTATCCACGGTGGTCGCGACTGAAGCCGCTCCTACGACCAGCAGGGACCGGCGATCCAGCTTGCCGTTGGGCAGGCGCGGGAGTTGGTCGCACGGGACAAACCGCGCCGGTACGAGCGCCGGCGGCAGCAGGCCGCCAAGGTGGGCCCGCAACGTCCGCACGGTCGGCCCGGGGTGCTCTGGCCGCAGGGTGTACCAGACCGTCAGGACGGGCTCACCCACTACCTCCTCCGGCGCCATCACCACGGCCTCCTGAATTGCGGGGTGCGACTGCAAGGCCGTCTCGACATCTCCCGGTTCAATACGAATGCCGCCGATCTTCAGTCGCGAGTCGCGGCGGCCGACGAACGCGAGGCTGCCGTCGGGCAGGTACCGGCCGAGATCGCCGGTGTGGAATCTCCCCTGGCCCGGCGCAACGTGCGGACTCTCGAGCACAATTTCACCCGTGAAGGGCGTGAGCGCGCCGGTGACATCGCAAAGCTCCAGCTTCAGCAGCGGTCGGCCAATCGGCAGGTGCTGGCCATAGGGGTGCGTGCTGTGATCCGCGAACCACTGAGTCACCGCCGTGGCCTCGGTGAGCCCGTAGCCATTGACGAACCGGGCACCTCTGCGAAATCGCGCGCAAAACAATTCCCAGTCGGCGCGCCGCACCGCCTCGCCGCCCAGCACGACGAGCCGCACGCGGGACAGGTCCTGCCGGCACGCCACGTTGCCGCCGAACAGGTACCGATAGGTCGTCGGGGTACCGTGCCACACCGTGAGTTCCCGGTCAGCGATCCGGTCGAGCAGAGTCGTACGGTCCAGGCGACGGACGTCCAGCGGACAAACCGCCGCGCCGGTCAGCAACGCTCCAAAGATGTCCTGCACGGCGGCGTCATACCCATACGTCGACAACAGACTGAGACGATCGTCGGGAGTGAGACCTAAATTTCCCGCCCACGTCCGGACGAAATGCAGCACATTGCGGTGGGTCTGCACCACGCCCTTGGGCGTCCCGGTAGTGCCGGAGGTGTAGAGCAGGTAGGCGGGCGCGTCCGGGTCCAACTCTGGCGAGGGACCGGCGACGACGCCGGGCGGCAGCGCTTCGCGTGCCACCAGCGTCGGTCCTCGCAACGGCCAGGCCGGTGCCGAGCCGTCCGTCACCACCACGTGAATACCCGCATCCCGCAGCATCGTCCCGAGACGGGTCGCGGGCGCCTGGGTATCCAGCGGCACATAGACCCCGCCCGCCTGCAGAACACCGAGGATACCGGCCACCTGCCCTGCACCGTGACCGAACCACAGGCCGACCCGGTCGCCTGGCTGCACGCCCTGCCCCAGGAGCGCGACGCCGATGGCCTGCGCCGCGCAGGCCAGCTCCGCGTAGCTCCAGTCGACCGCCACACAGTCGCCGGTCGCGGGTGAGCTGACTGCCAGCGCCGCCGGCGTGCGGGCGACCTGCTCGGCGAATGCAGCCGGCAGCGTCCGTGCGCTGGCCGGCAACGACACGACCGTCACCACCGCAGACTCCGCCGGCGAAAACGGCAGCTCCGTCAGCCGCGCGTGCGGCGCTGCGACCATGGCTGCCAGCACGACCGCGTAGTCCGCAACAAAGCGCTCGATGGACGCTGCAAAAAACAGGTCCGTGCTGTACTCAACGGTGACGGCGAGACCCGTTGCGGTTTCGGCCAGCGAGACTGAGAGCTCGAACTTGGCCGTGTGGCGCGGGACCACCACGGGGCGGACCTCGAGTCCCTCGAGCTCGAGCGGTGCACCCGGTTCGCTGTGCAGGTTGAACAGCACCTGGAACAACGGCGTGCGGCCTAAGTTCCGTGGCGGACGCAGGGCTTCCACCAGCAGCTCGAACGGCACGTCGGCATGCTCATAGGCAGCGAGCGACGTGGCGCGAACCCGGCTGAGCAACTCGCACACCGTCGGATTGCCGCGGAGGTCGTTGCGGAGGACCAGCGTGTTGACGAAGAAGCCGACGAGACCCTCCAGATCACGCTGTGATCGCCCGGCAATCGGCGTGCCGACCAGCACGTCTTCGGTCCCCGTGTATCGCGCGAGCAGCAGGTCGAAGCCCGCAAGCAGCACCATGAAGAGCGTGCAGCCCTCCTGCCCGGCCAGTGTCCGCAGCGCCGCGTGCAGTTCGGCCGGCAGTGTGCGGGCCAGTCGGGCGCCGCGCTGGGAAGGCAGAACCGGCCGCGGACGGTCGGTCGGCAGGTCGAGATAGGGTGGTGCGTCGCGCAGCTGCTGCTGCCAGTACTTAAGCTGACGGGCCAGCTCGCCGTCTGCGAGTGTGCGCCGCTGCTCCCGGGCGTAGTCGGCGTAATCGCGGTGCAGGGCCGGCAGCGCCACGGAGACGCCCCGCGTGGCGGCAGCGTAGCGCAAGGCCAGTTCCCGACTGAGCACGCCGAACGACCAGCCATCGGCGACGATGTGGTGGATTGTGAGCAGGAGGACGTGCACGTCAGGTGCGCTCGCGACGAGCAGGGCCCGCACGGGCGGACCGGTCTCGAGCTCGAACGGCACGACAGTGGCCTCAGCCAGCACGGCGGCCAGCAAGTGCTCTTCACGGGTGACGATCTGCAGGGGCCAGCCTAAGGCCGCACCGATCCACTGTTCGGGCTCGCCATCGCGTTCGTGGAAGCAGGTTCGCAGGCTGCCGTGCCGGTGTACCAGTCCATCGAGGGCCGCCTGTAACGCCGGCTGGTTCAGAGCGCCCCGCAGCTCGAAGGCCCAGGCCAGGTGGTACGCCGAGTTGCCGGGCTTGAGCCGGTCAAGAAACCAGAGCCGCTGCTGAACGAGGGACAGCGGGGCAACGGCGCCGGTAGGCGCGGCTTCAGCCGCGACCTCGTCGCACCCTGAAGGATCGCGGGTGTCGCGGCTGAAGCCGCTCCTGCGGGGCGCCAGATCATCGACGGCGGCGGCAAGACCCCGCACGGTTGGTGCCTCAAACACGCTCCGCAGCGGCAGCAGCACGTGGAGTTCAGCGCGGATCCGTGCCACCAGCCGGGTGGCCAGCAGCGAGTGGCCACCACGGGCAAAGAAGTCGTCGTCAGTGCCTACGGGGATGCCGAGCAACTCACGGAAGATCGCACGGAGCGACATCTCCGTCGCCGTCGCAGGAGCGGCTTGCGCCGCGACACCCGCGGCGGTCGCGGTGGTCGCGCCTGAAGACGCTCCTACGGGAGAGATGGTTGGCAGCGCCCCGCGATCCAGCTTGCCGTTTGGTGTCAGCGGCAGCGCCGCGAGCCAGACGTATTTCGACGGCAACATGTAGGCCGGCAACGTCGTACGCAGCGCCGACTGAATTGTGTCGTCCGCCACGGCCACATCGCGTGCCACCAGGTAAGCGATCAGCCGCGAATCTGAAGCCAGTTCGCGCAGGACCACGACCGCCGCCGCGATGCCGGGCTGGGCGAGCAATGCCGTCTCGATCTCTCCGGCCTCGATGCGAAACCCCCGCAGTTTCAGCTGGAAGTCCGTCCGGCCCAGCAGTTCGAGGCGCCCGTCGGCCCGCCAGCGGGCGTGATCGCCGGTGCGGTAGATGCGACTGCCACGTTCCCCACTTGCGCGAAAAGGGTCAGGCCGGAAAGACGCCGCCGTCAGCTCCGGCCGGCGGTGATAGCCGAGGGCGACGCCCTCCCCGCCAATCCAGAGGTCGCCATGCGCACCGATCGGCATTGGCTGCAGCTGGCCGTCAAGTACGTAACAACGGGTGTTCGCGACCGGCCGGCCGATGCTGACGGTTCCCGACTCGTCGCCGACGCGCTCCACGCAGGACCAGACCGTCGTCTCGGTGGGCCCGTAGAGATTCCACAGCTCGGCACCCCGACGTAACAGTTGCGTCGCCACTTGCCGGTCGAGCGCCTCGCCCCCGCACAGCATCCGCAATCCCGGCACGCCCTCCCACCCGGCCGCGAGCAGATTTCGCCACAGCGACGGCGTGCCCTGCAGAACCGTGATGCGGGCCGTGGTGAGCAAGGCGATCAGCCGCTGCGGGTCACGCACGTCGTCTTCACACGCGATCACCGTGGTCGCGCCGACCGTCAGGGGCAGCAGCAACTCGAGCACGGCAATGTCGAAAGCCAGCGTGGTGGCCGCGAGCAACCGGTCGCCAGCGTGCAGGCCGGGAGTCGTCGCCATGCTCTTGAGGAAATTCACGACCGCCCGCCGGGGTACGACGACACCCTTGGGCTCACCGGTCGAGCCGGAGGTATAGATGAGGTAGGCAGGTGCGTCTCGCTCATCCGCAGGAGCGCCGCCAGGAGCG
>JANNJM010000084.1:0-104487 GCA_031395645.1 Gammaproteobacteria bacterium | reverse complement strand
CCTAATTTCCCCTTGGGAAATTAGGCATGTCCCCATTTCGCGCCTGAAGGCGCTCCTAGATTTAAGTTTCAGGAGTCTGTTTGGAATGCTGCGAAAATCATTGTCCTGGTGCGTGACCGCATGGCTGGCTGTTGGTCTGTTGGCCACCGCTGCAGGCGCCGCCGATCCGAACCAGATTCCGGCACCACCGGCGCTGACTGCCCGCGCCTACCTGCTCGTGGATCACAACAGCGGCCGGACCCTCGCGGGCCTCAATGAGAACCAGAAGCTCGATCCGGCAAGCATTACCAAGCTGATGACCGCGTATGCCGTCTTCCGCAGCGTTCGGGACAAGCGCATCGGCATCGAGGACCCCGTCGTGATCAGCGAGACCGCCTGGCGCACCGGAGGCTCCCGCTCGTTCGTCGATCTGGGTGATCGCGTGCCGTTGTCCGTTCTTCTCCAGGGAATGATCATCCAGTCGGGCAATGACGCGAGTGTGGCACTGGCCGAGCACGTCTCCGGCAGCGAGTCCGCCTTTGCCGACCTGATGAACCAGTACGCCAAAGAACTCGGAATGCGGGACACGAGCTATCGCAATGCCACAGGGCTGCCGGACCCCGAGCACTACACTACCGCCAGCGACATCCTGAAGGTCGCAAACGCCATCATCGGTGAATTTCCGGAGTACTACCGCTGGTACTCCCAGAAGGAATTCTCCTGGAATGGCATCACGCAGAGCAACCGCAACGGTTTGCTCTGGCGCGACTCGACGGTGGACGGCATGAAGACCGGCTTCACCGATACCGCCGGCTACTGCCTGGTGTCATCGGCGCTCCGCGACGGTATGCGTCTGGTCGCCGTGGTGCTCGGCACCGACAGTCCGAGCGGTCGCGAACGGGAGTCGCAGACGCTGCTCAACTACGGGTATCGCTTCTACGAGACGCGACTGCTGCTGCCCGCGGGCAAGGCGCTCAGTGAGACGCGGGTCTGGAAGGGCGAAGAGCAGCTGGCGGGCATCGGCGTCAAGCGGGACGTCTGGGTCACTGTGCCACGGGGCACAGCCAGTCTGTTGAAGCCGACTTTCACCCTTCCAGCGCAGGTCCTGGCGCCTCTCGACCCCTCGGTTGAACTCGGCAAGGTCCGCGTCAGCCTCGCTGACCGCACGGTCGCCGAAGCGGGGCTCTACCCGGTCAAGGCCGTCGCCACGGGTTCCCTCTGGCAACAGGCCAGGGACTCCGTCCTGCTCTGGTTCGAATAAACTAGGCAGGCGATGGCCGCCCCACTACCAACTGCCTGGTTTAACGGCACATTTACCCCGCTGGTCGAAGTGCGGGTCTCGCCCCTGGATCGCGCCTTCCTGTTCGGAGACGCGGTCTACGAGGTGATCCCGGTATTTGCCGGGCAGCCTTTCCTGCTGGATGCCCACCTGGACCGGCTGGACCGCAGCCTGGGGGAGCTGCGCATCCGCAACCCTCTCAACCGGGTCGAATGGGTCACGGTCATCGCGGGCCTCGTCCAGCGAAACGGTGGCGGCAACCTGGCTGTCTACCTGCAGGTGAGCCGCGGTGCAGACGTCGGGCGCGACCACGCCTTTCCGGGCGACCACGTCGCGCCAACCGTCTTCGGGATGGTTTCAGTCATCAGCGAGCCCCATCCCGACGCCGCCGGCATCAAGGCCATCACCCGGCCCGATCAGCGCTGGGGTCGGTGCGATATCAAGTCGACCGCGCTGCTGGCCAACGTCCTGGCCCGGCAGGAGGCGCGCGAAGCCGGCGCCGGCGAGGTCCTGTTGATTCGCAACGGCGAGCTGTCCGAAGGCTCGGCCAGCTCGGTAATCATCGTGGAGAACGGCGTCCTGCTGCGGCGGCCTGCCGGGCCCGACGTGCTGCCCGGAACGACGACCGACGCCGTGTTTGCCGTGGCGCGACAGTGCGGGCGTAGCTGCCGGGACGAAACCATCACTGAAGAACGCCTGCGCCGGGCTGATGAAATCTGGATTGGCGCAGCCACCCGCGGTGTCGTGCCGGTGGTGGTTCTGGACGACCAACCGGTGAGCGGCGGCAAGCCTGGCCCGGTCTGGCGACAGGTGGCCGCTGCCTTCGATGCCAGCAGGCCTTCCGGGACAGCGCCGTGAACGACGAGAGCCCGCTCGAGTTTCCCTGCAATTTCCCGCTGAAGGTGATGGGCGAGAATCGACCCACGTTTGAACAGTACGTCGTGGAGGTGGTGCGCACCCACGCCGGGTCCCCGGCACTCGGCCAGGTGACCACGAGGCCGAGCCGCAACGCCCGCTACCTCGCCGTAACGGTGAACTTCACGGCAACGAGCCGTGCCCAGCTCGACGACATTTACCGGACCCTGAGTGTAAGCGACCAGGTGCTGTTCCTCCTCTGATGGCCACGCCAGTGCCGCCCGTCCTGCGTCGCCACTTTCCCGGCCTGACCGACTACGAAACCAGCGTCTCCGCCATGCGTGACTTCACGGCATCGCGCGGTCCGGAGACCCCCGACCAGCTGTGGCTGCTGCAGCACCCGCCCGTGTACACGCTCGGACTGAACACCAATCCCGCGCACTTGCTCTCGGCCGGAAGCATTCCGGTCGTGCAGACAGATCGCGGCGGGCAGGTGACCTACCACGGACCGGGGCAGCTCCTGGTCTACCTGTTGCTCGACCTGCCGCGCGCCGGACTCGGCATCCGCCAGGTCGTGTGCGCACTCGAAAATTCCGTCGTCGCGCTCGCCGCCTCGCACGGCATCACCGCTTCAGCCCGCCGGGAAGCGCCCGGCGTCTATGTCGATGGCGCCAAGCTCGCGAGCATCGGCCTGCGAGTGCGCCGCGGCTGCACGTATCACGGGCTGGCGCTGAACGTCGCTCTGGACCTGGCGCCATTCGCGGGGATCAATCCGTGCGGGTACCCGGGAATGGCTGTCACCTCGCTCGCACTGCTCGGTGTACCAGTGGAGCTGGAGCAGGCAGGGACGGAGCTCGCCGTACTTCTGCTGTCGACGCTCGGTTTGCCCGTAGGAGCGCGCTCTCAGTTCGGCATCGAGCGCCTGCAACCGCTCGGGAGTGCCGGCATCCGTCCAGCGGCCGGTGTGTTCCTCGCCCGTCACCGCGCCGCGCGCCGCGGCAGCCCGCAACAGCGGCGCCAGGGCAAAGCGTCCGGGCTGCGCGTCCGCGAACAGCCGCGGATCGAGGAGCGAAATGCCGGCGAAAGTGCGTGTGCCTCCATCACCAGGCGGGCCGGCTAAAATCCGGCCATTCTCCAGGGAGAAATCACCGCGCGCGTTGTGCGCCGGGTTCACTACCAGCACGAGATGCGCGAGCGTGCCCGGAGGCAGCGTGCGCCGGGCGAATTCATAGTCGCAGGCGATGTCGCCATTCACCACCCAGAAGTTACCAGCGCCAAGCAACGGCAGTGCATGGTGAATACCGCCGCCCGTCTCAAGCGGTTCGGGGCCTTCCTCGCTGAAGGCGAACGTGACGTCGTAGCGGCGTCCGTCGCCCAGGTAGCTGCGCAGCTTGTCGCCATGCCAGGAGAGATTGACGACGAGTTCGCGGATCCCGGCCCGGGCCAGCGCCCGGATGTGGTAGTCGATCAGCGGCTGGCCCCCCGCTGGCAACAGGGGCTTGGGCAGGTCGTTGGTCAGGGGTCGCATTCGCTCGCCGCGGCCGGCCGCCAGAATAAGTGCGCGCATGCCGACATATTAGCCGCACCGCTATACTTCGGCCTTAACCGAACGGCCGAACCTGGGGGACAATTGCGCTGCAGCCTGCTGATCCTGTTGTTGTGGACGGCGGCAGCCCCGGGCGCCGACCTCGATCCGCCAGCAGTTTTCGGCTGCCCGATTTCGGCTCCGCCCCCATTGACCCGCACTGGCATCGGCCTGCCGGCGATGGATGCCTCCGCACCCGCCGATGCCATCGACATCCTCACGGGCGACCTTGAGGTCGACCTGAACGGGCCGGCGGTTTTCAATGACCGGCTGATCCTGCGGCAGGGCAATCGAGAGCTGGGCGCGGACGGTGGCCGCTACGACCGGGACTCCGGTGAGTTTGCCGCGCTCGGACATGTGGAGTTCCGGGATCCGCAAACCTGGGTGCGGGGCAAGGCCGCCAGCTACAACGCCACCACCGGACTGTTCAGCATCGAAGGCGCCGAGTACGAGCTGTTCACGGTGCCGGCCCGCGGCTCGGCCGGACGCATTGCGCTGGAAGCAACGCGGGAACTGTCGCTGACCGATATCACCTACACCTCCTGTGCCCGGGGCAAGGACGACTGGCTGTTGCACGCCGGCTCGCTCCGCGTGAACCGGGAGACCGGCACGGCGACGGCCAGAAACGCCCGTCTCGAGTTCAAGGGCGTGCCGATCCTCTATCTGCCCTACCTGACCTACCCGGTGGACAATCGCCGCAAGTCCGGGCTGCTGTTGCCGGATATCGGCAACAGCTCCCAGCGCGGCATCGAGTTTGCGCTGCCGTACTACTTCAATCTTGCCCCGAACTACGACGCGACACTCACGCCTGCCTATCTGTCCCGGCGGGGCGTGCAAACGAGGGGCGAGTTCCGGTACCTGCGCGGCGGAACATCAGGCGTCGTCAGTGGCGATTTCCTGCCAAACGACGCGATTACGAACGAGAACCGGCGCCAGTTGTCCTGGTTCAATCAGTCACAACTGCCTGCGGGCTGGCGTAGCACGATTGACGCCACCGATGTCTCCGATTCGGCCTACTACGAAGACCTGTCCAGCGGTCTCGCCACTACCAGTCAGACACACCTGCGCCGCCGCCTGGATTTCGAGCTTTTCAACGAGACCTGGTTCACGCGCCTGCGCGTGGAAGACTATGAAACACTCGTCGCGCTTGACGACGCGAACGATGAGCCCTACCGGCGGGTGCCCGAACTCTCGATCAATGGGCAGTGGCCAAGTGCCCCGTTCGGCTTCGAGCTGGGCCTGGCATCCGAAGCAGCCTACTTCGACCGGAGTAGTGGTGTTACGGGCTTGCGGACGCATCTGCTGCCGGAAGTTTCCCTGCCGCTGACGTTTCATGCCCTGTCGGTCGTACCTTACGTGGGCCTGGATTACACCGGCTACAACCTCCGCGATGTGACTCCTGGTGACGACACTTCGCCGCGCAGAACCGTACCGATCTACAGCCTCGACGTGCGCACGCAACTGGAACGGGTCTGGGGCGAGGGCGGCAGGTGGTTGCAGACGATCGAGCCCCGGGCCCAGTTCGTACACGTCCCCTTTGAGGACCAGAGCGCCCTGCCGGTGTTCGACACGATCGAACCGGATTTCAATCTCGTACAGCTCTTTCGCCGGAACCGCTACGTGGGTCTGGATCGACTGGGTGACACCGATCAGCTCAACCTCGGCGTGACGACGCGCCTGATCCGGACCAAGGATGGCTCGCAGTTCCTGACAGCGACCATTGGCGAGACGCAGTACTTCAGCTCACGTGACGTTGTGCTGCCCGAGGAACCACCGAGCGCGGACAGTGCATCAGACTACATCGCCGAACTCGGCATGAATGTGAACGACCAGTGGAAAGTGGACCTGGGGTTCCAGTGGAACTCGGACCAGCGCCTGACTGAGCTTGCCGAGGCGCGGGTGCTCTACCAGCCTGACGATTACCGGGTGCTGAACCTGTCCTACCGGTTCCGGCGTGATTCGGTGCGCGAGATCGACCTGGCCGGGGCCTGGCCCCTCGGGGACCGCTGGAGCGTCGTGGGCCGGTTCGACTATTCGCTGCTGGACAACGAGACACTCGAGCGGTTCGTCGGGCTGGACTACTCGACGTGCTGCTGGGGCCTGCGACTCGTTGCGCGCCGCTACCTGACCGGCCGCGATGGCGAGTCGGATTCCACCGTCACCCTGCAGCTGATACTCAAGGGTTTTGGCAGCGCCGGCAGCCCCGCCGAGCGCCTGCTGGACCGTGGTATTCTGGGCTACGATCGGTATTGACCCCGCCAGCATGATATCCAACGTCGCAACCAGCGTATTGCTCCTGATGCTCATGCTTGCCGGCCTGTCCCCGGGCGCACAGGCACAGACACGCGAACTGAGCAGCACCGGAGTGTTGCTGGACGGCATCGTGGCGCTGGTAAACGACGGTGCGGTGCTGAAGAGCGAACTCCAGACCGAGACGGACAGTATCGTGGGCCGGCTGCAGAAGCAGGGCACGCAGCTGCCGCCGCCACAGATACTGATGCGCCAGGTGCTCGACCGGCTCATTACCCAGCAGCTTCAGATTCAGCGGGCCGAGAAGCTCGGCATCCAGGTGTCAGACGAAACGCTGAACCAGGCGCTCGCCAACGTCGCCCAGCGCAACAACGTGCCGCTGTCGGAATTGCCGGCGCTGCTTGCAGGTGAAGGCGTGGACTATGCGGCCTACCGGCGGGAACTCCGGCAGCAGGTGACCATCGACCAGTTGCGCCAGCGGGATGTTCTGCAGCGCATTAACGTCTCACCGAAGGAGGTCGACGGCTACCTCGCCCGTCAGGAAGGCAAGGCCAGCCTGCGCGAGGAGTTTCTGCTCTCGCACATCCTGATTTCCGTGCCGGCCAGCGCCACGCCCGAGGAACTAGCGGCCGCGGAACTTAAGGTCAATGAACTCTACCAGCGCGTGCAGGCGGGTGAGGATTTCGCCAAGCTGGCAGTGGCCTTTTCGAACGGCCAGCAGGCTCTCGAGGGCGGCAGCCTTGGCTGGCGCAAGGGCAGCGAACTGCCAAGCCTGTTTGCCGACGTGGCGCCCGGGCTGGAGAAGGGCCAGGTCGCCAATCCTGTCCGCAATGCGAGCGGGTTCCACCTGATCAAACTGGACGACCGGCGCGGTGGCGAGGCGATCATGGAGAACCAGACGCACGCGCGGCACATATTGCTGACGACCAATGCGGTGCTGGACGACAGTGCAGCCCAAAGCAAGCTCAAGGCGATTCGTGCCCGTATCGTCGGCGGCGAGGAATTTGCGGCCGTCGCCAAGGCGGTTTCCGAGGATCCGCAGTCCGCTGTCGATGGCGGCGATCTTGGCTGGACGGCACCGGGAAATTTTGTGCCGATCTTTGAGGAGCAGCTGAACCGGCTGCAGCCCAATGAAATGAGCGAGCCATTCCGCACCCAGTTTGGCTGGCACCTGCTCCAGGTGCTCGAGCGCCGGGTGTATGACGCCACCGCGGACAAGCAGCGACAGGAAGCCATCCTCGCCCTGCGGAACAGCAAACTGGGAGACGAAGTGGACCTCTGGACGCGGCGTCTGCGCGACGAAGCCTTCATCGAGTATCGGCTCTAGTTCGCGGGCAGCGAAACTTAAAGATATGGCTGCCGCCATTCCCCGGATTGCTATTACTACCGGCGAACCCGCCGGCGTAGGACCAGAACTGATCCTGGAAATCGCCCGGCAGGCCTGGCCTGCGGAACTCGTAGTCCTCGGGGATTCCCGCCTGCTGGCGAGCCGCGCGCGGGCCCTCGGCCGTCAGATCGGCATCGCCGAGTTCGCCGCCGGAGCCCCACCCACCGAGGCCCGGCCTGGACGGTTGCTCGTCGCGGACCTGCCGCTTCCGGCGCCCGTGGTGCCAGGCCGGCTTGATCCACGCAATGCGCCCTGGGTGATCGAGTTGCTGCGCCAGGCCTGCTGGGGCTGCCAGCAAGGCAGTTTTAGTGCGATGGTGACCCCGCCCGTCCACAAGGGCGCAATCAATGACGCCGGCATTCCGTTCACGGGACACACTGAATTCCTGGCCCAGCTGACGGGGAGTGCAAATCCCGTGATGCTGCTGGTGGCAGGCCAGCTGCGCGTCGCCCTGCAGACCACCCATCTGCCACTCAAAGCGGTACCGGCCGCCATTACCCGCGAGCGGGTGGAAGCGACGGCCCGGATCCTCGCCGACGGCTTGCGCCGGCGCTTCGGCATAGCCTCGCCACACATCGTGGTCCTGGGCCTCAATCCCCACGCCGGCGAGTCCGGCCACCTGGGCACCGAGGAACTGCTGGAGATCAGTCCCGCGATCGCAGCGCTGCAAGCAGCGGGCCTCTCGGTGACAGGTCCCGTACCCGCCGACACGGCCTTCATCGAAGCCAACCTGCGCGGCGTGGATGCCGTGCTCGCGATGTTTCACGACCAGGGCCTGCCCGTATTGAAGCACCGCGGGTTTGGCACTGCGGTCAACGTGACCCTCGGACTTCCGATTATCCGCACCTCCGTCGACCACGGCACGGCCCTCGATCTCGCGGGCACGAGCCGTGCCGATGCCGGCAGCCTCCGCGCCGCGGTGGAACTGGCCGTACGGATGGCAGTGGAAACGTCGCTGCGCTCTTCGTGAGCGAAACGTGAAGGCGCGCAAGCACCTGGGTCAGCATTTCCTGACCGATGGCAATGTGATCCGGAAGATCATCGAAGCCATAGCGCCGCAGCCCGACGAGCACTTCGTTGAGATCGGGCCCGGCCATGGTGCCATCACGCTGCCGCTGCTGGCAGCCGGCGTCCGGCTGGACGTGATCGAGATCGACCGGGAGCTGGCCAGGAAACTGGCGAGCGAGCTGCCGGAGCGCGTGAATTCCCCGCGCTGCACGGTGCACGGCGGCGACGCACTGCGCTTCGACTTCCGGCAACTTGCGGCTGCGGGGGAACGCCTGCGTCTTGCTGCCAACCTGCCCTACAACATCTCGACGCCACTCCTCTTTCACCTGCTCAGTCAGGGGCCGCTATTTGCGGACCTGCACGTGATGCTGCAGAAGGAAGTTGGTGAACGGATGGTGGCCGGGCATGGCAGCAAGGTCTACGGCAGGCTGACCATCAGCATTGCCCTGCGGTGCGTAGTGGCGAGACTCTTCGCAATCCAGCCGGGCAGTTTCAGGCCGCCGCCACAGGTGGACTCGGTGTTCCTGCGCCTGACGCCGCACGCGACGCCGCTCGCTGACGCGCGGATCCTCGCGATCACAGACCGTCTGGTGGCGCAGGCCTTTACGATGCGCCGCAAGCGCCTGAGTAACGGCTTGCGCGGCCTGCTGACGCCCGAGCAGATCCGGTCGGCGGGCGTCGATGACGGCGCCCGCCCCGAGGAGCTGCCACCGGCGGCCTGGCTTCGGCTCGCAACTGCCAACACGACGCTTGCCAACAGTGCGAGTGGTCTCGCAGAATGACCACACAACATGAATAACCCGGCGACCACAACCAGCATCCAGATCACGGTCGAGACCCTGTATCTTCCGGATCAGTCCGAGCCCGATGGCTCCCGTTTCGTGTTTGCCTACACCGTCACCATTCGCAACGTAGGTGCCCTGCCAACGCGCCTCGTCAACCGGCACTGGATCATTACGGATGCCAACGGCAAGGTGCAGGAGGTCGAGGGTGAAGGCGTGGTGGGCGAACAGCCGCACATTCTTCCCGGTCAGCAGCACCGCTACTCGAGCGGCGCCGTCATCGAGACGCCGGTGGGCACCATGGAGGGCAGCTACGGCATGCGCACGGATGACGGCGGGCAGTTCCGCGCGGATATTCCGTGCTTCCGGCTGGCGGTGCCCGGCGTTCTGCACTAGGCCCGGTGCATGGCGATTTACGCTATCGGTGACGTCCAGGGTTGCTGTGACGAACTGGAGCGCCTGCTCATCAACCTGCGCCTTGACACCAACCGGGACGAACTCTGGTTCGTCGGTGATCTGGTCAACCGCGGCCCGCGCTCACTGGATACGCTCCGGCTGGTCCGCTCGCTGGGCAGCCGGGCCACCGTGGTGCTGGGCAATCACGACCTCCACCTGATCGCCCTCGCGTTCGGCAACCGGTCCCGGTCAAAAGTGCGGGAACTGGCCGACGTACTCGAAGCCCCGGACGGGCATGACCTGGTCGACTGGCTCCGGCACCGGCCGCTCGCCCA
The DNA here is from genome assembly GCA_031395645.1 of Gammaproteobacteria bacterium. Taxonomy (GTDB): domain Bacteria; phylum Pseudomonadota; class Gammaproteobacteria; order Steroidobacterales; genus SHZI01. The sequence goes on along the minus strand of JANNJM010000084.1, from coordinate 94,631 downwards.
CTACCGGCCGGAACTCAACACGCTGATGGTCCACGCGGGCGTGCCACCGCAGTGGGACCCCCTGCTCACGATCAAGCTGGCCCGCGAAGTGGAACAAGCCCTGCGCGGCCGCCACTGCGCCGAGTACATCCGGGACCTCTACGGGGAGCAGCCGGACCGGTGGTCACCAAGGCTCGCCGGCCAGGACCGCCTGCGGTTCATCACCAATAGCCTGACGCGCATGCGCTACTGCGCCGCTGATGGCACCCTGGACCTGGAAGAGACCGGTGCACCCGGCTCGCAGCCATCAGGTCTGCTTCCGTGGTTTGAACTGGCCGGTCGACAGACCGCCATGGTGCGCGTGGTTTTCGGTCACTGGGCCGCACTGGGGCTGCTGCAGAGGGACAACCTCCTCGGTATCGACTCAGGCTGCGTCTGGGGACGCAAGCTCACGGCCGTGCGTCTGGACGGACCGGCGAAGACCTTCAGCGTGCCGTGTGGTCCGCGGGGCGAGGCGTAGGAGCGCCTTCAGGCGCGACAGCTTTGCGGACTCAGAGGACGGAGGTCGCGCCTGAAGGCGCTCCTACACCGCGACTGTCGCGCGAATCGGCGGGTGTGCCTGGTAGCCCTCGACGGCGATGTCGGTGTAGGCGTAGTCGAAGAGTGTCGGCGGCCGACTCTTCAGCGTAAGCGTCGGCAGTGGCAGCGGCGGACGCTGAAGCTGTTCACCGGCCTGCTCCAGATGATTCAGGTACAGGTGGCAATCGCCTCCCGTCCAGATGAAGTCGCCGGGTTCAAGGTCACTTTGCGCAGCCACGAGATGGGTCAGCAGTGCATACGACGCGATGTTGAAGGGCACGCCAAGAAAGATATCGTCGCTGCGCTGGTAGAGCTGACACGACAGGCGCCCGTCCGCGACCCAGAACTGGAACAGCGCGTGGCACGGGGCCAGCGCCATCTTCGGCAGCTCCGCCACGTTCCAGGCGCTCACAATAATCCGACGGGAATCCGGATTGTTGCGGATCAGATCCAGCGCCTGGCCAAGCTGGTCGATGTGCGAGCCGTCGGAGGCCGGCCAGGACCGCCACTGTGCGCCGTAGACCGGACCGAGTTCGCCATGTTCGTCTGCCCACTCGTCCCAGATGCTGACGCCGTTGCTGCGCAGGTAAGCCACGTTGGTCTCGCCACGAAGAAACCACAGCAACTCGTGAATGATGGACTTGAGATGCAGCTTCTTCGTCGTCACCAGCGGAAAGCCGTTGGCGAGATTGAAGCGCATCTGGTGACCAAATACCGACAGGGTGCCCGTGCCGGTGCGGTCAGCCTTGCGCGTGCCGTGATCGCGCACCAGGCGCAGCAGGTCGAGGTACTGTCGCATTCAGCGGCTTCGGATCAGCGGCCTGTGGCCACCGCGCCTGACTGCCAGCGATAGGCGAGCCACAGCAGCACGCAGCCGCCAACGAACACGGGCACTGTGAGCACCTGGCCCATCGTCAACCAGCCGAAGGCCAGGTAGCCCAGGTGGGCGTCGGGCAGGCGGACAAACTCGACGCCAAAACGGAACACGCCATAGCCGACCAGGAAGACTCCAGCGACAGACATGGCGGGCCGCGGCTTGGCCGAGAACAGCCAGACGATCACAAATAGCGCGAGCCCCTCGAGACAGGCTTCGTAGAGCTGCGACGGGTGCCGCGCCTCGCCGTCCACGATCACAGCCCAGGGCACCGTCGTCGGCGCGCCCCAGAGTTCACCGTTGATGAAATTGCCGATGCGCCCCGCCCCGAGGCCGATCGGAACCAGTGGCGCCACAAAGTCCATGACCGCCGGCATTGGCTGGCCCAGGCGGCGTGCGTAGAGCCACGTGGCCGCAATCACGCCCAGCAGGCCACCGTGAAACGACATCCCCCCTTCCCAGATCCGGAACAAGTTCAGTGGATTCGCGACGATCTGATCCAGCCCATAGAAAAGCATGTAGCCGATGCGCCCGCCGAGGATGATCCCCAGGGCCGCATAGAAGATGAGATCGTCCACCTGCAGCGGTGTGATGGGCGAGTCCGCGCGGGCGGCCCGCTTTTTCCCGAGGTACCAGGCCGCGGCGAAGCCCGCCAGATAGGTAAGGCCATACCAGCGCACAGCCAGCGGACCGATACGCAGCGCGACGGGATCAAATTCGGGATACAGGAACATGCCGGCACTATGGTACTAGACTGCGCCCCGATGGACGGACCCGGACCTCCCCTGCCGATTGCGGCCGCCCTGCCGGAGCTTAAGGCGGCGCTGGATGCGGGACGGCGCGTACTGCTGCAGGCACCACCCGGTGCCGGCAAGAGCACGGGCGTGCCGCTCGCCCTGCTCGACGCTCCGTGGCTGAGAGGTAACCGCATCATCCTGCTCGAGCCGCGGCGCCTGGCGGCGCGCTCCGTCGCGACGCGGATGGCGAGCACACTGGGTGAACAGGTGGGCGGGACCGTGGGCTATCGGATGCGGCAGGACACCCGGGTGGGTCCGCGAACGCGGATCGAGGTGGTGACCGAAGGCATCCTTACGCGCCAGCTGCAGCGGGACCCGGGACTGGAGTACGTCGGGCTTGTGATCTTCGACGAATTTCACGAGCGCAGCCTGCAGGCCGACTTGGGGCTCGCCCTTACGCTCGATGCCCAGCGCCACCTGACCCCTGACCTGCGCGTGCTGGTCATGTCTGCCACGCTCGACGGCGCGGCCCTCGCCCGCCTGCTGGAAGATGCGCCGATCATCACCGCTCCGGGACTCCAGTTCCCCGTCGTGACCCGGTACGCCGAACGGGGCAGCACGGAGTTCATCGACCGGCAGGCCACGTCTGCCATCCGGCGGGCGTTGCGCGAGGACGACGGCGACCTGCTGGTCTTCCTGCCCGGCGCGGGAGAAATCCGGCGGGTCGAGCGCGCGCTTGCCGATGCCGACCTTAAAGCCAACGTACAGATCAGGCCACTCTACGGCGACCTCGGCCGCGAAGCCCAGGACCTCGCGATCCGGCCGGCCGTGCCGGGGCAACGCAAGGTGGTGCTGGCCACCAACATTGCAGAGACCAGCCTCACCATCGAGGGCATCCGCGTGGTGATCGATGGCGGTCTCGAGCGCCGCAACCGGTTCGACCCCCGGAGCGGCATGAGCCGGCTCGAAACGGGGCGCATCTCCCAGGCATCGGCAGACCAGCGTCGCGGTCGTGCGGGTCGCCTCGGTCCGGGCGTGTGTTACCGGCTGTGGACCGAGTCGGAACACCGCGCGCTGCTGCCGTTCACGCCCCCGGAAATCGCCCACGCGGATCTCGCGCCCCTGGCGCTGGAGCTGGCGGGCTGGGGTGCGCGTGACGCCGGCACCCTGACGTGGCTCACGACGCCACCGGCTGGTGCACTGTCCCAGGCGCGCGAGCTGCTGCAAGTCCTCGGCGCGCTTGATGAGACGGCAACCCTCACACCCCACGGGCGGGAGCTGCTGGGGCTTCCGGTCCACCCCCGGCTCGGACATCTCCTGATCAATGCGCGGGCCTCCGGCGCCTTAGGCACGGCCTGCGCGCTGGCCGCCATCCTTGGGGAGCGTGACCTGCTGCGGGGGAAACCAGGCGAGCCGGACAGCGACCTGCGGACCCGCCTTGAGGCGCTTTCCCGCAATGCCGGCGAGCGCCATTCTCTCGAGCAGATCCGCCGTACTGCCGACAGCTACGCGAGGCAGCTGGGCCTCGACCACGGAACGCAGGCCATTGCGCCTGAAGATGCGGGCTGGCTGCTCGCACTGGCCTATCCGGACCGGATTGCCCGGAGCCGCAGCCCGGGCTCGGGCCGCTACCTCCTGAGCAACGGGCGCGGCGCCTTTTTTTCGCAGCCCGAGGCGCTGGCGAAGTCCGAGTACCTGGTGGTCCCGGACCTTGAGGGTGGCGAGAAGGAGGCGCGCATCCATCTCGCGGCGCCGGTTACCGCGGCGGAACTCGAGACGCATCTCGCCGGGACGATCGGCACCACAGCAGAAGTCCGCTGGGACAGCCGGGAACAGCAGGTCGTGGCGCGCCGCCAGCGCCGGCTCGGGGCCATCCTGCTGGCTGACGACGTGCTTCGCGATCCACCTGCTACCGAAGTGACCGCGGCGATGCTTGCCGGTATTCGCGAGCTGGGCCTCGCAGCGCTGCCCTGGACGCCCGAGTTGCGGCAATGGCAGTCGCGCGTCCTGCTGTGTGCCCGCAACGATACTGACACTCGTGAGCCCTGGCCCGACGTGAGCGATGCAACGCTCCTCGATACGCTGGATGCCTGGCTCGTGCCCGGGCTCGACGGCGTGTCCCGGGCAACTCACCTGGTCCGCGTCGACCTGCCCGGCGCACTCCACGGGCTGCTCAACTGGAACCGGCAACAAAAGCTTGATGAGCTCGCGCCGACCCACCTCACCGTACCGAGCGGTTCGCACATCCCGCTCGATTATCTGGACGGCCCGGTACCCAGCCTGTCCGTCCGCCTTCAGGAAGTCTTCGGCCTCAGCACGACGCCCCGCGTTGGCGGCGGGCGCGTGCCGGTACTTATCAAATTATTGTCCCCGGCCCGGCGGCCGGTGCAGGTGACGCAGGATCTCGCCAGCTTCTGGAACACGGCCTACCACGAGGTCAGGAAAGAGCTGAAGGGACGCTACCCCCGCCACTACTGGCCCGAGGATCCGCGGCAGGCGGAAGCCACGAAGCGCGTCAAGCCACGCCCATAACGGGTGGTGTAGAGTCGGAAAAGCCATGAATCTGCGCGAACAGGTCGAGAGCCTCCTGCCCAACTGGCGGAGCTGGTATCCCAGCCTGTTCGACGCGGCCGTCGACCTCGGCATCCTTAGGGCCCGGGTCTGCGATCCCTCAGAATTGCTGCTGCACCGCCGCCACGAGGGCATACGCCAGCAGGCCGCGCAGGCACACCGGGAAAAGTGGAACGCGGAAGGCGAGCCCGAAGAGTAAATGGGGACATGCCTCATTTACTCCTGCGGCGCGTCCAGGCCGTAGATCAGCAGCAGGATGCCCTCCGCGGCCAGCTCCTCGCCCGCGCAGTGCATGCCGGCCTTCTCGACCACACGCTGCGACGCTCGATTCTCCGGACGGACGGTGGCAATGAGTCGCGGCAAGCGGCAGCTGTTGAAACCGTGGTCCAGCAAGGCGGGCACCAGCTCGCTGGCCAGCCCCCGCCCCCACAGTCCGGGGCGCAATGCATAGATGATTTCCGGGTCGGCGCGCCGGCGGGCGGCGACGATGCCGCAGTAGCCAGCCAGCGTCGCCTCGCCACCGACCTCGACAGCCCAGGCACTATAGCCACGCGTGCTGTAGTCGACGAGCGACTCATCGATCCATTCAGCGCACCGCTGGCGGGAGAGGAGCATGCCATCGCCCACGTAGCGCATCACGCGCCTGTCCCCGCAGATCGCGTGCAGGTCGTCCACGTCGGCTGGCGTGAACTGCCTGACGGTCAGCCGCGGTGTCGAGAGAACGCCGATCACAACCCACCTCCAGCAATTTGCTAAATTGTCGCGCGTTACTCGTGTGGAATCTCCCCGTGGAATACCGAATTCTGTCGCCCCTGGTTGCTTTTGGCGGCTTGGCCCTCTGGCTGGGGAGCCCCGTAGTCAATGCCGATTCCGAAAGCAGCGGCGTGACGTTCAATGCGGTCTATACCGGCGAGCCGATCCGCAACCTGACCGGCGGCCGGAAGACGGGTGGCACCTACCTGGATAACCTCGACCTGCAGATTGCCGCTGACCGCGGCAGCATCTTCAGCCTTCCGGGCCTCTCAGGCCTGCTCTACGTACTCCACAACAACTCGTCGGAGTTCAGCAGCGACTACGCCGGCGACGCGCAAGGCGTCAGCAACATCGATGCGTCGCGCGCAACGCGCCTCTACGAGGCCTGGCTCGACTGGTCAGATCCCACTGATCGCTTCTCCGTGCGCGCCGGGCTTTACGACCTCAACTCCGAATTCGACAGCATCGAAACTGGCGGCCTGTTCCTGAACTCATCCCACGGCATGGGCCCCGACTTCAGCCAGACGGGCCTGAACGGGCCGTCGACTTTCCCCGTGACGTCGCTGGCCCTGCGCGTGCGCACGGCGCTGGGCACTGGCGGCTATGGCCAGTTTGCTGTTCTGGACGGGGTGCCGGGCGATCCCGACGATCCCGACAGTAACGAGATCGACCTGTCCCACGACGATGGTGCGCTCGTGGTGGCAGAAGTTGGCTGGGGCAGTGACGACTGGCGGAAGCTCGCGGTCGGTGCCTTCGCCTACACCGCCGACTTCGAACCACTCACCGACCCGGATGGCCCGGAAGATGACGGCAACGAGGGCTGGTACGCCATCGCTGACCGGACCGTCTGGCGCGGCGAATCGGCTGCCCTCGCCGCATTCGTCAGGGTCGGCCAGGCCGAGGAACGCTTCAACCCCTTCAAGACGTACGCAGGCTTCGGGGCGAGCCTGGCAGGCTTCTCGGGCGCACGCCCCGATGACGAGCTGGGCCTCGCTGTGGCCATGGCCCGCACCGGCAGTGACTTCAAGGCGAGCCGACTGATTGACGAGCTCAGCACGGACAGCCACGAGACCGCCATCGAACTCACCTACCGGGCGCCGGTCTCAAACTGGCTGACGCTCCAGCCTGACGTCCAGTACATCGTCAATCCCGGTACAGATCCGGAACAGGACAACGCAGTCGCCATCTCGCTGCGCTTCGAGCTGACCTTCTCGAAGCGCCTGGCAGACGCCGGACGCTAGGGCTTGCGAAAGCGCAGCACGATCCGGTCGCTGTTGCCGGCGACTGATTTGCGGCCAACTTCGTAACGCAGTTCATCGTCCGGCGTGTAGTGGAGGCTGGAGTAGTCCTCCAGCACAAAACCGGCAGCCTGGACTTCCTTGATGACCAGCACCGGGTCCACGCGCCGCCAGTTCTCACTGGTTTCAGGCTCGTTGTGCCGGCGGGTGTGGTCGAGAATGCCGTAGTGGCCGCCGGATTTCAGCGCAGTGAACACAGCACTATTCAGGTTGGCACGCGCTGACGGCGTGAGGTTGTGGTAGTTACGGAAGGTCAGCACCAGGTCCGCGTCCCTGACGCCCAGCGAAAGCGCGCCCAGATCGAACTGACCCATCTTGCCAGGCGACGGTGCCATCTTCGCGTCTGTCACGGCGACCTTGACCTTCGCGAGCGATGGCGTTGCCTTGAGCACGGGCTCAAGCCGCGTCGTGCCGATGACCACGTAGAGCTCGCCTTTTTCCGCGACCACCGGCGCGATGATCTTGGTGAACCACCCACCGGCCGGCACCAGCTCAACCACCCGCATGTCGTCCTTCAGCCCGAAGAACTCCAGCGTCTGGCGCGGCTTGCGTTCCGCGTCCCGGGATTTTTCCTCGGCGGTGCGGATGTCGCTCTTCATTGCCGCTTCGATCTTCTCGCCCATGGGGGTGAGCTTTTCCGGCATGAATTGCGCCTGAGCGGCACTAAAGGGCGCGACAGGCATCAAGGCGACGGTGATGACGGCGAATGACAGCAGCAGCTGGCGCATGGGGAGCCTCTCCTCTTTGAGCTGTAGTGCGCAGTATAGTCCGAGACACTGACTATCCGGGTATCGGCAGGTCCTGGACGAGGGTCGCATCTACCTCGTCCTTCTGGATCTCGAACATACGGGCGTACCAGCCACTGTGCCCGATGAGTTGCTGGTGCGTGCCGCGCTCGGCGATGCGCCCGTCCAGCATCACGAAGATCTCGTCGCTGTCCATGATCGTCGAGAGCCGGTGCGCAATAGTCAGCGTCGTGCGTCCCTGGCTCAGGCGCCGGATGGCCCGCATCACGCCCAGCTCCGTCTCCACGTCGAGGCTCGAGGTGGCTTCATCCAGCAGGACGATCGGCGCATTCTTGAGAATGGCCCGGGCAATCGCCACGCGCTGACGCTGGCCGCCCGACAGCTTGCTGCCGCGCTCGCCACAAGGCGTGTCGTAACCTTCGGGCAGGGTCGCTATCCAGTCGGCGAGGCCGGCGTCGCGAGCAGCCGCCTCGACTTGCGCCGGGGTCGCGTCATGCCGGCCCAGAAGGATGTTGTCGCGGATCGATTCGTTGAAGATGAAGCTGCGCTGGGCCACCACGGCAAAGCACTTCTGCAGCTCAACCAGGGAAAAGTCCTTCAGCAGCTTGCCGCCAACGCGAATCTCGCCAGTCTGGGGATCCCACTGCCGCAGCAACAGGTTGACGACGGTGGACTTGCCCGTGCCGCTGGGCCCGACCAGGGCCACGTGCCGGCCGGGGGCAATATCGAGCGAGAAACCGTCGAAGACCTTCTTTTGCCGGCTCCAGTCCACGTCATCCGCGTCATACTCGAAGTGCACGTTCCTGAAATGGATCGACGGCTCGATGCCGACCGACGTTGCACCCTGCAGGCGGTCCATGACGGCGGGCGGCTGGTCCATCATGCTGAAGAGCCGGCGGGCGGCAATGATCGACACCCGGAAGTCGGTGTAGTTGTTGGCCATGCCCACCGACACGTAGAAACCGACGATCGACACCGCAATCACGGCCGGCAACTGGACGAGCTTGGAGATCTCGCCGGCCAGCGCCAGGTCGACGCCGACCCAGGCCGAGGCGAGGATGCCGACGGTGATGAAAATCTCGGCCAGGGCGCGCTGGGTGGCATCGGCGCCGTAGAGCTTCTCCTGGCCTGCCTGCATGCTGGCACCGCGCTCCCAGAGTTCCCGCGCGCGACGCTTTTCGTAGCCGAAGGCCACGGTGTCGCGAACGCCCTGGATGCTGTCTGCCACGAACGCATTCACCTCGCCCAACTGCTCGCGATAGCGGATGCCATCCCCGCCCAGGCGGGAGACGAGCCAGGGCAGGACGAAGGTGGTGGCGATATAGAAGGGCGCCAGCGCCCAGAGCAGCGTGGGGTGCACCGAATAGCACCAGGCCAGCAGGATGATGGGTACGGTGATCGCGGCCACAGCCGGCGCGATCGTGTGGGCATAGAACGGCTCCACGCGCTCGCAGTCCGTCATCACGCGGCTCACCGCATCGCCGGACTGCAGCTTGGCCGTGCGCGCGGGGGCGAGCGGCAGCATGGCGTAGTAGAACTTGTCGCGGAACGCCGCCAGGATCCGGAACGCCACGTAATGACCGGTGTAGTTTTCCAGGTAGGAGGCAAACCCCACGACTGTGCCTGCGATGGCGATCCACCTGACCTGCCGCCACAGGACATCCCAGTTGACGACGCCCGGAGTGGCGGACTCGATGTAGATGCCAACGCTGGCTGCAGCGATGCCGAGCACGGCGGCCTGGGCGACGATCTTGATCACCCGCGCTGAAAGTGACGAGAACATGATCGCGTTGAAGGGCGTCATGTAGGTCAGCAGACGGCGGATGATCTGCAGGTTGGTGGCCTGGTCCGCGGCGACGCTCATGATTGTGCTTCGATGGCCCGCTTCGTCCGGATCATCCCAGCGTAGATGCCACCCTCCGCCAACAGGGACTGGCGTGTGCCGCTTTCGGCCAGCCGGCCTCCTTCGAGGACAATGATGCGATCTGCCTGCTCGATGGTGCTGAGCCGGTGGGCAATCAGCAGCACGGTCTTCTGCGCCGTGAGGCGCGCCAAGGCCCGGTTCAGCAGCGTCTCGGTCTCGACGTCGATCTGTGACGTCGGTTCGTCGAGCACCACGATCGGGGCGTTCTTGAGGAATGCCCGGGCGATCGCCAGGCGCTGCGCCTGGCCGCCGCTGAGCGCCATGCCCTGATCGCCCACCCTGGTGTTAAAGCCGTCCGGTGTCGATTTGATGTAGTCGTAGAGTTCCGCGTTCCTGGTGGCCAAGATCAGCTCGGCCTCGGTGGCATCCTGCTTCGCCACGCGCAGGTTGTCGGCGATCGTGCCGTAAAAGAGGAACGGATCCTGGGGTACCAGGGAAATCTGCTGGCGGATCCAGTCGAGCGCCAGGTCCTTCTCCGGGATGCCATCGAACAGGATCTCGCCGGAATCCGGTGCGAGGGTCCGCAGCATGAGGTTGGTGACGGTGGTCTTGCCCGAGCCGCTGCGCCCGATCAGGGCGACGGTCTCGTTGGGCTCGAGGGTCATGCTGAGGTTCTCCAGGGCGGGCCGGTCCGCGCCGGGAAACGTGAAGGTCACGTTGCGGAACTCGATGCGGACGGCCTTGCCGGCCTGCGCGCCGGGGTTGCGGCCGGCCCCGGCAATGACGGGCGCCTTCTCGTCGAGGAACTCGATGACCTTCGCCGCCACTTCCCGGCCCAGCGCGCCGGCGAAGAAGAACTCACCGATCAGCAGCAGCGTACGGCTGAACTCGAGGCTGAGCAGCACTACGGCAACCACTTCGCCGGGTGACATGAAGCCGCCGGACCAGCGGTACAGCGCCACACCCATGGCGACGGCCGTGGAAAACAGCGCGAAACCGAGCTCGAGAAAGACGAACTGGAACTGGGCCACCGCCAGCAGCTTCATGGTGAGGCGGCGCTGGGTCTCGTTGCCCGCCTCCATCTGCTGGCCGCGCCGGTCGCCCTCGTTGAACATCTTGAGGGTACTCATGCCCTGGATCGAATCCAGGTACTGGGAGCTGTTGCGGTTCTTGACCTCCTCGTTCTGCTTGCTGATGCGGCGGAACCCACGGGCGGAGGAGCCCACGAAGAGCGGCGTCAGTGGCACGCCGGCCAGGGTCCAGAGGCCGACCATCCAGTCGATGGAGAACATGGCCACGCAGAGGAAGATCGGAATCGCGATAGCCACCCAGATCTGCACGAAGTAGACGCTGAAGTAGTAGTCCAGGTACTCGACGCCCTCAGTCGCCGTGTTGGCAATTTCGCCGGTACGCCGCTTGCCGAGGATGCCCGGACCAAGCGTCACGACCTGCTTGAAAATCTGGTCCCGGACATTAAGCTTGGCTTCGCTGGAAGCGCGAAACTGGCCCGTGCGGAACAGCCAGGCAAGCCCCGCCTTGAGGAACACCAGGAAGCTCAGGACGAACAGCCAGTCACGAATCTGGTTGGTCCCGGCCAGTGCCGCGTCGACTGAGAGGCCGAGGACGTAATAGAGGACAATCGTGGTGGGAATGGTGGCGAGACCGGCCACCAAGCCGACCTTGACCCACTTCAGGGTGGCCGGTGTTACCAGCCTGTCGTCAACTCCCAGCATCAGACGCGCTCCGCAAGCGTTTGCAAGGAGCACAGACTAGACCTTCAACTGAAGTTCCGGGTCAAGCGACCCTTGACCCGGAACCCGGCCTCAGGCTTCAGGATGCGATAAGTCATGCTCGAAGTCTCTCAGCGTCTCGGCCCGATCCGCCTGGCACCCGGCGTCCGGCGCAGGCACGTGTGTGCCTATCTGTTCGCCGCCTTCGTCAGTATTGGCTTGTTCACCTACCTGGCGACGTTGACGCCCTACATTCTCGAGGTGAACCTCCGCGTCCCGGCCGGTGAACAGGGCGTAGTGACGGGCAACCTGCAGTTCTGGCAGGAAATCGTGATGCTCGGCCTGATCGGCTACTGGGGCGCGATGTCCGACCGGCTGGGGCGGCGACCGGTCTACGTGGCCGGCTTTCTGGTGCTGGCCCTGGCCTATGTGCTCTATCCCACGGCCGTCTCCATTGCAGAACTGACGGCCTACCGCCTCGTGTTTGGCGTGGCGCTTGCTGCACTGACCGCCATGCTCGCGGCCGTCGTCGCGGACTATGCCCACGAGGACTCGCGGGGCAAGCTCACGGGGCTTTCCTATCTGCTGAACGGCCTCGGCGCCATCCTGTTCTTCGTAGTTCTTGCGCGGCTGCCGGCCGTCTTTTCGACCGGGGGCACTGACCCGGTCCAGGCAGGCCGCTACGCCTACTGGACCATAGCCGGAGTCGCGGCGCTGGCCGCTGTCGTGATGCTCGGGTTAAAGCCCGGTCGCCCGACGCAGGTCAGCGCCCGCACGTCGGTGGGTCTGCTGCTCCGGGACGGGGTGCTGGCGGCACGCAATCCCCGCATCAGCCTGTCCTACCTGGGCGCCTTCGCCGCCCGGGCCGACATGGCTGCAATCAGCCTGTTCCTGACGCTCTGGATCGTGCAAGCCGCCACCAGCCGTGGCGCAACCCCCGGAGAGGCGGCAGCGCGGGCGGGGATGGTGATTGGCGTGGCACTGGGGGCATCCATGCTGTGCTCGCCGATCATGGGGATCATTGCCGACCGCATCAATCGGCTGACTTTGTTTTGCTTCGGCTTTCTGTTCGCGACTGTGGGCTACGGGTGGGTAGGGTCACTTGACGACATACTCGCGCCGTCAGCAATTCCGGCGCTGCTGTGCCTCGGGATCGGCCAGTCCTGTACCGTGCTCACCTCATCGGTGCTGCTGGCACAGGAAGCGCCGGCCGGCATTCGCGGCGCCGTCTTCGGCCTGCAGAATTTCTGCGGGGCGATCGGCATCCTGGCGCTTTCGGCCGGGGGTGGCTGGCTGTACGACACGCTTGGACCCCAGGCACCGATCGCGGCGATTGCGCTCGCCAACGGGTTGGTTTGCGTGTGCGCGGTTGCGCTGCGTGGGCGCGAACTCGCCAGCCCTGCCCCGGTTATCTAGGGTGCCAGCGCCGACGGTCCAGGTACAGTGCCAAGTGCGCTGCGCAGGATCCCGAAGTCGGCCGTGGTCACCGTGCCGCTGACGTTCAAGTCGGCAGCGTCGGCGGTGGAGCTCGCAGAGCCCGGCTCGCCGAGCACGCTGCGCAGCAGGGCATAGTCGGCAGTGGTCACCACCCCGCTGTCGTTCAGGTCTGCATCGCAGACGTTGCCATAGCCGTCACCATTGGCGTCGTACTGGCTGGCATTGGCCACCGCGGAGCAATTGTCGCACGCGTTACCAACCAGGTCGCCGTCCCCGTCCAGCTGGGTGGCATTGGCCGCGGCCGGGCAATTGTCGTTGCCATCGAGCACCGTGTCCTCATCGCGATCGATGGCGATACGCGTGCCGGAGCCGGGTGGCACGCAGGAGTAGGTGAGTTCCTGGCCCGGCACGGTCGCGAGCGCCCGCAGGGCCACGTCGGACTTTGGCGGGTCGAGGGCGATATCGCTGCGGAAGGTACCGTCGACCAGACGTACCCAGCCGCGCTGGAGGGCGTCTTTCCGGCCCTTGACCACCAGGTCGCAATTGCCAAGAGCTGCCTGCGCCACGAGCAGGTCGATGCGCGGGGACACGGTGGCGCTGTTCAGGCTGGTCAGGGTGATCTGCTGGCCGACCACGGGCTTCAGGTTGCTGTCCATGGCGAACATGAACTGCTCGACCTGCCGGCGCTCCGCATCACCACCAGTGAATCCGGTGAAGACGGTGGCCCGGAAGAAGCGGACCAGCGTGTCCATGCTGCCGTCGTGCAGGAAGCCGAAACCACGGATCTGGGGCCCCGTGGGGGCGTTGTCGCCGGCCGCCGTGAACCCGACGGCGGGCATACCGAACATCCCGACCTTGGAATACATGTTGCGCAGGTGGGGGATCTTGAAATGCTGGGGTTCGCCCTCGAAGCTCGCGCGCCCGTCGGAGCCGAAGAATCCCGCGCCGGTGCTGAGTACGTGGCAACCGGAACAGGTCAGCGTGTCCACGGTCCGGGTGAAGTAAAGGTTGCGACCGGCGTCCTGGTCCCCAGTCAGGCTGTCGTCGAGCGCGCGAATAGGGTTCGGCGGCGGCGTCAGGGCCAGCGCGAAATTGGTGAAGGACTGCATTTCGGCATTCGACAGGGGAGCCGCCCGTCCGAGCAGCCCGGGGAAGGCGCCATTGAATTTCTTGAACGCTGCGTCCTCGTCCAGAGCGCTGCCGCCGACATCGTTACCGCCCGTCCGGTCCCCGCGCCAGTGCATGGAGCCGTGATTGGCCATGCCGCGGAAGGTCTGCGTCGTCATCGGCCCCTTCAGCGGGTGGAAGTTCTTGTAGACCGTGGGCGGAAAATTGAAGGGGCCGACGGTGAAGTTCAGCGGGTTGTTGAGGACGACCGTGTCGAGGGGATTACCGAGATCCCAGGCCAGCGAGTCCAGATCTCCGTCCACGTGACAGCTGCCACAGGCCGCCTCGCCGTTACTCGACGTCAGATTGGCGTCGTTCATGAAGGCCCGGCCCGTTACCACCTCTGGCGGCTCGGGATTGGGCAGCCTTAAATGGCGGGTCTCCGTGCGACTCGCCAGATTGATGATCGAGATGCCGTTGTCGGCGCGGGTCAGCACATAGAGTTGCCCGCGCGGCTCGTCCAGGGCGAGACCGGTCGGTCCGCCGCCGGTGACAACGACGTGGTCGCTGGCGCTCGGCGTGAAAGTGTCGTTCTCCACCTGGCTGGTCGAAAGGATCGCCACCTTGTTCGAACCCTGCGCAGCCAGATAAATCGTGCTGCCGTCAGTGCTGACGACGATCCCGCGCGGCAGGGCCAGGCTGTTGGCCTGCACACCGGGCGGTGCCGGCGAAACGGCGTAGTTGATGTGCTTGTTCAGGTGCCGGGTCTGCACGGTATTGGCCACCGGATCGAGCACCGAAATGCGCGTCTGGTGCTGCCTGCCGAGCACGGTGGAGAACGTGCTGCCCGGACCGACCAACGGGCGCGTGCCCTCGAAACGCACCTGGTTCTGGGCCTCGGTATTGGTGACAAACAGCTTGCCCGACGGACCCACCGCCATGTTGAAGAGCACGGTGCCGACGTGGGCGAACGACGCCACCTCGACCGGCGTACCCGCATTGGCATCGATCGCGAACACGTCCTGGTCGGGCAGGGTGAAACGCACCACGCCATTCCAGTTGCGGCCGAGCTCGTCCACCCAGTTCGTGCCGTTGTTGCGCACGATCAGGCCGACCTCGGGCTGCACAGCGGTGCCCGCGACATTCGGGGCGGGCAGTCCACCCGGCGCGGTCATGCCGCTGACCGCGCAGGATGCCGCTGCCGCGAAGCCGTTGCAGACGGCGCCTTCATTGACCGTGGTGGTCTGGTTGCCGGAATGGAAAACAGCCGCATACACCCGGCTGCCGTCCGGCGTCACCGCCAGAGCGCGGGGCGTGTCACCGAACAGGGTGACGATGGTCAGCGGCGTGCCCCCGAAGAGCGGCGGCCCCCCAAGGAAGGAGGTATCGAGGGCGTTGGCGTCGAACACCCAGACGTCCGCACGGCCGATGCCCTCCGTGGTCAAGTCCTCGGGGGGGTTATGCAGTGGATGGATTGGGGGGCGGTTCTGGCCGCGATGGGCAGTGGTGATAAAGGCCCGGTTGCGACCTGGCCCCGCGAAGACGATGTCCCGTGGCTCATCGCCCACCAGCAGTGTGCGCCGGACCACGGGTGAGGTGCCGCTCGTGTCGACGATGCTGATGCTGTCGGAGAGGTGATTGACGACCCAGACCTCGCCGCCGGGACGCGCCGCGACCGCGACCGGCTCCAGGCCGACGGGCACCGATGCCACGTGCCGCAGGCCGCCGGGCAGGATGTCGAAGATCTCGAGGCGGTTGTCGGGCGTGTTAACGGCGAAGAGGCGCGCCCCGTCTGCCGAGAGGGCCAGGGGGCGGACCTGCCCGGACTCGAAGGCCACAAACGATGCCGCGTGCCCGACACTCGTGCAGGCGAGTACGGCACCTAAAAGTCCCCACACTAGTCTTTTCATTAGATGTAGCCTCCAGACTACTCATCGATCTTATACCAGAAGGCCGGTGATCGATGGCGCAGCCCTGGGGCGACATAATGCGCGCCAGTGCAATTTTGGAGATCAATATGTCCAGCCTGATTTACCCCATGTTTACACTGGTACTGCTCACCGCTACGGTGCTCGCGATTCTGTTTCGTAGCCGGGTCCGGGCGGTGCGGGAAAATGCCATCTCCGCCAGGTACTTCCGCATCTACCAGGGCGAGGTGGAGCCGGAGTCCACCGCCAAGCCGGCCCGGCACTTCACGAACCTGTTCGAGGCACCGACCCTCTTCTATGTGGCCTGCCTCGCGGCGATGATCACCGGCCAGACGGGTCTGGCGATGGTGGCGCTCGCCTGGCTCTACGTCGCGGCCCGCGTGGTGCATGCCATCGTGCACCTCGGCGGCAACCGCCTGCGCCTGCGCATCCGCGCCTATTTCGCGGGCTGGCTGACGCTGCTCGCGATGTGGGTGCTGCTCGCCTGGGGCACTGCGACGGGACTCCACCCGGTCGTTGCATGACCGCAACCGTCGCACTGCCGCTGTGGCTCGCACTGGCCGGCGGAGCCGTCTGCGCGTGGTTCCTCGCCTCACGGTTGCTGTTGCCCGGCGTGCGCTGGTTCTTCCGCCGGCGCATCAACACCCTCACCAAGCGGCTCAACCAGCGCCTGCACCTCAAGATCCCCGCCATCGCGATGACCAAGCGGGAGGTGCTGATCGATCGCCTGGTCTATGACCCCAAGGTCCTGCGGGAGCTTGCCCACTACTCGGCAGCCACAGGCATTCCCCCGGAGGTCGCGCTGCGCGAGGTGGAGGGCTATGCGCGGGAAATCGTGCCGGCGTTCAACGCCTATCTCTACTTCAGTTTTGGCAACCGTATCGGCCGGGCGATCGTCAACCTGCTTTATCGCGTGCGGCTCGGGCATGCCGAGAGCCGTGCCCTGCGCCAGATACCGCAGACGGCGAGTGTCGTCTTCGTGATGAATCACAGAAGCAATATGGACTACATCCTGGTCGCCTACCTCGCCAGCAAGCGCGTGGCGCTCAGTTACGCGGTAGGTGAATGGGCGCGTGTCTGGCCGATCCAGCAGATCGTCCGCTCGCTGGGCGCCTATTTCGTCCGGCGCGGTTCCGGCAACGAACTCTACCGTCGCGTGCTCGAGTGCTACGTGCAGATGGCGATCAATGGTGGCGCTGTGCAGGCCATCTTTCCGGAAGGTGGACTGAGCCGCGATGGCTTGCTGCGCCCGCCGAAGATCGGGCTTCTCGACTACATGTTGCGGGCCTTCGATCCGGCTGGAGAGCGGGACATCGTGTTCGTGCCGGTGGGCCTCAATTACGACCGGGTGCTGGAAGACCGGACCCTCCTCGCCGAGGATTTCGCCAGGGCCGAGCGCCGTTCGGGGTTAGCGGCGGTCAGCAATGGGCTGCGGTTCATTGGCTCCCACCTCTGGTTGCGCCTGCGCGGCCGCTGGTTTCGGTTCGGCTACGCCTGCGCGAATTTCGGTGCGCCCATCTCGCTGAAAGTCTATCTCGCACGAGCTGGCTGGAATCCAGCCACCCTCGAAAGGGACGAACGCGGCAAGCGGGTCACCGAGCTCGCCGTGGACCTGATGAATGCGGTGGCCCAGGTCGTGCCCGTGCTGCCGGTGTCGCTGGTGGCGCGCGTCTTCATGGACGCGCCTGGCGCGAGCTTTACCGAGGAGGAGGTCAGGACGCGGTCAGTGGATCTCCAGCGGCGTTATGAAGCCCTCGGTGCGCACGTCTACGTGCCACGGAGCGACGCCGACTATTCAGTGCTGGTCGGATTGCGCATGCTGACGCTGCGGAAGCTGGTGCTCGAGTCGGAGGGGCGCTATCGGATAAACCCCGAAGAGACGGCGCTCGTGCGCTATTACGCGAATGCCATCGCGCATCTCGCCGGCTAAGTGCGCGCCAGGACGAGTCCCGCCTCGGTAAAGCGACGGACATCTTCGAGATTGACGGTGGCAAGCGCCGTTTCAGCGCGGATCGCGGTCGCTGCTATTGTATCCCGCTCTTCAGATATAGCTTAGGTTTGGTACGCGAAACGCGAGCCGCGCTGACGCGAACGATCTCAATGCTACCCGGATGTTCCCGGCAGACGATTCACGCAGTCGGCATTACTTTGTACCGGAGACCTCGACTTCCACGCGGCGATCAGGCTGCAGGCAGGCGATCAGTTGCTTAGTTGCTTTCGTGCCTCGGCATTCGTCAGACTTCGTCACGGGGTCTGATCCGTCCATTCCCCTCGCTGAGATCTTGCCGGCGGGAATCCCTGCAGATTCCGCCAGATAGGTCTTGACGGCCTCGGCGCGACGGGTCGAAAGAGCCATGTTGTAATCGTGCGAACCGATCCGGTCGGTGTGTCCGGTTATCGTTATGACGTCAAAGTCAGTACCTTGCAGATCTGTAGCAAACCTGTCGAGTTCCTGTTTGCCCGCAGACCTCAAGGTTGACTTGTCGAAATCGAATAGAGAATCCGCGGAGAAATTCACCTTCAGCGGCCGCGGAGGTGGCGGCGGCGCGGCCACTGGCTGGGGCGGAGGGAGAGCGACAACGGGCACAGGTGCTGCCACGTACGGGGCGGGGGTCGGCGTACTCCGGCCGAACCGATAGACCAGGCCTGCAGAGTAAAGATCGATGTCGCCTTCATTACCGATGGCATCGTCTATCCGGTAGCGTTCCGCCTCGGCGCGCATGCCCAACGATGCAGTGAAATCGTACTGAAGCCCGAGACCGAATTTGTAGTTCGTAGCGCGCTCGCTGGGGCTGGAATCAAGCACATTGACTGATCCGCTTCCGCTGAACGAGTCATTGGCATCAGCGTAAATCACTCCGACACGGCCAAATGCAGAGAACCTGTCACCGATGGGCAAGAGTCCGACTGCATCGACGTTCAGGCCTTTGACCTTGATGCTGCCGCTCAGGGATCCGAGTGGAACCGTGGTCGCCGTAAAATTGAACTTTCCCAGATCGAAATAACCGGCTTCAAGGGCAACATATCGGGTGAACTGGTACCCGCCGAACAGCTTATAGCCGAGGTCACTCTCATCCTCGGCGATCGAGGTCGTGGTTAATCCCCCAGCCAGCAGACCGCTGGTGATTCTCGCGTCATCGATTTTCGCCTCTGACTGGCCAACGTTTGCCCCGACATACCAGCCTGAATCGTCCGCCAGTGCGGATGAGCTGGCAGTTCCTGCGAGACCCACAAGGCACAGCATCCATGAGGTTTGTGATGATTTCATGCGTTTCTCCAATGACTCTGCTTAATGCCTGAAGCGTTATGGGCCAGGTACGTTAATGACCGTGTCTACCAGCGTCACTGAAGCATCCAGGGACAAGACTCTGCCGTTCAGTGTCACTATCGTGGTATTGCCGGCGGTGGAGAAAGCGGCTCCCGCCTGAGAAATGATGGTTCCCACCATCGTCCCGCCTCCTGCCGCGTTGATCGTCGCGGCGCTGCCGACCTGCCAGAAGACGTTCTTGGCCTGGGCCCCGTTGATCAAAATGACGCTTTGAGGAGCCGCGGCTCCCGGGCCACCCACAGTCAGCGTGGTCGCCATCTGGAATACCCAGACAGCATTTGCGTCGCCTTGGGCGTCCAGGACCAGATCTCCTCCCTGAATCAGGAACGAGCCCGCCGGTGCCGTGTAAACACCCGGAGTGAGTGTGAGGCCGGCCAGGTTACCGGCACCTGGGTTCCCTGCCAGTCCCGCCAGAGTGTTGTACGCGGTTCGTGCATCGTCGAGCGCCTGCTGTGCAATCGCGAATGTTGCCGCAGTTCCTTCCGTAGGACAGGCAACCGTTGGAGGCGGCGCAGCCGTGAATATCTGCCCATTCACGGTGCCGATGTTTGACCCCAGTACTTCCGTATAGGTACAACCGGGCCCTGCATCGTGGAATCCGGTCACCGCCGTAGAGACTGCGGTAGTGCCGATGTCACCATTGATCACAGTCTGAATTCCCTGGTTGGTCATCCCGGCGGTACCACCCATGGTCCCAAATGACGCGGCCGTTCCAAGGGCCACTGGCGATGCAAGAGAACACGCCTGCGCACCTGTCGTAAAAGTCCATACCCTGTCACTTGCCAGCGCATTGCCGGCCACGTCCTGGGACCCGGTCGTTATCGTGGCCGTATAGTCGGTATTGGCCACGAGATCGTTTGTTGCCGTAAACGTCGCCACGTTGCCTGGTACATCAAAGGCGACGATTCCTCCTAGTGCTGCGCCCAACGGGGGGCCGGTTAGTTGCAGCGTAAAGGTGCCGGTGTTGATCGTTGACGGGTCCATCGCCTCGCTGAAGGTGGCGTTGACGCTCTTCTGGAGACACTCACCGGCGGCAAGATCAGCCGGGTTCACCAGCGTCACCGTGGCCGGCGTAGTGTCTGCGGTCGCGCCCGTCGTAAAGGCCCAGACAAAGTTACTGGCCGCTGGCAAGGCAGCTTGATTGCCCGCCAGTCCATTGCCAGCCAGATCCGTGGCCCCCATGGTAATCGTCGCAGTAAACAACGTGTCGGTGGGCAGCGTTGCTGGTGTTGTCGGGGTAAAAGTCGCAGTTCTGGCGCTGACAGCGTAGGTCACGGTTCCAGCCACCGCAGCGGCGCCAGGTCCCGTCAGCGTAAACGTTGAATCGGTGATGGTTGCCGGGTCCATAGCTTCACTGAACGTCGCGATGACCTTCGTGTTGGTCGCGACGCTCGTCGCACCAGTAACAGGGACGGTAAAGGTAACCGTGGGGCGGGTTGCGTCCGACCTCGAAATGTCGCCAATGCCAAGGATTGGATCTTTCCCTCCGCATCCGGCCGACAAGCCAATCAGAAGCAACGCCATGCACCACGTCAGGCGTCTGGGATAGCTCTCGAAGTTGATCATTTGTATTCCCTCTTAAATCTGATCCAGAACGCTGACGATTCGGAGAATGCCAATGTCACTGACATTCCCAAGTGGGGCTCCTATTGAATATCAACCTCGGCCTGAGGGAAGTCTGTACGACAGCGTACAGATGCTGAGCCCACCATCACGAACCGCGCCTGCCAGACAGGCTCGCGGGTGAGCATCAACGTCCCCAGCGACAAGGCACCGGCGGTCGTCGGTGCGATGGAGCGGGACACGGAGGCACGCGACGGCTGCCCAGTTGGCCGTCGCGTGCGCAGCGATCTTGTCTGGTGGATCAGACGCCCGTCGGACGACGTCTGAGCGTCCTGAAGCCGCTATAGGCAAGGCTCGCGGCCAGAAGGACGAGGCTCCAGAGGGGAAGGGGCACCTCGGCATCCGCGGTCGACGGCGTAAACGTGATCGTCAGGGTCGGACGACTGGGGAGCGAGGCAGACTCCCGACTATCGATTCGACGTGCGTTCTGGTCGCCATCTTCCGGGCCGAGCATGATCCAGCCGTGATTACTGGCGGGCGCCGCCTGCCACCCTTCCACATCCGCGACCAGCTGCGCTGTGCTGCTGAACTCATAGGTGTTCAGGGAGCCGACGGTGATACTGGCGGACGGTGTGGCGACAAAGTCTCCGCCGGCCACTGACCAGGGTTGCCGCGGAATGCCTGCGCCGGGGTTGCCGTAAAAGCGGTAGGACCAGGTGGCGTCCTCGGGAGTTGCCTGCGTGCCTCCCCCACCGGACGTCGCCGAGGCCCCTTCGCCCCAGTCGGCGCTGAGCCGGTGGAGCGTCGCAGGATCCGTACCGCCGGAACCGATGCCCGCTCTGTTGATCACGAAGCGCAGGCGCGCCGCTGTAATGTCCGCGCCCGGAGGCACGCCCGCGGCAACGTCGAATTTCAGCAGCGCCCGCCGGTTCGCGCCACTGGCAATCGCACCCATGAACAGGTTGCTGCCGGAGCCGTTGGAGTAAGTGGGATTCTCTTCGATCAGCGTATTGTCCTTGACCGGAGTCAGGACAACCACATCAGCGTTGGCCGCGGTGGCCAGGCCCAGAGCGGCACCGATCAGCCAACTGCCGGTATTTCTCATGAGAACCGACTCATCCGACTCCCGGCACAGGGGGGGCGTGTCGCCACCACCTGCGCCGGGCCCACGGGTACTTCAGCGAGCCAGGCGCCGCCGGGCAGCGACGCCGAGTACCGCCAGCCCGCTGAGGAACAGCGGCAGGGCGGCCGGCACCGGGATCACGCCCACGGCGACATTGTCGAGCACAAAGCCGTCACCCGAAACGCGCAGCCCGTAGATGTCGTTCGAGGCCCGGATGAACCCTGCAAAGATGCCAACGTCATACAGCAGCGGATCGGCGAAATTGATGAGCAGCGAGGTGCTCTCCAGCACGTCGCCAACCTGCGACAGGGCCTCCAGCAGGATTTCCGCGGTCCCATCCACTTCCTGGTAGATGCTGAACAGGGCACCGATCCCGTCGGTCGCGCTCGCCCTTACGAAGGTCATCGAGCCGTCGTAATTGAAGCTTTGGGGGTTGAAAGACAGGTCACCGATCCCGGCCACGTAGTTGCCCGCGCCCCAGATCCCGTTCTCGCCAAGATCAACGCCGACAGCACCGAGCGTCGAGTCGATGGACGAGGCGACCTGCAGACCGCCACCCAGAGCCACCGGCCCCTGCATGACGAAGCCGTCGAAGGTCTCGAAGTCCTCAACAACGGCGATCAGACTGGCGTCGTTCGTTGCGGCGCCAAAGGCGGTCGTCTGCAAGGACGCTGCTGTCAGCAGCATCGAAAGCAATAATTTGTTCTTCATGACTACTCCAGGTGTGGTTATGGGACCGCAGCCCAGGGGCTGCGGTCCCGGTTCAGGTTGCTTGCGGGATTTCAGGTCAGGCGCCAATCACTCCCCCGTCTTCACGCGTGATGACGAGCACGCTAGATCGTGGCCGCCCGGCGGGCAGCGCGATCCCAGCGCTGTTAGCCGGGAACTGACCGTGCGGGAAGCTGCTGAACTGTTGCGGGTTGGCGGCAAGGGAGTCTTCGCCCGGGTGTTGGATGCCGACGAACATCGTCTTCCCGTCCGGCGTATTGACCACGCCAGTGACCTCGCAGTTGCGAGGGCTCGTCATGAACCGACGAATCTCCCGCGTGTTGGGATCGGCACAGCACATGACGTTGACGCCAATATTGGTCCAGTCACCGGCGGCATCGCCGGCCTGGTCCGTCTGGATCCACATCCGGCCGAACTGGTCAAACCACAGTCCGTCGGGCGCACCAAGGTCGGCACTGCCATTGGGCACATCGACGATGTTGCCCACGTAGTTGGCCGTAGGGACCTTGGCGGTCGCCGTGTCCCCGCACTGCACGAACAGGTCCCACTCAAAGGCCGTTGCCGTGACGTAATTGCCGTCCTCCCGCCAGCGGATGATGTGGCCGTAAACGTTGTCGTTGCGCGGATTCGCCACGTCCACCGCCGGTCGAGCCGAACCGGACGCTGTCGTGCCGTTGGGGTTGTTGCTCGTCGGGGTAGCGCTGCTGCCGCGCCGATTGTTGTTGGTCAGCGTGCAGTAGATTTCCAGCGGGCGCTGACTGTTGTACTGGTAGTTGTTATAGCTGTACTGGTAGTTGTTATAGCCAGAGTAGGTGCGTAGCGCCGTCCACTCCGGGCGATCCATCATCGTGGCACCGACCGCATCCGCCGCCTGACGGGTTTTAAGCAGGATCAGGGCCTGCACCTCGGCATCGTTCGCACCGGCAAAGAGTGCCAGTTCGCGCAACCGGAACTTGGTGCCTGGCACGCCCGGGTTGTCGATGACGGAGAGGGTATTGGGCTGCAACGGAATCCACTCGCCACGATACGCGCCGGGCGTGCTTGGGGCCGGCGTCGACGTGAATCTGGCGACATAGAGGATGCCGTTGTCGAGCAGGTCCCGATTGGCGGCTCGGTTGCGCGGGTTGTAGGGTTGGTCGCAGACGAACTTGTAGATGTATTCGTTGCGCTCGTCATCGCCCTGGTAGAACGCCACCCGGTTCTGGACGCCTGCGGCGTCAGCGCTGACCGCCACCTGGGCACTCTCGTGCTTGAAGCGGCCGAGAGCGGTGCGCTTGACGGGCACACTGTTCGGGTCCATCGGATCGATCTCTACCACCCAGCCGAAGTGATAGGGCTCCAGCGGATTGGTGGTGATGTCGAAGCGGGGATCGGTGGTGTGCCACCGGTAGCCGAAGCCGCTGGCGGACAGTCCGTACCGGGTCCGGTCGTTCGCCGTGGCTGCGTCGGTCGCCGGAATGCCCGTTGACCCTGGGGCGCCAGTGAGGCCAAAGTAGCCGTTCCAGTTTTCCTCGCAGGTGAGGTAAGTGCCCCAGGGCGTGTAGCCGTGGGCGCAGTTGTTCGCCGTACCAATGGCGGTGTAGCCGTCGTTGGTTCCCACGATCGTCGAGGCGGTGTCGGTGATATCGAACTGCTTGGAGCGCAACAGCGCGTGGCCGGCAACGGGCCCGCTGATCATCATCGGGGTATTCACTGTGATCCGCCGGCCAAAGGCCGATCCCTGCACCACACCCCACTTGCCTGCCACTCGGCGGGCTTCAAGAACCGAGACGCCGTGGCCGGCCTGGGACTTGCGGGTTTTGGCGATGGTGTAGCCGGAGCCAATCAGGCCGTCCGGATGGAGAATCTCCTCGTGGGTGTATTCGTTGTTGACGCAGAGCACACCCCGATCGCTCGTCAGGCCGTTTCGGGACGCAAACGGGAAGAAGTGCATGCCGTCGTTGTGCATGCCGAACTGCATCTCCTGGGCGGCGGCGGTCTGCGATGCATCGGCCAGCCAGGCCGGTGCACCCGGCATGATGGGGTCGCCCCAGGAAACAAACGGCTCCACACGGTAACCGGGTGGGACGGTGACCAGATCCGCCACAGGCGCGGTATCGGGCAGGACGCTTTCGAAGCCAATGCCACCAAAACCGTTGCCAGGCAGGATGGGCGCCGCCCAGGCGCGATTGGTGAACGGAATCAGGCTGCCGACCGCGGCGGCGGCTGTCGCGGCAGCGGTGTGTTTCAGAAAATCCCGCCGCCCCGCTCCAATTCGCGAGAGCACATCCCGTATGGACTCATTACCTGACCCATTGATCGTGACGTCGTTAGTCGGGTGCTGGCGACCCTTCATGGAATGTCTCCTTGCGCGGTGGATTGAGAAAAGTGAGCCCGAGGGAGACGTTAAATCGCGGCGTGTGGCAGAGCAGTGAAGACGGCGTGAAATTGTGTACGTAATCAAGTTGCCGTTTTGTGTTCAACCGGTTTCTCGATGGCTACGCAGATCGCCAGGCCGGCGGCGGCGATCGGCAGCAAGACCCGGCCACCGCCCTGCAGGAAATTGAAGTACTGCACCAGCAGATCGGTTTCGAGCAGTCCGGGATCGAAGGCCGCGTACACCTCCGATATGGCAAGACCGGCGAGGGCAAACGGAATATCCAGGCTGGTCGAGACAACGGTGGCGGGTATGCCCGCAAGCGCGAGCCGAAGCCGGCGTCGGACCGTCGGAGCAGGCCAGGCCGCGAGGAGCGCGAACACGAGGATCACGTGGTTGTGGGCGTAAGCCTGGAGCGTCCACGCCGACACCTGTTCCCAGGCGGAAATTCCCGGGAAGCGGGCGCGCAGATTCACCGTGACCGTACCGTCAAAGCGAAAAGCCGCCTGCCCGTCCAGGTGGGTCAGGCGCACATTCGCCGCCGAGAACTCACTCTGGATAAAACCGATCTGGTGCTCAAAGATGCGGCACCAGCCACGGCTGTACGGCTCTCCGGCGCCGTAGAGGATCGCCGTAAGAATCAGGTAGGTGGCGAGGACTCGCGCTGAAGCGAGCCAAGCCGGACGCTTCACTGCACCCAGGCGCTGTTGGTCCAGCGCCAGAACATGAAACCGAGGAGGATAACCAGCAACGTCGGTGCCAGGTAGCCGTGAGCCAGCTCGAAGTGCGGCCGGTGGTCACGCACGACGTAGAACAACCCCATCAGGCGCACCTGGTTCATCCCGTACGCGGCGAGAAGGCCGACGGCCAGACCCACAGCCCGACGCCGCCAGCTGGCAGGAAAGGCGAGAACCGCGGCAATCCACAGGAAGTAGAGTTCCGTGCCCTCGCAACCGCGCAGGACCGACAGCCTGGCCTGCGGGGAGACCAGACGGGTGCCTGCGGCCTGGACGTCTGCGGAGGGGTCGACAACGCTGAACAGCTTCGCCGCGACGGCGACCGTTGCTCGTTCGACCAGCCAGTAGTCTGCGACTCGTCCTGCCTCCAGATAGGCGATCTGCAGGCAGGTAAACACCACGACGAAGGACAGCAGGAATCCCGGAAGGGAGCCGCGCGTTTTCACGGTGACTGCCGGACGCTAGCGGAGTCGACCGGTCGAGGAGCGGCTGTCGCCGCGACCTGAATCAGCGTCAAAGTCGGGCCACCTCTGATCAGAATCGTCCGTGTCGTCGCCATTGCTCTCCGTACCAATATCAGGAGTGGCCGGGGCGGAGGGCGGGCTGGGGCGGCAGCCGCGCCGATTGTTTACCGTTCTGGTGTGGCGACGTGAGCTCCCACCTGCCCCAGCCCTGTTGGAATTAACGCTAAGGGGCGACCGTTGCAGGCTGTTGACAGATTGGAGTTGGAAACATCACGGCAGTCGCGGAGTGCCTGGACGCTGCCCCATCGCAGGAAGTGTTGATTCTTGTATGAGGACACTTTCGTCATACGGACATCACGCTGGCGTCATGAATCCCGGGCGACACTTTCGTCGTTCAGATCCGCTCCGGGGAAAAAGCCATGCGTTCATCCGCCCTCCTGTCCGCAGCACTGCTGCTGGCGACCAGCGCCAATGCCGTGCCGACCTTCGTCAACGGTCTCGCCCTCGACGGCGGCGCGAATGACGCGTTTGGCACCGGCGCCAATGCCGGTCGGCTCGGCTATTTCTCCGACCTCTACTACGATCCGAATCGCAACGAATGGTGGGGACTATCCGACCGGGGTCCCGGCGGCGGCACGTTGTCGTACGACACGCTCGTGCAGCGCTTCACGGTGGACATCAATCCGATAACGGGCGCGATTGCCAACTTCCAGGTGGCGCAAACGATCAAGTTCTCGCGAAACGGCGGGAGCCTCAACGGTCTCGCCCCGAACCCGACCAACGTCCTCGGCAATGCCCTGGATCCCGAAGGGTTCGTCGTCAATCCGCTGACCGGAAACCTGCTCGTGTCCGACGAGTACGGCCCGTCGCTGTACGAGCTCGACCGGAACGGTGCGGTGATCCGCACGTTCAGCACGCCGGCCAACCTGATCCCGCGGGACAGCGTCAGCGGCATCCCGAATTACGCGGCCGACCCGGCGACCAACCCGGCGGGCAAGCGCACGAACCGCGGCTTCGAGGGCCTCGCGATCAGCCCGGACGGCCGCTACGTGTACGCCATGTTGCAGAGTGCGATGCTGGACGAAGGCGGCGGCAACGGCACTGTCAACCGCATCGTCAAGTTCGACGTCGATACGGGCCTTGCCGTCGCCCAGTATGCGTACCAGATGGATACGGCCAGTCAGGGCCGCGGAATTTCATCGCTGGTCGCCCTCAATGATCACGAGTTCATGGTGCTTGAACGAAACAACCGCGGCATCGGCGTTGGGTCGACGCTCGCGAGCCCGGACAAGCGCGTCTACAAGATCGACATTACAGGCGCGACCGACGTCAGCGGCATCGATCTCGATGCAGCCGGCGCCTCGTATACAAAGGTGACCAAGGCGGGCACCGTCTTCATCGACCTCGACGCGAACACGCTGGCCGAACTCGGTAACAAGTCGCCGGAAAAATGGGAGGGTCTCGCGATCGGCCCACAGCTTGGCGACGGCAGCTACGTGATCCTGGCAGGCACCGACGCCGATTACAGCGTCACGCAGAACGCGGGTGGCACGCAGTTCGACGTCTACTACCGCTTCAGCGATGCAGATCCGTTTGCAACCGCGCTGCAGTGTCCGCTCGACATGATCACGGGCTGCACCGGACCGTTGTCGAGCGTGCCGGGCGACGGCAGCTACAAGCTGCTGCCGGGGGTGTTGCACTCCTACAAGGCGTCCGCCGCCGATCTCGCCGGCTACCTGGCGCCGGTGCCGGTGCCGGCCGCTGCCTGGTTCCTTGGTTCCGCGCTGGGTCTGCTGGGCTTCGTGCGCCGCCGCTAGCCCTTAAATCCTGGTGCGGCGGTTTCCACTACTGCTGCTCGCAGTGTCGCTGCTGCCGCCGGCGTCGGCGAACGACGCCGGGACCGTTGACCACTGCATCGTCGTCGCCCACCGCGGGGCCAGCGGCTACCTGCCCGAACACACGCTGCCGGCCTACCGGCTCGCCATCCAGCTCGGTGCCGACTATATCGAGCCGGATCTGGTGATGACTCGCGATGGGGTTCTCGTAGCCCGGCACGAGAGTGGCCTCGCCGGGTCGACGAACGTCGCGGCCGTTCCCGCTCTGGCGGACTTGCGCCGGCGCCGGCGCGCGGAAGAACGCGAGGTTGCGGACTGGTTCGCCGACGACCTCACGCTGAGTCAACTGCGGCTGCTCCGGGCCCGTGAGACGCGGCCGGCTCTGCGGCCGGGCAATACGGCGTTCGACGGGCTCTTCGGCATACCGACATTCGCCGAGGTCATCGCGCTCGCGCGCGAGGAAGGCGTGCGCCTCGGTCGCCCGATCGGGCTCTACCCGGAGATAAAGGAGGCCGGGCGACTGCGCGGCCGCGGCCTCGACCCGGAGGCGGCGCTGCTGGCGGCGCTGCGGGACGCCGGCCTGGATCGGCCCGACGCCCCCGTCTACATCCAGTCATTCGAGGCCGAGAGCTTGCGCCGCATGCGTCCCCACACGCGGTTGACGCTCGTGCAGTTGATCGAAACGGTGCCGGCGGACGTTGCGGCGATCGCCCGCTACGCACAGGTGATCGGCGCGCCAAAGGCGCTGATTCTCGGCAACCCGCAGTTCATCGCGCGCGTGCGTGAAGCCGGACTGGCGCTGCACGGCTGGACGTTCCGCGCCGAGAACGCCTGGCTTGGGGAACCCTTTCGCCGCGGCAAGGAGCCGACGGCAACCGGCGATCTGCTCGGTGAGATCGCCGCAGCGCGTGCCGCGGGCATGAGCGGCCTTTTTACCGATCAGCCCGATCTCGGCCGGGAAGCGTGCCGAACGCCGCAGACTTCGGCCGTGTCCTACATCAACAGGTAACGCGCGCCGGTCGAGTAGAAGTAGGCGCTAACCGGCAAAACGCGGGGATGTTCGTCATGGCAAGAAGTCAATTAGCAGAGAAACCATCCTCCGGGGGTGGCAACGGTGCTTCGGCCGCCGGCGGGTTGCTGGGCGTCACGCCTGCGACGCCAAAGAACGCCTTCGAGAAATATCGGGTACGCACCGAAGGCCCGGTCGTCGAAGAAGAAAGCGATTCCCGTGCACTTCGCGCGGTGCTCGACGACCAGGATGGGATAGAGGAAGCAGAAATAGAATACGTGGCGGCGATGGATTTAATCAGTCTGCTCGAACGGCCGAACTACGGCCAAGACCGGTACGACGCTTGACGGTACGCCGCTTCGTCACCGTAATTGGTTGGCCCGTGTGTCAGCGTAATCACTGCCGACTCTGTTCCGTGGGGCAGGAGTAGAAACTCTCTTTGATGCACCACCGCTGTCAGCACAAAGGGCCCGGCTGGTGACATTCGCTATCGTTGAGAAAGGCAACCCTTCGGGGTGGCCCGCTGAATGCGCCGAAAGTGCGGGAACTGACGACTGGATTGCAATCTTTGCCCGCAGGATTCGGGACGACCGGCGCGTCGCGCCCAGTACGCTGGACGCCTACCGGCTCGACCTGACCGCTCTGCAGCGAGGAGACGTCGCTCGTGCGGTACAACGCGAATGCCATCGCGCATCTCGCCGCCAGGGAGGAATCGACTCCGGCGGTCCCGGTACCCGCTGTGCGACGGCTGCTACGGGAGCCGGACTACTCGTGCCGCAACGCCCGGATCGGATCCATGCGCGCGGCGCGCAGCGCCGGCCAGCTGGCAAACAGCAGGTTCAGGGTGATCGCGAGCCCCAGGGCAAGCAGCGCGTTGCCAGCGTCGACCACCAGTGGCAAGCCCACTGCACTGGAGAGAACCCGGGACGCCACCACGCCGACGCCAAGGCCGGCCAATGCGCCCAGCGTGGCGAGTAGCCCCGCCTCGGCCGCAAACTGGAAGAAAATGTCCGGCGCCGTGGCGCCGAGCGCCCGTCGCGTGCCAATCTCCCGCGTGCGATCCCGCACGCTGATCCAGGCGATGGCAAGAATGCCAAGGCCGGCCACCGCGAGACCGCTGCGGGCAATCCAGCGCACCAGGAAAGCCAGCCGGTCGGCGGCCGACAGCTGGGCCGTAATCAGGTCCGTCTGACTCTGCACGCGAAAGTCGTCGGGCCGGTACGCCGACATCCGGTGGCGCTCACGGAGCAGGGACGTGGCATCCCGTATGACAGCCGGGATGCGCGACGACTGGTCCACTTCCAGGAGAATGGAGGAATAGTGGTCCACATTGAGCAGCCGGCGCATCGCCGTGTTCAGGGGCACATAAACCTGGCCGTCCTCAGCGCTGCCGTCCAGCCCGCGCCCCCGCTCCCGCAACACCCCGGTCACCTCGAAGGGCACGCGATTGATAAACAGCCGTTCGCCCAATGGTGACTCGGTGCCGTAGAGGTCTTTCGCCACCGTGGCGCCAAGAACTGCGATGCGGGCGGAGCGCCGCTCGTCGTCGGCTGAGTGGAGCGTGCCCCCGCTGAGTTCCCACGACTTCATGGCGAACCAGGCAGGTTCGACGCCGACCACCGGCGCAACCTTGGAGAGGAAGCCCGCCTTGAGTCGCAAAGGGCCTGCAACCCGCGCCGACGATCGCAGCATGCCAGCAGTCTCCCGACGCAGTGCCGCGTAGTCCTCCGGCACGAGTGTCGTTACGAGGGCTCCGGTGCGCGCGCGATCAGCAACTCCCCGGCTCTGCTCCGCGCTGATGGTCAGCACGTTGCTGCCCAGCCGACGAATCTGCGCGAGCACCTGCTCGCGGCCGCCAGAGGCGTAGTTCACGGCGGTGGTGGCGCCCGCGACCCCAAGCGCGGCACAGAGCATCACCAGGCTGGATCGCAACTTATGGCGCCACAACTGGCGACCGATGCCCGGCAGCAGGCGCCGCCAGGCACCCATCAGGAGCGCAGGGCCTGGATTGGATCCACGCTGGCCGCGCGCCAGGCGGGTTGCAGCCCGAAAATGAAACCGACGAGAGTCGCCAGCACCACCGCGCCAGCCATCGCACCCCAGAGGAACGCCGGGGGCAACTGCTGCTGGAAGGATGCCAAGGTGGCGCCAAACACACCGAGCAGCACGCCGACTACGCCTCCCAGTGCTGAAATCAGTGCGGCCTCCGAAAGGAACTGCCGGAGCACGTCGCCGCGCGTCGCGCCCACGGCACGCCGGACACCGATCTCCCGGCGCCGCTCCGACACGGCGATCAGCATGAGGCTCATGATCACGACGCCGCCGATGAGCGTCGCGATCACGGCGATACCTGAGAGGACTGAAGACAGGGTCGTGTCCACTTCCGCCACCTGCTCGAACCCGGCCTGTGGATTGCTGACGGTGAAGTCGTCCTCCACGGGGGGCACGATGCCGTGTCGCTCCCGGAGCAGTGTTTCGATGGCGGTTACCGCGGTTAAATACTGCCCCGGATCGTCGAGCTGCACCGTTATAGCGGTGAGGTAGTCGCGGCTGAAAAGCCGTTTCGACGCGGTACTGACCGGCAGCAAGAGCAGATCATCGAGACTCGAGCCACCGGGACCGGCCCCGCGCGACAGCAACACGCCCTGCACCTGGAACGGAACCTCGGCGATGCGCAACGTCTTGCCAATGGGATCTTCATCGGGGAACAGGGCTGAGCGCACGTCCTCGCCGATCACTACTACGCGGGCCAGAGTCTCCACGTCCTGTGCACTGATGCCGCGACCTGCGCTAACGTCATCGCCGCGAATTTCCATCCAGTCCTCGGAGATACCCCAGACTGATGTCGTGGTCGTGCGCTCGCGGGCCTGCACGTCGATATCGAAGGCACTCTGGGACAGGGCCACGCGCCGGACGTTTGGGATCTCGGCTTTGATAGCCGTCGCATCCTCGAAGCGCAGGGTCGGCGGAACGCTGATAAGCGACGGCATACCGCGGGTACGCGCCCCGCCGGGCTGGATGGAAACCGTGTCGAAGTTACCCACCATGCGCTTGAACTGGCGCAGCGTTTCCTGGCGCAGCGTTTCCTGGCGGGTGGCCTGACCCACTGATGCCATGGCGATCAGGGAGGCAATGCCCACGGCAATGCCCAGCATCATGAAGAGACTCCGCAGCGGGTTGCGCCTGAGCGTGCGCAGCGCGAGCGACAACGTTTTAGCCCACGACATGGGCAACACCCCTGGTATTTTCCCGAGCCCGGTCGGAGGCCAGCACGCCGTCTCGAATCAGGAGTTCCCTCGCCGCGTATGACGCCACGCGCTCGTCGTGGGTCACGAGCACAATGGTGAGCCCTTCCCGGTTGAGATCCGTCAGCAGCGCCATGATGGAATCGCCAACCGCCGAGTCCAGGTTGCCGGTGGGCTCGTCAGCCAGCAGCAGCGGTGGCGCGTTCATCAAGGCACGGGCAATCGCGACGCGCTGCTGTTCACCACCGGACAGTTCGCTGACGAAATGTTCCGCCCGCTCGGCAAGTCCGACACGCTTCAGAAGTGCCAGCGCCCTGCCGCGGTCCACGTCGCCGCCGCTGTAAAGGGCAGGCACCTCCACATTCTCCACCGCCGTCGTTCGCGACAGCAGATTGAAGGCCTGAAATACGAAGCCAATGCGCCGGGCGCGGACCCCGGATCGTTCCTTGTCGCTGTAGCGGGAGACGTCCTCACCAGCCAGGCGATAGAGGCCACTCGTGGGCGTGTCGAGACACCCGAGGATATTGAGGAGTGAGGATTTTCCGGAGCCCGAGGCACCGCGGACGGTGACAAATTCACCAGCCTCGATCCTTAAGGTGATGTCCCGAAGCGCAGGCACGGGCGTGCCATCGTCCCGCAGATAGGTTTTGGTCACGTGTTCGAGCTGGATCATGGTGGCACCGGTAGCGGACTGAGAAGTACGCGGTCGCCGGCGGCGACCCCCTGGCGGATCTCGGTGACGCCGGCGTCGCGGGTGCCGGCGGTAACGTTCTCGCGTTGAAGCGTACCGCCCTTCTCGACCCACACGTAGCGGCCCGTATCGTCCTTCTGTACCGCCGCACTGGGAAGCACGAGGGCCTCGCGTTCGGCGGTGCGGATGGCAACGTTTGCCGTCATGTCAGGTTTCAGGACGTCCACAGGCGACTCGATGCGAATCATCACCTCGAAATTCACGACTCCCGAGATGATGGTGCCCCGCGGGGCGATGCGTTCCACCCGGCCCGTGAAGTCCCGGGCCGGGTAGGCCTCAACGGTGAAGGTCACCGGGTTGCCAAGCGCGACGTTGCCGATGTCGGTTTCGTCGACCAGTGCAATGAGCTCCAGTGCGCCGTCTTCGATAACCGTCGCGAAAGTCGGCGTGGTAAAACTCGCAGCCACGGTCTCGCCTTCCTGGGTGCTAACCGAGGCCACGGTGCCCGTGATCGGCGAGCGAATCACCGCGTAGTTGAGGTCGGTTTCGACAACCGCCGCGTCCCGGCGGGCCTTTTCCAGGCGTGCCCGGGCCTCGCTGACCGCCAGCGTCCGGTCCTCCACGTCGGTGCGCGCGACGAGCCGCTCCCTGTCGAGGCGCTGACTGCGCGCAAGCTCGATCCCGGCGCGCTTGAGTTCCTGCTCCATGACGCCAATCTGGGCCCTGGCCTGGGCGAGACGTGCCTTCAGACCCCGGGCATCGATGGTCGCCAGCACAGCGCCTTTCTCGATCTTCGAGCCCACCACCACGTTCAGTTTCTCGACGATGCCGGAGAGCTGGGCGCCCACGCGGACTTCACCGCCAACCCGCACCCGCAGGATGCCGGTGGCGAGTACCGTGGCAGCCACCGTCTTGCGCTCCGGCATCACGACGACGCGCGGAACGGCGTTGCTGTCGCCATTGGCCAGGCGCGTCCAGCCCCACCACGCTCCCGTGGCGAGCAACAGGACGCCTGCGCCGGCAGCAATGGCGACAGCGGGTTTCACTTCTGCTTCTCGTACACCATGACCATCGGCGGCTTCGTGCCGCGTACCGAAGTCACGCTCATCGTCTTGCCGTCGGCGGAGAGCTGCCGGGTCTCGGTCTTCTCTGTCTTGCTCCCGAGGATGGCGCTTTCGCCAGTCCACACGACGACGAGCTTGCCACCAACCCAACTGGCCACCGTGTCGGCCTTGTCGCCCATCGGCCCTTCGTTCGCCACTGTCTTGCCAGCCAGGTCGTGGGTGACCTTGCGCAGAGAGGTCTTGCCCATGAACACGGTAGAGAAGTCGAGCGTCAGCTTTTGCGGCGTCTGGGCGATCGTCACGGTTTCCTTCACGGCGGAGACCATGCCCAGATTTTCGCCCTTGTCGGTGTTGAGCACCCAGGTACCGCTGAAGCTCGGCGGATCAGCGGCGAGGGCGGGTGCGAGTCCGGCAACGAGCAACAGCAGGGCCAGCAGGGGTGCAGTAGTGAACGTCAGTGGTCGTCGGGTCATGATGGTCAGCTCCTGGTTAAAGACGTGGTTCGGCCTTCCGGGCTCGCCAGATGGCGCGTGGCGCGATCCATCCAGGCCAGCTCGGCTTCGAGCAGGCAGAGCGCATGGTCGGTGGCGAGTGAGCGCGCGGCCAGACGCTGGCTGGCGGGCTCACTGGTGAGGTGGTCGAGTTCCTTCACGACTTCGGCGTGGCGGGTGGCAATCGCCTGGCGGCGCTGCGCGAGCAATTCCTCTGCCTCCCTGACCGGAATCCAGGGCAGGTAGGCGGACGCCATCTCGAACGACGTCTGCGCCGGGTCATAAGTGCTGAGTGCGGTTCGCAGCAGCCCCTGAAACTTCGTCCCGCCGAGCGGCGTCAGCGCAAAGATCAGGCGCTCCCCGCGCCGCCCGCGCGTGCCGCTTTCCGCGCGCACCTCGACCGCTCCCTGCACCGTCAGCCGGTGCAGCAGGTGGTAGAGGGTCGGTTTCTTGAAATCCGCGTACAGCGTGCCGTGCGCCACCACGATCCGGTGGAGCTCATACCCGTGCCTGGGGCCGGCCTGCAGGAGGCCCAGCACCATGAGGGTTTTCGCGTCTGAGGGTTTGGGGTTGGCCATAGTCCGGTTTGGACTATAGATGTTAGGCTGGGCCAAAGTCCATATGGACTATTACGGACTCCAGAGGCCAGCGCATCCACCAGATTCAGGCCCGCACTTCAATCCGGCACCGGCGGGCTTTCCGGCTATGCCCATATGGGTCTAAACTTCCGACGAGTTCAACCGCTGGTCCGGATGGGATCGCCGCAAGGATTAATTCATGACAACTCGAAGCGAGACGCAGAAGGCGCGCCAATTGGTTGGCAGCACCAATGTCTACGCTGATCTGGGTTTCCCCGACGCGCCGGACATGCTCGTGAAAGCGCAGCTCGTCACAAAGATTGGCGAGATTCTCGCTGAGCGCGGCTCGACGCAGGCCGAAGCGGCGGCGCTCCTCGGGATCAGCCAGCCGAAATTGTCGAGGCTCCTGCGTGGCCAGTTTCACGGGATCTCCGAGCGGAAGCTGATGGACTGCCTGGCCAAGCTTGGGCGGGACGTGGAGATCGTCGTCCGAGTCGCGCCGAAGAACAGGGTCCGTGGCTCCGTGTCGGTGGTTTTTGCCTGAAAGCTGTCAAGGCGTCGGGGCTCGTGCTTAGCGCCCCTGGCCACCACAAGCGCCGGTATTACGACTTTGACCTCCGAAGCCGCAGCGCATTTGTCACCACGGACGCCGAACTCAGACTCATCGCCAAAGCAGCAATCATCGGCGATAGCAGCCAGCCGGTGAGGCCATACAGTACGCCCGCGGCCAGCGGCACGCCAAGCGCGTTGTAAATGAAGGCAAAGCCCAGGTTCTGGCGCATGTTGGCCACGGTTGCGGTGGAAATGGTCCGGGCGCGGGAGATGCCCCGCAGGTCGCCCTTTACGAGCGTCACCTGCGCACTGTTCATGGCCACATCGGTCCCGGTGCCCATCGCGATACCCACATCAGCCTTGGCCAGCGCCGGTGCATCGTTGATGCCGTCGCCGGCCATGGCCACAACCCGACCATCCGCCTGTAATTTTGCGACGAGGTCCAGCTTGTCCTTCGGACGGACTTCACCGTGGACCTCATCGATCGACAGTTCCGCCGCGACAGATCGTGCAGTGGTCAGACCGTCTCCGGTCGCCATCAACACACGAATGCCGGCGTCTCGCAGGATCGCCAGGGCCTCCGGCGTGGTTTTCTTGATCGGGTCCGCGACCGCGAGGATTCCGGCAAGCACGCCGTCCACAGCGAGAAACATGACACTGGCCCCCGTACCACGCAGGGATTCTGCCGCCTCACTCAACGAATCGATGGAGACCCTCTCCTGCGTCATGAGCGTGGCATTGCCGAGAGTCAGACGTTGGCTGCCAACGCGCCCACGCACCCCGATGCCAGACCCGGACTCGAACTCCTCGGCAGAGTCGAGCGTCAGACCCTGCTCTTTCGCGGCCGCGACGATGGCGTCCGCCAACGGGTGCTCGCTGCCCTGATCCAGGCTTGCCGCCAGACGCAGAACCTGATCCGCCGCGAATCCGCCGGCGGGCACTACCTGCTGAAAGCGCGGCCGACCCTCAGTCAAGGTGCCCGTCTTGTCGACGATCAGGGTATCGACATGACAAAGCCGTTCGATGGCTGCGGCATCCCGAAACAGGATCCCCTGCGTCGCTGCCTTCCCCGTAGCCACCATGATGGACATCGGTGTCGCCAGGCCGAGCGCACAGGGACACGCGATGATCAGGACCGCAACCGCGTTGATCATGCCGTATACCCAACTGGGCTCCGGCCCAAAGGCTCCCCACGCGAAGAACGTGACAACGGCGATCAGGATGACACCCATCACGAAGTAACCGGCCACCTGATCGGCCATTCGCTGCATGGGGGCCCGGGAGCGCTGCGCCTGGCCCACGAGCTGGACGATCTGGGACAGCACGGTCTCCGCGCCAACTCTCTCAGCCCGCATCACGAGACTACCGGACGTATTGATCGTGGCTCCGATCAGCTTGTCCCCCTGCTGCTTGCTCACCGGCACCGGCTCGCCGGTCAGCATCGCTTCGTCCACGGCGCTGCGCCCTTCAACGACGACCCCGTCCACCGGCACCTTTTCGCCGGGTCGGACCCGCAACTTGTCCCCCACGTGCACGTGGGTCAGCGGCACGTCAGCTTCGGTGCCATCGGCATCGATCCGGCGCGCCGTTTTGGGCGCAAGGCCCAGCAGGCTCTTGATGGCCGCAGACGTCTGCGACCGCGCCTTCAATTCCAGCATCTGACCGAGCAGGGTCAGGGAAATGATGACCGCTGCCGCCTCGAAATACACCGCGACCCGCCCCATCTCCACGAAGTCATCGGGGAAGACCCCGGGCATAAAGGTCGCAACGACGCTGTACAGATAGGCCGCACCGGTGCCGAGGCCAATCAGCGTCCACATGTTCGGACTGCGGTGCATGACCGAGGCTATCCCCCGGGTGAAGAAGGGCCAGCCCCCCCACAACACCACAGGCGTCGCCAGGCCAAATTCAACCCAGTTCTGCAGATCGCCGGCCATGAGCCCCAGCCGGTGACCTGCCATTGCCAGCAGTGTTACGACGACCGTCAGCGGCAGGGTCCACCAGAAGCGCCGCCGAAAATCGGCCAGCTCAACGTTTTCGCCCTCGTCGAGCGCCGGGATCTCGGGCTCCAGGGTCATCCCGCACTTCGGACAGGTGCCGGGGCGGTCCTGCCGGATCTCCGGATGCATCGGACAGATGTAGATCGTCATGGTTTGACCGCCCGATACAAGGCCAAGGTCCCAAAGACAGTGGAGAATGTTCGCGTCTGGGAGCTCTGGACAAACTGAGCATCACGAAAGAGCTCGACCAGTCGGCCTGCGAGGTTATCTTTGGTGTTTCTGAATCCGTCGAGCAACTGAACCGCGACAAAACCGGCGCGCATCAGCGGCCCGGTGGCCCGACCCCAATCGGCCACATGCAATTCCCCGCCCGGGCGCAGGACGCGAAATAGTTCGCGAGCAGTACGCTGTTTGTCATGCCAAGACAGATGATGGAAGAACAGACTGGACACTACTCGATCAAAGTGTGCGTCAGGGTACGGCAACCGATAGGACAGTCCATGGTCAAACTGCACCGAGGCATTGGCAACTTGTGCCTTGCGGGAGGCGATTGCGAGTATTTTTTTTTCACCGTCGATACCCACGACGGTGGCCTGAGGACACTGCTGCTTGATCCAGATAGCCAGCGTACCCGTCCCGCACGCCAGGTCGAGAACGCGCTGGCCCGCTGAGAAATTGGCTTGCGCTATAAGCGCCGCCTTGACTGTGCGTTCCCGCGTGGTCGCGCGAACAACCACATCGTAGGCCGGTGTGAGCCAACGAAATCGCAATGCCGGTACGTACGCGGAAGCGGCATTCTCGTCCATGCTCGTACTCATCGGCAGCCGATAACATCGACTCGCAATGCGTTAGGCGGCTCCGGCCATCTC
Source organism: Gammaproteobacteria bacterium (assembly GCA_031395645.1). GTDB lineage: Bacteria > Pseudomonadota > Gammaproteobacteria > Steroidobacterales > SHZI01. The sequence continues at coordinate 56,394 of JANNJM010000084.1, read as the reverse complement.
CCGATGCATCTTCGCCATCTCGCGCGCTTCGGTCGCCGCGGCACGGTACGCCTTCGCGAGACGCTCACAGTGCTTGTAAATGCCATGTTGCGCACCTGACTGCTTGCTGCTCATACCGATCATGCGTGCTTTGTACAGGGATGCCAGTTTGGTGTGTTTGGCGGCCTTTGCCTCAAGCTCAAGGCTTTCCTGCTCGTAACTGGCCGCCGCCGCGGTGTGCTCCCCCGCCGTGCCGGGGATTGTCATTTCCATGTCTGCCGCAGCTGAGGGCAAAGACGTCACCACGAGCGCTCCCGTGGCAAGTGCGGCGACGGTCGCTATGGCTGCAATGCCGTGCTTCATTCTGTTCATGATGTGCTCTTTCATTGATTCTTCCACTGGCTACCTGTAGCGCAAGCCGCTGCTATGGATTCAGCTCAACGACGTTGTTCACCTGAACGTCGCCGCTGACTACCTGGGCGTTGGCAAAGTGCTCGTCGACCACCTGCACAATGCGCACGGTACCGACTTTGATCTTCTCCCAACGCGTCGGGTTCTTTGAACCTCCGGCGTTCGACGCCACCATCTTGTATGCGGTGAGTTGCTGGTTGACCCTGGCCCCGTCGCTGTCCCCAATACAAAGTACAGCCTCGCTTCCAGCAACTTCGACGACCTGCCCACGCATCAGGTACTTGTGACCGGCACCCTGCAGCGATGAGCACGCGGACGTGCTCAACACCAGAGACGCCAGAAAGGCGGTCATTGACAAGCGAACATTCATCGGACTCTCCATTTCAAGGTACGGGATAATAGATACTACTCGTTTAGACGCTGGGCCGCTTCCTGTCTGTCGCCTGGCGCACATAGGCTCGCCACGCCGTTAATCATCCACTCTTGGTCCCTATCAGTGGTGCTTGTAGAAGCCAACACCCACGATGTCGTTCCAGCTGGTCGTGTTGTGGCATTCGAAACACTCGTCCACCCCGGCGTTCTCCTTGCCGGCAAACGGCTGCGAGACCATCGAGAAGTGCTCCATGAAGTGGCTCGGCGGCGGTTGGTGACATTGCACGCAATCCGTCGAACTCGGTGACGGATGCTGGTAACCGGCGACGATCCACGATGCCACTACATGGCACTGCGCGCAGTCACTGCCGAAGCGCTTGAAATGCGGGTCCTTGCTGTCGTGGCAGGTGGCGCAATTGAGCGCCTCGCGCGCGGTGCTGGCGTCCATTTGCTCTGGGCTTTTGATGTGGAGCCAGTTTTCCAGCGACTGCTGCGTTGCCGCGCTTTCAGGGTCCGGTCCGATGCCCGGGCGGAACTTCCCGTACGCCGCCCGCTGGATGGTTCGCGCGCCGATCTCGGCGAGCGCCACGTGATCCATCACCACGGGCCTGACTCCCGTCGCCTGATGTTCGAGGTGACAGCCCGAGCATTCCTGCACGCTGGCGTGAAAGGCAGTTGGCTGACGGCCGAGCAGCCGTTCCGCGTTGGCATGGCAGGCCGTGCACTTCGCCACCGTCACGCCAACAGTCGGTTCGTGGCACGACTCGCACTGGTTGCTCAGATAGGCGTGGCGGGGCGACAGCGCGCCTGGACTCAGCAGTGCCTGCGCTGCCGCCCCTACGGACGGGACTTTCAGCACGGCGAGCGCGCCGGCGGCAGTCAATACCATAATCAGCACCGTCCAAAGCACTGCCTGTTTCACTGTAGCCACCGCAGGCCGAAGTAAATTCCAGACCCGATGTGCACAGCGAGCAGCACGCAAAAGGTCACGGAGACGGCGATGTGGAGCGTCAGGGCTCGGGCGAACCAGCGCTTGAAGAACTCGTCCATGCGGATGGCATACTCGAGGTCCGCCACGGACTCGGCGAGGCGCGCGACCTGGATGTGGGCATTGTCCGCTGAGAGCCCGATTCCCAGCGAGGCGAGACCCGCCATGAGGACGGGAGCCCGAGGGAGTGCCTGCACGTCGGCCGGGGTCTTCTCCAGCATTCCCCACGCGTTATCGAGATCGCCCCGCGCGGTTTGCAGCAGAACCAGCTTTTCCCTGATGTCATGGCCAACGTACGTGAGCAGGTAGCGAACCGAGAACCCACTGACGACGATGAGCAGAACCAGGGCCGTCAATGCCACGCCCAGCGGGCTGTCGAACTTGTGGCCGGTGTGAATGATCGCGAGCAGGGGGCCAACGATTCCCGCGTAGACATGCACGCTCATCCATGACTGTAGCGGAACGTAAGGCGTGATTCGAGTCTGGAGGAAGGCAATGCGCTTGACGATGGTATATGCGAGCGGAAGCAGCATCAGCGCAGCCCCGGCAATACCGAACACCGCCCCCACCCCGCTACCCGGAAAGCGCGGAGAGCGGTGCACCAGGAAGCCCAGCCAGGCCACGAGCAAGACGCCCAGGACACCCGTGACGACGATACGCTCACGTTCTTTCAAAACTACGCCTCGACCACGATGTCGACCTTCGGCTTGGCCTGGCAGGCGAGGATGATGCCGTTGGTTATGTCGTCAGGCTCGAGCGCGTCGTCCACCGCCATTTCAACCTCACCAGAAGTCATCTTTACCTTGCACACGCCGCAGGTACCGACGCGGCAGGAGAACTCGATGCCGATGCCGAGTTCTTCCGAGAGTTCCAGGACAGTCTGCTTCGGCGGGCTGTCTCCCGCCTGGAGATCAACATGGATCCTGGCCGACTTGTTGTTCTTCGAAAACGTAACCAGCGGGCCCGTCGCCGGGGTGGTCACTTTGGGGGAGGTCCCCGCGGCAGCCGGCTTGGGCGCCGCGGTGCCGAAGCTCTCGCTCTTCACCTGGTCGGGAGGCACCCCCAGCTCGACGAGGATCGCCTTGATCGCGTCCATCATCACGGGGGGGCCGCAGAGGTGGACTCGCCGTGAGGGCAGGTTGGGCACGGTCTCCAGGAGTACTTCTCTGGTGATGCGGCCTCGCCGCCCCTGGTAGTCGCTGCCATCGGCGCGCTCCATCACGACGGTGAAGTGCAGGTTCGGATTGACACGCTGAAGTTCAGCAATATCCTTCTCAAAAATGAAGTCGGCAGGGGCGCGGCACGCGTAGAGAAAGAAAATGTCGCCGGCCCATGACCGCTCGGTGAGATAGCGCGTGATGCTCATCATCGGCGTGATGCCGACGCCGCCGGCGATCAGGACGATGCTGTCAGCCTCCGTCCCGGTGAACGTGGACCGCCCGACCGGCCCCCCCGCTTCAATGGTGTCGCCCACCTTGAGCAGGTCATCCACGTGGCGGGACACCGCGCCCCGGGGTTCGCGGCGTACGGTGAGGTCGACGTATTCGCGCTGAATCGGTGACGACGAGATGGAGTAGGAGCGGTTCATCTTCGCGCCGCCCACCCAGAATGACAGGTTGAGAAACTGCCCCGGGACGAAGTTGAACGGCATCGGTGTGTCGGCGGATGACGGCAGCAGGCGAATCGTCTTGACGCTCGGCGTTTCCGGAATGACAGCCCCCACGCGCAGCTGCCCCCGCCAATTCGCTGTCAGCGGCGGTGCTGCGGGCGCTGGTGGCGAGCTCGATGGGGGTGCTGCAGAAGGCGCCGGTGCCGTTCCCGACGGCGGCGCGCTACCTGCCGGTGGAATGGCCGGTGGTGAGGCACCCGGGTTGCCGGCAAGCGGTGGCGCCGACCCCGGCGGCGGTACTCCAGTGCCACCTTCCAGACGCCCGAACAGCGCCGCCGCACGCCGCATCTTGAAGAAGTAGATGGCGACCATCGCCAGCGCGAAGACGATCAGCAGCACCATCGTGACGAGATGAAATACCTTGACCCCGCCGGCCGTGTGCGACGTGCCAAGGGTAATGGGCGATGCGAGGTTCATGTCGCGCTTGAACCAGTCCAATGCGAGGTTGCGCGGTGACTTGCCTTCCGTGAGAACCCGTCGCGCGGCGATACCCGCGCCGATTGCGCCGAGTGCTTCGCGCATCTCCCCGGCCGCCTGCTGCATGGCTACGTGGTCGCCGGCTTGTGAGGCGTGGTTCAGCGCCTCGTAGTTGCGCGCCAATTGCCCCAGCCCTGAGTTGAGCTGCTGGCTCGCCAGTGCATCAATCTCGGCGCGTTTCTCCGGAGTGAGTGCCGGCAACGTCATTAGCGAGGGGTAGATGGGGGTCTTGGCGGCACCCGACCCGCAACCTTCGCTCATGCAGCCGCCCGGCTCCTCCTGTGCTGCCATGCCGGCCATACCTCCCGCAGCGGAAGCGTCCGCCGACGGCGCTGCCATGCCCGCTCCTGCTGGGGCAGAGGGTGCCATCATCTTGCCCATCATCTCCATCATCCCGCCAGGTGCCGCCATCGGCGCGCTCGGAACCATTGCTGGCGCGCCAGCAGGTGCTGCCACGGGCGCGCCGGTTTCCATTCCCGGCGGGGCGGACGCAGCCGTTGGCGGATTGGGAGTCATCCCCGGTGCGGCGGGTGCCGTCGCATCAGGGTGGTGGCTGGCGTGCTCGTCCGCGGTCTGGGCAGCGAGGCGCAGCGCGGTGAGTGCGAGCGCCATGGCAAGGCCGCCGATCACAGCCCGGTGGGTCGCTTTGTTACTCATGCAGTGTTCCTATGCTCAACGTGGGTGCCGGCACCTGCTTAGCCTGCTCAAGCTTCATCTCTCCCCTAATCTCCATCGAGAGAAAGAAGTTGAGGCCCGTGCGGATCACGGCGACGGCGCCGAGCTTGCCAATCTGATCCCAGCTCGGCGATACCGCGGTCCCGAGAATGTCTGCGCCCAGTTCGAACTCCAATGCGAGCGCGAGATGACGCGCCAGGATCAGCCGGGTCGCGGTGAAATCGGCCCGCTGCCGGACTGCAACCGTGCGCACGAGATGCACAATGGCGAGGCACACGCCGAGAGTGACGAGCCCCGCGCCGACGATCTCCACCCCCAGCTTTACCCAACTCACGACCACGATGACCGTGCCTTCGATCGACTCAGGCGTCACGGTCACGCCCTTCTAGTTCACGGTTCATGGTTCCGACTTGGTTCAGCACGCATTCTGGGCAGCGCCAAGCGGTGACTTATTTTCTCGGCAGGTTGTTAATAATGAGAACTAGCACGATCACCAACAGGGCGCCGGCCAGCGTCCAGCCCCACATCCCTCCTCCCGACCATCCACTCATCCATCCGTTGGTTTCGTTCATCATGAAGTGCCCTCGGCGACCATGTTTGAATTTCCTTTTTTTCGATGTCGATGCCAGATCTAACGTCCCATCATCCCCCCGCCTTCTCGCTCAGAGTCGTGCCCCGGTCCCATGCCCCCGTGACTGCCCATTGCCTTCCAATGCATCCGGCCTGCTTCCCAGCCGCGCTGCCACTCGAACTCCTGCTTGTCACCGGTACCACGACCCTGCATCCAACCGTGGCGGACGCTTCCGCCACGCATCCAGTCCGCCTGGCCGTAGAACCGGCTGGAAGTCCCCGAGGGGTCGGTGTCCGTCGGTTGGGGTGTCAGTTCAACGCTGTTGCCGCTGCTCCCCACGGTGATCGGCTCCATCTCGATCGGTCGGCTGGTCTTCAAGTCCTTGTCTACCGTGTGGACTATCAGCTCACCGGTATCCGCGTTGGACACGAGTTCCGCATAGGCGGTCCCGCCCTTGATTGACACCAGGTCGCCTCCGTTGGGGCCTGCCGACGCGGGTTGCGGCGATTGCTGCTGGGTCTTCGAACACCCGGCAACCATGATCAGTCCTGCGAGCATTGCCGCAGCTACTAAAGTCTTCATATTCATCTCCTTCAGTGGGCGAAAATTCGCGCCAGATCTCATTATTCGGGTGCAGGTTCCGTCAGGTCATGGTTTCTTGTGCTGGTGACCATCGGGCTTGGGCTTTTTCGGGTCGGGATTATCTTCCTCTGTTCTATCCTAGGACTCAGGCGGCGGCTTTTTGTCGGCATCTTCCTGCGCCTTGTGCTTCGCATGTTCACCCGGAGACATGTTCTCGTGATTGGGCATAGGCTCGTGCTGAGCGAACGCGACGCTCGCGTTCATTCCGATGGCGACGCCGGCGATAAGCAGTAATCGCTTCAGCAATTCTCTGTCACTACAATTGATGCGCTGGTACTTCATGGTGTCGTCCTCTCTGGTTATGATTTTGCGCTACGCCTCGATGATCACCTTGAGCGCCCGCGTGCTGGCAGCATTGGCGAAGGTCTCGTAGGCATCGAGAATCCGGTCGAGCTTGAAATGATGGGTAATCAGGCGCTTGGGATCGATCTTCCGGGCCCCGAGCACCTTGAGCAGCAGTGGCGTACTGACGGTGTCGACCAGGCGCGTGGTGATGGTGATGTTACGGTCCCAGAGCCGCTCCAGATGGAGATCGACCTTTTTCCCGTGCACGCCGATGTTGGCGATGGTGCCACCCGGCGCGATGATCTCCTGGCACAACTCGAAGGTGGCCGGAATACCAACGGCCTCGATGGCGGTATCGACACCGCGCTCGCCGGTCATTTTCATGACCGTATCCCGGGCTTTGCCGTCGGCACTGTTGATGGCAGCCGTGGCGCCGAAACGCTTCGCCACTTCCAGACGATTGTCATCCAAATCGATCATGATGATCTCGGCTGGCGAATAGAACTGGGCGGTCAGCAGCGCCGCGAGCCCGATCGGTCCTGCGCCGACAATCGCCACAGTGCTGCCGGGTTTAACCTTGCCGTTGAGCACGCCGCACTCGAAGCCGGTCGGCAGGATATCGCTCAACATCACCAACGCCTCTTCGTCCGCGCCCTCTGGAATGGGGTAGAGGCTCAGGTCTGCATAGGGAATGCGGACGAACTCTGCCTGGGTTCCGTCGATGCTATTGCCCAGGATCCACCCGCCGTTCGTGCAGTGCGAATACATCAGCTGCCGGCAATACACGCATTTCCCGCAGGCGCTGACGCAAGAGATCAGCACCCGGTCGCCCCGCTTGTACGCCGTGACGGCCGGACCCGCCTTGTCGACGACGCCAACACCCTCGTGACCGAGAATGCGGCCAGGCTTGCAGGTCGCCACGTCGCCCTTGAGGATGTGCAGATCAGTGCCGCAGATCGTCGTTTTGGTGATCTTGACGATTGCGTCAGTGGCCGCAGCGATGGCCGGAAGCGGGCGGTCCTCGAGGGCTTTCTTCCCGGGACCCAGATAAACCAGAGCTTTCATCACTAACCTCGTCGGGTTGTATTGTGTGTGCCGGAATCTCGACGCTAGAACCAGAGTCGAACCCCTGCGACCAGGCTCCGTCCCTGCACGTCGTCACCCCGGTCCCGCGCCAATTCCGCTGTTCCACCGTAGCGCTTCTGCCACGACACACCGAGGTAGGGGGCCACTTCGCGCCTGATCTCATACCGCAGGCGCAGGCCGAACTCGATGTCGTTGACTCCGCGCCCGATGCCCTGCTCCTGGACCTCCTGGACCGCCACATTGGTCGCCAGACGTGGTTGCAGAATCCACCGCTCGGTAAGGAGCAGCTCGTACTCCAGCTCCGCCCGTGCGGAGACATCGCCACGTTCGCTCAGGAAAGTGGCCGCCTGCACCCCAAACCGGTAAGGCGCCTGACCTTGCACGCCCAAGACCGCGTAGGTGCGCCCCGGGCCGTCTGAAAGCGGCTTGAAATAACGCACGCCCGCCTGCACGTCCCAGAACGGCGCCACCAGACGACCGTAGAGGAGCTGGATATCCGTGTCCTCCAGCTTCTCGCCGTAGGGCTTCGTGCCCTCGGTGTACAGCCAAATGCGTCGGTAGTCGCCGCCGATCCAGCCCGCGGTATTGAAGCGCAGCGCGTCGTCTTCCTTGTTGCCACCGGAGTACCGCGACGTGGTGTGCTCGAGCTGATCGATAAGCAGGTAACTGCGGGTGGCGCTGTCTTCCACGGGGGGCGGAAGCTCCTCCGCCTGGGCACACCATAGCCACATTGAGCCGGCCAGCACGACGCCAGTACTGGTTACCGTGCGACGTCTGCGTGAGGCCCGGGTCATGTCCGCGCCTTACCCGGCGGCTCGGCGACCGACACCACCCGCAACATGCCGAGCTCCATGTGAAAGAGCAGGTGGCAATGGAAGGCCCATTTGCCCGGCTCGTCGGGCTCGACGTCGAACGAGAGACGTTCACCGGCTTTCACATTGATGGTGTGCTTCAACGGCCGCTTCGCCCCCGCGCCATTCTCCAGCACCATCCACATGCCGTGCAGGTGCATCGGGTGGTCCATCATCGTGTCGTTCACGAACGTAACGCGCAGCCGCTCGCCGTAGATGAAGGGGATTGGCTCCTTGGCTTCGGAGTATTTCTTGCCGTCGAAGCCCCAGATCTGCCGTTCCATGTTGCCGGTGAGATGCAATTCGATCTCGCGTTCGGGCGTGCCTTCCCGTCCCTCCGCCGACAACCGCCGCAGGTCGCTGTACAGAAGCACTCGCCGGCCCGCATCGCCCAGTCCGGTCCCGGGGTCGTTAACCCGGCTGACGGGTGTTTCGGCGACGGTGGAATTGCCGGGTCCGTGCCGGTCCGGACCGTGCGGCATGACTTGCATGGTCGCAGAACTGTCTGGGGCGGCGTCGGCTGGCATTGCCATGCCCGGCATCGCTTCCATCGTGGGCTTGGCGTCGCTGGCAGGCTTGCCCATGCCTCCCATCGCGGCGCCGGACATGCCCATGTCCGCCATGGTCCGCAGCGGACGCAGGCGACGCTCCGGGAGCGGCGCGCGCAGGCCGGGACGGAGCGCCAGCGTTCCGGAGGCGTAACCGCTGCGATCCATCGCCTCGGCAAAGATGGTGTACGCCTCTTCCGTCTGCGGCTGGACGATCATGTCGTAGGTTTCGGCCGGCGCGATCCGGAACTCCTCGACCGTAACCGGCTCGACATTTTGGCCATCCGCCTGCACGAGCGTCATGGCCAGGCCCGGAATGCGCACGTCGAAGTGCGTCATTGCACCGGCATTGATGAAGCGCATGCGGATGCGCTGGTCGGGCTTGAAGAGCGTGGTCCAGTTTTGGGTCGCGGCTTGCCCGTTGAGCAGATAGGTGTACGTAGCGCCGGTCACGTCCGCGATGTCGGTCGGATCCATCCGCATCCGGGCCCACAGCGAGCGGTCCGCCATCGTGGCGCGCCAACCCGTCCGGGACGCATCGCGGAATACATCCGCCAGGGTGCGCCGTTCGCGGTTGTAGTACGGCGCGAACTTCTTCATCTTGGCCAGTACCCGGGCGGGATCCTCGAAGGTCCAGTCCGACAACAACACGACGCACTCACTGTCGTAAGCGAACGGGTCCGGCGTGACGGGGTCGATGATGAAGGGGCCGTAAAGGCCAGCCTGCTCCTGATTCCCCGAATGGCTGTGGTACCAGTACGTGCCGCTCTGCCGCAGCCGGTAGCGATACGTAAAGGTCTCACCGGCTGCAATACCGGGAAAGCTGACGCCCGGGACGCCGTCCATTTCCGGCGGCACGAGGAGTCCGTGCCAATGGATCGAGCTGGTTTCCTCAAGCTCGTTGGTGACGCGGATTGTCACGGTCTCGCCCTCGCGAAACCGCAACACCGGACCGGGCAGTACGCCGTTGACCACGGTGGGCGAGGCGCTCCGCCCGTCGATCGTGAGTTTAGTCCTGGCGATCACTAGGTTGGCGCCCGGTCCGCCACTTTCCAGCAGGGGTTCGGCGCTTGCTGAAGCAACCCAGCCGTAGGCAGGGGCCAGAGCGTGAAGCACCGTCCCCGCGCCAACGGCTGCGCCGGCTTTCAACAAGCGCCGGCGCGCATTCATGCCATCGCCCTGCAGCTCCTGGCGCAGCGTTGGCATTCGTCGACACACTCGCGCATGTCGCCCACCTGCTCGCAGCTCTTGGCGCACGCCTCGCACGCCTCCGCGCAGACGGCACAGACTCGGCCGTGCAAGGGCGAACCGCTGAGCATGAAGTTAGCCGAAGTCTGGCACAGCTCGGCGCAGTTGAGCATCAGGCGAAAGTGTTGCTGCTCCACGTGGCGCCCGCCCCGTTCGAGGCAGTAGCTCATCGCCACCTGCAGACAAAGGCTGTGGCAGTCGAGACACGCCTTGATCGCGTCCTGCATCGCTTCGTCCATCTTGCCGGGAGGCGCCGTCGATGACGCCCCCGACGCAAGCGCTTGGAGGCCCCCGCCCGCGGTGACCGCCAACGCCGTTTGCAGAAGCCGGCGGCGCTGCGCCTGGCTCTTCACACTCAGCTCGAGAGATCCAGATTGCGCGTTGTTCTTCATGTTCGCCCCTTCTCACAGAGTTGGTTTGCCTGCAGCACTGGATCTGAGGAAAGACCCCGTGCCTGGTCACATGTGGCCACCCATCGCCCCAGCGGGAGCGGCCGGCGCCATCTGTGTCGCCTGATCGCGCTGCATCATCTGCTCCATCATCATCTGCATCATGTCCAGGCGCTTATTCATCATTTCCTGGCTCTTAACGATGTCATCGTCCTGCTTGCCACCCTTCTGGGCACCCATCATCATTCCGTCGTGTTTGCCTCCACCCTTCATCATCGGGCCGCCCATCCCGCGCATGGCCGTCATGCTTTCCTGCATGGCCTCCATGTGCGCATCCATGAGCTTCTGGCGTGCTTTGGAATCCGTAGTCTTGTGAATCTTGTCCATCTGCTGTTGGAGGCTTTTCATATCGTGATCCAGCTCGGACACTTGCTTCTCCATGTCCATGTCCATGTCCATGCTCATGGCTGGCTTGGCGGGCGCGGCCTTTTGTTGCGCGGAGACGCCAGGCACCCAAAGTGCGCAGGCGACGATTACGGGGATCAGCATTGAGGCTTTCATGGTGGTACTTCCTTAGAGGTTGACAACTTTCATCGTGATTGGTGGCAGGTACAGGCTGAAGAGCAGACCTGCACCCCGTCTGTACGTTGGCGAACATTCGGATCATGCTGGAGTCCGATCTCAGCGGCACGATCCGCGGATGAGCGACGGGTGCCGAGTGCTGCAACGGACGGCGGACACCACAACCGTGTTCAATGACAGCGAGGAGACAGTCTATTGTCGACTGACTCCCAACGAGCGGCTTGCATCGGGTCAGCCACTTCGATCCGGCGCAGTGCCACGCACGTGCGTCAGTGCCGTATCGATATTTCGCTCCGCCGCCAGCCAGTCGTCGAGTTCAGAGCCACACGCAAAGCCGCGGCTCTGCGCCAACAAATAGGCTGTCTCGGCAATCATGCAATGCCGTCGTTCCGCGGCAGTCGCCGCTTTCCGTTCGCGCGCCAATCCCGAATCGCCCCTGGGCATGATCAGGCTCCCCCGGTGAGGTTGCTCTTCCATACGAATGAGCAAAAACTACGCGAGCCTAGGACAGAATGTGTCTCGGAATGATCTCGATCGTCCCCGGTACGTATAAGTACTGACCTCCTCTCGCGAGGCGGTTGTTCTTCCCAGCTGCAGACTTGGTAAATGTTGGTGAACCCCACTAAGCGAAGCGTCCTGATCATCGAGGACGAGACCGATCTCGCGGAACTCGTCAAGCGGCATCTCGAGGACGGCGGCTTCGCCGTGCAGACGGCAGCACGGGGCGACGACGGCCTGCGGGCGGCCGAAACTGCGCCGTTCGACCTGATCCTGCTGGATCTCATGCTACCGGGAATGGATGGCATCGAGGTCTGCCGCCGGCTTCGCGCGCGGAAGGTGCAGACGCCGATTGTGATGGTCACGGCACGGACGACCGAAGTCGAGAAGGTGCTGGGACTCGAAATGGGTGCCGACGACTACATCGCCAAGCCCTTCGGCATTGCCGAACTGACGGCGCGTATCAAGGCCATCCTGCGGCGGATGGACAGCCTGGCCACGACATCAGCCGCCGATGCCCTCCCCATTGACCTCGGCACTACGGTCAGGATCGACCCGGCATCGCGGCAGGTCACGGTGCGCGGTAAAGCCGTCACACTGACCCCCAAGGAGTTCGATCTCCTGCTGCATTTCGCCCGAAACCCCGGCCGAGTCTACAGCCGCTCGCAGCTCCTCGACACGGTGTGGGGCTACAGTCACGAAGGCTACGAGCACGCCGTCAACTGCCACATTAACCGGCTGCGGGGCAAGATCGAGGCGGATCAGGCCCGGCCCGAGCTCCTCCTGACCGTGTGGGGCGTTGGCTACAAGCTCGCGGACCACGCGGCGACCGGAACGTAGATCATGTTCCGGTCGCTCTACCGCCGTCTGCTGGTCGTCATCCTCGGGTTTGGCCTGGCGATGACCTTGATCTTCGCCATCATCCTGCTTGGGTATCACGAGGCCTACCACACGGAGGCCGACCAGACCGTCAACCGGCGGCTCGCCCAGCAGTATGCGGATGCGCGCCTGCTCGTCACCGACGAGCCGCTGACGGTCCTCAACTTTCACGCGGGGATCGATAAGCTCGCAGAGCTGAACCCGGATGTCGACATCTACCTGCTTGACGCCGATGGGTCACTGGTCGCCTCATCGGTGCCGGCTGAACTGTGGGCGCGAAGGCGCGTGGACCTGGCCCCCATTCGAGCCTTTCTCGGGAATACCGCTCCCCTGCCCTTACTGGGCGATGACCCGAGGTCCGGCAGCGGCAAGGACATCTTCTCGGTGGCCCCGGTTGAAATCCAGGACTGCCCGGCGCGCTATCTCTATGTGGTTCTCCACGGCACTCATTACGACAATTCCGTCAGGCAGCTACGTCAGGCGTACACCATCAACGAGAGCCTTGGCCTGCTGATCTCGTGCGGGGCACTGGCCATCGTCGCGACGCTGATTCTTATCCGCTCCATTACGCGACGCCTCACCACTCTCAAGGCCGACATGGAACACTTCCAATCCACGACATTCGCTGGCGAAACCGGGCCTGCTGAGCAGGCTGCCGGAGCCCGGGGTGATGAGATTGAACGCCTCGCGGCCCTGTTCGGCGAACTCTCCTCGCGGGTTCGCAGCCAGATGGCAACCCTGCGTGAAACTGATGACATGCGGCGCAACATGGTCGCGAACATCTCCCACGACCTGCGTACGCCACTGACGACGCTGCAAGCCCACCTGGATACGCTTACCCTGAAGGACAACGAGCTGACGCCCGCCGAACGCCGCCAGTACCTGGCGACGGCGATCAGTCAGTGTCGCCGGCTGACTCGCCTGATCGGTCAGCTGCTGGAGCTGGCCAAACTGGATGCAGGACAAGTGGTGCCGCAACAGGAGCCCTTTCAGCTGGCGGAGCTGATTCAGGACATTGTCCAGAAGCTATCGCTCACCGCATCGGCCAAAGACGTCGTGCTTCATGCCGACTATTCGAGCGCCCTCCCCCTCGTGTCCGGGGACATCAGCCTGATCGAACGTGCCATCGACAATCTGACGGAGAATGCCCTCCAGCATTCACCCCCCGGGGGAACCGTCACGCTGCGCGCGACCGCTGGCTCCCAGGGTCACGTGCGCGTCTGTGTCGAGGACTCTGGCCCCGGCATCCCAGCGGCAGACCAAAGCAGGATATTTGACCGCTTCTATCGCGGCGACCAGAGCCGATCGACCGGCTCTGCCCATGCGGGGCTTGGCCTCGCCATCGTCAAGGGCATCCTCGAGCTCCATGGCGTTGCAGTTGTCGTCGACAGCAGGCCGGGCGCGGGTTCACGTTTCAGTTTCGAGCTTCCGGTGCGCGCCTCGGGTGCGGGCGACGCCGCATCGGACTAAGCTGACAATACGAACGGGCTCGCACTGCGCTACCGCTTGACGACGTTGTGCACTATCTACGCCGCCAGGCACTCATAACCAGCCTCCATCAAACCCCGCTCGCCGCAATCCGTCCGCGATGTACCGGCATTTTCGGGTGAGTTGCCACGGCAAGCCGCTACGATAATTTTCGATCATCAAAACGATCGGCCCCTGATTGAGCCCGAAATGCCACGGTGAGACCCACCAACCGTATGGATTGCCGGGCTTTCCGGGGTGGGAGGGGTTGAAAGACGCTTTGAAGCCGTAGGAGTTGAATTCGTTCAACTTGGCCTGGTGAATGCAATGGTGGAGCGCAGGCAGCACGATTTCGGGTGCGAACGGCAGCGACGCCACCATTGCCCACGGCGCAAGGGTGCCATCGTCGGGCCCGTACGGCACGCCGCGCCCCACGTAGTCGAAAACCTGCCGATCGATGCCGTTTACATTGATGGTGCCGGGACCGGGACCTTCGCTGGCGGTAATTCCCCAGCAATGGGGGCCATAGTCCTTGAACCCGAGCGGGTTATTGATCGCGTACAGCTGCTGCACATAAGTTGCGCGCCGGCTGTTCTCGAAATAGTCGATGCCCTTGTCGCGCATGAAGGCGTCCTTAATACCCCGAAGATCAATCCAGACATGCGAGAGCTGATGGATGAATAGCGGTCCGCCGTATAGATAGTCGTGCCCGTAAGCGTGTTCCCAGCGGTAAGTGGCGGCCCACGCTGCATAGCTCTGCTCGGGCAACGGATGCGTCGGCGAGCCCAGCCCCAACATATACAGCAGCAGTGCCTCGTCATAGCCTTCCCACCGGTATTCGAGGAAACCGCTTTCCGGCCTCCAGCCGTGCGTCACCGTTGCACCATGGTTTTGCGCCCATTGCCAATCGGCACGGCGATAGAGTGCGTCGCTAAGCGAGCGGATTTCGCGCTCGCCGGCGCTACCGGTGTCGAAGTAAGTCCCCGCCGTCAACGCACCAGCCAGCAAGAAAGCGCTGTCCACTGTGGACAGTTCGCATTGCCAGGCGCGACGACCGGTCTGCATGTCGAGAAAGTGATAATAGAATCCCCGGTAGCCGGTGGCGTCTGGTTCGGGGCCTTGCGGGCTGTTCCAGAAAAATCGCAGCGTCGCCAGCGTTCGCTCCACCGCGGTGGCTCGCGACATGAATCCGCGTTCGACAGCTACCGGGTAGCACGCCAATGCAAGGCCAGTGGCGGCGATGCTAGCCGGCCAATCCGCCGCGGTCTTGTCGATCACCAGGCCGTTGGCGGGATTCGTTTCATGCAAGAAATAGCTGAATGTTTCGCGCTGCAGGTTCTCCAGTTCAGCATCGACGGTTAGTTTCTGGCTGCTCATGTTTTTCCATCGGCGACGGCTTCCCGCCCCCAGGCGCGACTCGCCAGCTTGCGCAACTCGCTGAACCACAAGACTACGCTGGCCATCACAGCGCAGAGCCCCCACTGGTCGAACGAAAGCGGTACCGTGCCGAAGGCAAGATTGAGAAAGTCGAGGTTAACGACCGCCACCTGCAACAGCACTGACAGTGCGATCGCGCCCCAAAGCCACGGGTTGACGAACACGCGCGTGAACGCACTGGTGGTCTCCGAACGCGCGGTGAAACAGGTGAACATGCTGGCGAGTACGAGCACCGTAAAGCCCGCAGTGCGGGCAGTAGCGAGATCGTATGTGCCCTCGATCAGTCCGCCGGGCAGGTAGATGTCGATCGTCAGCAGTGTCACCACCGCTACAACCAAGCCAGTCTGGATCACATTCACCCACATGCGGGCGTCAATCAGCCGCTCGCTGGTGTGCCGCGGCTTGCGGGCCATAAGGTCGTCAGTGGGCGGGTCGACGCCCATCGCGAGCGCGGGTCCGGAGTCGGTAATCAGGTTGATCCACAGGATCTGCGTCGCGAGCAGCGGCAGCACCACTGCGCCGCTTGCACCCGTGAGCCCGATCACGCTCGCCCCCACCACACCCAGGAAGACCGTCAGTACCTCGCCCATGTTCGAGGACAGCAGGTAGCGGAGAAACTTGCGAATGTTGTCGACAATACCGCGGCCTTCGCGCACAGCCTCGACAATCGTGGCGAAGTTGTCGTCGGCGAGGATCATCTTCGCTGCTTCCTTCGTCACCTCGGTCCCTGTAACCCCCATCGCGACGCCAATGTCGGCCGCCTTCAGCGCAGGTGCATCATTGACGCCGTCGCCGGTCATCGCGACGACGTTGCCGTCGGCCTGCAGCGCATCGACGATGCGCAGCTTGTGCGCGGGCGACACCCGCGCGTAGACCGAGGTCTTGCGCACCGCCTCGGCGAAGGCCCCCTTGTCCAGCGCATCGAGCTCCAGGCCCGTCAGCGCGCTGGCGCCGGCTTCCACGATCCCGAGATCGGCGGCGATGCGCGCAGCCGTGCGCGGGTGGTCACCGGTAATCATGATGACCCGGATGCCAGCCCGGCGGGCCTCGCGAATGGCAACCGTCGCCTCCTCGCGCGGCGGGTCGATGATGCCCACGGTGCCCACGAATACGAGGTCTCGCTCCAGGGACTCGACGGCTTCCCGGTTCTCGCCGGGAGCGAGGGTGCGGTACGCTACGGCCAGGGTGCGCAGCGCCGCGTCGGAAAGCGTGTGCACGTCGGCCAGGACCTGCCCCCGTCGCGCGTCATCAAGGGCGACGAGCTCCATTCCCACCCGCGCCCGGGTGCACCGTTCGAGCAGAACATCTGGGGCACCCTTGGTAATCAGCACAACTTCGTTGTTGTGTTCGTGATCGAGTTCGATCGTCGATATCATCTTGCGCTCGGACGTGAAGGGGATCTCGCCGACGCGCTCGAAACGGCGCTTGCGCCGCTCCGTCAGTCCCAGCTTGCATTCGGCCACTAGGAAGGCGGCTTCCGTCGGATCGCCGTGGATCTCCCACTCACCGCCCGGCCCCTGGCGCAGGTCGGCGTTGCCGGCCAGGCTGCCACCGCTAAGCACCACGACTTGCTCAGCATGCAGCGGGCCCGCAGAGAGCTCGGCGCCGTCGGATTCCACTCGCCCTTGCGGCGAATACCCCACCCCTGTCACACGGGTGCCGCCCGAGGCGGTAATCACCCGCTCGATAGTCATTTCCGCACGGGTCAGGGTGCCCGTCTTGTCCGAGGCGATGACCGAGGCGGAACCCAGGGTTACGACCGACGACAGGTTCTTGACGATCGCGTTGTGCTTCGCCATCCGCTGCACCCCCAGGGCAAGAACCACCGACAGGATCGCCGGCAGCCCCTCGGGCACGGCCGCCACCGCCAGGGACACGCCGAGCAGCAAGACGTGGATGACCTCGGCGGCGCTGCGGACCTCGGAGATCAGGAGGATGGTCCCCACCACCACGACGGCAATGATGACGATGGCGATACCCAGCATGCGCCCGATCTGTCCGATCTCCTTCTCCAGCGGCGTCGGCTCGTCCACGGTCACTTCGAGCATTTCGGCGATCGACCCCATCTCGGTGTCCATGCCGGTCGCGGTCACCACGGCGCGACCGTTGCCCTGCGCGACGGCCGTGCCCTTGAAGACCATGTCGAGCCGGTCGCCGATCGCCACCGCCTCGGGCAACGTGGCGGCATCCTTGAGCACGGCTTCGCTCTCACCGGTCAGCGAGGCTTCCTGCACGCGCAGTGACGTGACCTGAAACAGTCGCGCGTCCGCGCCGACGGCGTCACCCTCGCCAAGCACGAGCACGTCCCCACGCACCAGTTGGTCGCTCGGCACCCGCAGCACCTGACCGTCACGCAGCACCGCGGAGGTCGCTGCGGTCATCCGGGCCAGTGCGGCAACGGCGTGTTCCGCCTTGGCTTCCTGCACATAGCCCAGGACCCCGTTGAGCAGGACGACGCTCGCGATAACGATGGCATCGACCGGCCACCCGACCAAACCCTCGATCACCCAGGCCACGAGCGCGATGGCCACGGCGGCGAGCAACAGGTAGACCAGGGGATCATGGAAGTGCGACAAGACTCGACGCCACGCGGGCCGCCGCGGGGCAGACCGGAGTTCGTTGGGGCCGTCTTGCGCGAGCCGGCGCGAGACTTCGGGCGACGTGAGCCCGTTATTGATATCTACCCCGAGAGCGCTCGCTACATCGTCAGCATTCTTGACGGAGGGATCATCGAATCCGCCTGCCTTCGCCATGAGGGGTGACGAGGGTGGAGGCGGCGCGCCCGGCGCGGCTGCGGTGTCAGTGCCCGTGATTGTCATCATGGGACGCCGGCGGCGTTATCGCCACCGGTGCTTCCTCCGGGGCCGGACCGCTCGCCGGTTCCCCGTGATCGTGCCCGCCGCTGGCTGCCACCGCGCTGGCGTAGTCGCCCGCGCTTTGCGCCGGCAATGCGCGCAGAAACGCGACCAGCCCCCAAATCGTGTCGTCCGCCATGCTCTGGCCCCAGGCCGGCATACCGGAGGCCTTGAGGCCGTGCTTGACAATCCAGAAGTCCCGGGCCGGATCCGGCGCGGCCCGTGAGGCCAGCACCGGTGGTTGCGGGTAGAGCCCGCGCCGCAGTTCCGAATCAGCGAGACCGGGACGCAGATGGCAGGTCTCGCACATGGCGGCGTAGTTGCCAGCGCCCTGGGCCAGCCGTTCGGGATCGGTCAGGTCGGGCACCTCCACCGCGGCGACACGCTGCGCGATGGACCGCTCGCGGCCGAGTTCGAGCGCGCGGTGCACCAGCGGCCAGTGCGGTTCGTCAGCCGCCACGTTGTAGGCCCCGGACCAGAGCCAGCCGCCCGCCGCCACGATACTCGCGACGAATATCAGGATAGCGCCAAGAAGGTAGTGCATGGGAACCCCTCGTCGAGAGCAACGACTTCAAAACCAGAACCGGATACCCGCGACAACGCTCGTCGTCGAGGGATCGTCGCCTGCCGCACGCTCTAACCTCGCCGTATCGCCATAGGAGCGATCCCAGGACACGCCCACGTAGGGCGCAAACTCCCGGGTGAATTCATAGCGCAGGCGAAGGCCCAGCTCGGCGTTGGAGAGCCCGGAACCGATCCGGTTCTCCGGTACGTCCTGACCCGCCAGATTGAGCTCGACGCGGGGCTGAATAATCAGGCGCTGCGTGATGCGCTGGTCGTAGTAACCCTCAAGGCGGCCGAGCAGGTCGCCCTTGTTGGAGAGGAACAGCGCCCCTTCCACCTCGAACCAGTACGGCGCGAGGCCTTCGAACCCCACCGTCGCGTAGGTGCGGCTGGGCGACGGTTCGAAATCCTGGCGAACGCCCGCCTGCAAATTGAAGTAAGGTCCGATGGCCCGGCTGTAGAGGGCCTGGATCTCGGCCGCTTCGGGCCCTTCGCCGGCCTGCCCTTCGCCTTCGGTTTTCAGCGTCAGCCGGTTGAGATCACCGCCCAGCCAGAACTCGCCGTCCCAGCGATAGCCGTCATCGCCGTCCCGGGCCTGGAATTCGGCGAGGTTGAACATTGTCCGGTAGAACAGCTGCCCGCCCTCCTCCTGCATCATCCGATGGCGCGCCCTGTTCATGGCGGCAGGATCAAAGGTTCGGTCGGCGTAGTGATCGGCCGGTGGCAACGGCGCCGGGTCGATACCGACTGGCGCGGTTACCGGAGTAGCCGGCATTTCCATACCGGGCATTGTGGAATGGTCCATTTTTGAATGGTCCACTTCCTGTGAATTGGCCGGAAGCACTGTCGTCGCGCAGACAACCATGACAAGAATCGTGCCGCGCTTCATGACACCGCTCCCCGCGGCCGCACGCTGACGACCCGCATCATGCCCGCGTGCATGTGATACAGCATATGACAGTGAAAGGCCCAGTCGCCCACCGCGTCGGCGGTCAGGTCGAAACTGACCTTGGCACCGGGTTGGACGATCACGGTGTGCTTGCGGGGGGCGTGGTTACCGTGTCCCGTCACCAACTCGAAGAAATGGCCGTGCAGGTGAATCGGGTGTCCCATCATTGAGTCGTTGATGAGGTTGACCCGCACCCGCTCACCCTCCAGGAAGGGAAACGGCACGTGGGTGTCCGACATCTTCACCCCGTCAAACGACCACATGAAGCGCTCCATGTTGCCGGTCAGGTGAATATCCAGCGACCGCTGGGGCGGGCGGGCATCGGGATTTTTCTCCAGGGCCACGAGATCGCGATAAACGAGCACCCGATGGCCCACGTCCGCGAGCCCCTGGCCGGGTTCACCGGTGCGGTCCATCGGCATCGGTGAGATGGTCTGGACACCCGGGTCGTTCGCGACCGCGGGCGCGTTGGCGAAGTCCCGCATGTCCATGTTCATTTCCATGTCCATGCCCACCATGCCGCCCGTGCCGTGGTCCATCATGCCCATGTCCTTCATGCTGGCCAGCGGGCGCCCGCGCAGGGCGGGCACCTCGGCGGGCATGCCGACCCTGGGCGCCAGGGTGGCGCGGGCCAGGCCGGAGCGGTCCACGCTCTCACCGACCAGTGAGTACGCCCGGTCCTCCAGCGGCTGGACGACGGCGTCGTAGGTTTCGGCGACGCCGATCTGGAACTCATCGACAGTCACGGGTTGCACGTTCTGGCCATCCGCCTGCACGATTTCCAGCGGGAGACCGGGAATGCGGACGTTGAAGGTGGTCATCGCCGAGGCATTGATGAAGCGCAGCCGGAGCCGCTCGCCGGGGGCGAACAGCGCTGTCCAGTTGTCGGCGGGCCCGTGGCCATTGATGAGGTAGGTGTAGGTGGCGCCGGTCACGTCCGAGACGTCCGTTGGGTCCATGCGCATGGCGCCCCACATCAGGCGCTCCTGCCGCGGCTGGTCCCGTCCTGCCAGCAGACCGGCGAGAGTCTGCTTCTGGTAGTTGAAGTAGCCGGCCTCCTGCTTCAACTTCCGGAAGATCGCGGTTGGTGCCATCTCGCTGTGGTCGGACAGCACGATTACGTGCTCGCGATCGGACGCAATGGGATCAGCGCCGGCGGGATCGATGATGAGCGGACCGTAGTGGCCCAGCTGCTCCTGGAGGCCGGAATGGCTGTGGTACCAATAGGTGCCCGACTGCCGGAGTAGAAACTCGTAGACGAAGGTCGACCGTGGCGTAATCCCGGGAAACGAAACGCCGGGCACGCCGTCGAACTCCGGCGGCACCAGCAGCCCGTGCCAGTGAACGGAACTGTCTTCGTCCAGGTCGTTGGTCACGGCCAGCCGGACCGTCGTGCCTTCCTGCAGGCGCAGCAGCGGCGCGGGCACCGTGCCGTTGATGCCGATGGCGCGGCTCTCCCGCCCATCGATCACCATCGTCTGAGGGGCAATGCGCAGGGCAATATCGGTGCCGGAGAGTACCGACAGGGGTGTCGCGATGCCCGGCGATACCGGCTGGGCCCAGGCGGGCATCCAGCGGGACAGGGCCAGGCCGGCCGTCATTAGACCGGCGTCGCGCAACAGGCGACGACGATCGCTCTTTCTTGAGAAATAATCCATGACTCCTCCACGAGAGAACCAGACCAGGGTTGAACGCGCGGCCCCGTCTTCGCAACGGAGGGCCGCGCGGCGCTGGGTCTAGCCGTGGATGGGAGGGCGGAGGTCGTCCTGGGGAGCGGGATCAGTGGGTTGGCGAGGCAGCTCGCCGCTACCCAACGCCGCGGCGGACCGGTCGGTCTCCGCGGTCGCGGTTGGCGGCATGGCCGCCCCGGTGCCCGCGATCAGGCAATGGAGAGCGCTGCAGTCCATCGCTTGCCCTGCGGTCGGGTTACCGTGCTCGTGCATCTCGTCCGGTTGGGCATGATGCTCGGCCGCTGCCGACACGGGGGTGGCGACCGCCATCCGATCACAGTGCGCCCGCTGGGCCACCGCTGTCAGGCCGGTACTGGGCAGCGACAGCGCGATGCACAGGGACAGGATCTGGCGGAACCGTTTCATCGCCCGAGTATGGTCGCTGCTTCCGAGGATGACAACCGTGGGGCTCGCAATCTCACAACCTCTGCCTGCAACACGAGCTCCCGCCGCGTCAGAATAGTTGTCGCTCCCATAGAATAACCCGGGGCGGCGATGAAGGAAGACGATGGCTCGATAAGGTGCGCGACCACGAACGCGTCGTCAGGGGTTTCGGCAACGCGTCGGGGAGTGGCTGGGCAACGCGCCAGAGCGGCTGGCCGAAGTGACCGGCATCAAATGCCAAACCCCCGATAACGGCGCCGGCAGTCGCACTTGCAACAACGCAGGCATCGGGGCTGGCGGTCGTCTGGCAATGCTCGCAGTCAGCGTCGGCAGGCATCTGCATCATCGCCGTTGCACACGGCGCGACGAGCAGGTGCAGCAGCACCAGCAGGATTGGCCAGGAGTCGCGAGGGATGCGTTTCACGGCGGTGACGATAGCACGACCCCGGATCAACGCGGGTCCGCAGGCTGCGGCGCTGGCTTACCCGACGGCAACCACCCTTTACGCTCAAGACATTTTGCGATGTGCTCTTCCGTGGCTGGCAGCGCCCGCCGCTTGTTCGTCGCCCCCGTGTGCTGAAAACGGCACACGGAGATCGCGTGCGCGAATTCGACGCTTTGCTTTCGCGGCGGTTCTGCATCGTGGAACGAGCAACTGGAAACACAGATGCAGATCACAAGCATTGGCAGAATCCTAGCGAGCATCAGTCGCCTCCGCCAGGTTATCAGCCCGGACATTGCGCAGCGCAGAGCCGCCATAGGCCAGCCGATAAAGCGCCGGGAGCACCAGCAGACTCAGCAGGGTGGCCGAGATGATGCCGCCGATCACCACCGTGGCCAGCGGTCGTTGCACCTCCGCGCCCGTACCGGTATTCAGCGCCATCGGCAGGAATCCGAGACTGGCGACCAGCGCCACCATCAGGATGGGGCGCAGCCGCAGGAGGGATCCTTCGACGATCGCTTTCTCCAGGTCCTGCCCCTCTTCCAGCAACTGGCGGAACGCGGCGACCATCACGACACCAGTGAGCACCGCCACGCCCGACAGCGTGATGAAGCCGATGCCGGCAGAGATGGACAACGGAATGTCCCGCAGCCAGAGCGCCGCAACGCCGCCCGTCAGCGCGAGAGGTACGCCGCTGAAGACCAGCAGCGCATCCCTGGCGGAACCGAAGGTGAGCAGCAACAGGCCAAAGATCAGGACCAGTGTCACCGGCACCAGCAACTGCAGACGCGCGGTGGCTGACTGCAGCTGCTCGAAGGTGCCGCCATACTCGACCCAGTAGCCGGGCGGGATCTCCACCTGGCTGACCCGGGTCTGCACCTCGGCCACAAAAGAGCCCAGGTCACGACCGCGCACGTTGGCAGCAGCCACGACGCGCCGCTTGCCGTTCTCGCGATTGATCTGGTTCGGCCCCGGCTCGGTGGTCACGGTGGCCACTTCGCGCAGCGGCACGTAGCCACCATCAGGCAGCGGCACCGGCAGGTTCTCGAGAGTGTCCGGATCATTGCGGAGCCGCTCGGGCAAACGGACGACCAGGTCGAAGCGGGCGTCACCCTCGAACACCTGGCCGACAGACTGACCGCCCAGCGCCATGGCAACGAGGTCCTGGACATCGGCCACGTTGATCCCGTAGCGGAACAGCAGCTCACGCTTCGGCGTCACCGTCGTCACCGGCAGGCCGGTGGCCTGTTCCAGCTTCACGTCCGCGGCCCCGGGCACGACTTTAAGGATTTCCTCGATGCGACTGCCCACCTCGACCAATGTCTCCAGGTCGTCCCCGTAGACCTTGATCGCCAGGTCGGAACGCACGCCGGAGATCAGCTCGTTGAAGCGCATTTCGATCGGCTGGGTGAATTCGTAGTTGTTGCCGGGGACCCGGGTGACGGCGGCTTCGAGTTCCGCCACGAACTCCCCCTTGGTCTTGGTGGGGTCCGGCCACGCATCTCGGGGCTTCATGATGATGAAATTATCAGCGACGGAAGGCGGCATCGGATCGGTGGCCACATCGGCGGTTCCCATCTTCGCAACAATGCGTTCCACTTCCGGCAGGTCGCTGATGACCGCCTCCAGTTGCTTCTGCATGCTGATGGCCTGCTCCAGACCCGTACCGGGAATCCGCATGGCATGCATGGCGATATCACCCTCGTCGAGGCTGGGGATGAATTCCGAGCCCATCCGGGTGGCCAGCCAGCCGGATGCGACGACCAGCACGACGGCGCCGGCCACGACGGCCATCCGCTGGCGGAGGGCAAAGCCCAGGGCTGGTTCATACACACGCTTCACGGCGGCGACGATCGGGTTTTCCTTCTCCGAGATCCGGCCCCGGAGGGCCAGCGCCACGGCAGCGGGCACGAAAGTGACGGAGAGCACCAGGGCGCCCAGCAGTGCCACGACGACGGTGAAGGCCATCGGCCAGAACATCTTCCCCTCGACGCCCGTGAGGGCAAAAATCGGCAGGTTGACCAGCACGACAACGATGACGCTCACGAGGCTCGGACGGAACACCTCCCGGGTCGCCATATAGACGGCATGCAGCCGCTCCTCGGTGTCCAGCAGCCGCCCCAGCTGATGCTGTCGCTGGGCCAGCCGGAGCATGCAGTTCTCCACGATGATGACGGCACCATCCACGATGAGCCCGAAATCCAGGGCCCCCAGGCTCATCAGGTTGGCGCTGACCCCGTTCTGCACCATGCCCGTGATCAGCATCAGCATCGACAGGGGGATGACGAGGGCAGTGACCAGCGCCGCCCGGAGATTGCCGAGCAGCGCAAACAGGACGACGACCACCAGCAACGCGCCTTCGATCAGGTTCGTCTGCACCGTGGCAATGGTCTTGTCGACGAGTGTGGTGCGGTCGTAGACGGTGCGCGCGATCAGCCCGTCCGGCAGCGTCTTGTTGATCTCCTTGAGTCTGGCGGCAGTCCGCTGCGACACCACCCGGCTGTTTTCGCCGATGAGCATGAAAACGGTGCCCAGCACCACTTCCTTGCCATCCTGCGTGGCGGCGCCCGTGCGCAGATTCCGGCCAATGCTCACCTCGGCCACATCACCCACAGTGACCGGCGTCCCGTTGACCTGCCGGATGACGATCCGCTCGATGTCAGTCAACCCCGTCACCTGGCCCGGCGTCCGGATGAGGTACTGGGCACCCGACCGTTCCACGTAGCCTGCCCCCACATTGGCGTTGTTTTTCTCCAGCGCCTCGATCAGTTCCCGGGGCGTCACGCCGTAGGCGAGCAAGCGTGCAGGTAGCGGGGCAACCAGGTATTGCCGCTCGTAGCCGCCAATCACGTTCACCTCGGTAACGCCCGGCACCTTGGACAGTTGCGGGCGGACGATCCAGTCCATGACCTTCTTGAGATCACCGCCGTCGTAGAGCGTCCCGTCCGGTTTGCGGGCGCCGGGTTCGGCCTCCACCGTGAACATGTAGATTTCGCCGAGCCCCGTCGCGATCGGACCCATCTCAGGCTCGAGGCCGGGTGGCAGCAGGCTCTTGACCTGGGAAATGCGCTCCGCCACCCGCTGCCGGGCAAAGTAGATATCGGTGCCGTCCTCGAACACGACGGTGACCTGGGACAGGCCGTAGC
The DNA here is from genome assembly GCA_031395645.1 of Gammaproteobacteria bacterium. GTDB lineage: Bacteria > Pseudomonadota > Gammaproteobacteria > Steroidobacterales > SHZI01. The sequence goes on along the minus strand of JANNJM010000084.1, from coordinate 31,270 downwards.
GGGACAGGGAGCGGGTGTAGGACAGCTTTGGCAACCCCGCCATCGCCGTCTCGATGGCAAACGTCACCCGCTGTTCGGATTCCAGCGGCGAGTAACCCGGCGCCTCGGTGTTGATCTGCACCTGGACATTCGTGATGTCCGGCACCGCGTCGATGGGCAGCCGCTGGAAGTTGTAGATGCCCAGCGCGGCGACCAAGGCCACGACCAGCAGCACGATCCAGCGACGCTCGATGGAGCCGCGGATGATGGCGTCAATCATTGGATCTGCACCTGTCAGTGATCGTGGGAAGCGCCGGACTTCTCGATGTCGGCCTTGATGAGGTAGCTGTTGGCAGTAACGTAGCGGTCACCGGGCTTCAGCCCACCGAGGATCTCCACCTGCTCGGCGTCGCTCCGCCCCAGCTCCAGCGGACGAATCTCGTAGGTGTCACCCACGTTGATAAACGCCACCTTCCAGTCCCTGAACGTCTGGAGCGCGTCGCGCCGGATGACGAGCGGCAACTCGGTGGCGGAAACGGTTACGAGGCCCTCGATGAACTGGCCAGGCGTCCACCGCCCGTCCCGGTTTTCGAGGAGTACGCGCACCTCAAGCGTCTGGTTATTGGCGGAACCGACCGGGGAAACGAAATCAATAGTGCCCGCCGCTTCCTGAGCGCCATCTGCCGCCTTCACCCGGACGGCCTGGCCACGCTTGAGACGGCCCCGATCCCGCGGAAAGACGTTGAGATCCGCACGCACGCTGGAGAAGTCCGCCACCTGGAACAGTGGCTCGCTTTCCGTCGCTTCCCCCGGATTGGCGTGCCGCTCCGTAATCACCCCGGCGATCGGTGCTGTGACCCCGTAAGTCTGCAGGCTCTCGTTGCTCTCCACGGTCGCCAGCTGCTGGCCCGGCTGCACCGGGTCGCCGACGTTGCCGCGGACACTGCGGACGATGCCTGGAAAGCGCGCGCTGACGGCGCGGACCCGCTCCGGATTGGCCTGGATCGCCCCGTACAACGAGAGACGTTCCTCGATGCGCCCGGGTCCGGCGACGGCTGTCTCCACACCGGCGCCCTTCGCCATTTCCGGCGCGATGGTGACGCGACCCTCCAGTGAATCGTAAGACCAGCCGTGGGTTTCGTTGCCGTTCCGGGCCTGAGCCTTCACGGCAAACGAGTGGGGCTCGGTGATCGACGTGGTACTGCGGAGGAAATCTGCCTGGGGCACAAAGGCGATCGAGTCCACGGCACCGCCCAGCCGACTGAGTTCCATGGTCAACTGGACCTCGGCAGGGTTTATGGGTTTGCCGTCCCGCATGGGGTACACGCGGAACTCGGGAGGTATGCCGGTTTCAAACATGGTGACTTCCAGGGTGAAGTCGCCGTCTTCCAGCAGGCGGCCACCGTGAGCGCCCTCCTCGGCACCACCATGCTCGCCAGCCTGTTCATGGCCCCCGGCGTGCGCCGTCTCGTCCGGTGTCGAATCCGTTTCCGCACAGCCCGCCGCGAGGGTCAGCCAGCTCGCGACCAGAATGGTGGGAAGAATTCGGGCAATGGTCTTGTACATGGTGGCTTCCTTCATGGTTTATCGTCGACCAGCGGCTCACCCGTCAGGCGCTCGATCTCGGCGAGCAGCAGCCGCGCCGCAACGGCCGAATCAATGGCAGCCCTCCGGGCATCGAGGAAAGCGCGCTGTGCGTCGACGAGTTCGAGGTACCCGTAGCGCCCGCGCTCGTAGGCGTACTTGGTGGCCTTCAGCGCCTCCTCCAGCAGCGGCATGACCTCCCGCCGCAGAGTTTCTGTTTCCCGGATGGCCTGCCGAAGCTCCTCGTAAAGGCCGTACAACCGGGTCCGGGCGAGGATCAGTGCCGCGTTCCGTTCCGCGTCGACCTGGCCGCGCAGAGCCTCGGCCTCGGCGATCAACGGTGCGGCTCGCCGGCCGGAAAACAACGGGACGGAGACGCCCATGACGAGCGCCTGATCGGACGTGGCCTCCAGGCGGCGCACACCACCCGAGACAGCCAGGTCCGGTTGCCGCTGGCTGCGGGCCAGCCGGAGCTCCGCGTCCCGCAACCGCGCCTCTGACGTGAAGCGCAGAAAGTCCGGGTTGCCGTCGAGCCGCGCGGCAAGGTTCTCGAAGTCAAACAACTCCGGGAAGGCGTAGAGATTGGCACTGACCCCGCTGAAGTCTGCGCGGGTGCTGCCCCATTGGGCCGCAAGTCCCTGCCGGGCGGCACGGAGTTGCGCGGCTGTGCGCTGCTCCTCCAATCCGGCGCGACTGAAGGCGGCTCGGGCGCGCAGCAGCTCGCCCTCGGGCGACTTCGCCGCGCGGACCTTCCGTGTCACGTCGTCGACGATGCCCTCCGCCAGTGTCGTCGCCTGCTGGGCGAGCGCCAGCTGCTCTTCTGCAGCGGCCACGGCAATGAAGCGCCGGGTCACTTCGGCGAGGACATCAAGCTGGGCGGCCTGCCGTTCGACGGAGAGGAACTCGCGGCCGGACCGGGCGGCGTCACCGCGCAATTGCCGCTTGTCACCCAGCTCGATCACCTGGGAGAGCGCAAAGGTCGCCTCGGCCGCGTCGAGCCCCCCGAACTCGCCACTGCCCAGGAAGTTCTCCAGCTCGAAACTCGCCTCGGTCGCGGGCCGCTGACCCGCCTGCGCAATGCGCGCGTCCTGGGCCTTCAGGGCAAAGGCGAAGCCCTGCAGTGCCGGATTGGCGGCGAGCGCGCGCTCGATGGCCTGGCCCAAGGTCAGACTGGAGGGCTCCTCCGCATGAACGGCAACGAGCGACAGCCCGACGATCAGCACGCACGCACTGAAGGTGCGTGGTCGAAACAGCAACATGGTGGTCTCCCGGCTTGAAGAGCCGCACAGCTGTGCAGCCCGACGATGGCAACGAAACGCAGGGAGACTAGGCGGGAGGACCCCGGAGCGGAGGTCGCAGGAACCGGGGTGACCCGGGGACTGGAATCGTGCGCACCACGGGATGCAGCAAGGCCTGCTGTGAAATAGCCAGCAATACCGCAACGATCAGGAGCAACGCCCCATCGAGTCCGGGCGGCCAGACCTTGCCGAGGACCGGGTTGCTGACGTCTACCGTCTGGTCCTGATGACTGACATCGGTACCGGAGTGCAACTCAGTGCCCACGCTGTCGGAGATGTGGAAGGAAACGGGTGGGGCCGAGCCGTCCAGGCAGAGGTGCAGGTGCGGTCCGCCCAGTCGTGGCAGCAGCACGACGGCACACAGCGCAGCAAAAAGTGCGAGTCTTGCTCGGGAGGTAATCATCACGGTGACAGGGTGCGACGAGGCTCGTTTGATTTCCGATGGAGCCTACGCCGACGACAACGAGTGTGTCCAGTGTCCAGACGCCGCACTTCGTAGACTTGTGAACTGTCCCGCATGTCACTGTTTCCGGCCCCGTTTGCCTTCACGGCAGGCGCAGCGTCCGCCGTCGCAGCAGCAGATAAGCCGCCGGGATTACCAGCATCGACAACAGCGGCGCCGTAATCATCCCGCCGATCATTGGCGCGGCAATCCGCTGCATCACTTCCGAGCCCGTGCCGCTGCCCCAGAACAAGGGCAACAGGCTGGCCACGATCACGGTGACCGTCATGGCCTTGGGCCGCACGCGCAGCACGGCGCCCTCGATGATGGCGGCGCGCAGGTCGGCGATGGTGCACAGTTCGCCCCGCTGCTCGCGCTGCTGCACGGCCAGGTCGAGGTACACCAGGGTGATGACGCCAAACTCCGCCGCCACACCAGCGAGGGCGACGAAGCCGACAGCGGAGGCCACAGACAGGTGATGCCCCAGCAGATAGACCAGCCAGAAGCCCCCGATCAGTGCGAGTGGCAGCGTCAGCAGGATCAGGCCGGCCTCGGTGAACCGCCGAAAGCTCAGGTACAGCAGCACAAAAATGCTGGCGAGTGTCAGCGGCACCACAAGCTTCAACCGCTGCGTCGCCCGCTGCAGCGACTCGAACTGCCCTGACCAGGTCACGGTGTAGCCACCGGGAAACTGAACCTTGTCCGCCACCGCCTGCCGGGCCTCAGTCACGAAGGACCCGAGATCGCGTCCGCGGATGTCCACGTAGACCCAGCCGTTCAACCGCGCGTTCTCGCTACGAATAGCCGCCGGGCCATCCATGATCGAGACCCTGGCGACCTGGCCGAGTGTCAGTACCTCGCCCCGCGCCGTCACGAAGGGCAGCTGACGGATTTTCTCCACGGAGTCCCGTGTGTCACGCGGATAGCGAATGCTGATCGGGAAGCGCGCCAGACCCTCGACCGTCTGCCCGACCGACTCACCGCCGATGGCGGTCGCCACGACCTCCTGGATATCCATGACATTCAAGCCATAGCGGGCGGCAGCCAGGCGGTCCGGCTGGATGTCGATATAGCGCCCGCCGCCAACGCGCTCGAAAAACGCTGACGTCGTGCCCGGTACCGTCTTCAGCACCGCTTCGATCTCCGCACCGAGCTGACCGATGACGCGCAGGTCGGGACCGGCAATCTTTATGCCTAATGGCGACTTGATGCCCGTTGCATACATGTCGATGCGGTTGCGGATCGGCTGCACCCAGAGATTGGAAAGTCCTGGAATCTGCAGGGCAGCGTCCAATTCCTCGACGAGGCGCTCAGGCGTCATGCCTTCCCGCCACTCGCTGCGCGGCTTCAGTTGCACCGTCGTGTCGACCATCTCCAGAGGGGCAGGATCCGTCGCGGTGTCGGCCCGGCCGATAATCCCGAAGACCCGTTTCACCTCGGGAAATTGCCGGATGATCCGGTCGGTCTGTTGCAGGATTTCCGCCGCCTTGCCCGCGGACAGGCCCGGCAGCGCGGTGGGCATGTAGAGCAGGTCACCTTCATCGAGGGGCGGCATGAACTCGCTGCCCAGTCGGGATGCCGGCCACACCGTGATGGCCAGTACGACCACGGCCCCGGAAAGCACCGTGACGGGACGGTTCAGCACGGACTCGAGCACAGGCCGATAGCCACTGACAAGCCAGCGGTTCAGCGGGTTGGCCCGCTCGTCGCGGATCCGGCCGCGGATCAGGCCCACCATGAGGACGGGAATCACCGTGACGGACAGCGCGGCAGCGGCAGCCATGGCGTAGGTTTTCGTGTACGCGAGCGGCGTAAAGAGTCGGCCCTCCTGCCCTTCCAGCGCAAAGATCGGCAGGAACGACAGCGTGATGATCAGCAGGGCGAAGAACAGCGCCGGACCGACTTCGGTCGCCGCCTCCCCGATAAGCCGGAGGCGCTCTGTCCCATCGGGTTCGGCGTCCGCGTGGGCGTGGCGCCACGCCTCGAGCTTCTTGTGGGCGTTCTCGATCATCACCACCGAGGCGTCGACCATGGCGCCGATCGCGATGGCAATGCCGCCGAGGGACATGATGTTGGCGCTGATACCCTGCTGGCGCATGACGATGAGGGCGATCAGGATGCCCAGCGGCAGCGTGAGAATCGCAACGAACGCCGACCGGAGATGCAGGAGGAAGACGGCGCACACCACCGCCACGACGATGAACTCCTCGATGAGCTTGTTGCGCAGGTTGGCGACTGCCCGCTCAATGAGCGCGGAACGATCGTAGGTCTCCACGATCTCCACGCCGGCCGGCAGACTGTCGCGCAGAGACTCGATCCGGGCCTTGACAGCGCGCAACGTAGCCAGCGCATTCTGGCCAAAGCGCATCACGACGATACCGCCGACCACCTCGCCTTCACCGTCCAGCTCGGCGATCCCCCGCCGGATCTCGGGACCGGTCTGCACCCAGGCCACGTCGCGCAGCAGGATCGGTGTGCCGGTCCCGTCGGAACCCACCGGAATCGTGCGGAAATCATCCAGCGTCTGCAAATAGCCGCGGGTGCGCACCATGTATTCAGCCTCGCCGAGTTCGACGACGGAGCCGCCGCTCTCGCCGTTGGCGCGCCGCACCGCCGCCGTGATCCGCTCGGGCGTCACCTGCAGCGCCTGCAGGCGGACGGGGTCCAGCACGATCTGGTACTGCTTGTTGAAACCGCCCACCGTCGCCACCTCGGCCACGTTTGGCACGGTCTTCAGCTCAAAGCGCAGAAACCAGTCCTGCAGGGCCCGCAGCTCCGAGAGGTCGTGGCGCCCGCTGCGGTCGATCAGGGCGTACTGGTAGATCCAGCCAACCCCGGTCGCGTCGGGGCCAAGCGCCGGCTGCGCGCTGGCGGGCAGTCGCCCCTGGATCTGGGACAGGTATTCCAGCACCCGCGACCGGGCCCAGTAGAGATCGGTGCCATCCGCAAAGATCACATAGACATAGCTGTCGCCGAAGAACGAGTAGCCACGCACCGACACCGCACCGGGCACGGACAGCATCGCCGTCGTCAGCGGGTACGTCACCTGGTCCTGCACGACCTGCGGTGCCTGCCCGGGATAAGACGTTCGGACGATCACCTGCACGTCCGAGGGATCCGGTATCGCGTCGAGCGGCAGGGTCACCGCACTCCAGACGCCCCAGGCCATAATGGCCGCCGTCGCCATCAGTACGAGTGTCCGGTTGGCCAGCGACCAGCGGATCAGCGCGGCGATCATGGTTTCTCATCCGGCAGCAGTCGGTCCAGCGCGCCGCGCAGACTGGCCTCCGAGTCGATCAGGAACTGGCCGGAGACGACCACCCGATCGCCCGCCTTGAGACCGCTGCGAATCTCAGTTCGCTCGCCCTGCTCCAGACCGGCAGTCACTGCCACCGGACGGAACTGCCCCTCACCCACCGCCAGAATGATTGCCGTGCGCTCGCCCGACCGGATCAGGGCCTCGCTCGGAATAACCAGCGCGGTACGCGGCCCGCCCTGGATCGTGACGCGCGCCGACATGCCGGGCCGGAGTGCCAGCTCGTTGTTCTGCACCAGGATGCGCACGCGGGTCGTGCGGGTCTCCACCGAAAGTTCGGGGTACAGGTAGTCCACACGTCCCCTGATGGGCACCGAACCCGGGCTGGCCAGCGTGATCTCCGCGGACTGGCCGGCCTGCAGCCACGCCCCTTGTGCCTCCGGCACCGCGGCGATCACCCAGACCCGGGACAGGTCGGCGAGATTCGCGATGGGCATGCCGGCAGCAACCGATGCGCCCTCCCGCACCAGCAGTTCCGTCACGACGCCGGCGATTGGCGCGACGATATCGATCTGCCGGTCCGGAACCCCGCGGCGGACGATGCGGTCCAGCTGCGCGCTCGTCACCCCCAGCAGTTCGAGACGGCGCCGGGCCGCGGGAATCAGGTCCTGATCGCCGGTACCGAAGGCCAGCAGTAGTTCTTCCTGCGCGGCGAGCAGGTCGGGACTGTAGAGCGCGGCCAGCCGCTGCCCGCGCTGCACGGGATCGCCCGCTGCCCGCACGTCGAGCTTCTCGATCCAGCCCGCAGCGCGCGAGGTCACCACCGCGAGGCGCCGTTCGTCGACAGCGACCAAGCCGGTCACCGTGACCTGGGGCGCTACGGCGGCTTCGGTCACGAGCATGGTGCGCACGCCCAGGTTCTGGGACACGCGCGGATTGATCGCGATGCCACCGTCGGCGGCGGAGGCCCGGTACTTCGGAACGAGGGCCATGTCCATGAAAGGCGACGGACCCGGTTGGTCGAACTTCACCTCGGGGCGCATGGGGTCGTACCAGTACAGGACGTCGCCGACCGCTCCTTTGGCGCTCGCCGCTGCGTTGTCCTGCACCGGGGTGCGGTTCAGCCACCAGCCGATGGTGACGCCAACTCCCAGCAACAAGACCCCGCTCAATACGTTCACTCGGGTGCTCATCGTGCGGTCTCCACTTCGAAGTACTGCAGTTCCAATCGATCACGAGCCACCTGAGTCGCCAGGTCAAAGCGCATCAATTCGGTTTCCAGAAGGCTGCGGCGTGCCTCGAGCAGCTCCGAAAGGGCGCCACGCCCGGCGCGATAGGCGGCCAGCGTGGCCTCCACGCGTTCCGCGCCCGGGGGCAACAGCGCGTCGTCGTAGTAGCGCAGGCGTTCAGTACCGGCCTGCCAGTCGCGATAGGTTACGGTGACGGTCGCCGTCGCCTCACGCAAACGGTCGTCGCGCTGCGCTGTGGCCGCCGACAGGCGTTCGAGCGCCGCCGCACTGGCACGGTCCTGCCGGTTCCCCGCGAACAGGGGCAGGTCGACGCCGACCATCAGCGTCACCAGATCGGGAAACTCGAGGCGGTGGTCGTAGCGCACTTCCAGGCGCCAGTCGGGTTTGCGATCCGCCTTGGCGAGTCGCAGCTCCGTGGCCGCCAGCGCCGCCGCCGTCGCCGGCGCGGCGAGCGCAGGATGCCCCGGCAGGCTGTCAAGCAGCTGGCCCAGTGCGGGTGGCGCCGGGAGCACGGGGAGCGTGCCCTCAACCGGTCGGTCGGCCGCCACTCCAATCCAGCGCGCGAGCCCGGCGCGACCGGCTTGTTCGCGTTGCCGGAACGCCCGACCACGATCCGCGACCAGTGCCGCCTCGACCACCGCGGCCTGTACCTCCGGCTGGCCACCACGACCGGCAACGAGATCAATTCCCGCAACGTCCTGCTGACGCACGGCCTCGGTGCTCAACCGCGCAAGCAGTTCTGCCCCGTGAACTGCAGCGACGACCTCGAGGTAAGCCCGGCCGGCTTCGAGACGGACTCGTTGCTCGAGACCTGCAAGCGCCAGTTGGGCACCCGTGGCCTGCTGCTGCAGGGTGGTTGCGCGCAATTCGCGCTTCGCGGCGCGCGGAAACTCCTGAGAGATGCCGACCGAGAGCGCGGTGAAGTCGTCATCGCGCAGGCTTCCGGCCTCACCGCCGTTCACGGGCAGCTGGGTGATACCGCCAAGCAGTTGCGGATCAGGCAACTGCCCCGCCGCCACTGACTGTTCCTGGAACGCACGGACGTTCGCGGCTTCGGCCAGTAACGCGGGTTGTTCAATCAGGGCGAGGCGTTGCACCTCCGGCAGCGTGAGGACGGCTGTGTCAGCGGCCCCGACCGTGCCTGATAGCAGCACGCTGATAAGGACACAGGACCGCGCATCGGCGCGACGCTGGAATACAGGCATGACGACTCTCCACGACGACGTGAATGCCGGCGGCCCTTGAGGAACGCCGGGCTCAGTTCAGACGCGGGAGAGCGCAGGTGGCCGGAACGGCGATGAGAGGCGGGAGGAAACGGTGGGCAGCAGGAAGTGATCGTCGGGAGCCGCGAGTGGCCCGACAACCTGACAAGCCTGTGTGGTGGCACTCATGGCATGTGCAGCCGCGCATGCCGTCATGTCGGGGCAGGCATCGCCACAGCAGGCGGGAAGCTCGGCGGCATCGCCTGTCTGTGCGACTGCACAATCCACTTGCATGTCTGGTGCCACGCTGGTGGCGTTCTCGGGCTGGGCGAGCTGTGGACTGACAGCGGCAATCGCCTGGACTGACAGTACCAGGGTGAGTATCAGACAGAGGAAAGGTCGAGTCCGCAACACCCGCTGAGTCTAGGCGGCCGGCTGGACCCCGGCAAGTGAACCGGCGCACGGAACGGCCAGGTCAGCCCGTGACGGGCAGCGGCGGAGCCACCGTGCGTCGCGGGCCGTGCGCTACCAGCCTTCCGGAAGCCCCGTGGCCACTGGCTTCCCGGGCTGGCATGACCCTTGCAAAAGTCCGCTTTGTGAACGCTCGAAGGAAGCTGCTGATCGGCGCTCCCGTTGCGTTGGCGTGGGTCCTGCTGAGTTCGACCGGACTGGCTGCACCATTGGTGCTAGAGAACGGCCCGGCGAGCCTGACCATCGAGGCCTACGGCAATGCAACGGCCGGCCTCGGTGCCGCCGACGACCTGGGTGCCGGGCGCGACGACGCGCGGCTGGACGGCGCGCTGCGCCTGCTCGCTCGCCGGGACTTCGTGACCGCACCCAACCTGGGAGCACGCATTGTGCTGCGCACCTCCCCTGAAGACCGGCTCGAGATCGGCGAGGCCAGCCTGCTGCTGCTTGGGAACGCCGGACGGCTCGAGCTCGGCGACCGGCAGGGCCTGCCCGATGTCCTCGTTGGCTACGCGGCCAACAACTTCACCTTCACGGGCGCCGAGTTTGGTCCGGCCTCCGGGCCGAGCCTCGATCCGGGCGGCGGACTGCAGCTGGCGTTCCTTGAACCGGCACTTGCCGACCAGTTGCTGCCCCTGACCTCGCTGGGTTTTACCGCAACCCTGGCCGCGGACGAGTCCACGAAGGTCCTCTACGTGTCGCCGAAGCACCGGGGCTTCCTGGCCGGCATCTCCTACGCGCCAGACGCCACCGATGCGCGCGTTCGCGACCTCATGCAGTTCGGTCTGACCCACGACACGTACTGGGCGGATAACGCCCTGCATGTCGGCGGGTCGTACTCCTACGGCCACGGCACGCGCACGCAACCACTCCATTCCGTCAACGTGGGTGCCACGCTGATCCTCGACTACGACCTGCAAATCGGTGTGAGTGCGACCTACGACGGGACCACCGGTCGAGCCCGCAGTGCCGATGCTCTGTCGTCAGCCAGTACGTTCGGCGCCGTGGGCAGCCTCAACTACAACCGCGGTCCATGGACGGTGGGGGGCTACCTGCAATGGGCACGGGCAGAAGGCGATGACGCGCCTGGAACCGATGAGCTGCGCGCTGGCGAGTTCGGCGTTTCCTACCGGACCGGAACGCGTGTTCGACTCTATGGTGCTTACTACTACCTCGACTTCGACGACGAGGGCGGCATCGGCTCGCTAGCAGAAACACGTGGTGGAATCTTTCTCGTCGGGTTACGCGCCGCGTTGTAAATCCCAAGAGTCAAACCCATTAAGGAGTGACACAACCATGACCAGGAAACTCGACGGCGCCCTCTCTCTGGCGATAGCTACCCTGCTTGCCTCCCAGGCCGGTGCGCAGGTGCACCCGGAAAAGCCCATTTATGCCTACGAAAAGTGCTACGGAGTGGCGAAGCAGGCGATGAACGACTGCTTCTTCTCCGGCAACTCCTGCGCCGGCACGGTAATGAGCGACCGGGAACCGGGCGCCTGGATCTACCTGCCGAAGGGCTCCTGCAGCAAGTTGTCGGGTGGTGGGACCGAGCCACCGAAAAATCAGTAGCGCAGGAATTCCCGCCGGGCATCGGCCCAGGCGGTTTCGTCCTGTCGCGCGAGCGAGTCGAGATCGCCAGGCGTCGCCTGCGGGTCATCCACCCAGTGCCGCAGCAGCTCACTGCCGTTGATCAGGTCAATGGCCAGCCGGTCCCGCTCGTACTCGTAGGCAAAGTCGCGCCACAGCGGGTAGTCCGGCCGCAGTGACCGCAGCGCCTTGAACGCCAGCGCCTGCACGCGCCACGGCTTGAACAGCGCGTGCCCGTATGCCGCATCGTCCACGTGGATCTGTACGCCGTTGCAGAGCTGGCCCGCGTGCTTGTGAGCCGTGGGCTCGAACCAGCAGGGCCGCAGGCGGCAGCCCTGCAACCACTCCGGCGCCAGCTTGTGCATGCGTCCGAGCAAGGCGACCGCCTCGAGATCGGGTGCGCCGAAGAGTTCGAGAGGCCGGGTCGTGCCGCGACCTTCCGACAGGGTCGTGCCCTCGAGCATGACGGTGCCGGCATAACAGCGCGCCATCGAAAGATTCGGCGCGTTCGGACTGGGATTGACCCAGCTCCGCTCAGGCACGGGCCAGCCAAAGCCCGGCGCCGTGTCCGCCTGCCAGCCGTCCATGCCGATCACGCGATAGTCGACGTCGAGCGCCAGCGTGCGCCTGAACCACTGGCCCAGCTCGCCCATCGTCAGTCCGTGGCGCATCGGCAAGGCGCCGGCGCCGACAAAACTTTCCCAGCCCGGACGCAGCGTGAGCCCTTCGACGGGCCGGCCGACGGGATTCGGCCGGTCCAGCACCCACACCGACTTACCACAGTGCGCCGCCTCTTCCAGCACGTAACGCAGCGTGGTGATGAAGGTGTAGATGCGGCAACCGAGATCCTGCAAATCGACGAGCAGGACATCAAAGCTGTCCAGCATCGCCCGGGTGGGCCGGCGCACGTCACCGTAGAGACTGAAAACCGGAATCCCGTGCTTGGGGTCCAGGAAATCCGGCGACTCGATCATGTTGTCCTGCTTGTCACCGCGCAGGCCGTGCTGGGGCCCGAAGGCGCTAGTGACGTTGAGATCCTTGCAAGCCATGAGGGCATCAAGCGAATGCCTCAAGTCCGCAGTGACAGACGCCGGGTGCGCCAGCAATGCCAGGCGACGGCCCGCCAGCTCCTTGCGCAGCGAGCGATCGGTCAGCAGCCGGTCCAATCCAGACCGCATGGGGCCAAACATCATGGGAATTCCCAAACAAAGCTCTCCGGGTGATGAAAATCAGGCTGACCCGCCGGGTGCCGCAGCGCCCAGTACGAGATTGTGCCTGACTGCGCTTCAAGCACAGCCGATGCGCCGAGGCGCAATGGGCCCGCGTCACGCAGCAGCGCCGCGGGGTCCAGGATGACTGACAGCTCCAGCAGCCGCTGACCAAGTTCCCAGTCCGCCTGCGGCGGGGCCGGCATCTCCAGTAACGCCCTGCCAGCCCGATAGCCCGTGAACGCATAGGCCGCCCACTCGCCCGACGGCGAAAAGTTCAGCTCGCAATAGGCTGCGGAGCCGGGCGTCGCGATAAACGCTTCGAAGCACGTGTGCCGCCACAGCCCATCCGCACGTCGGTCCCGTAGGAGCGCCTTCAGGCGCGACCGCGACTCCCTCGCTTTCGGCACCAGCAATCCCGCCAGATCCCCTTCAAGCCTGAAGCGCAGCGCAAGTGAGCCATCGGCCTGGCGCTTCGCCTCCAGGTCGAAACTCTGGACGGGCGCGTGGTACTCGCTCGAGTGCGGGAGCAGCTGCATGCCGCCAGTCTATTGAAAAGGGGCGCCCTGTAGTCGGGCACCGGCCTTCAGGCCACGCTGCGCAAACCAGCCCTGGTGCATTTCGAGCACGAAGCGCACCGGCTTGCGCGAGCAGTGGCGATTGAGCGTGCCCGGCTGCATGTCTTCAATGTTGACCACACTGCCATCGTCGGCGATGAAAGCCGCCGACAGCGGCAGAGGCGTGTTCTTCATCCAGAAGCACTGCTGTCTGGTTTCCGCGAACACGAACAGCATGCCTTCGCTGGGCGCCATCGTCTTGCGGAACATCAGGCCGATCTGGTGCTGCTGGGGCGTCATGGCGAGCTGGGCCTGGATCAGGTGAATGCCCGCACTGAGCTGGATGGCGGGCAGTTGCTGGGGTCGCTCATTGGGTCGATCCTCCGCACCGCTGGCCGAGCCGAGCAGCAGGAGCGCAAAAAGGAAACCCCGCCGACGCGGGGTTTCCAGCACTTCAGATCCGGATTTCGGAACGGCGGTCAGGCAGCAATCCGCCGGCGGCGTTTCACCCACGGCACCACCACGCCGACTGCGGTCGCCAGCAGCCAGCCCGTGGCCGGGCCGGGTACCGCGGTATAGACCACGTGGCCCTGCACCATGTACGCGGTATTGCCGGTGCTGGAAAAGGTCATGATCCGCACGATTCCCGGACGACCACCAACGCCGTCAGGGTAGAGCTGGGACGGGCCGTTGCCCTGGCTGTTGGCGACGTCGAGCACGCCCTGCAGTGCGAAGGCGTCCATGCCGTTATCGTAGCCGAGGCCCGTGGACGGATTGGTCTGGGTCGCGGAGCCGGCGATCAGCGGGTAGTTGCCGGAATCGCGGAAGCTGACCGGATAGACCGGCGCACCGCTCACAAAGATGGGAATGCCGGTGGTTACCGGCACCTCCCTGCTGCCGCCGAAAAACAGGCCAAAGGGTGTCGTCCCGTTCGGCGTGCCGGCAGACGCCGCGCTCAGGCAACCTCCGAAGAACGGACAGCTACCAGCGTAATTGGCCGCGGGACCGTGATCCGCCAGCGCGCCATTGGTGCTGGTGGCCGTGAAAACCGGCCAGTTGCTCGCATCGGTCACGGCATCGGCTGCGAAAAAACTGTTCGGCTTGTAAAGGTCGAAGGTCGCGTCCGAAAACGTGTGCATTGACCAGCCGGCCGCTGGCGAGAAGCCGCTGACGGTCGAGAAGCTGCCGTTCAGGGTGATCTGGTTCAGCGCGCCATTGGCGTTGGTCAGCTGGGTGCCGCCCGGCGTCGTCGTTAGTACGACGTGGGCCGTGAGATCTGGCGGAACGATGGCGGCATTGGCGTTGAACGGCCCCGAGCTGATGTCCGTCAGGTTGGACGTGAATCCACCCGAGGCCTCGGAGACCTTGTCGAACACCACGTCAAAGGAAATGACGCTCTGGGCATTGGCCACGGTGGCGCCCAACCCAAGCAACAGGCCGAGCACCAGGCCGACGGCGAGAGCGCGCCCAATCTCACTTTTATTCATCACTCAAGATCTCCGGATGCTTTTTAAGGACAACCATGCGTTGTGGTTATTGGGTCCCCGGTGATCGCTTCTCAGTACTCCCGAAACGCCTCTATCCTCAGCAGAGAGCGGATCGTCGTAGTCCCGTCGGCGTGAAATATACCTGATTCCCCGCGATGCTTCGCTAGCAACGGGCTCGGCGACGCCTCGCCAGGCCGGCGAGTGCCGAGAGCAGCAGCACACCGGTGGCCGGCACGGGCACGACTGCGACCGTACTGATCGCACCGATCGCATCGATATCGGCGCCGAGGGTGTCGCCCGTCGGTTGGCCGCCCGGGGCGTCCCGGAGGCGGACGTAGCCGAAGGCACTGGCCGGGCCGAACCCGAAAGCATCGATATCGACGCCCGTGAAGCCGGCAATCGAGCCGACCGCCAGCCAGTTCAGGCCATCGACGCTTAAGTCTACGAAGGTCAGGTCGCCGGGACCCGCCTCGAAGATCCACAGGTCAGGGCTGGCGGCGCCGTTGCCGGTCAGCAGATTGTCGGTAAATCGCACCGTCAGTGAGCCCAGTGATCCCAGCGAGGCGAACCTGCAGTCCTGGCTGGTTGGCGTGCCGTCAAAGCACAGCAGCGACTGGGTGAGGTTCATGTCGGGCACGCCCAGGGTGTTGTTACCGTCCAGATAGGGCGACAACGGAATGTTGATACCCCGCGCCGGGTCAAACACTATCCCGGGCGAGAAGTCGACCAGCTGGTCGGCAAACGAGACTGCCCCGGCCGGAAAGTCGACGCTGATGCCATTGATGTTGGTGAAGCTTACGGCGTGGGCCGATGAGGCGCCCAGAAGACCAGCCAAGACGTTGGCTAGTGTCACCACAACGGATTGTGCCTTGCGCATTTTTGTCGTTCCTTTGCATTGCGCTGCTACAGAAAAAAGGGCCTGCTTACGCAGGCCCTTTCTGTTCGTAGCACGTCGATACCACGTCACCCCGGAGGGGTAAACGTCAGTCGCTTCAGGCAGCGACCCGACGGCGAGCAACGGCGAGCAGGCCGAGCGCGGAACCGAACAGCCAGACGGCCGCTGGCACCGGAATCGGGGCAACGATGCGGCCCTCAACCATGTAGGCGGTGTTGCCGGACGCCGAGAAGGTCAGGAAGCGGACCTTGCCAGGGAAGCCGAGCACACCGTCCGGGTACGGCTGCGAAGCGCCGTTGCCCTGGCTGTTGGCTACGTCGAGCACGCCCTGGAACGCGAAGGCGTCGATGCCAGTCTCAAAGCCCAGCGAACTCGGGCTGGAACTGGTGTAGGAGCCGCCGATCTGGGCGTAGGTGCCGGCGTTGGCCAGCGTGGGGAACACAGCCGAGCCGCTGAAGATCGGTGTACCCGCATCAAACAGATCGGATGGCGTAGTCCCGGTGCCGGTACCGCCAGACTGCGCGCTATTGCAGTTGAAGAAGAACGGGCAGGTGCCGCCGTAAATCGCTGCCGGACCCTGGTCCGAAAGCGCGCCGTTCGCCGCCGTGGACGTGAAGATCGGCCAGTTGTTGCCGCTGAACACGAAGTCCGTGGCGAAATAGCTGTTCGGCTTGTAGAGGTCGTACGTGGCGGCGTTGAACGTGTGGATCACCGCTGGCGCCGGCGAATTGCCGCTGGCCGTCGAGAAGCTGCCGTTCAGTGTGATCTGGTTGAGCGCACCACTGACATTGGTCAGTTGGGTGCTGCTCGGCGCGGCGCTCAGGATGACTTTGCCGGTCAGGCTCGGTCCCGGAATCGGCTGGAACCCATTGAATGGCCCGGGTCCAACCGGACCCAGATTTGGCGCGAAGGCGCCGGATGCTTCGTAGACCTGGTCGAAAACCACGTCAAAGGAAATGACGCTTTGGGCTAAGGACGTGCCAGCAACCATGCTGAGCGCGACCCCGGTGAGTAACTTTTTCATTATGTGCTCCAGAGTGTGTTGGCTAATTTTCCCCCGCGCCAACGACCGAAATTCGACGACGGCCGCAGGCACGAACGCCCGACCCGGAGTACTGGCCGCAGATACTGAATTTCGCGCTCCCCACTCTGGCTATCCTCATAGCCTGAAAGCAGATCGGCAGTCTGCCGAAGCCCTTAGAGTTACGGGCCTCGGTTTTTCTCGCTATGCGTCAGACGGGATTAAATATACGCAATGTTTCGCCGGCGCGGAAGACCTGAGACGACATAACGCTGCACGAGCGTGCCCGGCGCTCACTAGCCCTTCCCGGCGCGCAGCGTCCTGAGCGTCGCCTGCGCTTCGTCGAGGCCTGAAAAGCGACTGCTGGTTGCCGCCGCGTTGTCCACCGCCTGCTGCAGTTCCTGCCGGGCGCCCGCCGGGTTACCCGCCTTGAGATAGGCCATCCCGAGGTAATAGCGCAGCTGGGGCACCGCCTCAGGACTCGCGGCCACGGCCCGTTCCAGAAACTGCACGGCGCTACCGAACTGGCCGTTGCGGTAATACGCCCAGCCAAGGACGCCGAGGTTGAACGGGTGCCGGGCGCCCTCGGCGAATCGGCCGGCCAGCTTGAGCGCGCGCGCGTAACTGGCCTGGTCCCTGCGCACGTCGAGCAGTAACACGACGAGATTGTTGACGATGAAATCGCTGCCGCCACCGGCCTCGATCACCTCGTCGTAGACCCGGATGGCCGCCTGATAGGCCTGTCGTTTCTCCTGCGCGGAACCCAGCGCGAGCCCCAGCTGCGGGTCGCCGGGGTTGCGCGCGTGAGCGTTCTCAAGCACCGACAGCCGCTCGCCGGATTCAGGGGGCGCAAGCCCCGCCAGCCCGATCCAGGCACCGGTCGCCGCGGGCTGTGCGGCGACGATGTCCGTCAGAAGCTTGCGCGCCAGCCCGGGCCGGCCACTGTCGCGGTAGACCATGGCGAGCAGGATCTTCGCCGTCAGCTGGTCGGGGTGTTCCTTAAGGTGCTGGTCGAGATAGGCCTCCGCCTCGCGCGCCTTGCCCGTGGTCGTGAGCAGGCGGACGAGGTCCGTTAGCGGCTGGTCGATCGTGGGATTTTTCTGCAGCGCCTGCTTGTAGGCGGCAATGGCCTGCTCGTCGTTGTTCTGGAGCTGCAGCGCCACGCCGAGCTGGTAGCTCGCGAGGCCCGTCTGCTCGCCGAGACTGACCATGCGCCGCGCTTCCGACTCCGCGCCCTTCAGATCGCCCTGGCTCATGAGGGCTGTGATCAGCCCACTCGAGGACGCCTGGTCGCCCGGCGCGAACGCAAGCGCGTCGCGCAACAGGGTTTCGGCCTCCTTGAGGTCGCCGCGGCCGCTGACCACCGCCGCAAGCTCGCTGCGGGCCTGGGCGCCCGCCGGATTCAGCGCAAGCAGCTTGCGGTAGGCATCCTCGGCCAGTGCCCCCTCGCCTTTGCTCACGTAGGTTCGGGCGAGCAGGAGCAGCGCGCGCTGCGAGTCCGGCTGACGCACCAGGGCCGAGCGCAGATCTGCCACAGCCTCGCCCAGCCGCTGGTCCTTGAAGCTGAAGGCGGCCCGATAGACGAGCGCGTCCACATTCGCCGGCGCATCGGCAAGGATCTCGCTGACGATTGCCCGCGCCCTTTTTTCGTCGGTCCTCATCGTGAGTGCGACGATCCGGTTGCGCGCGGCCAGTGCCTCTTCCGGTTTCGGCCCCGCCGCCAGCATGGCTTCGTAGACCTTGAGGGCCTCGTCCAGGCGCTGGTTGGTTTCATAGAAACCGGCGAGCGCGAAGCGCATCGCGCCAGAGGCCGGATTCTCGCGGACCGCCTGCACAAGACCCGCCTCCGCGTCCCCTGACTGGCGCCGGTTAACCAGCAGGCCGGCGAGTTGCACGCGCCACTCGGCGTTGTCGGGGTCGCGCGCAATCAGCGACCGGATGCGTTCTTCCGCCTCCGCCGTCCGGTTCTGTGACACGAGGAGGCGGGCGAGTGCGACGTCGTAGGCGGGCACTGACGGAAAATCAGCCACCAGGCGCTTGAGGTCCTGCTCGGCCTGCTCCGGCTGACCCGCCTGCACGAGCAACGCCACGCGCACACGCCGCAGGTTTTCGGCATCGGCCTTGTCGGCAACACGGATGCCTTCATCAATCGCCGCGAGGGCCTCGGCGAAGCGCCCAGCCTCGGCGTGCAGGCTGGCCTTGAGCGTGACGGCATCACGACGCTTCGGATCGAGCCGCAGCGTGTTGGCGACTTCCTCCAGAGCCTGCGCACGGTCGCCCGCCACGTAGTAGGCCCAGGCGTTCAGCAGGCGCACGGACGGGCTGTTCGGTGCCAGCGCCATGGCGGCGTCGGCCTCGGCGCGCGTCTCCGCGACCTTCCTGCCCACGGCGTAGTAGTTGCCGAGTTTGACGCGCGCATCCAAGTACTTCGGATCTGCCTCGACGGCCATCTGCAGATTGCCGAGCACGGCCGGATAGTCCTCCTCGCGCTCATTGACCTGCGCCATGAGGTACAGGGCCTGCGCGTTGCGCGGCTGCACCTGCAGTGTGTTGCGCAATTCCACCCTGGCATGGACCAGGTCGCCGGCTGCGTAGAACTGGCGGGCCTTCTGCAGGTAAACGCTGGCCTTTTCCTCGGGCGAGGCGCAGCTGGCCACAAGTGCTAAAAAGGTGAGCAGCAAGAGCGCTGCCGGGACCCGCATTTGCCTGAACATCGTGATCACGTTGCCGTCTCCGCCTGAACGCCGGCGCCCTGGCGCGCGGCGCGATGGTAGCGCCGCTGTGCGGGCCATGCCAAGGAGACTCCCGCAGGCGTCAGAGAGGCGGGTGCACGGGGATGTTGCGGGCCCTCGCCAGCTCGCGGATCAGGCCGCGGTTCGCGACACTGATCGGCACGGCGAGGCCGTTCACGAGCTCGACGACGTACTTCCGTGAGTCGCGCTTGATCGCCCTTATGGCGGATGAGCGCACCCAGAACGAACGGTGCACCTGCCGGCCGGCGGACGGATCCATTTCCGCCACGGCATCGCTGAAGCGGTAGAGCGTCAGGAAGGACCGGTCGGCCAAGTAGACCTTGAGGTAGTGCTGCTCGGCCTTCAGCGCAATCACCTCGTCTGCAGACACGGTTGCTGGCAGGCGCTGCAGGAAGCGCAGCGCCGGCTCGGCCGCAGCGGGCGCCAGGCCAGCGTTCCCGGCAGGCGTACCGGCCAAGGACGCTTCAGGGGCGCCCTCGGGCGTGTCGTAGCGGTAGCGCGGCAGCCCGAGGAACCGGTCGAAGGCGAAATTTACGAGGACCCAGATCACGGTCGCGCGGGCCGCGAACGCCCAGAAGCCCACCTCGCTGTAGATATGCTCGCTGGATAGGTGCCCGTCGGGGTCGCCGCTGACCCAGCCCACTGCGAAGTACTCGGTGAGCCAGCTGGAGTACGGAAGGATCAGGAGGCAGGCCAGGAAACTGCCGAGGGCAAGCAGCAGGAGTTTTGGCGGCTGCCAGGGCTTGAGCAGACGCATGCACAGGTAGGTTGCGACCGCGCTGGTCCACCACGGGATGAACGAATGGCCTGCATAGAAGGCCAGCGTGGTCTGGTACCCCGAGATCTGGAGGATGGTCCAGTTGTTCAGGGCCGCGTAGGTGGCGATGCCCGCCGGCACGCCGAGGTAAAAGAGGAAATGGCGCCAGTCCCAGTCACGGAACGGCAGCCAGCGACGGCGGGCCGCTGGGCCAGCTGGGGGGCCAACCGGGCCGGACGGCGCCGTTGCGGGAATCGGCATCTGGAGCTGTGCTGACACGGTTTTCACCATAGCACTGGCGCTCCGTGGGGTCTATTTCGTGCAGCCCGAAGCGGAATCGGGGAATTTGTTGGCCGGTCGGGGAATTGGCCGGGTGCGGGCCCTTGTTCCGCGCCCGACTCTCCCGTTTGATCGACCCTCCCGGAAGTCATTGCCAGGAGCGATTTCGAACATAATCCGATGCGCCGCTTTGCTTCAGAACTCGACCGTTCCGCCACGGGTGGCCTGCTGGCCCTCGTTACGGTGCTGTGCGGCCTGGCCCTGGGTCACACACTGGTCGTTTTGCAGTGGCAGATGACCGCTGGCTCGCTGGCCGTGGACACCTCTGTTTCCATGGCGCTGGGCGTGCTGGGCGTCTGTCTGGTCTGGAAGGGCCTCTCCCGCCCCGAGAACCAGGCCACCCTGCTCGGCTACCTTGGCGGCAACCTGATCTGGGTGGGCTTTTTCGAGTGGACGTGGAAGTACTTCGGCGAGTGGCTGAAGCTCACGCCGGTCACCGACAAGGGCATCCCGATCCTGATGCCGGGCCTGCTGATGATCCAGGCCACGTCGCTGATCGTCATCGTCCTGCTGATTTTCTTCGGGGCGAACAAGGACACCCGCTGCCGGATGTTCATGTGGTTCCACCGGAACTTCAAGCTGCGGCCCGGCCGCATGACGGCGGGCTACCAGCGGCAACATGCGCGCACGACGGCGATCGAGACCGTGTTCCTGATCTGGTTCATCTACCTATGCGCGATCACGATCAACGACCCGCGGCTGATCGGCTACGACTCGATCGCCGCGATGCTCATTACGGTGGGTTTTGTGGCGTGGGGTCTCTACTTGGTCAACAAGTTGACCCGGATCCGTGGGCTGGGCGCTGCGTTTCGCTACGCAATCCCGACGGCCAACATTCTCTGGCTGCCGATCGAGGGGTTCTCGCGGTGGGGCCTGTACCCGGAAGTCTGGGTGAAGCCGCTCCAGTACAGCGTGCTGATGACCATCGTGCTGCTGGTGTTTGCCGCAGCGGGCGTTGCCATTTTTCGATCAGCAGGTTCGCGTGGGGACGCGGAACCGATGGCTGCGGCGGCCTGACGTCGCGCAGCCTGACGTAGCGACCTGAGCGAGGAGTTTTGCTAAAAGTTTGCGCTGGCAGGCCTTAAGTGACGGGCACGTTCCGGAACAGGCCAGCTGGTCCAAGTATGACCACCGGCATCGGCTAGCCTCCATAGGCAGGCGTCGGCTGGACAGAAAGGGAACGCGGTGCCGGGGCTTTGCCCACTCTATCCTCCAGAGCCCCGGTGCCGTCGACCCGATTTGTTATCGGCGCGGTGTGATCATATGTCGTTTTTGGGCGATTTTAAGTAAGCGCTACCTGACACCACCTTTGGAACGACAGCAATGACCCAGCACCTGGCGGCCGGCCGCCAAAAAAATCATTGGCACTTCATCAGCTTAGGCGCGGTCTTCGCCAGCCTGACAGTGCTCGGTGGCTGCATCGATGGTGGTTCCAGTCCGCCCGAGACCACCGTGGTTAACAGCTCCCCGGTGGCCAATCCCGGCGCGGATCAGACCGTGCTCAACGGCACGCTGGTCAGTCTGAATGCCGGGGGCTCGACCGACGCCGATGGCGACATCCTCAGGTACAGCTGGGTGTTCGTGTCCCGCCCGGCTGGATCCACCGCCGTGCTGGAGGGTCCTGCCGGGGTGGAGCAGGTCAATCTTCCGTTCGATCCGCGCCAGACCTTCACACCGGACATCGCTGGACCGTATGTCATTCAATTGACGGTCACGGACGGGTATCCGGCCAGCACCGTCACAGACAACATCAGCATCACAAGCGTCCCGGCGCCTGACGCCAATGCCGGACCGGATCAGGACGTAAGCTTCGCCGTGGCCGGCACCACGGTGATCCTCGACGGCACGGGCAGCAGCGACCCGTCGGGCCTGCCACTGACCTACAACTGGCAGATCATGTCCTTTTCCGGCGCCCCGCCGGCGGTGAGTGCGGCCCTCGTCGGCGCCAACACCGCCACGCCGACCTTTGACATCACGGCGCTGGACCAGCTGGGTGCGTACACGATTCAGATGACCGTGAGCAACGGCACGCAGGAGGTCTCCGACCAGGTCGTGGTGACCGTCTCGAAAGCATTACCCGCGGCCGGGGCCCTGCTTGGTGGCGGCATCTTCGCCGCGGCGGGCGCCGCTCTGCGCCGCCGATGGAAAAGCAGAACCGGTAAAGCGAAAGCCAGCAACGCAGAGACAGAACGATGAGGTTTCGCGGAAGAGACTGTCTGGTCGCTGCAGTGGCTGCCAGCTTCGGTATTCCCGTATCACTTGCACCTTCGACCGGCTGGGCACAGATCGAGGAAATCGTCGTCACCAGCCGGAGAAAGGACGAGAACCTGCAGGACGTGCCGATCGCTGTCGCCGCATTCGATGCGGCGACCATCGAGAAGCTGGGCATCTCCAGCACGGCGGATGTGATCAAGTTCATCCCGGGTGTGCAGTTCGATCAGGCGTTTTCAGCCGCCGACACGCGCATCTCGATCCGTGGCATCAACAACACGCGCGGTCGGACCAGCGTGGCGGTTCTTGTCGACGGCATCGACGTTTCCGGCGAAAACGTCACATCGGGCGGCGGTTCATCCCTGCTCAACTCCCGCCTTCTTGACCTGGAGCGGGTTGAAGTCGTCAAGGGCCCCCAGTCGGCCCTGTACGGCCGCAATGCCTTTGCCGGGGCCATCAACTACATCACGAAAAAACCGTCAATGGACGGCCTGCGCGTCAACGTGTCGGCCGATGATGCGGCGAATTACTCAATCTACGACCTGCGGGGTTCAATTTCCGGGCCTGTAGTCCCTGAAAAGCTGGCCCTCAGCCTGAACGCCGGTACCTGGAATAGCGACGGCTTTTTCGAGAACCACAACCCGACAGACCCGGTGGCAAATGTCGGCCTGGGTGGCGGCAAGAGTAATGGCGCCAGACTCGCGGCACTCTGGACGCCCACAGAGTCGCTAAATATCACCGGCAGCGTCAGCTACACAGAGAACGAGTTCGAACCCCGGGCCGTTGCCAAGGTTTCCAACGCCAACACCTTCTACCTGGCCGGCCTGCCCCTGCCCCCGGGAACACAGACGAGCTTCACGAGCGATCTCCCGGGCCAGCCCGGCGGACTGATGGATTTCGGCCAATGGCTGGGCACTGTCCAAACGGTCGATGAAAACAGCGTGTCGCTGTCCCGCTCCCAGCGCAACGGTGCGCCGTTTGAAGGCAGCGTCGACAAGACCCTGCTGGCGTACGTCAAGGCTGAGTGGACCGGGGAGACGGTCATTTTCAAGTCGCAAACCAGCCTGCTCGACAACGATGCGTTCCTGCACGAGGACGTCGACTTTCAGGATGGGGTCGGCACACCGATCTTCCGCGTCGTTGCCGGTCAGCCGGTCAATTCCTTCGGCTCACTGGATAACGATTACCTGGACCAGACGGATACGCAGTACCTCGAGCAGGAGTTCACGCTCGAATCCAGCAACTGGGAGCGTGGCCGCTGGCTCGTAGGTGTCTCGGGTTTTCGCGAACGGACCACTAACCAAGACGAGTCCCTGTTCTGGCTCAATGCTCCCAACGTCGCCGAGGCGCTCCCGGACTTCTGCCAGGCAGTCCTGCCCCTTCAGGCGGCATGCACGTACCGGGATTCAGTCCGTCTTGGCGCGCTACCCAAGGAGACCACCCGCGATACTGACAGCTATTCGGTGTTTGCACTGGCGGCGCTGGATCTCACCGGCGCACTGCGGCTTACCGGTGAGGTACGGTACATCCGGGACGACATCACGGTGGCCACCAATACGACGGTCGATCGGGTGAGCCAGGCGCTGCTCGTTCTGCCCATCGATTTCGAGGACTTCGCCCTGCCCGCTACCGATTCCCAGGTCTCGACGACGGTCAATCCGCGCCTGACCCTCGACTACCACGTGAATGACGACGTACTGATCTATCTTTCCGGCGCCAAGGGCACCAAGCCGGCAGGTTTCGGCACGGCGCAGTTTGCGGTGCCGCAACTCGCGCGCGTCGAACAAGAGGTCTTGTGGGCTTATGAACTGGGGGCCAAGACCCAGTGGCTTGACAACAAGCTGCGGGCAAACGCGGCGTTGTTCTTCAGCTCCTACACGGACCGGCAGGTAGGCGTTACGACGAACAGCCCGACTACCGGCTACCCTTCCGCCGGCGTTGCCAACGCCGGTGAAGCAGAAAGCAAAGGTTTGGAGCTTGATCTGGTCTGGAACCCCATTGAAGCGCTCACCCTCGCCGCTGGGTACGCCTATACCGATGCCGAATTTACTGAATTTAACTACGACAAAATCCGGAAGGCCCAGGACGATAACGATGTGGGCAACGACGAAGGCCCAACTCCCAAGGACCGAGCCATCTGCGGGAATCAAACGGGCAACTGCGCAGGCGCGCCCATCGCCGGTGTACCGAAACACTCCGCGGCCATCCAGGCCAACTACACAGCCCCACTGAACGAATCGCTAGAGTGGTTCGTCAATGCTTCCGGCACTTACGACAGCAAGCGGCCGCTGGCTGACCAGTTCAACACGGCCTACGTCGCCGCCAACTTCATTGCCGACGCCCAGCTCGGCCTCCAGGCGGACGAATGGTCGGTGCAGCTTTATGTCGACAACGTGTTCGATGACGACACCGTTCGCTGGGGCCAGCGCTACCAGGATTTCAAGGACGGTCTTTATGGCGGCACCGGCGCGCAACCGCGAGACGAGGTCATCTTTGGTTTCATTCCGCCACCGCGCGTGGTCGGCGTGCGTGCCAGTTACAAGTTCGGTGAGTAACGAGTCGGAACTGCGTTAGGTAAAACGCCGCTGAGTGCCCAGTCCGTACTGACGTATATTGGTCCGGGCGTATCTGTGAGGACGGCTGCGCCAGGCTAAGACGTGGTGGTAAACCACGAATCGCTCTCTCACTGAGGATAGAGGCAGTTTTTGGGAGCACAGAGGGAAGATCAGCGGGGAATCATTTCTCAGAGTAAAGAACGAACTATTCAAATTAAAACTTCGGAGGTCTCTGTCATGAACATGAATAAGTTTCCAGTGGGGCTGGCGCTCGTCCTGTGTGCGGGTGCCGCTAGCGCCCAGAGCGTCCTGCGGTTCGACGTGGTGTTCGACCAGGTCTACGAAGCGTCGGGAGCGTTTACTCCGACCCTGACGGCCGTGGCACCAGGCCCGTTCAATGGCAACGCAGCCATTGCGCCACCCGTCCTGACCGCGCAAGTGGTCATGTCCGCAGTGGCGAGCGCCACCCAGCTGACAGCCGTCAATACCATCACGCTGAACGGCAGCTTCTCCACCGAGAGCGGCTTCTCGCCATCGGCCGGCTGGTCCACGCATACGTTTGCGAACGCGGTCTATAACCTGCTCAAGGCCGGTGCCACCAACAGCTACTTCGGCATCGACTTCGTCACCAGCGCGACCGAGTGGCCCACGTTCATTTCAACAGCAGCCAACGGCTTCCTGTCTGACCACGGTCCAGCTGCCGGCTACGGTGGAACCTGCCCGTTCTTTTTCGGCTGCCTGAGCGCACAACCGGCCGGTAACGGCACGGGTGCGGGTACCTTCGGCCTGTTCGCCGTGGGGACGACCATCTTCAACACGGGCACGTCACTGCCCTCGTTCCCGACGCTGGCCAACGCGGGCAACTACCCGCTGATCAGCGGCACTGCCACCCAGACCAATCCGAGCAGCGGCCTGGGCTTCGACAACGGCATGGATGCGTTTGCGTTGCAGGCTGTGCTGGACATTCCCAACACGCAGGGTAACGGCACGTCGCAGGCCTTTCCGGATGGCGTTGGCGGTCGGCCGGGCATCGTCCGGATCATGATTACCTCGACCACCGGCAACACCATGTACATGGTGCAGGGTCACATCGTCTATGTGGATTCGGACGCTGACGGCAAGACTAACTACGTCGACAACTGCCGGCTGACGGCGAACCCGCTCCAGCAGGACGCCAACGCTGATGGCTACGGCAACATCTGCGATGCCGACATCAACAACAGCGGCACGGTGACGACGGCCGACTTCGGCCTGCTGCGCTCGGTGCTCGGTCAGGCTGCCGGCTTCAGTGCCACAGCCGCTGCTTCCGACATGAACAGCAGCGGTACGGTAACGACGGCCGACTTCGGCCTGCTGCGCGCCCGTCTCGGCACGCCGCCGGGACCGTCCGGTCTGGCGTGTGCGGGAACTCCGCCGTGCCCGGTTCCGTAATGGGCAGGTAACCGGCTTATTGATGTAGTGCGATGGCGCCGGCCGCGCGTGTGAATATCACGCGCAGCCGGCGTAACTTTTTTTGCTGATCTGTCGCCGTTAACCCGATGAGGGACATTCTGAGTCAGCCAGGCTGTGCGGTGCGAACACCCCGTGATAGCGCATAAGCTCGCCGACCCCTGCTGTCCCCGAAAAAGGGATCTACTCCGGGAACCGGTCTGGTTTCAAGTCGAGAAGGAAATCTTCGCAGGGCATGCATAGCACACCGTCGCGTTTGATCCGGTCGTCTCCGCGGTAGAGCAGATAGCGGCTGCTTTGCGGATAGTCCTCGGCAAAACTTTTCAAGGCGGTCAGATCTGCGGGTTGTATGCGCCTGGAGTTCTTCACCTCCACTGCGTACAGTCCTGACTCTCCGTACACCACAAAGTCAACTTCCGCTCGCGAACGGGTCTGCCAGTAATGCAGCTCATGTTTGCCCCTGGAGTAGTCGCACCAGGCATGCAGGTGCTGGGCGACAAGCCCTTCGAGGGCGGCCCCGTCCAGTTCGCTGGCGGAATCCAGCGGACCCGCCTGGCGGTTGGCGCGAAACACGCCGGCGTCGAAGAAATAGAATTTTGGATGGGAAGCGAGCTCCCGCTTCGCGCGCCGGGTGAACACCGGAAGGCGAAATCCCAACAGGAGGTCCTCCAGGATTTCCAGATACCCTTCCGCGGTCTTGCGGCTCACCTGGCACTCACGCGAGACATTGGTGAGATTCAGGACCGAGCCGTGCGTGAAACTCATGGCCTGCAAGAAGCGGGCGAAGGCGCCGATATTGCGGACCAGTCCCTCCATCTGCACTTCTTCGTGCAGGTAGAGCGCGTTGTATGCCTCCAGCACCGCCGACGGGTCGTCCGCCCCCCACACCACGGGCAGCATGCCTTGCCGGATGGCTGTTGCCAGCTTGAACCGGGTGCCCAGCTCCACTGCCAGGTAAGGGTGCATGTGTTTGCGCACGGCACGGCCGCCCAGCAGATTCACGCCCTGGCGTCGCAGCTTGCGCGCACTCGAACCGGTGAGGATGAACTGCTGGCCACTCTTGCGTTCGATCAGCAGATGCACCATCTCGAGCAGAACGGGCAACTTTTGAATTTCATCAATGACGATGTGCTTCTTGTCTGCATTCGCCGCCAGTACCTCCTTGAGATACTCAGGTTGCGCTGAATACTGGCGAAGCACCGCCGGATTGAGCAGGTCTATGCGCAGGGCGGCGGGGTACTGGTGCCGGCACCAGAGGGTTTTTCCGGTGCCCCGGGGGCCGAGCAGGAAGTAGTGATCCCGTCCGGGAGCAAGGAGCCGTGGGAAATAGGTCATAGGCAGGCGTCCGCAAAATGGCGACTCTGTCGCCGTTCTGGGACCCAGAATGGCGGTTCACCCGCCGTTTTGCAAGCGCTTGGTTCGCGCCCCGCGGCGGGCACGCGTCAGGCGGCGAGGCCGGGCGTGACCCGCTGGCCGGCCAGGAATTCTTCTGTCAGCGCCGCCTGCTCCGCCGCCGACTCCACGCGATTAACCGCAGCCCGAAAGGCCTCCCCGCCCGGCTGATCACGCAGGTACCACCCCAGGTGCTTGCGGGCGATGCGCACGCCCAGGTGCTCGCCATAGAAACCGTGCAACGCGGCCAGATGCCCCAGCAGGATGTCCCGCACTTCCTCCGCCTCCGGAGCGGGCAGCCGGACACCCGTGGCCAGGTAGTGCGCCATCTCGCGGAAGATCCACGGCCGGCCGAGCGCCGGGCGACCGAGCATGATGCCGTCGCAACCGGTGGCGCGAAGAACTGCTGCTGCTTTCTCCGGCGTGTCGACATCGCCATTGACGACGACGGGAATTCGTACCGCGGCTTTCACGGCCGCCACGCTGTCGTACTCGGCATCGCCGGCGAAGAAATCCTCCCGGGTGCGGCCGTGCACCGCGATGGCAGCGATCCCGGCCGCCTCCGCCACGCGGGCAATACGCACGGCGTTGCGGTCAGCACGCGTATAGCCGGTACGAATCTTCAATGTCACCGGCACCGGCACGGCAGCCACGACCGCTGAGAGAATCTGCGCGACGAGCGCTTCATCGCGCAGCAACGCCGAGCCGGCCGCGACCTTGCAGACCTTCTTGGCCGGGCAGCCCATGTTGATGTCGATGATCTGCGCACCCTGTTCCACGTTGTGACGGGCAGCATGGGCAAGCACTTCCGGGTCGGTGCCGGCCAGCTGCACGCTCACCGGCCCCGGCTCGTCGGCATGCTCCATGCGCAGGCGGGACTTGCGCGTGCCCCACAGCCGGGGCTCGGAGGTCGTCATCTCGGACACGGCGAGGCCGGCCCCCAGCCGCCGGCAGAGCTCCCGGAACGGCTTGTCGGTAACCCCCGCCATTGGGGCGAGGATCACCGGGGGATCAATACGGTAGGGTCCGATGTACATGGGGTTGGCATGGTACCGAAATACGGTAGTGTGCCGGCATGAACCAGCTCAAGGACGAGACCAGCCCCTACCTGCTCCAGCACGCCGCCAATCCGGTGGACTGGCACCCGTGGAACGAGGCCGCGCTGGCGAAGGCCCGGGCGGAAAACAAGCCCATCCTCCTATCGATCGGCTATTCCGCCTGCCACTGGTGCCACGTGATGGCCCACGAGTCCTTCGAGGACCCGGCGACGGCCGGGGTGATGAACCGGCACTTTGTCAATATCAAGGTGGACCGCGAAGAGCGTCCGGACCTCGACAAGATCTACCAGACCGCCCACCAGTTCATTGCCCAGCGCGGGGGTGGCTGGCCGCTGACGATGTTCCTGACGCCCGAGGATCACGTCCCATTTTTCGGCGGCACGTACTTTCCCAACACGGCGAAGTACGGGATGCCCTCGTTCACGCAGGTCCTCGAGCGCGTGGCGGAGTACTACCGCGACAGCGCGGCCGACGTGCGCGGCCAGGCCGATGCGCTGCGGGAGGCCTTTGCCCGGCTGGAACCCGCGGGCAGTGCGGACACCTCCGCACTGAACGGTGCGCCACTCGCCGATTTTCGCGAGGTCTTAGGCCAGCAGGTCGATCGGGAGCATGGCGGCTTCGGCGGCGCGCCCAAGTTTCCCCACCCCACCACCATCGACCGTCTGCTCAGGCACTGGCGCAGCACGGCCCACGATCCGCAACCCGACAAGGACGGCCTGTTCTTCGCCGCACTCACGCTGAAGCGCATGGCCGAGGGCGGCATTTACGATCACCTGGGCGGCGGCTTCTGCCGCTATTCCGTGGACCGCTTCTGGACGATTCCGCACTTCGAGAAGATGCTCTACGACAACGGCCCGCTGCTGGCGCTCTACGCCCAGATGTTCCAGTTAAGCGGCGACGAGAGCTACCGGACCGTGGCCCGGGAAACCGCGGACTGGGTGCTGCGGGATATGCGCTCGGCGGACGGCGGGTTCTACTCCAGCCTCGACGCGGACTCCGAGGGCGAGGAAGGCCGCTTCTACGTCTGGACGCCCGACCAGGTACAGGCACTGGTGGCGGCTGATGAATACGCGGTCCTCGCGCCCAGGTTCGGTCTCGACCAGCCGTCGAATTTCGAGGAGCCGCATCACAATGTGCGCGCCTGGCACCTGCGGGTCTATCAGACGGTGGAGCAGATCGCCGAACGCACGGGCCAGCCCGTCTCCACGGTGCGCCGGCTGCTGATGGCCGGCCGCGCGAAGCTGCTCAGTGCGCGCAACGGCCGCGTGTGGCCCGGGCTGGACGACAAGCTGCTGACCAGCTGGAATGCCCTGATGATCCGGGGCCTGGCGATCGCCGCACGGGCGCTTGACCGGCCCGACCTGGCGGACGCCGCGGTCGGGGCAGTGGATTTCCTGCGCCAGTCACTGCTCAAGAACGGCCGGCTGCTCGCCACTTATAAGGATGGCCGCGCGCGCCTGAACGGCTATCTGGATGACTACGCGTTTCTCCTGGACGCCGTCGTCGAACTGCTGCAGACCCGCTGGAACACGGGCCACCTGCGCTTTGCCATCCGGCTGGCCGACGGCCTGCTGGAGCGCTTCGAGGACCGCGAACACGGCGGCTTCTGGTTCACCTCGCACGATCACGAGGCCCTGTTGCACCGGTCGAAGCCGCTGGCGGATGAGGCCGTGCCCTCCGGCAATGGCGTGGCCGCGTTTGCGCTCGCCCGCCTGGGCTACCTGCTCGTAGAGACCCGCTATCTGGACGCGGCGGAGCGCACGCTGCGGGCGGGGTGGCGAGGGATGCAGGAATTCCCGCACGGCCATTGCTCCCTGCTGAACGCGCTCGACGAGTATTTGCAGCCACCCGAGCTGATCATCCTGCGTGGCGACCCGGCGGAAGCCAGCGTGTGGGCCGCGACGCTCGGCGCGACGTACAACCCGCGGCGGATGGTGTTTGCCATCCCCGGGGATACTGCTGATTTGCCAGTCGCACTGTCGTCGAAGACCGCGGCGCCCGCTGGTGTGCGCGCCTACGTCTGTCGCGGCACCGTGTGCGACAGTCCGGTGACTGACCTCAAGGCGCTTAAACTCTGATCACGGGAGCAACCTATGGAACGCATCAACCACTCCACCGGCAGCCAGTGGGAACCGATCATCGGCTACTCACGGGCCGTCCGGATCGGCCCATTCATCTATGTATCCGGCACCACGGCGAGTGGGCCGGACGGTAATATCGTGGGCATTGATGATTGCTACGCCCAGACGCGCCAGATCCTTGCCAACATCAGCAAGGCGCTGGCCGCTGTCGGCGCGGGCCCGGAGCATGTAGTCCGCACGCGGATCTACCTGACGGACATCAGCCACTGGGAGGACGTAGGCCGGGCCCACGGCGAGGTGTTCGGCACGATCCGCCCGGCGACGGCGATGGTGGAAGTCACGAAGCTGATCAGCCCCGAGATGCTCGTCGAGATCGAGGCTGACGCGTACATCCCGGTGTAAGAGCGCCTTCAGGCGCGACTCCAAGAATGGGGACATGCC
>JANNJM010000070.1:0-43109 GCA_031395645.1 Gammaproteobacteria bacterium | reverse complement strand
CTCAAGGCGCTCCTACTTCGTCGCGTTCAGCACGCGGATGGGTGCGCCCCGGCCGAGGCCGAGCGACTCGGCGGCGCTGCCTTCCGCCCTGGCGATTTCCAGTACACCGAATGAGTTGATCAGCGCGAGGAACTCACCGGGTTGCACGTCGCCGTAAGTCCGGCGCAGCGGGAGGCGGTGCCCGGCAGCGAGCACCTCCGGTTTGCGGAAGCCCGCCACCAGCGCGGCGTCGATGTTGGTGATCAGGTTGCCGAAGTTATCAATCGAAATCACGGTACCACGCACTTCGTGGGACCCCGCTTGTGGCTCTTCCTGCAGTGACGGAATGAGTTCGCCGGCTGGCGGGCCGATCTCCCGGATGTGTAAGTGCCCGGCGGCGAGTTCGGCGGCGAGCGGCACGAAGATGTCCCGGCCGTGAAAGGTGCTGCTTGGACTTGGCCAGCCCTGCTGCTGGCGCCAGGTTTCGCTCAGGCGGTGACAGTTTGCGGGGACGGACCCAAGCACGGGTTGCAGCAGGCCGTTGTCCGGTCCCAGGAACAGATGACCGTCGTGCTCGCCTGCGATGATGCTGCGGGCCGTGCCCACGCCCGGGTCCACGATGGCGACGTGCACCGTGCCAGCGGGGAAGTAATGATAGGAGCGCGCCAGCCAGAAGCCGGCCTCGATAGGCCAGTGCACGGGAATATCGTGGGTAAGATCGACGATCTGGGCGCCGGGCAGGCGGGCCAGGATGGCCCCCTTCATCACGCCGACGAAGGGTCCCTTCAGGCCGAAGTCAGTGGTGAGCGTGATGACGGCAGACATGCGGTAAGTGTGCCTTGTAGGAGCGCCTTCAGGCGCGATCCTTCTGAAAATTGCCGGAGGGGAGCGCGCCGGAGGGGATCGCGCCGGAGGGGATCGCGCCTGAAGGCGCTCCTACACGCCGGGCCGCGAACCAGGCGCCGACCCGTGCCTCGATCATCAGGATGCTCGGCGTGAGGACCAGCGTGAGGATCGACGCGAAGATCAGCCCGCCAATGATCACGGTGGCCATCTCGGCCCACCACTGACCGCTCGGCCCGCCGAAGAACACCTGGCGCCCGAGAATATCGATGTTGAGTTTGAGGGCCATCGGCAGCAGGCCAAGGATCATCACCACCTTGGTCAGCAGCACCGGGCGCAGCCTGAGCGCACAAGTGCGCAGGATGGCTTCGCGGGCTGCCATGCCCGCTTCGCGCAGCTTGTTGTAGGTGTCAATCAGCACGATGTTGTTATTGACGATGATGCCGGCCAGGGCAATCGTGCCGATGCCGCAGTTCACCAGACTGAAGGGCCGGCCGGTCACCATCAGGCCGAGCAGCACCCCGCCCGTCGAGAACACCACGGCCGTCAGCACGAGCAGTGGCTGGAAGAGACTGTTGAACTCGGCAACCAGGATCAGGGCGATGAGCCCCAGGCCCACCAGGAAGGCCTTGCTCAGGAAGCTCGCAGCTTCCTTCTGATCCTGCGCGCCGCCCTTGAAGCGGAGTTGCACGCTGGAGTCCAGGCCGAGGGTGGGCAGGGCGGCCCGCACCTGGTCCAGGACGGGTTCGATCAGCACGCCCTTCTCGAGGTCTGCCTGCACGAGCATCGTGCGGCGCATGTCAGTGCGCATGATCGTGCGCGTCGCCTCGGCGGGTTTCCTGGAGACGAAACTACCCATCGGAACGTTGCCGGACTTGGTGGGGATGCGCAGGGCAGCCAGTTTGTCGAGGCTGCGATCATCCGACGGAAAGCGCACGCGGATGTCGATCTCCTCGTCCGAATCGTCGGGGCGGTAGGTACCCAGTTTGATGCCGTTCGTAACGAGCTGAATGATGTTGCCCACCAGTGACACGTCAGCGCCAAACTTGGCGGCCTGCGCACGATCGACCTGCATGCGCCACTCGATGCCCGGCAGGGGCCGCGTGTCCTCGGCGTTGATCACCCCCGGAATCGTCGCAACGAATTCGCGCAGCTTGCTGACGGCATCGCGCAGTGCCTCCAGGGATTGTGC
Organism: Gammaproteobacteria bacterium; assembly: GCA_031395645.1. Lineage (GTDB taxonomy): Bacteria > Pseudomonadota > Gammaproteobacteria > Steroidobacterales > SHZI01. Next base: position 41,095 of record JANNJM010000070.1, on the reverse strand, counting down.
CGACGCTTCGATGTTCAGCGGTTTGCCCTGGATCGGGCCCTCCTGCGGCAACCGTGGCTCGATGACGATGCCGGCAATGTCGCTGGTCCGTTCCCGGATCTCCGCGATGATCTGGCCGGCCGGACGCCGCTCGCGCCAGTTCTCGAAGTTCAGGCTGATGGAGCCAATCTGGTCGGGCGAGGCGCCCTTGTTGCCGGCGCCCGACGAGACGTAAACGTGCTTGATGCCGGCGACACCGTAAACCCGCGCTTCCACGAGGCGTACCAGCCGGTCCTTTTCCTGTGTTGACAGGTCGCCGCGCGCCCGGACATCCACGCTGCCCTGTTCCGGATCGACATCCGGAAACAGAGTGACGCCGCGGCCGAGCGCCAGGTAGGCCGCGAACACGCCGAGCAGCAGGCCGGTGACGCCGCCTGCAGTAATCCAGGGCCGATCGATGGCGGCCGTCACCACCCGCAGGTACCGCCTGGTCCAGCCGGTTAGCTGGCCCAGATCGCCAGATTCTGCGAGGCCCAGCTGGCGGCGCGTTTCCGGAGTGAGGTGGCCGCTGCGCCCGAAGACTGCGCCCAGGGCCGGCACCACGAACATGGCGATCACGAGGGACGCCGCCAGCGTATAGATGAGTACGATCGGCATGTAGCGCAGAAAATTGCCGATGATGCCCGGCCAGAACACCAGCGGCAGGAAGGCCACGATGGTGGCGGCAATGGATGAAAAGATGGGCCAGGCCATGCGCTTGGCCGCCTCAGAATAAGCCACCTCGCGATGCAGGCCTTCGGCCATGCGCCGGTCGGCCAGTTCAACGACCACGATCGCGCCGTCCACCACCAGGCCCACCGACATGATGAGTCCGAAAAACACGACCATGTTCATGGTCATGCCCGTGACGGCGATCAGCACAAAGGCTGCCGCGAACGAGCCGGGGATGGAGATACCCGCGAGGAGCGCGTTTTGCAGCCCAAGGATGCCGATAAGGCAGATTACGACCATCAGTACCGCGACGACCACGTCGTTGACCAGCTGGCTGATGTCCTCGCGGACATACACCGACTTGTCGCGGCTATAGGTCAGCGAAAGCCCTGGCGGCCAGCTCTTCTGCGCCTCGGCAACGGCCACTTTGGCGGCGGCCACCACGTTGAGGATGTTGGAGCCGTTGCGCTTGACGACGCGGATGCCAACCGCGGGCTCGCCATTGAGGCGTGCGTAACTCTCGGGATCCTTGAAGGTGCGATGCACTTCCGCAATGTCCCGGAAATGGACGACGCGCTCGCCGTCCACCTTGATTGGCAGTCCCAGCACGTCCTCCGGCGATTCGATGATGCCCGGCACCTTGACGGCGAAACGGCCCTGCTCGGACTGCAGTGAGCCGGCAGCGACCAGCCGGTTGTTGCGCTGGACGAAGTTCAGCACGTCGGCGGGGGAGAGGCCGTAGCTCTCCAGGTTAAGGGGGTTGACGACGATCTCGAGGATTTCCTGGCGGATGCCGACGAGGTTGACTTCGAGCACGCCATCGACGGACTGCAGCCGGTCCTTGAGGTCCCTCGCAAAGCCATTCATCGCTCGTTCGGGCAGGTTGCCGCCGAGATTGATCACGAGCATCGGATCGAATTGTGAGAACTTCACTTCATTGACGGTGGGTTCGCGGGCATCCTCAGGGAGTTCCGCCCGCGCCTGGTCGACGCGCTCGCGCACGTCCGTCAGGGCCTTGTCCACGTCGACCTCTGGCCCGAATTCCAGGGTGACCGAAGCCCGGTTTTCCGTCGCCGAGGCGACCATTTCCTTCAGGCCCTCGAGATTGCGCAGCTGCTGCTCGAGGGGGCGCACCAGCAACCGCTCGGAGTCTTCTGCGGCGACGCCGTCCAGCAGGACCTCTACGCTGATGTACGGAAAGTCGACGTCGGGCTGGGCTTCTTTCGGCACGCCGCGGTACGCGGCGCCGCCTGCGAACAGCAACACCACGAGCGCCACCAGCACGGCGCGGCTGCGACTGACGCAGAGATCGATCAGCGCATTCATGGCGGCGCGCGGGCAGCAAGGGCCGTGTCGGGCTGGACCGCCACCGACTGCACGGACTGACCTGCCGAGACATAGCCCTGGCCGACCACGATGATGCTGGCCGTCGCCGGCAGGCCGGTGACCCACACGCCATTGGCCTCCGAGCGCGCCAGTTCCACGCGGTGGAACTCGACCTGATTCTGCGCGTCCACCGTTTTAATGCCCAGCTCGCCGGAAGCGTCGAGTGTGAGGAGGGACGGTGCAACGCGATAGGCCAGCACTTCACCGCCCGGGATGCGCATCTCGGCCGTCACGCCGGCGGGCAGCTTGCCGCCCGGATTTGGAATCTCGAGCTCCACGGCAAAGGTGCGGGTGGACTCTTCAGCCACCGGCGCCAGGTAGCGGATTCGTCCCTGCACTTCCTGGCCCGTGACCAGCACGGCAGTCGCGGTGGTGCCCACGCGCACGAAGCCGGCGTCCTGCTCGGCGATGCTGCCCGTCACGATCAGGCGGGTGTTGTCGACGAACGTCGCGACGGGATCGCCCGGGCGGACAAAGTCGCCGATTTCTACAGAGCGCTCCTGAACGGTCCCGTTGAAGGGCGCGCGCACCTGCATGTATTCAAGGTCGAGCTCAGCCCGGACCAGCTCGGCTCTGGCACCCTCCAGCTTTGCGCGAGTTTCCGCGAGCTGCGTCTCCGAGATGTAGCCCTGGGGTTTAAGTTCCTGCTGGGCAGCCCACGCGGACTGGTGCTCACTCACGCTGGCCCGGGCCTGTTCGAGGCGTGCCTGCCGGTCCCGCAGGTCGAGCTTCAGCAAGGTCTGACCGGCGGTCGCCGGCTCCCCGCGCGCGATACCGAGCGCCAGCACGCGCCCACTCGTCTCTGCCTTGATCTCAACTTGCCGTGCCGGCGCGGTCCGGCCGTAGACGCTGATCGTGCGGGTTACCGGTTGGGCCTGCTGCGCGCGCACCTGGACGCGGAGCGGTGCCGTGCCGCCAGGCGCATCTGCCGCGGTGGCTTTGGTTGCCGCTGGCTCCCGAATGAAGGCGCCAGAGGCCAGCCAGAGCACGACGACAGCTGACAGTCCGACGGCAATCATCCAGGGTCGGCGGGTCATGGCCTCGATGCTGCGCATACACAGTCCCTGGTTTTCAGGCAGGACAATACCCCGCAGCCGCGTCCAGCGGTGGCTTCTGTGCAGCATCCGCTTTGTAACTTTTTGTAACCGTCGTCGCTATACTCGTCGCTGTACTGGCGACGGAGGTACGCATGCGTTGCACGGGCTGGCCTGGACTGATGGCAGGACTGCTGACCAGCACCTCGGCGATGGCCCAGGTCTCGGGCGAGATTCTGGTGGGTCGTGTCGCCAGTCCCGCGACCAGTCCCCCCGCCAGCAACCTTGCCCCGGAGTCGCGCACGCCCGAGGCGCCGGTGGCTGCAACTCTGGCCGAGCCCGAACCCATCGTTCTGCCCCAGCCCGTCTATCCGCGGGCAGCCAGGGCTGCCCGTCAGGCTGGCCAGGTGATGGTGTGCTTCACCCTCGACGAACGCGGCATCGTCCACGCGCCCGCGGTGCGTGCGTCGACCGACCCGGTCTTCAATCAGCCCGTGCTGGATGCCATCAACGCCGCGCGCTTCAGTCCGGCGCGAGTCGGCAGGCAGGCCGTGCGTTCCACCGCCTGTCGTACGTTTAAGTTCGTGCTGCGCTGAGACTTCCTTAAGGTGTGATTCAGTCGGCTGATTGCTAAACTAACCAGCCAAATGCAAACCCCAGTTCGATCACTGTCATAAGGAATTGTCTGTGAAGAAGCCCGAAGTTTCCCGCCGCCGCTTTCTCGCCCAGGCGGCGATCGCCATCCCTGCTGGTGGGGCACTGCTGAATGCCGCACTGACGAGCACTGCCTCTGCCCAGGCACCTTTGGTGCAGCTCGACGTCAACGACCCGACTGCCAAGGCGCTGCTGTACGTGGAAGACGCCGCGAAGGTCGACCGCAAGAATCCGCTCGCTGCGCGCTTCACGCCCGACCAGAACTGCAACAACTGCTCCCAGGTGCAGGGCAAGGCCGGTGACGCGAATCGTCCCTGCGCGATCTTCCCGGGCAAGCTCGTGGCCGGCAAAGGCTGGTGCAGCGTCTGGGCGAAAAAGGTCTGAGCGATTGCGCGCAGGAGTGCCCGTAGGAGCGCCTTCAGGCGCGACCCCTTCCGGCAATTTCCGGTAGGATCGCCCCTGAAGGCGCTCCTACATTTCAGGGTGGAGGGGTAGCGTTGCCAGAGTGCTGCCGGCCGGAATCGCAGCCTCGCCTTCGGGGACAATCGCCCAGCAGTTGGCCTTGAGGAGCGGGGCAATCCGGAAGGATTCCTGGCCAGGGAGCATGCGCAGAATCCGGCGGCCCGACGCGTCGACGTCGACGCAGGCTTTCGCGAAGAAGCGCAGCGGGCCGCGGCCCCGCACCGCTTCAGTCGTCCTGGCCGGCAGCGGAATTTCCGGGGGCCTTCCCTGCAGGGCGCGCAGCGCCGGTATGACAAAAAAACGCATGCCCACCGCCACCGCGAGCGGATTGCCCGGCAGACCAAACAGGAGAGCGCCGTCAGGCAACCGCGCATGGAGTAGCGGCTTGCCGGGGCGGATCGCCACCTTGTGAAACAGAATTTCGCCACCGAGTGCGCGCACCGCCGCGGGTAGCAGGTCGAGCCTGCCGGCGGACACTCCGCCGGTGGTCACGATCACGTCGGCGCCGTTCGCGAGCTCGCGCAACCGGTCGCACAATGCGCCGGCGCTGTCCGGGGCGGTCGTGAGTGCCGTCAGCTCGGCGCCCAGCAGCGGCACCAGCGCACGCAGGTAGGGGCCATTGGCGTCACGGATCTGGCCGGGCGCCAGGTCAGCGCCCCGATCGGTCAACTCGTTACCGGTGGTCAGCACGGCGATCCTTGGGGACGGGACGACCGGCACCTCGTCCACCCCGCAGGCGGCAAGGGCCATCAGGTGCTGGGGCCAGAGGCGAGTGCCGGCCGCCACCACGGTCTGTCCCTGCACAAAATCCTCAGCTGCCTGGCGGATGTTCTGACCTGGTTTGACTGGCTCCGTGATCAGGATGTCAGCGCCGGTGCCCGCGCCCGCGGCGTGGCGCGTGACCCGTTCCAGGGGGATCACGGCATCAAGTCCGGCAGGCACCGGCGCGCCGGTGAAGATTTCAACGCACACGAGGCCCCCGGAGGGTGGTGGCCAGTCGCCGGCGGCGATCAGGCCCGAGACGGCGAGGCGCACCGGGGCTCCTGAGGCGGCGGTCCGGGTTTCTGCGGCGCGCAGCGCGTAGCCGTCCATCGCGGCGTTGGCAAACGCGGGTACAGCCAGTCGTGCCGTGACGGTCGCTGCCGTGACCGCGCCCGTTGCCTGCACGAGTGGGACCATCCGTCCGGGCGCTACCGTGGCGCTGGTCAGTAATAGCCGCAGAGCTTCCTCGTAGGGGATCACCGGGGTATCTTGCCAGACTTAAAGCGCCCGGCCGTCGCCTGGATCAGCACATGCACAGCATCGCCTGCATCTTCAACAAGGCCAATCCGAACTCCGGTCGTCGGGTGCCTGCGTGAGTTCACAGTTCCCTGTGCCAGCGCGGATGGTCACGAACCGGCAGGCCGCAGCGACTGCAACCCTGCGGTGCCTCTGCTATGCGGCCTGCTCCGAGCTCGTCGCCTCACCGCACGAAGTGGACCCGCGTCCCGTCCTGCGTGAGCGGGTTGGTCTCGGCGCAGCCGTGCCGCACGCCGCCCCCCTCGACGCGCTGGTGAACGAGCTCTGCAACGCAGATCTCACGCGGCTGCAGGCGGAATACAGTGGCATGTTTGAAGTCGGCAGTCAGGGACCGCCGGTGCCGATTCGCGAGGACCTGCAGACGGGTCAGCGCGCCGGCACCCGGGAAGAAGTGGTCCGCTTCTACGAATTCTTTGGCTACGTGCTCGACGGCAAGTTCGCGTGGCAGCCGGATCACCTGTCTGTCGAGCTCGAGTTCATGCACTTCCTGTGCTTTAAGGAGGCGGATGCGCAGAGCGACGCCGACGCCTTGTCATTTCAACTGGCCCAGATGGATTTTTCCGAACGTCACCTGGTTGGCTGGGTACCGCAGCTGGCTGCCAATGTGGAACAGCTGGCGGCAGGCTCGCTGTACGCCCGCGTGGTCACCGCTTTGCGGGACTTCGTGGTCGCCGATTACGAGTGGCAGATGGCCACGATAGTGGAACGACAGTCCGTGGAGGGGCTTGCCTGATGAACAGCAATGTAAAGGTCGCCGGCGCGCCGGTCAGCGTGGCGGTGATTGGCGTCGACAACCTTGATGCCTCGCTGAAGTTTTATGCCGGCACGCTGGGACTCACGGTTGCCGAGAGCCGGACGTGGCGTGGCCCGGACTTCGAGCGGTACTGGCAGGTGCCGGCCGGCACGACGGCGCGCTGCGCCTTCCTCGCCCACGGCGCCGATCCGGTGGGCCGCATCCAGCTCATGGAGTTCAGTGCTGCCAATCGCAAACTGGTTCGGGCGGCGAACGTGCGTCGCGCCGTGGGCCTGTTTAACCTGAACATTTACGCAAGTGACATCCAGCGCGACTACGAGCGGCTCAAGGCTGGGGGCTTCCAGTTCTGGAGCACGCCCGCCCATAACAACTTCGGCCCGGTCGTTGGCGAGACGATGGAGGCGTCGTTCGACGGGCCTGACGGGGTCGTGATTAACCTGATCCAGTTGCTCACTGAAGACCCGAAGACGGTGATCGGGCGCATCCAGCAGTTCATCGGAGCCTACGGCCGGACGCCGACTGGTTTCACGTCGGTGGTCACGACCGCGCAGACCGTCGCCGACATGGAGAAGTCACTCGCCTTCTACTACGGCCCCCTGCACATGACGCTGTTCCTCGAGTCCGTGCTGCAGGGTGCAGTGACGAATCGGGCACTGAGCCTGCCTGAGGAGGCGCGCACCCGCAGCGTGATCGTCCAGGGTGACCACGAGTACGGCAAAATTGCGCTGGCGTCGGCGCTCAACTACGAGATCCCGAGCCTGGTGCCGGACGCGGTGCCGCCGAATATCGGCTACGTGGCCCAGTCGTTTGCGGTCGGTGACCTGGCGGAGGTGGCCAAGGCCTGCGCTACCGTTGGCGCGCCAGTCTTCTCGGGGCCTAAGGAAATCGATCTGCCGGGACGTGGCAAGTGCCAGTCGATGGTGGTGCGGAATCCGGGGAGCGGGGCGTTGCAGGAGTTGTTCCAGGTGATTTAGCCCCGTAGTGCTGAACGCTGAGCGTCCGATACCCATTTCCAGCGGTTCTGGCGGGATTTGGGGCTGGTTTGGGCAAGCCGAGAATTACAAAGTGGGGCATGACGCTGAAGTTTCAGCCCCGAGCCAGGATGGTCCTGATCTGCAAGTTCCGCGGCTTCGAGGAGCCCGAGATGGTGAAAAGCCGCCCCGTGGTAGTGCTGGCCTGGAACCGCCAGAACAGGCACCTTGCTACAGTGGTCCCCTTGAGCACGACGCCACCGTTCCGACCGCAAGCGTGGCACTACCGCTTGCTGGAGCCACTCGGGTTGCTTCCTTCACGTCCAGCCATGTGGGCCAAGTGCGACATGCTTTACACCGTATCGACCGCCCGTCTTTACCGTCTTGGAGCCGCCCAGGATGGCCACGCCGCCTTACGGATGGCTGCGTCCGACTACATCGCTGTGCGGAGGGCAGCGTTGGCCTGGCTCGGGATACCGCTGACTGCCACGCTTCCGCTTGACACCGAGTTGAAGGCCTAAGGTAGGCTATTCGAGTTCCCTTAAGGGACTTTAGAGACTTCGGCAGGTCACGTCTGCTGAAGCTGGACCTGGTGGCGATGACAAGCTGCCTTGCCCACAAAATCTGGGGGCGCCGAAAGGCGCCCCTATTGTCTTCGGGTCTGTGGCCCCAGGTTGGTGATTCATGATTCCCTCGCACCGCATCAACGCACTCAAAGCGCGGTTGCCTGTTTACAGATGGCCTATTCCAGGTCGTCGAAGGCGCCTTTCCTCACCACTACCTTACGACGCTTTTTTAGTCGCGAAAGTTTTGGGTCATAAGTCCGCATCACGTCGGCATGCTGATCTTCGACGAAACGTGCAAGCGCAGACTGTTCTTCATCCACTGCGCCTTCCAATTCCTTCGACGACCGGTGCATTGCGCGGGAATCCCGCAGAAATGAGCGAAATCTCGCTGCCGCCAAGGACTCCTTGTCAGTGAACACAAGATGGAGGTTCGCCTCGTCAGAGTGCGACTCGTCCAGGAGATAGACGCCAGAGCGGGCAGATTCATCCCAGGCGCTCAGCAACGCATCCAAGCGACTCTCTTCGTAGCCCCAGATACGCTGCCGCAGTTCTTCGAGTATGCCCTCCTGCCCATTCGCATCGACACGAAGGTCCCACCGGAAATCTTCGCCTTCTATCCGCCCATGGTTCTTCCCGGGCACAAATCGGTGCGGAATGCGTTCCTCGAGCAAGTCATGTGCAGCACCGCCAAGTTGCGCATAGATATATCCCGCGGCCATCGACAAGGTCGCGTAGTTGAACCGACCATCGACATACAGTCGGGCCCAGTTCAGATACAGGGATCCTCGATAAGGCTTTCCGGCGTAGGCTGAATCCTCTTCCTTGCGCGCCTCCTCCTGGAAGCGATAGTCGGCCTCGTCAAAATCCCGCACGGTGTCGTAATCGAGTATCGATTTGCCTTCGGCAAACCATTCGTTCAGGAAAAAATGGTCCTTACCAATGCCGGTCAACGGCAGTATCAGTTCGTTCCACCTGTTCCGCTCGTCAAGCGGAATGTGATCAGCGGCGTCGACGGCTTCCTGTTGCGTAGCGAAAGTCCGTCCAAACAGTTCCGCAAGAAGAGCTGCATCCAATGCAGCGCGATCTGGCGCGGGTATGGCGACACCGTAACGCTCCCGCTGCTCGGGAGGCCAGCTGAAGTATTCCGGCCGCACTTTCATCACGGCGCGCCGCAATTCCGGACGCCACAGGCGTAGATCAGGCGAATCCAGGACGGTTACCCCTTTCGCCCAGGCTTGATGAGATTCACCCCATTCTCACCCGTCTCGATACCTCGGGGTCAATGGCCTAAAGACCAGTCGTGCGGCGGGCCTCAAGTCCGAATTGTCGGAGGCCGAGGCAATCTCGCTTAGTCGTGATCTCGTCGCCGGAAATGTGCGGACAGTTGTCCTGAAAATGGCGGACGGCAGGGAGAAACGACCGGAGTTCGGTGGACCCCGGCTTGCTGTGCTGGTGACTATGTTCGATGCCGCCTGGTGGCGATGTCCGGGACCGCTGATTCGGCGTCTTTATAGCGCAGACCAGCCTGTGGTGGGTGTTTCGCGAAGCCTGCCGCTGCTCCGGACCTGAGCGCCGTCAGTCGCCCAAGCTCAGGCAAGCTTCAAGGCTGCGAACAGCACTCCGAGGCCTACCACCAGCATGGAACCCAGCCGTGCAGTGAGGGTCGACGACAGAATCTCCATGTCTTTCCGGAGAAGGGTGAGCCCCTCGCGAAGCTGCGTCACCTCTTCACGGGTCGCGAGCGCCCGAAGATCAGCCTTGGTCGCAAGTGTCGTACCCATGTCGCGCTCCATAGCATCGACGACGGCCCGAGCCTTGTCGTTCGGAACGTGGATGCTTACGAGAGCATCATACAGCGAGTACAGAAAATCCATGCCAGTTCAACCCAGAGCGACGCGCAGCTTCAACAATACCAACTGGCGGTAGCAGTGGCTGCTCGCGAATCTGCCCGGAACAACGAGAAATGTATCCGGATACTGTTACTCAGGCCATAAACTGCAGTCCCCTGAGTTGAACGTAGCACCTGACGCTGTTCATCGCGTCCGTGCTGCAGGGTGCCGTCCCTATCGTTACTGCAGACCAGCCGGTTTACTGCCCGCCTGGACCGGGAAGTCCTGCAGCGCCAAAGCGACCAGCTGCGCTATCCCATCGGCATCCAGCGGTTTTTTGTCGATGCGCTTCTCGACAGTCCCGACCCAGACCTCACGGTTCTCCGCCGCATCGATGACGTGGATCGACAGCCGACCCTCGTTGATGCTCTGCACGCTCGGGGTGCCCACGTTGACTGACCCACCCACGTTGCTGCCAAAACTGCCCAGGCCGATGCCGATACGGAACGGACTGGACTTGAGCTTCTCCTGGGCCTCGCTGTCGTAGGTGAGAAGAATCTCGGCGTTGTTTTCCACCTCCTGATAGCCGCGCCGAGTGAGCTCCGCCCGAATCGCCGTCCGGATGTTGGCGTCTACGATCCGCATTGGCTCCTCAGTGGCCGCGTCCCCGACAGGTTTCCAGCCAAAAGTCCGGTACGCCGACAGGTTCGCAGTGGGAGCGATCTGTGATTCCTGCCTGGGCGGCGATCCGGCGCAGGCTGTCAGGCCAGCCAGCAGGACCAGAACGGTGATTGGGGCGAGTGAGTTAGGCATCGGAGAATACTCCCGCGTGTAAAGGGCAAATGCTACCGCGGCCGGTACCCAGGTTGCGCGTCCGTGACCGCCATTTGTCGACAAACTCGCCAGAAATCCTGCTTAACTGCAGCGCTGCTTGAGACTAGCCTCTGTCCGTGCGTGACGCCAGTTCGCTCAATGAGGCACTCCTTGGATTATCTCTACTCGCTGTATGATGCCCTCGTAAGTATCCACGTCCCGAACGACAAGGCCCGGGCCGTCGTGGATGCGATGGAGCGGGACATGGGAACGACAATCGCGACCAAGTCGGACCTGCAGTTGCTGCGGCAGGAACTGACGTCAGCGATGTCGCTGTTGGCGACGAAGGAGGAATTGCGGGCGGTCAGGGCTGACATCGCGGAATTGCGCCAGGACAACGCCCTGGTCCGCAAGGACATGGAGATCCAGTCGACCAAGATGGATATTCTATCCACCACGATGACCGTCCGCCTGGGCTCAATGCTGATGTTTGGCCTGGGGCTGCTGTTTGCTGCACTCAAGCTGACCTGAGCGGCCAGCACTGCCGGCGAGCGCTGCCGCCGGGGCCGACGCCCGACGTTGACATTTGCTAACGGCCAGCCGGCCAGAACGCCGTAGAATCATTCCCAGTTCCTGGAGAGTGACATGAACCTGACAGTCCTGCTGTGGGGCATCCCCCAAGCCATGCGGGCAGCTGCCCGCGTCTACCCCGACTACGCGGCGCGGCTCAAGGAGCGCAACGTGGTCGCGCAGTTTCGGCTGCGGGACAAGCCAGAGGGCCGCTGGGTCAAGCTGGAGAACGGCAAGATCAGCTCAGGGAAAGGCCTCCGCGCCAGCCCCGACCTGACGATCCATTTCAAGAACAGGGCCATCGCGGAAAGCTTCCTGACACCGCCATTCGACCTGCTGGAGCGCGTCGACGCCGCGAAGAATTTCAAGATCGGCCTGGACGGTCCGGATGACCTGGCCGTCTGGTTCATGGCCACCCTGGCCCGCCTGGAGACGGTGACCTGGAAGTCCGGGACCGACATGGGCAATGGCGTCACGCGGTATACGAACGGCACCAACGGCGGCCCGATCTTCGTCTACGTCAAGGACGGCAAGATCATCCGGACGACGGCGATCGATTTCGACGAGGAGGACGCGCCTTCGTGGTCCATCAAGGCCAGGGGCAAGACCTTCACGCCGCCGCGCAAGACGACGCTGGCCGCGCACGGCGCGTGCCAGAAATCCATGGTGTATTCGAAGAATCGCGTGCTGTATCCCATGAAGCGGGTGGACTTCGATCCCAAGGGCAACCGCAACATCCAGAACCGCGGCAAGTCGGAGTTCGTGCGGATCAGCTGGGACGAGGCGCTCGAAATCGTGAGCTCGGAGATCAAACGCGCGAAGGCTGTTGGTCCCGGCGCCATCGCTGTCGCCAACGGCTCGCATCACCAGTGGGGCAACCTCGGCCACTACCTGAGTGGCTTCAACCGGTTCTGGAATCTCATTGGCGTTACCAAGCTGGTCCACAACCCGGACAGCTGGGAGGGCTGGTACTGGGGCGCGATGCACCACTGGGGCAACAGCATGCGCCTCGGTGCCGGGGAGTTTTACGGCACGGTCGAGGACTGCCTGAAAGAGGCAGAGATGATCGTGTTCTGGTCCAGCGATCCTGATGCCACCTATGGGTTCGAGGGCACCCAGCGGCGCGCCTGGGCCAGGGAACTCGGTATCAAGATGGTGCATGTCGATCCCTTCATGAACCATACCGCGGCCCATCTGGGCGGCAAGTGGATCGCGCCGAAGCCGGGTACTGATGCAGCGTTCGCCCAGGCGCTCTGCCACGTCTGGATCACCGAAGGCCTCTACGACAAGGAGTTCGTAGAGAAAAGAACCACCGGGTTCGAGCAGTGGAAGGCCTACATCCTCGGTGAAACCGACGGCGTGCCCAGGACCGCCGAGTGGCAGGAGGCGGAAACCGGCGTGCCCGCGCGCGAGGTCAGGGCGCTTGCCCGTGAATGGGGTACGAAGAAAACCTATCTCGGCGCCGGTGGCTGGGGCATGGGGGTGGGTGGCGCCTGCCGCGGGCCGATGGGCGTCCAGTGGGCACGCATGATGACCATCCTTGGCGCCATGCAGGGCATGGGGCGGCCGGGCTCCAACTTCGGCAACCTGCAGTTTGGCGCGCCACTGGATTTCAATTTCTATTTCCCCGGGTACTCCGAGGGCAGTTTCTCCGGCGACATCACCTACAGCGCCAATTCAGCCAACAACTACCAGCGCATGCCGCACATCGTGACGATGAGCTCGGTCCGGCAGGGCATTCCCCGGATGTGGCTTCCCGAGGCGATCACGGAGGGGAAGGCCATGGGCTACCTCACCGCGGTGGATTCGGTCCAGGGCCAGTTCTTCCCGTTCTTCTATCCGTCGCCCGGGCATGTGCGCGTCGAGATGCTCTACAAATACGGCAGCGCGTCCTTCGGCACGATGGTCGACGCGAATCGCTGGGTGAAGATGTACCAGCACGAAAGCCTGAAGTTCGTCGTCAACCAGTCGGTCTGGAAGGAAGGCGAGACGACCTACGCGGACATCATCCTGCCGGCCTGCACGGTCTTCGAGCGCTGGGACATCAGTGAGTGGTTTAACGTCGGTGCCGGTTACGTTCATCACATGTATTCCATGAACAACCACCGCGTGATTTCGCTGCAGCACAAGTGCATCGAGCCACAGGGTGAATCGAAGTCGGACTACGATATCTTCCTCGCCATCATGGAACGCCTGGGGCTGGGTTCCGTGTATTCGGAAGGCGGCACCACGGAGCTCGACTGGTGCAAGCGGGTGTTCGATTCCTCCGACATGGCGAAGCACATCACCTGGCGGCAGTTCCTCAAGAAGGGCTACTACGTCGTGCCGCCGGACCCGGAGCCGGCGCGCGCGCCCACGGCCAACCGCTGGTTCTACGAAGGCCGTAAGAAGGACGTGCCGGAGCCTTATCCACTGCCATCAGACTACGTCGGAAATTACGGCGAGGGCTTGCAGACGCCGTCCGGCAAGTTCGAGTTCGTCGCCCAGACACTGGCCCGGATCGACGACCCGGACCGGCCGCCGCTCAACAAGTACATGCCCATGTACGAAGACCCCAATCGGGACCGTGAACTGGCGGAATTCCCCCTGCAGCTGCTCTCACCGCATTCGCGCTACCCGTTCCATGTGATGGGTGACGACGAGGGCAGCAGCCTCCGGGATATCCGCGAGCACCGGATCTTCAAGGACGGGCACTATTACCTCGTGGCCCGGATCAGCCGGCAGGACGCGACGGCGCGGGGGATCGAGGATGATGACCTGATCAGGCTCTGGAACCAGCGTGGCTCAGTGGTCTGTGCCGCCCAGGTGACGGACCGGCTGCGGCCGGGAGTCGTCAGTGCCTCGACCGCATCTGCTGAGTATCGCCCCGTGGGTGAGCCAGGCAAGTCCACTGATCTCGGCGGGTGCGTGAACCTCCTGAACTCCAGCAAACCCATCACCAAGAAATCCCACGGCATCAAGCCGAATTCGTCCCTGATCCAGGTGGAGAAGTGGACTGGTGTCGATACCTGGAAGCCGGCGGAGACAGCGTGATGCCCCAGAATACGAACAAGCCGAAGTGGAACATGATCGTCGACGTGGAGCGCTGCGATAACTGCCGCGCCTGTTTCCTGGCGGTGAAGGACGAACATATCGGCAATGACTTTCCCGGATACGCGGCGGCACAGCCCGCCCAGGGGCATAACTGGCTCGAGATCCGGCGCCAGGAGCATGGCAGCTACCCGATCGTCGCGGCGCACTTCATGCCTGTGATGTGCAATCACTGCGACGATGCGCCCTGCATGAAGGTGGCAAAAAACGGGGCTGTCACGAAGCGCGCCGACGGTATCGTGATCATCGATCCGGTGAAATCGAAGGGTCAGAAACAGATCGCGGAGGCCTGTCCCTATGGTGCGATCTCGTGGAATGAGGAGAAGCAGATTCCCCAGGCCTGGATCTTCGACGCGCACCTGCTGGACGAGGGCTGGAAGCAGACCCGTGCGGAGCAATGCTGCCCGACCGGTGTCTTCAAGTCAGTCAAGGTCGAAGACCGGGAGATGCAGCGGATAGCGGCCGAAGAGGGGCTCGAAGTCCTGCAGCCGGAACGGAACACCCGCCCGCGCGTTTACTACAAGAACCTGCACCTGATGACCCGGTGTTTCGTCGGTGGATCGGTGGCGGCTGATGTGGCCGGTGTCGAAGAGTGCGTAACTGGTGCCGAAGCAACGCTCAGGCTCAATGACCGCGATGTTGGACGGGCGACCACCGATGCATTCGGTGAATTTACGATTGGCAAGCTCGAACCGAACAGCGGTCCATACCATCTGGAAGTCAATGGTTCAGCGGGCCGTTTCTCGACGCAGTTCGATCTCGCTGGCGAAAGCCGTTACCTCGGTGTCATGAAGCTCGCGGCTGGAGCAAAACCTTGATCCTGCTGACAGGCGTAAGCGGCAAGACCGGGGGCGAAACGGCACTGCAGCTGGTGCAGAGGGGCGTGCGACTCCGGGCCGTTGTCCGCAACGAGGCGAAGGCCGCGGTGCTTAAGGCCGCCGGTGTCGAACTCGTGGTCGGGGATATGGCCGAGGCCGACACCGTGCGGCGCGCACTCAGGGGTGTCGAAAGGGCGTTTCTGCTGCTGCCGAATGGCGAACGCCAGCGCGAGGTCGAAATGCAGTTCACTGACCTCGCAGTGGCGGCCGGCGTGCAGCATCTCGTGAAGATGTCATCGATGGAGGCTGTTGCCCACGCAGAGACGCCGATTCCGCAGGCCCACTGGGCGGTGGAAGAACACATCCGCGCATCCGGCATCCCCTGGACGATGGTGAAGCCCAACTTCTTCATGCAAAACCTGCTCTCCAGCGCCGGCAGCATCAAGGCGCAGCGCAGGTTTTCCCTGCCCATGGGCAAGGGCACGACCGGCATGGCGGATATCCGTGACATCGGTGCGGTCTGTGCCGAGGTGCTGACGGGCAAGGGCCATGCCGGGAAAAGCTACGAGATCACCGGTCCGGAAGTGCTGACGTTCCACGATGTGGCCAGCCGGTTCTCGGACGTGCTGGGCGAGAGAGTCGAGTACGTGCCGATGCCGATGGAGCAGTTCCGGCAACGGATGACCAATGTGCTGGCGCCCTGGCACCTGAACGCCGTCTGCGAGTTATTCCGGGAGATTGCCGAAATCGGCCTCGATCACACCACCGAAACCTTCAGGCAGCTGACCGGTCGCGAGCCGACGTCGGTAAGGCAGTTCATCGCGGATCACGTGGCACTGTTCAGGTAGACCGATACGCCCTGCCTGGAGCTATTGCCCCAGCTGCATTTTCAACAACCGGTCAAGGAACGTGCGGGCAACCTGAACCGGACTCTGCCCGTCCCGGTCCACTGCGAGGTTCATCCGGCGCATGGCGTCGCCATCAATGCTGCCCCTCAGGGTGCGGATGGCGGTGAGCACCTCAGGGTGCTGGTCCTGCAGCCGGGCACTGGCGAGCACGATGGCGTCGTAGGGCGGGATGGCGCCCAGATCGTCTGCGAGCAGCACCAGGTCGAGGGCGGCGAGCCGGCCATCCGTGGAAAACGCGCTGATCACATCGACATTCCCCTGGCTTACGGCCTGGTACATGAGTGACGGGTCCATGCTGCGCTGGGTCCGGAACGCGAGGTGGTAGGTGTCCCGGATCGACTGCCACTCGGTGCGCTGGAAGAACTCGTAGTCGCCGCCGATGGCGAGGGTCGGCGCTACGGTGGCCAGATCACCGATCCGCCGCACGCGCAGCTGTTGCGCCCGGTCGCGCCGCATTCCCAGGGCATAGGCATTCTCGAAGCCCAGCGCGCCCACTACTGAAATGCCGCGGTCGTCCCTGAGAAAGCGCGTGACCTCTGTCAAAACCTCTGTCCGGTTCGACGGCTGGCCGGGCCGCTGCATGATCGTGGCCCAGACCGTGCCGGAGTACTCCACATACAGGTCGATCTCGCCCGATTGCAGGGCATCGAAGGCTACGGTGGAGCCGAGTGACTGTACGACCCTGACGTCGCGGCCGGTCATGCGACGGATCTGGCCGGCAAGAATCTCACTGAGGATGTACTGCTCGGTAAAGGTCTTGGCGCCAATGGCGATCGGCGTGGTCCGTGAGGTAAAAGCGTCCCGGACCAGCGTGATGCCGGCGTAGGCGTACAGCAGGGTGAGGCACCCCAGTGCCAGGCTCAGCATGCCGCGACGACGACGGGACCAGCCGATGGCGACCAGCCGGACCAGCGCATCCAGGGTCAGCGCCAGCAACGCGCAGGCAATGCAGCCGACCAGTACTGCGGTGTAGTTGCGGGTCTGGAGGCCGCTGAAGATGTAGTTGCCCAGGCTGGTGGCGCCGACCGGTGTGGACAAGGTCGCGGTGCCGACGGTCCAGACCGTGGCAGTCCGGATGCCGGCGATGATCACCGGCATCGCCAGGGGCAGTTCCACGCGCAGCAGCTGCTGTCCGGGCGTCATGCCTACACCGCGGGCCGCTTCGATGCACGCCCGATCCACCGTGGCAAGGCCGGTGACGGTGTTGCGCAGGATCGGCAGCAGGCTGTAGAGGACCAGGCCGAGGAACGCCGGCAGGAAGCCGATGCTGGGCAGGCCGGCGAGCGCCAGCAGTGGCACCATCACCGCCAGCAGCGCGAGGCCCGGTACCGTCTGCACCACGCTGGCAATGCCGAGGACCGGTTGTTCCAGCCAGCGGCGCCCGGCGACGAGCACGCCCAGCGGGACGCTGAACAGAACCCCCACCAGCAGGGCTGAGAGGGCCAGCTGGAGATGAGCGGTGAGATAGCCCGGCAGGAACGCCAGCTGCTCCGTGACCGTGCTGGTCACGGCGCCGATCCTGCCAGGAGTTCGTCGAGCGCCCGGGACTGGCGGCGCGGCGTCACCAGCAGTTGCGCCACGTAGTCATCGGCAGGCGAGCGGAGCAGCTCGGCAGGCGTGCCCACCTGCACCAGCACGCCTTCGTTCAGCACGGCGATGCGGTCCGCCAGCAGGAGCGCTTCGACCATGTCGTGGGTCACGAAGACCGCGGTCAGGCCGAGTCGCCGGCGGAGGTCGAGAAACGACTGCTGCAGGCGGTCACGGGTCAGGGGATCCAGGGCGCCGAAGGGCTCATCGAGCAGCATCACGCGGGGTTCGGCGGCGAGTGCG
Source organism: Gammaproteobacteria bacterium (assembly GCA_031395645.1). Lineage (GTDB taxonomy): Bacteria > Pseudomonadota > Gammaproteobacteria > Steroidobacterales > SHZI01. The sequence goes on along the minus strand of JANNJM010000070.1, from coordinate 23,421 downwards.
CGGGCCACGCCCACCCGCTGCTGCTGGCCGCCGGAGAGCTCCGCCGGATAGCGGCTGCCGAGCGACGGCGGGAGTTCCATCAGCTCGAGTACCTCCGCGACACGCTGGCGGATTCGCGCGGGATCCCGGTTGAGGAGCTGCAGCGGTGTTGCGATGTTGTCCACCACCGTCATGTGGGGGAACAGGCCAACCTTCTGGAACACGTAGCCAATCCGCCGGCGCAGGACGTGGCCTGCCATGGACGCCGCATCTTCCCCGTCGATCAGCACGGTGCCCGAGGTGGGCTCGATGAGGCGGTTGATCATCTTGAGGGTCGTGGTCTTGCCGCTGCCGGAGCCCCCCACGAGCACCAGCAATTCGCCCGGGGCCACGCTGAAGGACACACCCCGCACGGCCGCCACCTCGCGGAAGGTCCTGGTCAGGGCCTGGACCTCGATCATGAATCCTGCGTTCGTTCCCGCCAGGTGGCGGCAGTCGAGACGACCGCAGCGACCTCCACGCGCGCGTCGTTGAAGCAGGCGCCCCCGGCGATATCTGCCTTGTGTGTGGGTGCGAGTGCCGACACCGTCTGGCCATTGCTGCTGGTGCGCAGCCACGCGCCCTTGTCGGAGCTGACGACATCGGTGCGTACGGTGTCGGTGATGTGCAGCGTCAGGTACACCTCGCCTGAGGCGTTCCAGACCCTCACGGTGGCACCATCGGCGAGGCCGCGCGCGGCTGCATTGGCCGGGTGCATCGCCAGCTCGGGAGTGGCATTGCTGGCGGCGAGACCGCCGAAGGTGGAGGTAATGCGCTGGTCCGAGGCGGGCGTGATCAGCGTCAGCGGAAAGTCCGAGACCAGCGGCCGGTAGGCGGGCAGGGCAGCACCGAAGCGGGTACCAAGCGTCGCTGATTCGAGCTCGATTCTGCCGCTCGGCGTGCGGGGCACGACGTTTCTGAACAGCACCGGCTCCTGCCCCGAAAACACCATGCTGAGCGCACGATCTACCGGCAACTGGCTGGGCCGTACGCCTGCCATACGCGGGTCCTCGGCGTTGAGCGCGGCGTCCATGAGTTCAGCATCGCTCTCCCGGAACGCCGGATCTTCAAACCCGAAGCGCGCCGCGAGGCGCCGAAAGATCTCGGTATTCGGCAGGCTCTCGCCCACCGGTGGAATCACGGCCTCGGCACGCTGCAGAAACTGCTGACCGTAGGCCGGATAAATATCCGCATGCTCGAAATGTGTGCAGGCCGGCAGGATTACATCCGCATACATCATGCTGTCGGTCATGGCCACTTCGATGCCGACGATGAACAGATCCTCGCGTTCCAGGCCGGCCCTCAGGCGGTTTTGATCCGGGTGGACTATGAGCGGGTTGTGGTTGTAGATGAACAGCCCGTTGAGTGGCGGCGCCAGAGTTTCATCAAGCAGTAGCCTGCCCACATCAAGAATACTGACAGTGCGCGACGGTGAGGGTGCAAAGTCGGTACGGGTCAGCTTGTCGACGGTCTTCGGAAAGGCGTGCCCGGCGCCGCCCACCAGTCCGCCACCTGCAATGCCGAATTTGCCGGCGAGCGCCGGGAGTGCCGCAATGGCACGCAGACCCGAGCCACCGTTCTGATTGCGCTCCAGTCCATTGCCCCAGGCGATAACTGCCGGCGTCGCCTCGTGGTACCAGCGCGCGAGCATACGGATATCCTCGAGCGCGACACCGCAGATATCGGCCGCACGCTCCGGAGGATAGGCACGCGCCACGCCCATGTAGGCATCAAAACCCAGCACGTGCTGGTCGATGAAGTCCCGATCGAAACCACCGAGGCGTTCCAGTTCGACTGCCAGCGCCCAGGCCAGTACCACGTCGGTGCCGGGCCGCACCGCCAGGTGCAGATGGGCCTGTTCGGCCACTTTGACCCGCCGTGGATCGATGACGACCAGGCGTGCGCCGGTACGCTTCGCGGCGTTGATCTGCCGCATGAGATGCAGGTTGCAACTCGTGGCATTGTTGCCCCACACGATCACGAGCTTCGCGAGACGGACCTGCTGCAGCGGCGTGCCGGGCGTGGCGCCGAACGTCGCGGCGTAGGCGGTGCTGCGGATACCACCGCAGAGCGGACCGCGATCCAGGAGTGTGGCGCCGAGGCGATGGAAAAAACGCAGCGACATGGACTCGCCAGCGAGCATGCCGTGTGGGCCCGCATAATTTAGTGGCATCACCGCCTGGGCGCCGTCGCGCTCGACAATGCCGCTGATGCGCGCGTGAATGCTGTCGAGAGCCTCCTGCCAGGAGATCCGCTCGAAACTACCGGCGCCTTTTGCGCCGACGCGCTTCAATGGGTGGCGCAGGCGATTCTCACCGTGCACAAATTCAGGATAGTAGTGCGCCACTTTCGCGCACACCGCGCCATGGGTGACCGGATTGACCCTGGAGCCGCGTACCCCGACCACCCGATCATCGGCAACGGTCACTGTCAGGCTGCAGGTGTCCGGGCAATCGAGCGGGCAGACGCTGTGCTTTTCGGTGGTCACGGGGGCTACTCCGCAGGCTATGCGTCCAGACTACCCCAACGGTGGCAACTCGTGGCCATGACAGGGCATTATCGAAAGGCGCCAAGCCTCCACAGGCCTGGTCACATCGCCCGGTATGCAGCGCGTGCGGAATACGAGTCAGTGCAATGACATGGACCATTGTCTTCGAATCGCCACAGCGCGGCGCGTGTCAGGAACTCGCGCTGGTGCTGGATGCCCTCAGCATTCCGTACCTGATTGCTGACGGGCCGGACCACGCCACGCTGCTGCTCGTTCCCGCTGAGCACGCCGCCCAGGCCGGCAACGAGCTGCGCCTCTACAGTACTGAGAACCGCCGCTCGCCGCCGGTGGCGGCGTTGACCCTGCATGGCTATGGCATTCCGGGTGTTGTTGCCTACGTTCTCGTGCTCGTCGCGGCATTTCTTGTGCAGCGCCGCGTCGCCTTCGGCATCGACTGGCTCGCGGCGGGTGGTCTGGATGGAACCGCTGTCCGGGCCGGGGAATGGTGGCGGGTGATCACGGCGCTGACCTTGCATGCTGATACAGGTCACCTGGTCGCCAACCTGTTCTTCGGGGCCTTTTTTGGCGCCTTCGCGGGCCAGTTCCTCGGTTCCGGAGTTGCCTGGGCCACCATCATCCTCGCTGCTGGCGCCGGGAACGCGCTCGACCTCTTCCTGTTGCCCGCGACGCATCGGGCGATTGGCGCTTCGACGGCGGTCTTCGCGGCGCTTGGTCTGATCGCCGCACTGATGTGGCGGGCGCAGGCGAACCAGGCCGCGACCTGGGCGCGGCGTTACGCGCCGCTGATCGGCGCGTCCGTGCTGCTCGCCTACATCGGCACGGGCGATGCCCGGACCGATGCCGTGGCTCACCTGACCGGGTTTATCGCCGGACTATTCGCGGGCGCCGCCTATGACCTGCGCCGGCCCCGCTGGCTGCAGTCTGCAGCTGTCCAGGTCGCCGCGGGTCTCGCCACTCTGGCAGTGCTGGCCGCCAGCTGGTGGCTGGCAGTCGGTGCCTGGCATACCGGCTTGGCCTGAACCAGCTCACTCGCTATCCTGCCCCGGCACTTTCGGGGAGATCACCATGCAGATGCAGAATCCGGCGCGGTCAGCAGCAGAGCCGTGGCCGCCGCCGGGCATCGCGTGGTATGCCGTCGTCATCCTGGTCATCGCGTTCATGTTTTCATTTGTCGACCGGATCATCATCGCGATGCTGGTCGAGCCCCTGAAGCAGGACCTGGGACTGACAGACACCCAGCTGGGACTCCTGCAGGGCCTGGCCTTCGCCGTGTTTTACGCGACCGTCGGTCTGCCAATCGGCCGGTTCGCCGATCGCTACAGCCGCCGTGCCATCATCGGCTGGGGCATCTTTTTCTGGAGCCTCATGACAGCTGTCTGCGGCCTGGCTCGCAGCTTCTGGGAGCTGTTCCTGGCCCGGGTGGGTGTCGGCGTGGGCGAGGCCGCGTTGTCCCCGGCCGCCTACTCGATGATCGCTGACTACTTCCCCCGCGAGAAACTAGGTCGCGCGCTCGGCGTGTACCAGGCGGGTGCCTTCTTTGGCGCGGGCCTGTCGTTTCTCGTCGGCGGTCTCGTGATCCAGGCAGTCGCCAAAGCGGGTGCGGTCTCGCTCCCTTTGATCGGCGCTGTGCAGGCCTGGCAGGTGGTGTTCTTCGCCGTCGGCCTGCCCGGCGTCCTCGTGGCACTGCTGATGCTGACGGTGCGCGAGCCTAAGCGGCGCGGCCAGCTCGCGGCTGGTGGCGCGGGCATCCCGCTCGGCGACGTCCTGCGCTATGCCACGCAGCGCTGGCGGGTCTTCGTACTGCATTTCCTGGGCTTCGCCCTGCTGGCGGTGCCCATTACGACCATCATCACCTGGGCCTTCGTCTACTTCACCCGGGTGCTTGCCTTCACGCCGCCCGAGGCAGCCCTGCGGCTCGGCGGGATGCTGCTGATCCTCTCGCCACTCGGGGTTTACACCGGGGGCTGGCTCGCCGACTACCTGCAGCGGCGGGGCTTTAAGGATGCGACGCTGCGGGTGGCGTTGTTCGCCGCCGCGGGACTGCTGCCGCTCAGTGCGGTGTCTGCGGCCATCACCGACAGGGACACGGTCATCGCACTTTTCGGACCGCTGATTTTCTTCGCCAGTCTGTCCATGGCGCTGGCGCCGGCGGCCCTGCAGGTGGTCACGCCGAACCAGATGCGCGGCCAGGTGTCGGCCGTGTGGATGCTCGTGTTGAATCTGGTGACTGCCGGTGCGGGGCCCTCGGCGGTCGGAGTCATTACAGACTATGTGTTTGGCAATCCGCTCGCCGTCGGCAAGTCCATCGCGCTGGTGAACTGCCTGGCCGTACCGCTGGCCGCGCTGACGCTGTGGGCGGCGCTGAAGCCGTTTCGGAAGGCGGCTGAAGAGCAGGCCGGCTAGCTGGCGGCAATCGCGCGGATCGCCGCCAGCTGTTCGAGGCTCGGATTCCAGCTGCCGGCCGCCACGTTCTGGGTCAGCTGTTCGGGCCGCGTGACGCCGGCAATGACGCTGGCTACGGCGGGTTGCTTCGCAAGCCAGCCGATCGCCAGGTCCAGCACGCTGCGGCCGCCGATGCTGTGGCCGTAGTCCTCGAGCCGCTCGACGAGCGCATACCGCGCCTCGGAGGCAAACGTACCGCCGCCCCGCCACTTTGCGAACCGCGAGCCTTCCGGCAGCGGCTGGCCCTTGCGGTACTTGCCGGACAGCAGACCGCTCTCCAGCGGGAAGTAGGGGAGGATGCCGACGCCGTGCTCGAGGCACACGGGGACCAGGTCCTGTTCGATATCCCGTGTGAGCAGGCTGTAGCGGTTCTGGGCCGAGACGAACGGCGTCAGCTTGCGACGCGCGGTCGCCTCGAATGCCGCATTGATCTGCACGCCCGTGTAGTTAGAGCAGCCAATATGGCGAACCTTGCCCTGCCGCACCAGTGCGTCGAGCGCGGCCAGCGTCTCTTCGATGGGCGTGCCCGCATCCGGGAAGTGCTGCTGGTAGAGGTCGATGTAGTCAGTGCCCAGGCTCGTCAGGCTGGCTTCGACCGCCTTGATGATGTAGTCGGCCGAGCCGCCACCAGGAGCTGCTCCACCGCCACCGCCAAGCTTTGCCCCGAACTTCGTGGCGATTATCACCTCGGACCGGCGGGGCCCAAGCGCCTTGCCGAGCATGGCCTCCGAGCGGTGCATGGCTCCGCCGTAGATGTCGGCGACGTCGAAGAAGTTCACGCCGAGGTCGAAGGCAGTGTTCACGATGGCATTGGTCGTCGCCTGGTCGCACATCGAACCAAAGTTCATGCAGCCGACGCCAATCGAAGATATTCGCAGCTCCGAGGAGCCCAGGTTGCGCAATTTCATCAGGCGAGCCGCTGGCCCCCGCTGCGCAGTTCGTGGATCTCCGATAGCGTCGAGGGGGACGCCGGTACAGACATGAGGCCGGCAAGGGCATCAACCAGGTTGCTGACAAAGAGCACGGGAAGGGTGTGGCTGACGACAGTGGGTGCTGCCTGGCCCAGCCGATCGCGATCGGCCAGCGCATTGACGGCCAGCAGCCACATGAGGCCGAAACGCGGGCCAAAGACCTCGTCAGGAATCTCGGGGAGTGCAGTGCGGAGCTCGTAGTATACGCGGCCAATGCTCTCGCTGAACTGGCGGCGCCACATGCCGGTCAGGTCCAGCTTCGGGTGGCTGAAGAGCTGGGAAAGAAACCGGAGGCAGGAATGCCCGCCCTCCGAGTTTTCTGCCACCTCGACCATCGGGTAGACAAGGATTTCGATCATCGAGACCACGGTGCGTGGACTGCTGGCCGCCGGCAGCGCCGCCAGCAGTTCATTGCGCCGGACGTTGAGGCACTCCATCCGGTACTCGTAGATCGCCGCAATCATGGCGTCCTTCGATCCGAAGTGGTAGTGGGCGGCGGACGAGTTCCGCTGGCCCGCCTCCATGTTGATCTGCCGGAGGGAGACGGTGTCGAGGCCGTGGATTGCAAACAGCCGTTCTCCCGCGAGGAGCAATTGTTCCCGCGTGCGGCTGCTGACTGGTGTCAGTTTCGTCCGGGCCTTGATCACGTCGCTGCCCCCCACAGGCATCGCCGATGAATTCTACCAGTAGTGCGTCCAGCGGGATTTCTCCTGGAAGTACCGGAAGGCGTCCCGCTTGTCCTTGGGAATATAGTCGATATAGCCGCCCGGGGCGTAGCGCTCCCGGTACTGGTCGAGAACGGGCCTGTAGAGGCTAAGGTGCAGATCGGGGATCCGGTGCTTCGCCCTGAACTCGGCGATCGGAATGCGGGCGAGCTCCTTGGTTTCGAAGGCGCCGGCCTTGCACAGCTCGATGCCGCGCGGGCCGAAGATGGCCGACCGGCCGGGTCCGCCGAAGGACTGATCTTCGAAGAAGCCGGGATTACGGCCGTGGGTGCTCACGGAGTTGTTGCAGATCATCGTGTACAAACTGTTGTGGTACGAAGTTAGGCGCATGTCGTCGAACTCAAAGCCGCCGGTCGCCACCCGGCAGATGATCTCTGCACCCTTGAATGCCATGCACCGGAACAGTTCCGGTTCGAACTGCACGGCGGACATCGCAATATTGCCGATATCCGTACGCTCAACGGGTATCACGGCGTCCTGACCGTACATCTCGACGAAGCGGTCATGGACATCGTAGATCACCGATGTGTACTGTTCGCCGCCCGGAAACATGCCACGCACGTTCCGCTGCTTCCAGTGTTGGACGATGCTGCCGTCGGGCTTCACCATGATCATCAGATGCAGGATGTGGCCTGGCCAGTTCTTCGGGTCCTTCGCGTACGTGCCAAAAACGATGTAGCAGTTGTATTTTTTGGCCCGCTTCGCCACTTCTTCCGTCTCGGGGCCGGGGACCTCGAGTGCCAGGTTGTAATGCTGGTCCCGGGTCCACTCCGAGAAACCCGTGATCGGAAACTCGTGGAACAGCAGGAGGTCACTGCGCCCGCCATAGCCCTGGGCGATGTCGATGCATTCGAGAAAGTAGTCAAGATTCCGTTTCAGGTCCGGGCCTGAGTTGGCGCCGTTCACGCCCTGCACCCGGGTCTGGACGACAGTGGCCGTGATCGTGTCCTGGCGCAGGGCGACGGTAGGGTAGGTCCCGTCGGCACGGACCATGGGTTCTTCGGGAATGTTGCTGGCATTGCTCACGGTGTTTGATCTCTTGACTGGCTGGGATGGAGTTATGATGTGGTCATGATGTTAATACATCTTTCCCCGCTCGTGATGGCAGCCTGACCGTGGCTACTGCCCTCAGGGAGCTCGTGGACCACTCTCTCCGGAGTCCGCGCTACATCCAGGTATACGCCGCGGTCCGGGACTGGATTTTTCAGGGAACCTACAAGCCTGGTCAGCGCCTGCCCACCGAAGGCGAGCTCTGTGAGCTCTTTGGAGTGTCGCGGATCACCACCCGCAAGGCCGTCGACATGCTGGTGGATGAGGAGCTGGTGGTTCGGCAGCCGGGCCGCGGCACCTATGTAGTCGAGGATCTTGCCGACGCCCCGGTGGTTGGCGACATGGAGCAGCTGCTTCGCAAGGTTGAGCGGCTGGGCAAGAACACCCGCATTGCGCAGGCGCAGGTCCAGGAGCAGGACGCCGATGCCGAGACCCGCAAGGATCTGCGGCTGGCGGACGGCGCCCGGGTGCAGCGGGCGTCCCACGTCCGGCTGCTGAACAGGGAACCCATCGGCTACGTCGTCACCTACGTACCGGCCGACCTGAAGGTGCGCTTTAATCTCAATGAGCTCAACGAGAGCCCGATGCTGACGCTGCTCGAGCGCAAGGGCGTCGACATCGCCTCGTGCGACCAGGTTATCACCGCTACCCTGGCGGACGGCCGTCTGGCCGGACTGCTCGGCACTACCGTCGGCGCACCCCTCGTGCACATCCGGCTGATGGTGTTCGACCGCCGTCGCCGGCCGGTGGAGCGCCTGGTGGCGTGGTACCGGGCCGATCACTACCAGCACCACGTTCACTTGACGCGCAAGAGCCGCTGATCCGGCGCTCCCCGCACGAGCGGCTTCAGCCGCGACCCTGCTCACAAATGCACTCTCATTGCAGCGCCCGTTGCCTTTCTCCATAAAGAGCCCGGATACGGAAGCTGCCCCATGAACGGGTTCGTGGCCAGAATTGGCATTGCTGCCGGTTTGACCACGTGTATCCTATGGACTACGATCGACCCATCGCGGTTCGAGAGACCTCGGTATTCCGCGCCTGGCTTCAGGCGCTTCGCGATGACGATACCCGTACGCAAATCATCCATCGCGTCGCCCGGCTCGCCAACGGATTACTGGGTGACGTCGCGCCGGTAGGTCGCGGTGTAAGCGAACTGCGCATCGATCTTGGCCCCGGCTACCGTATCTATTTTCGCCGCACGAAACGTGGCTTCCTGCTTCTCACCGGTGGCCACAAGGGTACCCAGAAGTGCGATATCCGAATTGCCTTGCGCATGGATGCAGAGGACAACTGATGACCAAGGTTAAGACCCGGCCCTACGACGCAGCGAACTATCTGAAGACGGAACGGCAGATGACCAGGTATTTGCAGCTGGCGCTTGACGATGGTAGTCCGGCACTCGTTGCGGATGCACTGGGGGCTATCGCCAGGGCCAAGGGCATGGCTGGGGTGGCGCAGAAGGCCGGACTGGGCCGGGAAAGCCTCTACAAGGCACTGTCAGCCACGGGAAATCCGGAGTTGGGCACTGTCCTGAAGGTGATTCGGGCGCTCGGCCTGGAGCTACGCGTCGCAACGCGCTAATGCCAGACCTGCCGCTGTTGCATCACCATCCGTCCGATCGCGACCAGCAACAAGCTCGCGGTCACGACCTCAAAGCCGATCGTGACGTTCATGAGCAAAGAGTGCGCCGTGACTGGCGCCAGCGCGTAGTGCGCCAGTCCGTCCAGGCCGGTGATGGCATACAGGGTGAGCAGGGTCAGGCCGAAGACTACGAAGCCCATTCGAGTCAGCACATACCCTGCCAGTCCCACCACGGCTATGCCGAGCCAGGTGGCATACACGCCAGCGGCGGTTATCCAGACGGGCATGTTGGGATACGACTCGAGCATCGCACCGTTGTGGACAAAGTGCACGAAGCTCGCGAGGGAATACAGGCCGAGCAGCGGCAGGCTGACGCGCGGGGCGTTCATCGCATCGGCGCCTTCAACGCGCTCTCCAGCGCCACCTGGATTTCGGCAGTGAATGCCACCATCTGCACCCGTTCAAGGACGTCGTCACCAGCGAGAAATACGAGGATCGTCCGCACCGCAATACCGGCGGCGAGGACGGCCGGGTAGCCGTACACGCCGCAGCTGATCGCCGGAAAGGCGATGGAGCGGACCTGTTCGGTGCTGGCCAACTGCAGGCTGTGCCGGTAGGCGCTGGCAAGCAGCTTCGCTTCGCCGTCGCCGCCGCCGCGCCACTTAGGGCCGACGGCATGAATCACGTGGCGGGCCGCAAGCGCGTAGCCGGGCGTCAGGCGCGCCTCGCCGGTGGGGCAGCGCACGCCGGACGTGATTTCCGGCAGCGCCCGGCAGGCCTCCAGCAGCTGCGGACCGGCCGCGCGGTGAATCGCGCCGTCCACGCCGCCGCCACCCAGGAGCTGCTCGTTCGCCGCATTTACGATGGCGTCCACGGCGAGTGTGGTGATGTCAGCGCGGACGACTTCGATGTGTTGCATGGGGGTGGCTACCGGTTGCGAAGTTCGCGCCTGAAGGCGCTCCTACTTCAGGTGCGGGTCATCGATCTTGTGCTTGCGGCTCTCGTCGTACCACTCCCTGAAGTCCGGCTGCACGAGTTTCTCGAGCATGGCGCGTACGCAAGTGTCCGGACCCAGTGGACACTGGGCATACAAAGTTTGCCGCCAGCGATCGTCCCGCTTGTCGTAGAGCGCCAGCGCAACGCCAGGTGCCCGATGGCTCTTCGGCGGTCGGGATGGCGGCCCCGGTTGCGGACCAGGTGGTGGACGACAGCGGGGCCCCGAAGGCCAGCTGGCTCAAGAGGCGACGGCGGGTCGGATCAGCGTGATTCATGGCGGACTCCATGCGGGTGAGTCGATGAGGAGTACCTGAAAGCTGCCCGTACCCTCACGAAGCTTTTTCGCGGCGGAGTATTCGCTGGAGTTCCAGAAGCGCAGCGCGTGCTCCCGGCTGGGCCACTCGGAGACCAGCGCGCTCGGATACTCGCTGAAGCCGCCCTCGACGAAGGTGCCGCTGGAGCCGCGCAGGACGTAGCGGCCGCCGAACTGGACCACGAGAGGTGGTACCACCCTGGCATACCCGGCCAGGAAGCGCGGACGGTCGGTCAGTTCGGCAATCACGATCATGTAGCAACGCACTTCTGCCACAAGCAGTTCCCCGGGAAAGCGACTGGAATAGTCTAATCGCCGCCGTCACCGTCTGCCGGCCGCCGGAGCCTCCGCCCAATACGCGTGGCGAAAGCGAAGGCGGGGAGCATGGCGAAGCTGCCCAGCAGGAAGGGCGCGTTGGAGCCCAGTTGACCGTAAAGCGTGCCAGCGCCTGCCTGGCCGACGAAGCGGGCCATGGAGCTGGAAGACTGGTAAAGCCCAAGGATGGCGCCGCGTTCGCTCACACCCGCCCGCTTCGACAGCAGGCTCTGCATGCTGGTCTGGAAGAACGCGGTCCCGAACGAGCCTAAGGTCATCGCGAGCAGCAGGGTGGGCACGCCCTGTGCCAGGGTCAGGCCAAGCCAGCCGGCCATGAGGCACAGGATCGCGCCTTTCACCAGATTGAGTTCGCCGAAGCGTTGGGCGAGCCAGCCAATGCCGAAATATTGTACCAGCGCAATGAGTCCCCCGGTCCAGGCAAGCATTGCGCCCAGCGTGCGGGCATTGAGGTTGTGCTGATGGTGTGCCCACAGGGGAAAGATGGACTCGCGCACGGACATGAATACCAGCACGATCGTGGCCATCACCAGCATCTGCGAGATGACCGGCCGGCTTGCGATACGGCCGAATTCGCTGAACAAGCTCAAGCCGGCTGGTCGCGCCCCGCTGGGCGGGGTGAGGTGGCGGGTTTCCGGCAGGAAGGCAAAGATGGCCAGGAAGGCGCTGAACGAGAACAGCGCCGCGGCGATGGCTGGCCGGACGAGGTTTGCGTCGTCCATGGTGGCGCCTCCGGCCAGCAGGCCGCCCAGTGCCGGGCCGATCGCGAAGCCAAGGCCGAACGCGGATGACACCCGGCCCATCGCGCCCGCCCGTTCCTCCGGCGTGGTGACATCCGCGACGTAGGCGTAGGCCGTGGAGAGATTCGCTGAAGTGGCGCCACTCAGGATGCGGGCCAGCAGCAGCAGCCACAACGAGTCGGCATAGGCCAGCAGAAGGTAGGCGGCTCCGTGGCCGAACATGCTTGCCAGCAGTACCGGTCGTCGTCCGCGCCGGTCGCTCAGTGAGCCCCACAGGGGCATAGCCAGGGACTGGGCCAGAGGGTGAGCCGCGATGAGCAGGGTGATCAGTTCAGGTCGTGCGCCCAGTCGCTCCACGTAGAACGGGACCAGCGGTGCCAGGATGCCGAAGCCGACGAGATCGATAAAGACTACGGCAAACAGAATTGGTATCGCGAACCGTGGCTTCGAACCGGGCGTCATTCGCGGTGGAGTCGTCATGGCCTGGTTATCATATTGTTATAATCATAGGCTGTCTCAAGGCCTCAGGGATTCCCGTTCAGGCTGTGATGGATCCTCCCGCGCCGAATCCGGCCCCCACTGCTGGCGTTGTCACAAGGCGGCACGTCCTGACAGTGGCGGGCCAGGTTATGACGGGCCTCTGGCTGGACCTCGAGTTGTCCGCCGGTGCGAGCGCGCAGGTACCCGCTTCCGGGTTCGCACCGCCCCGCACCACCTTCGGTGAGCCCCAGCTGGCCGCGTACCTCGAAATCACCCCGGATAATCTCGTGCGGATCGCCTTGCCGGATGCTGAACTTGGGCAGGGGGCCTACACCACGCTGCCAATGATCCTGGCCGACGAGCTTGGCGCGGACTGGGGCCGCATCGAAGTGCGGCAGACCGGCGCCGACGACCGCCTCGCGAATCCGATGAAGGGCTTCCAGGCGACGGGCCGCAGCATGAGCGTGCGCGGCTACTACCCGCTCCTGCGGAGACTGGGTGCAACGGCGCGCGAACTTTTGTGTAGCGCGGCAGCAGCGCGCTGGCGAGTGCCTGTCAGCGAGTGTCGCGCCGAGAGTAGTTACGTGAAGCACGGACGCTCCGGGCAGCAGGCGACGTTTGCCGAGTTGCTGGAGTCGGCGGCAGTACTGCCACTGCCACTCAACGTGCGCCTCCGGACGCAGCACGAACTCAAGCTGATTGGCCGCGATGTGCCGCGCATGGACATTCCGGCCAAGGTTCTCGGGCAGGCGGAATTCAGCAGCGACGTCCGTCTGCCCGGCATGCTGGTCGCGGCTATCCTGCACAGCCCGGTGTTCGGCAGCTTGCTCGCGACAGTGGACGAAGCCGCGGCGCTGGCGGGCCCGTATGTCCGTGCAGTCGTGCGCCTGCCGTCCGCCGTGGCTGTCGTGGCCGACGATTACTGGCACGCCACCCGCGCACTCGGTCTGCTCAGAGCGACCTTTGGCGCCAGCCCCAACGACACTGTTGACGGAGCGTTACTGCGCGCGGACCGCGAAGCCGGGCTCAGCGAGCCTTCAGTGCCGGTCAGCGCGGCAGGCGATGCGCCTGCCCGCATTGCGACCGCGGATCGCCAGCTTGAATTCGTCTACGACGTGCCGTATCTCGCGCATGCCACCATGGAGCCCATGTGCTGCGTGGCCTGGGTTCGCGACGGGAGCTGCGAACTGTGGGCCCCGACGCAGGGGCCCGGGCGCCTGCGCAACGAGATTGCACGGCAGCTCAACCTTGAGCCCGGCAGGGTGCGCATCACGCGCGGATTCGTCGGCGGCGGCTTTGGCCGCCGCTGGCAGCCGGACTTCGGCGTTGAGGCGGCACTGATCTCCCGCGCCGCGAACGCACCCGTGAAACTCATCTGGTCGCGGGAAGAGGATCTGCAGCACGACTTCTACCGCCCTGCCATGCTGATGCGGGTCCGGGCAGGTCTGATGAACCGCGGGCGTGGCGCCGCCCGGCTCGCGGGGCTCGACGTGACGCTCTCCGGAGACCTGCTGAGCAACTGGGGCAAGCCGCCCCTGCCGGCCCCGAAGCCGGCCCCGAAACCGGACGCCCAGCTGACCGGCGGGCTCACGGCAATTCCCTATGATCTTCCCGATTACCGCATTCGCTGGGTGCCGCGTGAGAGCCACGTGCCAATCGGCGTGTGGCGCTCGGTCGCCTATTCCCACAATGTGTTCGCGCTCGAGAGCGCCCTGGACGAAATCGCCGGGGCGGTCGGCGAGGACCCGCTGCGGTTCCGGCTGGCATTGTTGCGGGACGCGCCGCGCCACGCGCGGGTGCTGACCGCGCTCGCCAGGCAGGCGAACTGGCGCTCATCCCCCGTGGCGGCTGGCGTGGGTCGTGGCCTCGCGCTGGCGGAATATGCCACCTCGATCATCGGGGTGGTCGCCGATGCCGAGGTGTCGCCCGCGGGCCGCATCCGCGTGCAGCGCCTGACGGCCACGGTCGACTGCGGGGCCCTGATCCTGCCGGACAATGCCCGGGCGCAGATCGAGGGCGGTCTCATCTTCGGATTGACGGCCGCGCTGTACGGCGAGATCCGGATCGAAAAGGGGCGTGCCGTGCAGTCCAATTTCTTCGACTACCGGATGCTGACGCTCACCGATTGCCCGGCCATCGACCTGCAGTTTCTGCCCGGCGGCGAGTTGCCCGGCGGGATTGGTGAGGTGGGCACACCACCCGTGGCACCCGCGGTGGCCAACGCCGTGTTCGCCGCAACCGGCCGGCGCATCCGCGATCTGCCGCTGGCCCGGCACGGGCTCGCCTGATGCGGCCGCCACTACTACTGGCGTGCTGTGCCCTGGCAGCGCTCACGGCCTGCACGCGCGGAGCGCCAGGCAACGGGACCATCCTTCGCGACTGTCCCCAGTGCCCCGACCTCGTCGTGATTCCTGGGGGGCAATACCGGATGGGTGCGGAAGGCGGCGAAGACGGGCGTCCCGAGGGGCCCGTCCACGAGGTTCGCATCGGGTCGTCGTTCGCGGCCGGACTCACTGAGGTCACCCAGGAGCAGTTCGCCGCGTTCGTCGTTGCCACCAGGCGCGAGATGGCAGGCGGCTGCCGGATCTGGGACGGGACGGACTGGCAATACCCGGCCGCTGCCGACTGGACCAACCCCGGTTACGGTCGCGTGCCCTTCGCGGACGAACCGGTGACCTGCGTGACCTGGCGAGATGCCCGCGACTACGTGGCCTGGCTGGCCAGGCTGACCGGCAAGCCCTACCGGCTGCTGTCCGAGGCCGAGTGGGAATACCTGGCGCGAGCCGGTTCCGCGAGCGATGTTTCCTGCACGGAGGCCAACGTCTACGATCAGACCGGGGCGAGTCAGAACAAATTTGCCTGGGAGCCGTTCGGTTGTGACGACGGCTATGGCCAGGCCGCCCCCGTGGGTTCCTTCGCCGCCAACGCCTTTGGCCTTAAGGATGTACTGGGCAACGTCTGGGAATGGACGGCAGATTGTTACGTCGCGCCGTACCCGGCGACGCCTGCGGACGGCAGCCCCGTAACCCAGGGGGTGACGGAGGCTGGGGACTGCGCTCTGCGCAGCGTTCGCGGCGGCAGCTGGATCACACGCCCCGGCCGGCAGCGCGTGAGCTTCCGGGGGCGCGATCCGGAGGACGCGCGCTATGCTTTTTTTGGCATCCGCGTGGCGCGCGATCTGCGCTGAGCCCAGTGCATGTCGAGAAGCAGTGCCAGTGCCCGATCCGGTGCGGTAGGAGCGCCTTCAGGCGCGACCGGGTCTGGTAAGAGCGCCTTCAGGCGCGACCGGACGCTGTCGCGCCTGAAGGCGCCCCTACACGGCTCCTGACCCGGTGCTAAAGTACCGCCAGCCGACCGGCTTGCGATCTTAGTATAAAACATCAAGAGGTTCATGTAGTTGGCAACTATAGCTAAAGCAGTACTAGCGGAAAACACTGCGCCCCTCCGCACCGGTGCTGACTACCTCGAGAGCCTGCGGGGCCGAACGCTCCGCGTGTTCCTGTTCGGCGAGCTGGTGGCGGAGCCTCTCGACCATCCGATGATCCGGCCGTCCATCAATGCGGTGGCCGAAACCTACGACCTGGCCGTGCGCAATCCGGAGCTCGGCACGGCGCTTTCTCCTTACACCGGTGAGCGTATCAACCGCTTCCTGCACGTGGCGGGCAGCGCTGCGGATCTCGTGATGCAGAACAAGATGCAGCGCCGGCTCGGGCAGCTCACGGGCACCTGTTTCCAGCGCTGCGTCGGCATGGACGCCATCAACGCGCTGCACTCCGTCACCTTCGAGATCGATCTGCAGCACGCCACGCCCTATCACTCGCGCTTCGTGAGTTTTGTCACCCGCATGCAGCGTCGCGGCTTCGTGATTGGCGGCGCCATGACGGACGTGAAGGGCGACCGGGGCAAGGCGCCCCACGAGCAGGCCGATCCCGATCTGTTCGTGCATATCAGCCGCCGCACGGCGGAGGGCGTCTACCTGAAGGGGGCCAAGGCCCATCAGACCGGTTGTATCAACGCGCACTGGCTGCTGGTGATGCCGACCCTGCGGCTCGGCCCCGCTGACAAGGACTACGCCATCGTCGGCGCCGTGCCGGTCGATGCCCCCGGCATAACCTACATCTATGGTCGCCAGTCCTGCGATACGCGCAGCATGGAAGGCGGCGAGATCGATCCGGGCAACAAGCGCTTTGGTGGCCAGGAAGCGATGATCATCTTCGACGAGGTCTTCGTGCCCTGGGAAAACGTGTTCATGGACGGCGAGGTGGACTACGCCGCGATGCTGGTCGAGCGCTTCACCACGTATCACCGGCGCAGCTACGTGTGCAAGTCCGGGGTCGGCGACGTGCTGATTGGTGCGGCAGCGACCATTGCCGACTTCAACGGCGTGGCGGCTGTGTCGCACATCAAGGACAAGCTCGTGGAGATGACGCACCTCAATGAGACCATCTACTCCACCGGCATTGCCTCGAGTTACCAGGCAGTGCCGATGAAGTCGGGCGTGTATCTGAACGACGACATGATCGCCAACGTCTGCAAGCACCACGTCACGCGCTTTCCCTACGAGATCAGCCGGCTGGCCCAGGACCTGGCCGGCGGCCTGATGGTGACGCTGCCGTCCGAGCAGGATCTGCGGCACCCGGAAGTCGGCGAACTGATCCGCAAGTACCTGAAGGGCCGCGCCGACATTCCCACCGAGGACCGCATCCGCGTCCTGCGGCTCATCGAGAACATGACGCTGGGACGCAACGCCGTTGGCTACCTGACGGAATCCATGCACGGTGCGGGTTCCCCGCAGGCCCAGCGCATCCAGATCGGCCGCCAGATGCAGCTCGAATTCAAGAAGCAGCTCGCCAGGACGCTGGCCGGCGTCGGTCCGGACGTGGTGGCCGAGGTTTCCAGTGACCTGAGTGAATACATGGCCCGGGTCTTTCAGCCGGAAAAGCCTGCTTGATCGCGGTGCGCAATCCCCGCACCGGGGCGCAGGACTACTCTTTCGCTCCGCCGGCGGACGCGGAGTTGGCGGCCCGGTGCCGGGCGTTGCGCGAGGCCCAGCCGGCCTGGTGGCAGTCGGGGATGGAACAGCGCATCGCGGTACTGCGTCGCTTCGCAGACGCGATCGAGGCGAACGGGGCGGCGATCACGGCTGCGCTCACCATCGACACGGGCCGGACCGTCATTGCCGCCGGCGAGGTGCGCAGCGCGTCCCGCAACATCCGCCGCTGGTGTGACTATGGGCCGACGCTGATCGCCACACCGGTGCACGAGTCAGGAAGTATGCCCAGCCTGCGCTACAGCCACCAGCTGGTGCCCTACCCGCTGGTGGGGTCAATCAGTCCCTGGAACTTCCCCGTGGCGCTGTCCCTGATCGACGCGGTGCCGGCGCTGCTGGCCGGCTGCGCCGTGTTCGTGAAGCCCAGCGAAGTGACGCCGCGCTTTGTCGAACCCCTGAAGCGGACGGTCCAGGTGGTACCGGAGCTGGCCCGTGTGTTTGCCATTGAGGCCGCCGACGGCAGCACCGGCGCCGCACTGATCGGCCAGGTCGACGCGGTCTGCTTCACGGGCAGTGTGGCGACCGGTCGCAAGGTGGCGGTCGCGGCCGCCGAGCGCTTTATCCCCGCCTTCCTTGAACTCGGTGGCAAGGACCCGGCCATCGTGCTGCCCTCGGCAAACCTGGAGGCAGCTGCCGATGCGATCCTGCGCGGCGCTGTCGTGGCCAGCGGCCAGGTCTGCCTGGCGCTCGAGCGGGTCTACGTGCACGAGTCGCAGCATGACGCGTTCCTGAACCTCCTTGTTTCGAAGGCCCGGCAGGTGCAACTCAACTATCCCGACATCAACACTGGCGATCTCGGGCCCATGATCTTCGACCGGCAGGCCGATATCATCGATGCCCACCTGGACGACGCCGTCGCCAAAGGTGCCGTGATCCGTTGCGGCGGCAAGACAGAGATCCTGGGCGGCGGGCGCTACTGCCGCGCCACCGTAGTGACGAACGTCAACCACAGCATGCAGCTGATGACGGAGGAAACCTTTGGGCCAGTGATCCCCGTGATGACCTACCGCACAGTAGACGAGGCCGTAGCCCTGGCCAACGACTCGGACTTCGGGCTGTCTGCTGCCGTTTTTGCCGCCACCCTCGACGAAGCCCGTGCCGTCGCGGAGCGCATCAACGCCGGGGGCTTGAGTCTCAATGACGCGGCACTGACCCGCGAGACCTACGAGGCGGAGAAGAACTCGTTCGGCTACTCCGGCCTCGGCGGCTCGCGCATGGGCGCGGCAGGTCTCTTGCGTTTCTATCGCAAGAAGGCGCTGCTTATGCAGACCGGCCAGCCCGCAAGGCTCGTCTGAGGCAGTCATTTCGGCTATAAGAGTGCTGGCGGTCTGACGGCAGCTTAAGGGGGCGACATGCTTTGGTGGACGTGGATGATTATCGGCGTGCTGTTACTCGGCGCCGAGCTCTTCATCATTGAGGCCGACTTTTTCCTCGTGTTCCTGGGCGCGGCCGCGATTCTCACCGGCCTGCTCGGCCTCGCTGTGCCCACTGTCCCGGAGTGGGGGCAGTGGCTGGTATTTGCCGCACTGGCGCTGGTTTCCATGGTTTTCTTCCGCAAGCGGGTTTATCGGCTGTTGCGCCGGGACGTCCCGGACATGGCGGATGACATGCTGCGCGAGGAGTTGCAGCTGCCGGTCGGGCTGCCCGTGGATGGCACCTGCCGTGTCGAACTGCGCGGCTCTACGTGGACGGCCCGCAATGTCGGGCCTGTACCCATTCCATCCGGCGTGAAGGTCCGTGTCGTGGGCGTCGATGGCATCACGCTGAGCGTTGAAGCCCGTAACTGAATTACAGAAGGGGAAGCTTGCCGTGAATGGAATTGGATTTTTTGCCATTGCAGTGGCCATTTTCGTCGTTATCGTCCTGTTCAAGACGGCCGTCGTCGTCCCCCAGCAGAGCGCCTTTGTCATTGAGCAACTGGGCAAGTTCAGCCGGGTTCTGCAGGCCGGCTTCCACATCCTGGTGCCCTTCGTGGAGCGTATTGCCTACAAGCACAGCCTGAAGGAACAGGCTCTCGATATCCCCGAACAGACCTGCATTACCAAGGACAACGTGCAGGTCGGCGTCGATGGCGTGCTGTACCTGCGGATCCTCGACCCCCAGCGCACGAGTTACGGCATCACCGACTATATCTTCGCGATCATGCAGCTCGCCCAGACCACCCTGCGCAGCGAGATCGGCAAGATCGACCTGGATCGCACGTTCGAGGAGCGAGGTGCTATCAACGGCAATGTCGTGGTCGAGCTCGACAAGGCTTCCGAGGCCTGGGGCGTGAAGGTCCTGCGCTACGAGATCAAGAACATCAATCCGCCGAGGGACGTGCTCTCGGCGATGGAAAAGCAGATGCGCGCGGAGCGGGAGAAGCGCGCCGTCGTGTTGAACTCGGAAGGCGAGCGGGACGCCAAGATCAACGAGGCCGAGGGTGACAAGCAGCGGGTCATCAAGGCGTCCGAAGCGAAGCAGCGCCAGCAGATCAACGAAGCGCAGGGCCAGGCCGAAGCCATCCTCGCCGTTGCAACGGCCACGGCCGAGGGCCTGCACAAGGTGTCGCTGGTGCTGCGGGAGACCGGTGGCCACGAGGCCATGCAGTTGCGCGTGGCTGAGGCTTATGTAACCCAGTTCGGGAATCTGGCCAAGGCGGGCAATACGCTCATCGTGCCTGCCAACCTGAGTGACGTGGCCTCGATGATCGCGCTGGCGACTAACCTGGTGCGCCAGCCCGCAGGAGCGCCCGTAGGAGCGCCTTCAGGCGCGACTCCCGGCGCCGGTCGCGCCTGAAGGCGCTCCTACCGACGCTTCTGCACGCAATTGCCTGAGGCGCTTTTCCGTCAGGTCGTAGCGCGTCAGCACGACCACGGCCAGCAGGTTGCAGAGCGCCGGGATGATCGCAATGCTCAGGTAGATGCCGAGGATGGCGTTGTCTGACTGGACGACGGTCGCGTTATTGACGGATTCCTGGTAGCCCATCAGTCCGAGCACGACGGTCATCAATAACGGGCTGACAGCGTAGGCGGCTTTTTCGACCATGTTGTAGGCGCCGGCGTAGGCGCCCTCCCGCCTGAGTCCCGTGCGCAGAAAGTCGTACTCCATCACGTCCGGCAGCATCGTCAGGCCAAGCAGCAGCTTGCCGGCCGCAAAGCTGCCGAGCAGGAAGGCCCGCCCAATGAACAGTGCGATCGGCTCCCCCGGCAGGGCCAGTAGCCACGTCAGTGCCGTGACCACGAAGCCAAGCGTCGCGACCATGAGTGCCGTCTTCTTGCCGAGACGCGCGGAGAGTGGCACCCAGACCAGCGGCACCGTGATGAAGGCCGCGACGCCGTGGGCCGCGGTGTACCAGAGCATCACGCCCTGGTCGAGCTTGAGCACGTTCTTGACGAAGAACAGCAGCGTGGCGAAGACGGTGGCGCCAGCCACCAGGATCAGGAACTTGAAGGCCGCCAGCAGCAGAAATGGCCGGTTGCGCAGCGCCGACTGCAGCTGCTCTCCGAGCGGATAGCGCACGGAGGTCCGGGCTACCTGGCGCGCACCGGCCGTGCCGAAGAAGCAGGCCAGCATCGTCACGAGCGTGCAGAGGCCCAGTACCCAGCCCACGACTGAGTAACCGTCGAGACCACCACCAAACTGCTGGGCGAGTCGCGGCCCGAGACCCACGGCGATGAAATTGCCGACCTGAATAAGTAACACCCGGTACGACATGATCGCCGTCCGCTCGTGGTAGTCGTCCGTCATTTCTGCCGGCATCGCCATGTAGGGAACGTTGAAGATCGCGTAGCCCGTCGAGTACAGCAGTAGTGCTCCCAGTACCCAGCCCAGGAGGGCGGGCGAGGCACCGTCGCTACCCACCGCCGAGGTGTTGAAGATCACCAGGAACCAGCTGCTACAGAGAATTGCGCCCAGCAGGAACCACGGCCGGCGCCGACCCCAGCGCGACTGGGTGCGGTCACTCAGCAGGCCCATGGGTATGTTGATCAGCGCGTCGTACACCTTGGCGATGACGATGAGCGTCCCGGCGATCCCGAGGGGCAGGCCGACCACGTTCGTGAGGTAGAAGAGCAGCAGGGCGGAGTAGGTATTGAAGAGTAGCGACACCCCGAGTGAGCCGATGCCCCAGCCGCTGCGGGTGGCAAACGGCACGGGTGCATGCGATGCCAGATCACGGGAAGTACGCATGCGGTTGTTAGGCTCCTGGACCGGTTTGATGCTTAGATTGGCACATGTACCGTTTTGTCGGCGTACTCGCGGTGTTCCTGGTCGCCCACGTCATACCGGCGCTGCCGTCGGTGCGCCGGGCGCTGCAGGCCCGGCTGGGGGAGGGCGGTTTTATTGGTGCGTACTCGCTGCTCTCGCTCCTGTTGTTCGCGTGGCTGATCCGGGAATTGCTCCTGGCCCCCTATATTCCGATCTGGTTCGCCGGCCCCTGGAGTTTCTGGTTCGCCATCGTGCTGATGCCACTGGCGCTCTTCCTTCTCGGGGCGGGCGCACTCGCGCCGAATCCGCTCTCAGTTGCCTTCGTCACCCGGCCCTTCAGGCCAGACACGCCGGGCGCGGTCGCCATCACGCGCCACCCGATCCTCTGGGGGCTCGGTCTGTGGGGCTTCGCCCACCTGCCGGCGAATGGCCACCTCGCCGGGCTGATCCTGTTCGGCTCGCTCGGGGTCTTTGCCCTGATTGGGATCGGCATCGTGGAGGGGCGCCGGCAGGAGCTGCTTGGTGTGGCGCAATGGCAGGCGTTGGCGGGCGCCACGTCGTACCTGCCCTTCGTGGCCATTCTGCGCGGCCGTGCCCGCTGGCCTTTGGACCGGGTCAGCCTCATTGGGGGCGCGGTTGGCCTGTTGGCCGCGGTGCTGCTGCTGGCCGGCGGGCACCTGTGGCTGTTCGGGCGGGATCCGCTGGGGTTTCTCTAGAACCAGTTGTAGTTGAAGCTTAAGCTCACGCGCTCGCCGGCCGCCGGATTGGGCGGTACCTCGTGGCGCAGCCAGCTTTCGAACAGCACGAGGTGGCCTGCCTGTGCGGGGATCGTGATCCAGGTCTGGTTTTCGGGGCGGGCAGTGGCGCGGCGGGGCGGAGCTGCCATCGAGCGATCGAGGCGCGGGTCCTCCAGCTTCAGTCCGGAGCAGCCGCGGGGCGTTTGCACGTAGTAGGTGCCGCTGATCGTGGCAAGCGGGTGCAGGTGCAGGCCGTGCACCACATTCCTGGTCATCACGTTTACCCAGCAGTCGGTCATGGCGAGCGAGCGACCGGCCATGTCGAGCTCCAGGGATTTCACGTAGGCGTGGAGGTGCCGGCGCAGCTTCCGCTCCAGCACTGCGAAGGTGGATGACATTTTCTGGAGATGGCAGAGCGATCCGTAGGACGTGTAGCCCCCCGGGTAGCCGCGGGCAGACCACCTGCGCCCGGCCGCGTCGTGGTCCCGGATCTGGCGGATCTCCTTCAGGAGTTCCCGGTTCAACGCCACAGCGCCGGTGCCCTGCAGGCGGGCCGTGTAGACGAGGGTGGGAAAGAGCGGGCGGACGGGCATGGCGCGGAAGCCTAGCGGGCGCTGTCGTCGAAGGGAAGCGCGGGTATGCTGTGGGCAGGATCACGCCGCTCAAGGTGCAGCCATGCCGCAGCCTTCGCACATTTCCCGGCTTCCAGTGCCGGAGGCGTCCGACCTGGACCCCGACCTGCAGAAGTACTTCCGCAAATGCCAGGAGAAGCTTGGCATGGTGCCCAACGTGCTTCGGGCCTATGCGTTCCGGCCGGCACACCTGCGGAACTTCATCAGCATGTACAACGAGCTGATGTTGTCGGAAGACTCCGGGTTGTCCACGCTGGAGCGCGAAATGATTGCGGTGGTCGTGTCGGCCTGTAACCGGTGCTACTACTGCCTGATCGCGCACGGTCAGGCCGTCCGCGAACTCTCTGGCGATCCGCAACTGGGCGAGATGCTGGTGACCAACTTCCGGGTGGCGTCGCTGCCGTCCCGCCAGCGCGTCATGCTCGACTTCGCCCACCGGCTGACCACGATCCCGGAGGCGATTGGAGAGGCTGACCGGCAGGCCCTGCGCGATGCCGGCTTTAGTGAAGCGGATCTCTTCGACATCTGCGCTGTGGTGGCCTTCTTCAACTACTCAAACCGTATGGCTGCGGCCCTGGACCTGATGCCAAACCCCGGGTACCACGCCATGCATCGCTAAAAAGGTACCGGACCTTAGTTGTTTGGATTCTTTAGTT
>JANNJM010000038.1:0-3993 GCA_031395645.1 Gammaproteobacteria bacterium | reverse complement strand
AAGTTGGGCGATGCCCAACTTCCTTTAATTAGGCATGTCCCCATTTCTCAGGTGTCCCCATTTCTCGGGATCGCGCCTGAAGGCGCTCCTACACGCACGAAAACTTCGCCGTTTTCCACCCAGCATTCGAGCGGTGTCAGCGACCGGCCCGCGCAGGGGCCAAACACGCAGAGGCCGGACTCCGGCTCAAAAAGCGCCTGGTGGGACGCGCAGCGCAACAGCCTGGCCCCGGGCACCAGGAATTCGTCGTCGGCCAGGTTGAGCGGGTGCTGCTTGTGCGGGCAGACGTTTGCGTAGGCCCGCAGCTGGCCATCAACCTGCACCAGGAAACCGCGAAACGGCCAGTCGCCCTCGCCCACGAAGAACTCGCGGGCGCCGGGGTCGCCTAGGTCGGCCAGACGGGCCACCGCCCGCGCGACCTCACTCATCCAGCCTGTCCACCTGCCGCCGCAGCAGTACCAGCACGAGCAGGCCCGGGATGGCCGTAAAGAACGTAATCGTAAAGAAACTGCTCCAGCCCACCGCATCGACCAGATAGGCCGCGGGCGGGCCGAGAAAGTTGCGGGCCACGCTCGCCAGTGCAGATAGCAGTGCGTACTGGAAAGCGCTATAGCGCACGTCGCAGAGGGCCATCAGAAAGGCCACAAAGGCCGCCGCACCCATGCCGCCAGCGAAGTTGTCGAAGCCGAGCGCCAGGACCATGAGAGCTGTGCTCTTCCCTGTGGCTGCCAGCAGGGCATACAGCAGGTTGGTCAGCGCCTGCAGGATGCCAAAGAAAAACAGCGACCGAAACAGCCCGATGCGGGCCAGCAAGACGCCGCCCGTAAAGGTGCCAAGCAGCGTCAGGACGATGACGACGGTCTTGGAGATGGCGCCGACTTCCAGCGCCGTGAAGCCGACCCCCTTGATCAGGAACGCGGTGACCAGCTTCAGGGCGAACGCGTCGCCGAATTTATAGAGCACGATCAGGCCGAGCAAGGCCCACGCCCCGGGACGCGACATAAACTCCCGGAGCGGGTCTCGCACCGCCGCGGCCAGCGAGCGCGGTGGTAGGGCGACGCGCTCTGGTTCCGGAGCCGACCAGGCGAAGAACACTGTGCCGCCCATGACAACAGCCATCAGGAGGTAGGTGTTCCGCCAGCCGATGACGTCGGAAAAGATCAGCGCCAGCGCCCCCGCGATCCAGGTGGCCAGCCGGTAACCCACCTGGGTCGCGGTGGAACCCACGCCGCGCTCTTCCGGCCGCAGCGTGTCGGCGCGATACGCATCAATCACGATGTCCTGAGTCGCAGACATAAAGGCGATGAACAGGCCGATGGCGGCCACGGCGTAAATGGCCTCGTTCGGTGCCTGGAGCCCGAGCAGCGCGATCAGCCCGGCCAGGATCAACTGCAGCAACAGCATCCAGCCCCGGCGCCGCCCGAGGACCGGCAATGCATAGCGGTCGAGAATCGGCGCCCAGAGAAACTTGAAGGCGTAGGGCATGCCGACCAGCGTGAGCCAGCCGATGGTCTTGATGTCCATGTTCAGCGTGGCGAGCCAGGCCTGCAGGGTGCTGTCCGACAGGTTGAACGGCAGGCCGGAGGCAAAGCCCAGGGTCAGCGCCGCGGCCACGCGCGGGTTGGCGATTAGGTCCCGAAAGCGGGTACGTGCCATGGACTAGCGCCCCGAACCGAGGTCAAGGTCGAAATCCAGCATTAGGGGAGCGTGATCCGAAAAACGGCTGTCTTTGTAAATCGTCGCGCGCCGGGCCGCGCCTTTAAGGCCTGGCGTGCCGATCTGGTAGTCAATGCGCCAGCCGACGTTTTTGGCCCAGGCCTGGCCCCGGTTCGACCACCAGGTGTATTGCTCCGCCGCCGGATCGACTTCCCGAAAAGCGTCGGTGAAGCCCAAGGGGCCGAAGAGTTCGTCGAGCCAGCGACGCTCCTCGGGCAGGAAACCCGAGTTCTTCTGATTGCTGCGCCAGTTCTTCAGATCGATTTCCTTGTGGGCGATATTCCAGTCCCCACACAGCAGGTACTGGCGGCCGTCTTCCCGCAGCCCATCCTCGCGCAGTTTGGCCAAATGGATGCTGAACTCCGTCATGAAGCGGAACTTGGCCTGCTGACGCTCGTCACTGGAGGAGCCCGACGGCAGATACACGGACACGATGCTCAATTGGCCAAAGCGGGCTTCGAGATACCGGCCCTCCGCGTCGAACTCCGCAGAACCGAAGCCCCGCACGATGGCATCCGGCTCCTGGCGACAGAACAACGCCACGCCGCTGTAGCCCTTGCGCTGGGCTGACTCGTAAAAGCAGTGAAACTGGTGCGGGTGGAATAGTGGCGCCACGATCTGGTCGGCCTGGGCGCGCACTTCCTGCAGGCAGACGACATCAGCGCGCTCGCGCGCCAGCCAGTCGAACAGGCCTTTGCGGGCAGCCGCGCGGATGCCGTTGACGTTAAGCGTGACGATGCGCATGGAAGACTTGAGTGTACGATATCGGCGACCAGGGAGGACCGACGGCATGCGCGGCTACCAGCACGACTTCATCGAGCTTGCCCTGCAGGTTGGCGCACTGCGCTTTGGCCAGTTCAAACTCAAGTCCGGCCGCAACAGCCCGTACTTCTTTAATTCCGGTCTGTTCAATACGGGCTACGCCGCTGCAAAACTCGGCCGCAGCTATGCCGCGGCGGTCGCAGACTCGAACATCGCCTGCGACCTGCTCTTTGGTCCCGCCTACAAGGGCATTCCGCTGGTCGCGCTGACGGCGGCGGCCCTGGCAGAGCACCACGGCAGGGACCTGCCCTTCTGCTTCAACCGCAAGGAAATCAAGGAACACGGCGAGGGCGGCGCGATCGTGGGGGGCGCCGTGTCCGGCCGCGTCCTGATTCTGGACGACGTGATCACCGCCGGTACGGCCATCCGGGAAACCATCCAGCTGCTCCGCCAGGCTGGCGGTACGCCTGCCGGCGTAGTCATCGCCCTCGACCGCCAGGAACGGGGTAATGGGGACATCTCAGCCATCCAGGAAGTGCAGCAGACGTTCGGCATTCCGGTCGCCAGCATCATCCGGCTGGATGATCTGGTCGAGCACCTGGAAGGCAGCCCCGTGCACCAGCAGTTCCTGCCGCTGCTTCAGGACTACCGGGAGCGGTATGGGGTGGCTGCCTGATTTTGCAGTCGGTGGCCAACTGGGAGCCGGGTCACTGTTTTTGGTTAAATGGAGGCGGGATAATCCGTCGGGAAGCGGGTCCTACTGTCCCGCCGCAAGTGGATCAGGATATGCGGATGTTGGGCTTCTCCAGGTCTGTACCGGGCGCGTGGCCACTGGTCGCGCTCCTCGTGGCCCTGTTGACTCTGGCTGGCAGCGATGTCGCGTACGCCGAAAAGAAGAAGCCCCGCCGCAGCAGCAAGCCCTCGGTCTCGTCTGGCGAGGTCTATCGCTGGGTAGATAACGAAGGCGTCGTGCATTTTGGCGATCAGGTGCCGGCCGAGTACGCCCCGATCGACCGGGAGGTCCTGAATCAGTACGGCATCCCCGTGCGCACCGAACAGGGCCTGCTGACCGAAGAGGAACTGGAGGCCGAGCGCAAGGCAGCAGCCGAGAAAAAGGCTGCACTGGCCGCCGCCCGCCGCGACGAAGTGCTGCTGAGCACGTACCTGTCCGTCGAGGAAATCGAAGCACTGCGCAACCGACGCATGGAACTGATCGCCGGCCAGGTCACAGTGACGAAGCTCTATTTGCAAGGCCTCGAGGAAAAACTCAAACGGCTGCAGCTGGAAGCCAGCGCGTTCAAGCCCTACAGCAAGGACCCAGAGGCGGAACCCATCGATGACAAGCTCGCGGACGAGCTTGTGGATATTGAGGATTCCATCGCGTTGTACCAGAAGACCCTGCAGGACACCCGCACCCGGCAGGCCCGGGTGGTCATGGCCTTCGATACAGACATCGCACGCTTCAAGGAACTGCGGGGCCTGTAAGAGCTCCTTGGGGGAAATGGGGACATGCCT
>JANNJM010000037.1:0-4341 GCA_031395645.1 Gammaproteobacteria bacterium | reverse complement strand
AGGCATGTCCCCATTTCCCCGCTCCTACGGCAAGCACAATGCTCACGCAATTCTTCTTCACGCTCAAAGCTCACCAGGTTCCGGTGTCCATTCCCGAGTACCTGACGCTGCTCGAGGCCCTCAAGTCGGACGTTATCGGCCCGAACATCGACGAGTTCTACCTGCTGGCCCGCTCCGCCCTGGTGAAGGACGAGACCCACTTCGACAAGTTCGACCGGGCATTCGCAGCCTTCTATAAAGGTGTGGAGTCAGCGACCGGACCGAGCCACGAGATCCCCCTGGAATGGCTGCGCAAGCAGGCAGAGCTGAATCTCAGGCCTGAGGAGAAGGCCCTGATCGAGTCGCTTGGCGGCTGGGACGAGCTGATGAAGCGCTTTAAGGAACGTCTGGAGGAGCAGAAGGGGCGGCACGAGGGCGGCAACAAGTGGATTGGCACTGCTGGCAAGTCGCCGTTCGGAGCCTACGGCTACAACCCGGAGGGCATCCGCATCGGTCAGGACAAGTCCCGGAACCGCTCGGCTGTGAAGGTCTGGGACGCCCGGGAGTTCCGTAACCTGGACGGCGACGTGCAACTCGGCACGCGCAATATGAAGGTGGCACTGCGACGCCTGCGGCGGTTCGCCCGGGAAGGCGCAGCCGACGAACTGGACCTGGACGGCACGATCGACAAGACGGCGCGCAACGCCGGGTACCTGGACCTGCAGCTGCGCCCCGAGCGGCACAACGCCGTCAAGGTCCTGCTCCTGCTGGATATCGGCGGCTCGATGGACGAGCACTCGCGGTTGTGCTCCGAGTTGTTCTCCGCTGCCCGATCAGAGTTCAAGCACCTCGAATTCTTCTATTTTCACAACTGCGTCTACGACTATGTGTGGAATGACAATCGGCGCCGGCACGGCGAGCGCACGCGGACCTGGGACCTGATGCACAAGTTCAACGCCGACTACCGGCTGATTTTCGTCGGCGACGCCACCATGAGCCCGTTTGAAATCCTGCGGCCCGGCGGCTCGCTGGAGTACATGAACGAAGAGGCTGGCGCGGACTGGCTCACGCGGCTGACGGGCGTCTTCCAGCGTTCCATCTGGCTCAATCCGACGCCGGAAAAGGACTGGGGCTATCACTACACCATCAACGTCGTCCGCGAGCTGCTGGGCGACCGGATGTTCCCGCTCACGCTGGACGGCCTCGAACGCGCAATGCGCACGCTGACCCGCAAGGGCACCTCCCCGTAAGAGCGCCTTCAGGCGCGATCCTCCCGCCCCCGCCCCCCGACCAGCATCCCACCATGCTCCGCCACAGCCTGCCACCAGTCGCCGCCACCGACGCCTGCGTGCTGATCCTCGGCTCGATGCCTGGAGTACGTTCTCTCGAGGCACAGCAGTACTACGCGCAGCCACGTAATGCGTTCTGGCAGATCATGGGCCAGCGGCTCGGAGCAGGCCCGGAAAAGCCCTACGACGATCGGCTGGAGATTCTGCAGCGGAACCGGATCGCGCTCTGGGACGTACTGCAGTCCTGCCACCGGCCGGGTAGCCTCGACTCCGCAATTCGCATCGCCGATGCAGTGCCGAACGATTTCGCAGGGTTCCTGGCCACACACATCGCAATTACGCATGTGTTTTTTAACGGCGTGGCCGCTGCGGGTCTTTTCCAGCGCCTGGTCGTGGCCAGGGGGCTCGCGCCGCAGCGCCCGATCACCTACGCCACTATGCCGAGCACGAGTCCGGCGAACGCGCGCATGCGGCTCGAGGAGAAAATAGAGGCGTGGCGAGAGGCCGTGGCTGGTCGCGCCTGAAGGCGCTCCTACTGCCTCTTCTGCGCATCGATCCGCTTCTTGAACTCGCCAAAGGTCGAGGTCATCTTGGGCCCCGTCCATTCCTTCGGCGCTTCGAGGTACTTCGGGTAGTTCTTCGCTGTGTAGTCGCGGATATAGCGGGGAAGATCATCAACCCCATTCATCAGCTTCATGCTGTGGCTGTGGAACACCATGGTGCCGGGGCTCGCGCCCATCTCCATGAAGGGGATCCAGCCGGCGACCCGGCTCCAGGACATCACGCAGGAGGCGGAGGTGATCTTCGGGTCCAGGATTTCGCTCTTGCGGCCCTTGATACCCCAGAGCTCCGCGTGCTGGTCCTTGTCGCCGCTGGAGTACAACGGGTATTCGGAGCGGGTGAGTTCGGCCGGCTTGAAGATGAAGAAGTTCCACTGGAACACCACGTCGTCACCGCAGGACACGTAGGGGTAGGGTGGCGAGAGGATCGGGCTGCCCTGGCGGGCGAACACGCCGTTCACGGGGTCGTTGGCCACATGCACCACTTCCACTTCCCGGCCGCCCAGGAAGGGGTTCTTCCAGGTATCGAGAATCGCACCCGTGACCGGGTCCAGGTAGTAGAGGACTTCCCGGCTGTAGATCCGCCAGCCTTCCGGCACTTCCTCGATGCGGGATGCGCCAATGCCGAAGGTCTTGAAGCACCGGTAGTTCTTCTCCTGGGGCACCATCGCCCAGGCTACGCCGGGGAAGGCGAACAGGCAGTCTTTCTCTGCAGTGTCGGCGCGGAGCTTCAGCATCGCGCGGAAGTTTGTCTCCGGGTCGTCCAGGTCCAGACGGGGATCTTTCGGGATGGTCATGACCGGGGTGTTGGTCATGCGGAAGCGGCTCTCTTCCGTGGCTGGGCGCCGGGTGGCGGCAGCGGCTGTGCTGCCCGCGCCCAGCGCGGCGAGGCTGGAGCCGGCGGCTAGCACCTGGCGGCGGGAGAGGGCGGGAGATTTTTCCGATGACATTGCAGCGTTCCTTTGCAGGGCGGTGCCTGAAGATTACCTCTTTGGTGTGGTCGCGGCTGAAGCCGCTCCTACGGGGGGCATTTCCGGGACAATGGGGGCATGACATTCCGCGAGGGCCTTGAGCCCAACGCCGATTTCGAGCGTGCTCTCGAGCTCATTGAGGGCGGGGACGAGCACGTCTTCATCACCGGCCGCGCGGGTACCGGCAAGACCACCCTGCTACACCTGCTCCGGGACGAAACCACCCGCAACGTCGCGGTCGTCGCGCCCACGGGTCTCGCGGCGATCAGCGTTGGCGGACAGACCATCCACTCCTTTTTTCGCCTGCCGCCGCGCTTTGTGGACGTCAGGGAAATCCGGGCCATGCGCCATACCAGCGTGATGAAGGCGCTGGATCTCCTCGTCATCGACGAGGTTTCCATGGTTCGCGCGGATCTCATGGACGGCATCGACCAGGCGCTGCGGCTTAACCGGCGTTGTGACGAGCCCTTCGGCGGGGTCCAGCTCGCGATGTTCGGCGACCTGTGGCAGTTGCCGCCTGTCGTGCGGGAGCCGGAACTCAAGGAGTATTTCGAAGAGACCTATGGGGGCCCGTACTTCTTCCAGGCGCTCGTCTGGCGTGAGTGCGTGGGGCGTTCTGTGGATCTGGAGAAGATCTACCGCCAGAAAGATGACGCCGGGTTCCGCAACATCCTCCAGCATATTCGCGACGGTGAGCCCGGTGAGGAGACACTGCGCGCGCTGAACGGCCGGGTGATGCCGAAGGCGAGCCTGCCGGACCCCGACAGCCACATCGTGCTGACCGCCACCAACGACGCCGCCTTCCGCGAGAACTCCCGGCGCCTGATGGCCCTGCCGGGCAAGGCGAAGACTTACTCAGCCGAGGTCAGCGGCAAATTCGATACTGCCGCCTTTCCCACCGAGCCCGCCCTGACGCTGAAGGTCGGTGCCAGGGTGATGTTCTTGAGGAACGATCCGGACCGGCGCTGGATCAACGGGTCCTGGGGGCTCGTCACGGCGCTCGGTGACGAAGGCCCTACGGTACAGCTCGAGGACGGCACCGCCCATGCGGTGGCCCGCACCGCATGGGAGAACCTGGCCTACCAGTACGACCGGGGTACCAAGCAGATCACCCGCGAGCAGATCGGCGCCTACAAGCAGCTGCCGCTCCGCCTCGGCTGGGCCATTACGATCCACAAGAGCCAGGGACAGACCTTTGACCGCGTATACATCGACCTGGGCCGCGGCGCATTCAGTCACGGCCAGACCTACGTGGGCCTCAGTCGCTGCCGGACGCTCGCAGGCCTGGCGCTGGCCCACCCGGTGCGGCCGGACGACGTGATCCTGGACGAGCAGATCGGAGACTTTAGGCGCGTATTCCCGCCCGCGCTGTAGGAGCGCCTTCAGGCGCGACGGGAAATGGGGACATGCCTAATTTCCCGAGCGGAAATTAGGCATGTCCCCATTTCCCGTCGCGCCTGAAGGCGCTCCTACAGCGCGGGCGGGAATACGCGCCTAAAGTCTCCGATCTGCTCGTCCAGGATCACGTCGTCCGGCCGCACC
>JANNJM010000095.1:0-42477 GCA_031395645.1 Gammaproteobacteria bacterium | reverse complement strand
GGGACATGCCTCAATTACTGAAGGGAAATGAGGCATGTCCCCATTTTCTCAATCTTGCGGCCGCTGCCGGAGCGACTTCGTGGTGCCGCGCTGCTTCTTGTCGTCCATCCGCCGCTGGCGCGAACCCTTGGTTGGCCGGGTGGCCTTGCGGGCCCGGGGGACGTGGCTCGCCGCCGCGACCAGCTCGTTCAGGCGGGCAAGCGCGTCGTCCCGGTTCTGCTCCTGGTTGCGGAAGCGCTGCGCCTTGATCACCAGGACCCCGTCGCGGGTCAGGCGGCGATCGTCCAGGGCGAGGAGCCGGGCCTTGACCGGTTCAGGCAGGGACGAGGCGTGCACGTCGAAACGCAGGTGAATGGCGCTGGCCACCTTGTTGACGTTCTGGCCCCCGGCGCCCTGGGACCGGACGGCGGTCAGTTCGACCTCTTCGGGCGCAACCGTCGGAATCTGGCTGGGATTTGACATCTGTGAAATTGTGCCGGAGTGCCGCGCCTCATAGAATGGGGCGCGGGCGGTACGCCCGTCCATGCCCCGGTGCCAAGAATGAAGAATATCCGTCTGCCCCTCGCTCTGCTCCTGGCGCCACTCAGCCTGGCAATGCTGCTGCTGTCGGGCCAGGCCGGCGCGGCGCTCACGCTGGACACCACCTTCGACACCGACGGTGAAGCTGAGGTCGACGTTGCGCCGGGTACCGATACGGCGCGGGACATCGCCGTCCAGGCCGATGGCGCACTGGTCCTCGCTGGCTTAAGCCGGCAGACCGTTGGCCTTAACACGGTCGACTACGTGGCTCTGACCCGGCTGAATGGCACGACCGGGGCGCTGGACACCACCTTCGGCGCAAACGGCAAGGTCACTTTCCTGCCGGGGCTGGCGGCCACCAACGGCGGAGGAGGAGTTGCCCGGGCGCTTGCTATCCAGTCGCTCGATCAGAAAATCATCGTCGCCGGCACCTGGAAGCCCAACGCTATCGACGGCAGTCAGGTCTTCGTGGCGCGTCTGGATGCCAACGGTGCGCTGGACAATGGCTTCGGGACGGCCGGCGTCGCCTTCCGCTCACCCGCTGGCGTGGCTGACCCCGTGGTAAATGCCGTGGCCCTGCGCGGCGACGGCAGCATTATCGTGGTCGGCACCGGTACGCTTTCTGCCTCCAGCGTCGGTTTCGTTGTGGGCCTGAGCAATACCGGTGCTGCGATTCCTGGCTTCAGCGAAGCTGTCGTCCCGAATCCGCTCGCGGCTCCGGAAGGCAGCGGTTTCGGTTTTAACGCCGTGGTGGTGCTGCCGGGCGACGGCATCCTGGCGACGGGTGGTGGTGGGGATCTCACCCTTGCACAGTTCACGAGTGCGGGCGCGCTGGATACGGCCTTCGATGCCGACGGCATCGCCACGTTCAATGTGCTGACGCTTACAACGGCAGAGGGTGCCAGTCCCAGCTTCGATGTGGCCACCGCAATCACAACTCTCGGCGACGGGCGCATCCTGATCGCGGGGCGCACCGGCAGCAGCTCCACGTCAGCGAATACCGACCGCGTACTCGCCCGGGTCTCGTTGTCCGGAGCGCTGGACACGACGTTCGGATCCGGCGGATTCGTGCCGCTGCCCGATCAGGGCAATGGTGAACTGGTGGAGGGGCTGGGCGTGCGGACGTCCGGTGATATCGTGCTGGCGGGTCAACGCTTTGCGCCCACCCAGGTGAGCCCCAACGGGATCGCGGTTAGCGCCATCCCGGGGTCTGCCACGCTGACCGCGCTGGCCGACCTTGAAATCCTGACTGACGGTGACGTGGTGGCGGCCGGACAGCGGACCGTCGCTGGCACCAATACCGCGTTCGTCGCCGTGCGGCTCGATGCGACCGACCAGGCGGACGGTACGGACACGGTGCCGGATCCGTTCATTTTTGCCGCGCAGTCGGGGTTGGCGCTTGGCGTCAGCGCTACCTCGAGCACGGTGACCATCACGGGGCTCACCGCGTCCGTGCCGATCACGATCAGCGCTGGCGATCAGTACTCCAAAGGCTGTACCACCACCTTCGTCAGCACGGCCGGAACGATTACCAATGGTGATACGGTTTGTGTAAAGACCAATGCGTCCCCGTCCGGTTCGACAGCCAAGACGGCGTTGCTCAAGATCGGTGAGGTGCTGGGCGGATTCACGGTCGTTACGGGCGACGCGACGCCGGACCAGTTCACCTTCGTTGATCGGGATCCCGTTGCCAGGGCCACGCTGATTAGTTCCGCGACCGTCACACTGACCGGCTTTGCCCTGAACAGCCCGATCACGGTCGCCGGCGGCGAATACTCGATTGGCTGCACGAACATATTCACGGCCGCAGCAGGCACCGTCGCGCCGAACGCGACAGTCTGCGTCCGCCACACCTCGTCTTCGGCGGCTGGCACCGACACCAACACGACGCTTACGGTGGGCCTGCCCGCGGTGAGCGACGTTTTCACGAGCAAGACTGATGGCGTGCAGGACACCACGCCGGATGCCTTCAACTTTGTCGACCGGGCCGACGTGGCCCTCGCAACAGTAATCACGTCTGGCGCGATCACCATCAGCGGCTTTGATACCGCTGCTCCCGTCAGCATTACAGGTGGCGAGGTGTCGGTGGGCTGCGGTGGAAACTTTACCGCGAGCCTCACGTCATTGCCCCCCAACTCCGTCGTCTGCGTGCGCCACACCACCCCGGTCACCGGCGGAACGGCGACCAACACCGTGCTCACGGTCGGCGGCGTCAGCGACACGTTCACGAGCACCACGCTGCCGGGAGATGCGGCGCCAACGCCCTTTGGTTTCACGGACCAGACGGGCGTGGACCTGTCCGCGACGATCACCTCGGCGGCTGTGACCATCTCAGGGATCGACATCGCGAGCCCGGTCGTCGTCACCGGCGGTCAGTATTCCGTCGGCTGCACGAACATCTACGTCTCGACGCCAGGTTCCATCAGCAACGGCGAGACCGTCTGCGTCCGCCACCAGTCGGCATTCGACAGTGAATCCACGGTCACTACGACACTGACGATAGCCGCGGAGTCCGGTGCGTTCAGGAGCACCACGAAGCTTGGTGACCAGACGCCGGATGCTTTTAGCTTCGAGCCGCAGACGGGGGTCGCGCTGAGTACCCGGGTTTTCTCGAACGCCATTACCGTTCCGGGCATCGATTCACCGGTGAAATTGGTCTCCGCCACCGGACCGTCGGATGCCGGGCTCTCGGTGGGCTGCACTGGGGATTTCAATAGCCAGCTCAACGTTATTGTGAAGCCCGGCGATACGTTGTGCCTCCGCGTGAATTCTTCCGCGACGCCTGACACGCCAGTCGTAGTCACACTGACGATCGGCGGCACTGCCTCCGGAACGCAGCGGACCGCCGAATTCATCGTCACCACGGGCCAACCGGTTCCCGTGCAGTTCACCTTCACAGATCAGGTCGGCGTGGCTCTCAATGCCATCGCGACTTCAGACCCGGTCACGATTACGGGTATCACTGCGCCCAGCAAGGTGGAAATCGAGAGCAACGGCCAGTACCAGTTGGGCTGTGCGGGCCCGTTCACGAGCGCCGATGGCCTGATCGAAGACGGCCAGACGATCTGTGTGCGCCACCTGGCGTCTGCCATCCCCTCGACGATTACCAGTACCGAGCTGACCGTCGGCGGCATCCGCGACACTTTCACGAGCACGACCACGGCGGAGCAGTCCCTGCCCGGCAGCAGTTCGATGGGCTGGTGGTCGCTACTGCTGGCGCCGCTGGTTGTATACCGTAGGAGCGCCTTCAGGCGCGATCGATAGGGGGTTCGCGTCTGAAGGCGCTCCTACGGGCGCTCCTGCATGCCGTGGCACTTCTTGAATTTCTTGCCGCTGCCGCAGGAACAGGGGTCATTGCGGCCCAGCTTGGGCGTTTCGCGCCGGTACGTTTCAATGCCAGCGGCGTGCTGATGGTCGTGGTCGTGGGCGCAGTCGGGGCCGTGCACGTGTTCCACGGGCGGTTCAGTGGCCGCAGGCGCTGGTTTACGCGGCATTTGCCGGAGCTCCCAGCAGCGCCCGAACCGCGGTGACGAAATGCTCCGGGTCGCGCTCGCTGACGGGACTGGTACCCAGTTCTTGCCAGTCCGCGCCGGTCGTGGCCTGTTCCAGTAAGAGGCGGCCGTCTTTCCCGTTCCACACCAGCCGCTGTCGCCGCCCGTCGCGGGTGAAGCGCAGCAGCCAGCTGCCATACGAGCCTGCCGCCGCTACGTAATCTTCCACGTCGCAGCCGCAACCGGCACAGGCCGCGGTTACCGCTTCGGCAAAGGCTTCGGTCGTCGCCGTGTGCTCTTTGGGCACGAGGGTCGCCGGACGGCGACCGATCCACATCACTTCATGTTCCGCCACGCGGGGACTCCTCGCAGGGTTGATGTACGGGGCTGCATGTTAACCTCTTTGTTCGCGGATTTAGATCGGAGGCCCCATGCACGACGGTGTAACCAGCTACGAACTGCTGCAATTCCTGCACGTGTTCCTGTTTGTATTCTGGCTCGGTCCGGACGTGGCCGTGTATGCCTGGAGCCGCAAGGCGGTGGAGGCGGGCGCCTCGGCGGAATTGCGCGTGGTGGCCGGCCAGATGATGGCGCGGGTCGACGTCATCCCGCGAGTTGCGATCAGCCTCATGCTGACCGTGGGCGGCCTGCTCTCCGGATACGTCGGTCTCGAACACCCCTGGTGGCAGATGGCCGGCATCGTGCTGCTCGGCCCCGTCTGGCTGACGCTGGTGCTCATCGGTGCGCTGCGTGATGGGACACCGTTTGGTGCCAGCGCGCAGCGCTTTGAGTCCTGGCTGCGCTGGCTGCTGATTGTCACCGTGCCGTTGTCGGTGGCTTATTCCACCGTCACCGGACGCCTGGCCATGGCGCCCTACGTCGGCGCGAAGCTGTTGCTGTTCGCGGCGGTTTTGCTACTCGGCCAGCTGATGCGGAACAGTGTTCCCCGCAGTCGTCCGTACGCGGCGGCGATCTGGATCGCCCTGCTGGCGGCGGCCCTGATGGGCGTGCTGAAGCCTGGGGTCCCCGGACTCTAGACCTGGAGAGCCAGGCCCCGGGCAAAGAAGCCCCGGACAAAAAAAAGGCCCCGGACCAGCCGGGGCCTCTCATCCGATGGATCGGAGTCTCGCTGGGCCTTAGTCAGCCTGGCGAGGACCGACCTCAGGAAACCCGCAGATTTGCAGCGGCGGGCTTGCCACGTTCGTTAGTGACTTCGAATGACACGCTCTGGCCCTCATTGAGTGTCGCGAGCCCTGCCGCCTGAACGGCAGTCACGTGAACGAAAACGTCCTTCGAGCCGTCGGCCGGCTGGATGAACCCGAAGCCCTTCTGGGCGTTAAACCACTTAACAGTACCTGTAGCCATTTTGGTAAGTCTTCCTTAAGCAAATAAAAAAAATAAAACCCCCGTGTCAGCCGGGTCCTGCAAAAAAGCAGGAACAAGCGGACGCGTACAACATGGAATGAATGGGAGGCATTAGTCGTGGAATATCCCGAATGGGAATCTTCTGAGTCCAAGGCAGGCCAAATACGCCAATTGCGGAACGAACGGTATGCCATAACCGCCCGCGCGTCAACCGATTGAGCCACAGCCCCGCCAGCTGGCCCCTCTGGACTACCCGGCCAGGGCCTTGCGCTTGGCCTCAATGTTGCCGAGGAGCTTTTCGAAGGGCTCGATAAACTTCTGGATGCCCTCATTCTCCAGTTGCCAGGTGACCCGCTTCAGGTCGATGCCCAGCGTCTTGAGGTCCTTCAGCACTGTGCGGGCTGCCGGGACGGCCCGGGTGAGATTTTTGCCCGGCTTGCCGTGGTCGGCAAAGGCCGCCGCCGTGGCTGCCGGCATCGTGTTCACGGTGTGGGCGCCGATCAGCGGTTCCACATAGCCCACGTCGCTGTAGGCTGGATTCTTGTTGCCCGTGCTGGCCCAGAGCAGGCGCTGCGGTCTCGCGCCAGCCGCTTCCAGCTTTTTCCACCGTTCGCTCGCCGTCATCCGCCGGAAGGTGGCGTAGGCGAGCTTGGCGTTGGCAACCGCGACCTTGCCCTGCAGGGTCTTCGGGTGAGGGGTCAGCGCCGAACTGCCGTCCGGACGAATGCGGTGACTTAGCAACTGATCCACCAGAGAGTCAATGCGGCTGACGAAGAAGCTGGCGACGGAGGCCACGTTATTCAACGGCAGACCGGCGCTGTGCCGCCGTTCCAGCGCCAGGAGCCACGCCTCGGTAACAGCCTGGTACGCCTCGGTGCTGAAGAGCAGGGTGACGTTCACGCTGATACCCCTGGACAGCAACTCGGTAATGGCTGGCACGCCTTCCGCCGTGCCAGGGATCTTGATCATCAGGTTGGGCTTGT
Source organism: Gammaproteobacteria bacterium (assembly GCA_031395645.1). Lineage (GTDB taxonomy): Bacteria > Pseudomonadota > Gammaproteobacteria > Steroidobacterales > SHZI01. Next base: position 36,119 of record JANNJM010000095.1, on the reverse strand, counting down.
CGACGATCTTGGCCAGGTGCGCGCCTTCAGCGATTGAGCCCGCGGTATCCCGCGCCAGCAGGGGCGAAACCTCGAGACTCACGAAGCCGTCCACGCCATTGGTTTCCCGGTATACCGGGAGCAGGGCGTCGCAGGCATCGCGAATGTCCTGGCTCGTCAGTTCCTCGTAGATCTGGAGTGCTGAGCGGCCGCTCCGCGCACTGCGGGCGATCTGCTCGTCGTAGGCAGCGCTGCCGCCGATCGCCTGGGCGAAAATGGCGGGGTTCGAGGTGATGCCGCGCAACCCTTCATCACGGATCCGGCGGGGGAGGTCCCCGCTGCGGAGCAGGTCCCTGGAGAGGTCGTCCATCCAGTAGCTCTGGCCGTAGTCGGCCAGCTTTCGCAGGCGATTCATCGTGGCTCTCCCATGAAGTTCGGGCATCGGGACGCGTAGCGGTGCAATGGCCGTTCGAGTATCGTCAGCCGCATTCCAGGTGCTTACCTTAGCAAATGATCGACAACGCGCGCCTCGAGACTCTCGAAACCCAGTGCGCTCACCTGGAGAGGGCGATCCAGGAACTGAGCGACGTCGTCTATCGGCAGCAGCAGCAGCTTGACCGGATGCTGGCCCGGAATGAGGCACTAGCCGCCCAGCTGGAGGCCCAGATGGCGAGCCAGGAATCGGCAGCCGAGGCAGCCGGCAGCCCGCGTGCCGAGATTCCGCCCCACTACTAGGGGCGTGCGGCCTGCGGCCAGTAACATGTCCTTCAGTCCTCATTTGCGGGTCATTCCGGTCTGGGTCCGGGCGCTGGCAGGGGTGGTCGTTGCGGCTGCTATCCTCGCCATCATTCTCATGATCCGGGGGGTGCCCGGCCAGACTCTCGACGGCCCCGGTTTCGTCCGTCTCGCCGCCCAGGCCATCCTCTACGTCTGCATGATTGTGCTGTTCGGCTACGTCGCAGCCACCGGCCTCCCGCCAACCCACTGGTGGCGCAGCGCCGGCCAGGATCTGCGGCCGGCCCAACCCGATCTTCCGCTGACTCCGGATCTGCATCGCTTCGTGGCGCTGCTGCGGGAGCGCCACCCTCAATTACGCGAATGCTGGTTCCTGGACGCTGCCCGGCCCGGCGAGTGCCGGTTGCTCGCGATCGCGGACGACGGCACGCTGGCTGCCGTACGCGGCGACTGGGACATCCGTCGCAAGGACGTGCGCCTGTACCTGCTGGAGGAGAGTCACCGCACGGTGGCGTTGGCCTGGGGGCGGTCGAGCCCGGTGCCGTTCGGGGTGTGGGATTGGGAACCCCAGGCGGATGCGCTGGCGGAGTTTCGCTGTCCGGTTTCCGGTCAGACGAGGTTGGCGCAACGCCTCTGGAGTTTGTGACTGCGGGTCATGCGACCTGACCGCTATACTGCCCGCCCGGCATTCACATAACTCATCCCCGTGTTGTTCAAGAACCTGATTCTGTATCGCCTGCCCCCCGGTTTTTCCCTGACTGCGGCCAGCCTGGAAGAGGCGCTCGACCGTCGCCCGTTGCAGGCCTGCGGCAGCTTCGACATGCAGACGCGCGGCTTTATCGCCTGCGGCTACGAGCAGCGCACGCTGTATACCCAGTCGCAACAGCACCTGCTGTGCCTCGGGGTGGAGCAGAAGTTGCTGCCCGCGTCGATCATCAATCAGGTGGCGAAGGAGCGGGCTAAGGAACTGGAACAGCAGCAGGGCCACCCGGTCGGACGGCGCCAGATGCGGGAGCTGAAGGCGCGGGTTGGCGACGAACTGCGGGCCCGTGCGCTGACCCGGCGGCGGACCACGTTTGCCTGGCTCGATCTGCCGGGCGGCTGGCTGGCCGTGAACACGGCGAGCGTGAGCCGCGCCGAGGAACTGATCGAGACGCTGCGCGACGCCCTCGGGACGCTGCCGGTGCAGCCTCTCACCACCCAGCACTCGCCCTCCGGCTGCATGGCGGCCTGGCTGACCCACGGCAATGCGCCGGGCCGTTTCATGATTGACCAGGATCTGGAACTGCAGGCGATTGACGGTGGTGGGGCCACGATCCGCTACGTGCGCCACCCGCTGGAGGGAAGCGAAATCCGCAGCCATCTCACAGCGGGCAAGACACCCACGCGCCTCGGGCTCACCTGGAACGGCCGGATTTCGTTCCTGCTCAACCAGACTGCCCACGTGAAGCGCGTGCAGTTTCTCGACGTGTACAAGGACGACAACGGCAAGGGCGAGAACCCGCACGAGCAGTTCGACATCGATTTCGCGCTGATGACGGGTGAGCTGAAGCAGCTGCTGGCTGAACTCTCAGGCGTGCTGGGTGGGGAACAGGCGGTGGAGGAGAAGGAGAAGAAGGCGGCTTAGCTGCGCTTGAGTGACTTTGGTTTCCTGGTCTTGATCAGCCCACGCAGGGCGTCGTTCACGGCTTTCTCGGTAGGGAATTCACGAGCGACGTCGGGATCTAGTTTCACGATCAGGTCTGGTCCACTGAACCGACCCGCGTACTTTCCGGTGACGCCGTCGGAGAAATCGTATTGTTTTCGCATATTTAGTGCTGCCTGAAGTACAGCTGCTCCTCTAGTCGGACGGCCCGACGAGCGCGGATAATACGGATGTTTTCTCCCCGTTCGCTATGGACTACGACCAGTATTTGGCCTTGGGCAGAAAGTCCAAGCAATACAAAGCGGTCTTCCCGGTCAGAGTGTTCCGGGTCATGAATGGTTCGGGAGAGAGCGTCACGGAACGCTGACGCCGCCTCAATAAACGACACGCCGTGCTTGCGTTGATTTTCCCGGTCCTTGAAGGGATCCCACTCGAAGATCGGTGACACATGGCATCCCGCGAAGTTGCGCCAGTGCTGAATCTGTCAGGGAGTTGTCCGGAATGCAGCTCGCAAAACAGTCGAATGTGAGTGGAATCTCCCGGCGGCCGCCACGTCCAGAAGGGCTCCCGCGGAGCTTTTATGCTCGTGACATAACCACGGTCGCGCAGGACCTGCGGGGCAAGCACGTGGACCATGTCGTCCGCGGCATCTGCCTGAATGTGGTGACCGAAGTCGGGGCAATGAACATGTTTCGCGACGCGAAGGGCCTTGATTGACCATCCGCCTGAAGCGGCTGCGCAAGCTGCACCTCGCATCGTCGAGTGGACGCGGACGGCCCCGGTTTATCAGCGCGGCAAGCGGACTCGCGATCACCGGCAGGTGGCTCTATGTCATTGCAGACGACGAGCTGCACCTGGGCGTGTTTGCGGTCAACGGTACTGCTGCGGGAACCCTCGTACGACTGCTGCCGGGCAAGCTGCCCAAAGCGCCGCAGAAGCGCAAGGCACGCAAGGCCGACTTCGAAGTACTGACCCTGCTGCCGCGCTTCGCGGGCTGCCCGCACGGTGCGCTGCTGGCGCTCGGTTCGGGGTCGCGTCCCAGGCGCCGGCGGGGCGTGCTGGTGCCGCTGGACCGGGCAGGGGCAGTCGACGGGTCACCGCGCGTCATTGACCTCTCCGGACTGTATCGGGGCCTGGAAAAGAAACTCGGCGAACTGAACGTGGAGGGCGCGGTGGTGCTTGGCCAACACCTGTGCCTGTTGAACCGGGGCCATCCGCGCCAGGGTGGGAGTGCTGTGGTCTGGCTGGGCCTGCCTGCCGTGCTGCGGGGAATCGCCAGTAGCGATGCCATCGGCACCGTGCGCTGCTGGGTGCGCCACTACGATCTGGGTACAGCCGATGGCGTGCCACTCGGCTTCACTGACGGGGCTGCGTTACCCGGTGGCGGCATCGTCTTTACTGCCGTGGCCGAAAGCGCTGACAACAGCTACAAAGACGGGCCGTGTGTCGGAGCTGCGGTCGGGGTGCTCGGACCGGATGGGGAGCTTGAATGGCTGCGCAAGCTCAGGCCGGCGCTCAAAGTGGAGGGTATTTCCGTGCGGCCGGGAAGTCGTGGCCGGGAATTGCTGCTGGTGACGGATGCGGATGATGCGACCCTGCAGGCGCACCTGTACACAGCAACAACCATGAGCAAACGTCGATGAATCAGTGGCCGCAATTCCTCGGCGCGTTGCTGCTGCTTGCCGCCTACGCACTCGCACAGTCAGGCCGGCTCAACGTGAGCAGCCTCGCCTACAACCTCGCCAATGTGGTTGGCTCACTGTTGCTGGCCATCGACGCCTGGCGCGCCCAGCAGTGGGGGTTTGTGTTGCTCGAAGGCGCGTGGTTTCTGTTCACGATGCCGTCGCTGCTGCGCGCGTGGCGGACGCGCCGCTCAGTTGATCCTGCGTGATGTGGGCGTGGTAGCGCCCGAATCCTACTCCGGTTGCTGGCGTCCGATTTTGTCCAGCGTTACACCGAGTTTTTTGATCTCCTCGCCGTACAGCGCCCAGTTGCCGGCCCGTTGTGCCTGCATTGCCTGCTGATACTGCTGCTGCGCCTGTGCTGCCAGTCCACCGGCAGCGGACTCGTTCCCAGCTGCCGTATCGGCCCCCGCGCCAGGTGTTGTCGCTGGGGCTGGCCCGCCCTTCGCTACTGCCGACATTGCCAGCCGATCGGTACCACTGCCGGGAAACAAGCGAGCGAGCGCGATATCCAGTGTCGCCTCCATCACGATCTGGTTGCGGTAGGCAACAACGACGCGCTTGAGTTCCGGGATCCGGCCGCCTGCCGCCCGCAGGTAGAGGGGGCGGATATAGACCAGCGATTCCTCCACGGGAATCACCAGGAGCGTGCCTTGGATAACCTCTGAACCCTGCTGGTTCCACAGGGTGATCTGGGGCGCAATAACCTGGTCCTGACTGATGCGCGCCGAGATCTGGCGTGGACCGAAGATCACCGTCTGCTTCGGAAGCTGGACGACCATCAGCTTGCCGTAGTTGTCCCCATCGCTGCGGGCCACCAGCCACGCGGCGAGGTTATCTTTTTGCTTCGGGGTGTAGGGCAGCATCTGGACGAACTCGGGGTTCGTGCCGCCGGGAAGTTTCATGATCGTGTAGTAGGGCGCCATGGGCTGGCCGCCTTCCTGAGCGTCGAGCGATGGAATGTCCCACTGGTCTTCCCGGTTGTAGAGTGCGTCGGGACTGGTCATGTGAAAGGTGGCATACATCGCCGCCTGCAGCCCGAAGATGCCCTGGGGGTAGCGCAAACGCTCGCGCAGGTCTGCAGGCATAGAGGCAAGCGGCCTGAACAGTTCGGGAAAAACCCGGGAAAGCGTCGCCGCCACGGGATCGGAGGGATCCACGAGGTGAAAGACGACGGTACCGTCATAGGCGTCGATGGTCACCTTTACCGAGTTACGGATGTAGTTGATGCCGCCGGTGCCCGGCGTCGAGTAGGGATAGCGGGTACTGGTGGTATAGGCGTCCTGCACCCATACCAGACGCCCGCTGGAGATCGCCAGGTAGGGATCCGGGTCGTAGGTCAGGAAGGGCGCAATGCGCCGGACCCGCTCTGCAATCCGGCGATACATCAGCACCCGGCTACCCGCTATGAGGTTCGGGGAGAAAAACACTTCCGGTGAGCCGAACCGGATGGCAAACAGGAGACGCCGCAACACGGTGTCCACAGCAATGCCACCCGTGCCGGCGTAGCTGCCGAAGACGTTGTCTTCGCCCTTCGGATAATCGAATTCCGCGGTGCCGGTTTTGACGAACACATGGTCGTTGGAAAGCTCGCCATAGTAGATGCCCGGCTGGTCGACCTTCAGGTCCACGGACGATGCCAGGGGCAGATCCTTGATGAAGAGCACTGGCAGACCTTCGGGGGTGACCTCGTTAACGGGTCCGAGGGTCAGCCCGTAGCCGTGTGTGAACGTCAGGCGTTCGTTGATCCAGGTGCCGCTGGGGAGAGTGTCGGAATTCATTTCACGCGCGGAGAGCATGATCTGCCGGTACTTGCCGTCAATGACGTAGCGATCGTTGTCGACTGACGCGAAATCGTAGTAGGTACGGATCTCCTGTAGCTGTCCGAAGGTGTCCAGCAGGGGTTGTTCATTCCACAGCGGCACGTTGTCGAATGTCGCCCGGTTACGCTCGATGTCTGCCGCCGTTAGCGTGGCCTCGCCCGAGAGTTGCCGCTCCTCGACTTTGTCGAGGGCAAAACCAATGCGGGTGGCAGCGATTGAATGGGCGATAAAGGGACCTTCACTGACCTGCTCATTGGGAGCAACCACCAATCGCTGCAGGGCGATACCGTAGGCCCCGCCGACCAGCGCAACCAGCAGGTAGCCGCCACCCGCGGCCAGCAGCGGCCACCAGCGTGCGGTGCGCATCTGCCAGAGCGCCAGCGCCGCGCCCAGGCAAGCCACAACGACCAGCGTCCACTGCACGGGGATGCCTGCGTGCACATCCACATAGGACGCGCCGTGAACGATCCCGGATGGCGAGACCAGCAGGTGTGAAAGTCCAAGCCACGCGCGAAACGCCAGCAAGACCAGGAACACGGCTGCGAGCACACTCAGATGACGCCGAGCCCCCGCGCTCATCTGGATGCCCCGTACCGGATCCAGCATGAGGTTCTGGCCGGCGAAGTAGCCAGCGGCTACGACGAGTCCGGCAAGGAGCGTGGTCCAGAAGGCGAAACCCAGGAGCGCGTGCAACAGTGGCAGATGAAAGATGTAGAAACCGACGTCGTACCCGAGGATCGGGTCGCTTAAGCCAAACGACACCGCGTTTCGCGACATCAACCAGATTTCCCAGTTCCCCGCGGCGGAGAAGGCCAGCAGCCCCGCGGCAACGAGACTGGCTATGAGAAAGAGCGGTTTCAGGCTCGCGGAGTCAAAGGAGACTGTGCGCGCCCCTTCCGGGCCGTGGACTGTAAACGATCGCGGCCCCATGGACCGCTGGACGATCCGCACGTTGGCGTAGAGCACGGCAAACCCGACCGCAAATCCAGCTGCTCCAAGAGCTACTTTCGTGCCCAGCATGCGCAGGAAGATCTGCTGGAAATCGACCTCGGCAAACCACAGCCAGTCGACATAAAACCCCACCATCGAGCTCACGAGCAGGAAAGCGAGAAAGATCGCGATCAGAGCGGGGCCAAAAAGCTGCTGGCGATTCATGCTTGCCGTGTCCTTTTTGATAGGCGAAAAGTGAGCGTCCCCGGCCGGGCCCCGGTCGATCGCCTGACTGCCGCAGAATGATTCTGAGCCAGCGGCGCAGGTAACCACAAAGTGCGTCGAAAGGCGACCACCTTCTGGATTTGCTGCAACACGCGCAGAGCGTGGGCCTCGCCCGCGCGAAGGACTGCCGATGCGTGTGGCAGACGATTATCCGCAGCGTCCTGCGATATCTTGGTCTGGCGCGCCGCGCCGCGCCGCTCGGTTGGTTCTGCCCGGATCTAACCCGTATGCGGGCGGGATGCCAGGATTCCCTCGCGAATCTGCCGCAGCAGTATCGTGATGGCAAACACCATCAGGGTCGCAGCGAGCTCCAGCAGGCGGCCCTTGGTATAAAGACCGCCGAGCAGGGTGTAGCCGAAAGTGTTCACGATCACTTCAGCGACATCGAGCAACAGGGCGCCGAAGCCCACGACGAAAAATGCCCGCGTGACGTATTTGAGAAAAGTGTCAGTATTCATCATTGGACTCCCGCATCTGGCGATGGGTGGAAAATAGTGGCTTGCATCACCTGCGTGGCACCGTGATCGCGGTGTTCCAAATGACGCCAGTCGACACGTTGACACGCATGCCCGTGATGGTCTGATCCGGACGTTCGAACCACAATACGGCCACCTGGCTGTCGTCGAGCTGGGTTACGGCGACAAAGCGTCCTTGATCGAGCGGGATTGCGTCCGTCACCCCAGTGAAATCCAGCGGGGTGCTGCCGCCGGTTTGACTCGGCGCCACTTCGATTTTCTGACAGGCAACGACACCAGCGACAGCCAGCGTTAGAGCGAGAGCCGGATATGGTTTCTTCATGGCAGTGCCTCCTTCGTGAATGTGCCGATCGGAGAGCTTTAAGAGTTATCGTCCGACGTTGGCTGCCTGTTTTCGGCTTGCCGCTGTCTCCGCCCGTGAGCACCGAAGCGTCATTGCTGTTTTTTGAAGCGCTCGCACACAGGCTCTACGCCTGCCCGCCAGCACCGTCAACCGCACACGCCAGAAGTTTTTTAAAGACTTCAGGAAAGTCAGAGACCTGCCGCTGAAACCTCACAGAACCGGTAGGTGTCTCATCGCCGCTGGACGTGCCCATCGCGCGACTATGGCGCTCCGCGCCTTCGTCCACTGAGCCGCAGTGGACCCGGCAGCCGGCAGGGCGTCAGGTTCTCAAGGAGAAAACTGGCGAGATTTGAGAATGGGCTGGTCTGCTTACTGCGGCGCGCGCTTGCGGCGCCAGACTTCCTTCTTGTCTTCCACCGCCTGCTTGTAGAACTCGTCCCAGTCGGCAGAGACGTCTTTCTCGAACAGGTCCTCGATGTAGACCAGCGCAGTCTTGGGCGATTCGGCCCAGTGAATGTACTTCCATCCATCGGTAGTCTTGCGCAGCACCGCGCTCACCCGGATGTCCTCGCCGATGGGCTTGCTCCGGATAACCTTCATCTCGAAATGCATGTACCAGATGGCGATGGCCAGATCCGGCGCGATCTGCTTCACCTGGATGCCGGAGAACTGCTCGCGCACCGCCTCGATAGCGGGATTCGCCCGCGGCGGATCGAGGTACTGCTGCATCCGGGCCTTGCCGACGAACCACTGGGCCTGCTCCTCGGCCAGGTAGGTGGGAAAATCATCGGCGTTGTCCCACAGCTTCAGCACGCTGGCAGTGTCCTGGGAGTTCCAGGCTTTTTCGGTTGCCACGAGCGTTGCCACGACCCCGTCCCTGACTGCCGGGTCCACCGGTATCTCGACCGGCGGCAGCACCTCCTTGTGGGCGCCCGCCCGGGCGACACCCCCGAAGAGACCGCTAACGAGAATTGCTGACACCACAGCCAGCCGCGCAACCGATAACGACACCATGGCGATCTTCCTTCAGGGTTTCTGGAGCAATACTCGGAAGTATATTGAAGAAAAATGGCGACCCGCCAATGATTGTGCCAGTGGCTCCCGGCATAGCGCCTACAATCCGACCCTGTCCGCTGTCACTGAATGCCGCGACGATCATGTCCGCAAAGTCCTGGACGATTCTGAGTGTAGCGTTCCGCCCGTTCTTCCTGCTGGGAGCACTGTTCGGCATGGTCGCGATGCTGCTGTGGCTTTCCGTACTGCACGGTTCGGGCTGGGCGCCGGCGGATCCGGTGGCCTGGCACGCCCACGAAATGCTGTTTGGCTTTGCCGGCGCGGCGATTGCGGGTTTCCTGTTGACTGCTGTGGCCACCTGGACCGGGCGTCCGCCGGTCGCAGGCCCTGTGCTAGGTGCACTAGTGGTGGCCTGGGCCGTTGGCCGCTGCGCCATGGTGCTGGGTCCGGTATTGCCCGCTGCGGTTGTGGCAAGCGCTGATCTCGCCTTTCCAGTCTTGCTGACGGCCATCGCACTGCGCGAGATCGTCGGTGGTAGCAGCCGGCGCAATTTTGGAGTCGCGGCCGTGTTGGCGGTCCTTGCCGTCCTCGACGGGGTCTTTCACGCTGGACAATCCGGCCTCTGGCCCGGCGCGGACCGGGTGGCGCTGTTGCTGACCGCCCACGGGCTCCTCGTTCTGATCACCGTGATCGCGGGCCGCATTATTCCAGGCTTCACGGGCAACTGGCTGAAGCTGCGCGGCGATCCAAAGCTGCCACGCTTACGGCCCTGGGTCGAGGCGCTCCTCATTCCGTTCGTCATTCTGGCGGGAATCGCCGACAGTATGGGGTTGCAGGCGATGGTCGTCGCCGTGTTGTCCCTGACTACTGCGGCGCTGCATGCGTTGCGATTGTCTGGCTGGCGCGGGCACGCCACCACAGCCGAGCCGCTGGTAACGATCCTGCACGTGGCGTACGCGTGGTTACCGGTCGGTTATCTGCTGCTCGGGCTGACCGCACTCGGCTTGCCGTTGCCGCGGACAGCCGCGCTGCACGCATTGACCATGGGTGGGGTCGGCACGATGATTCTGGCCGTCACCACGCGGGTGGCGCTAGGGCACACGGGGCGGGCCCTTAAGGCGGGACCACTCACGGTTGTGGCCTATGTCGTGCTCAACGCCGCCGTACTCGTCCGCATCCTGAGCCCGCTGCTGACCGGGTCGTACCTCGCGTTCATCGACATTGCCGCCGCGGGGTGGATAGTCGCGTTCGGATTGTTCCTCGCGGTGTACTGGCCGATCCTTACACGACCGCGTGGCTGATGCAGTCGGCAGGCCCGGTATCGGGGTACAGTCTGTCCCCGGGAATTGCAGGAGAACGTGATGACCGACATATTGCCTGCCCGCGAGATACTACAGCCCGTAATGGCGCTGGTGCTCTGGACCTTCGTCATGTGGGTCTGGCTGTACGCGACGCGCATCCCGGCGATCCGGCGCCTGCGCGTGGCGATGCCGCCGACGCAGACCAAGGAGGCGTTCAATGCGCAGCTGCCGCCGGAGGTGCGCTGGAAGGCCGACAACTACAACCACCTGCTGGAGCAGCCGACGCTGTTCTATGCGATCGCGCTGACGCTCGCGGTGCTGGGCGCCCACGATGCGATGAGCGTGGGCCTCGCCTGGGCCTACGTCGCACTGCGCGTGATTCACAGCCTGATCCAGGCCACTGTCAACATCATACTGCTGCGGTTCGCGGTCTTCGCGCTGGCGTCGGTGGTGCTGGCCGCGTTGGCGATCCGGGTTGCGGGACTGTTGCTGGCCTAGGCACCTCGACAGGGGAATGTGCATGACGCGTGGATGTGTGTGTTTGGGGGCACTGGCCATTGGCCTCGTGCTTGGCGCCTGCTCCCCCGAGCCGCGGGATGAAATACGCGAGCGCATTTCACAGGACCTGAAAGATGCGCGCCGCGGCGCCAGCGATGCTGAGCGCGATGAGGTTGCCGGGGCGCTCGCCGAGGACTTCGCCTCACTCGCGCAGGACTCGGCCGCAGCCGCAGAACCGCCGGCACGAGCGACTGAGGAAATTGCGGTGCCCCCCAGTGCCGTCGGGAATGCTATCGCGAACGAGTGCGTCGAATTGCAGCAGTCCCTGACCACGCTGAAGCAGAGCCAGAGCGCGCCGCCTGACGGCGAGATTCGCACGGATGATGAACTCGCGTCGATCCAGGCCGAAATCGAGCGCATCGCGACGCGGCTCCAGGAAACGTGCGGGCGCTAGTTGTGAGGATCGACCGCAGGCAGGTGGGCATTGTTCTGGGCCTCGCACTCGTGACCTCCTCGGCAGGAGCCGAAGATCTCGCGGAAGACACGCGCTACTACGATGTAGCCGGCGAAACCGCCGCTGAAATCTGGCGCGAGATGAAGACCTACGGACCCGTCGGCAAAGACGGCGTTCGGTACAACGGCAACACGAAGTGGTCGGTTCGCTGGCGCTACCCCTATGCGAGGAGCGAGGAGGGCTGCGCCACGGGGCCGGTGGCCGTGCGTCTTTCAGTGGTTTATACCCTCCCGCGCTGGGACCGGCCCCCAGGTGCTTCGACTGAACTAGAGAGTCAGTGGAATCGCTTTTTCGAAGCGCTGGACGAACACGAGCAAGGCCATGCGGAGTTCGGGCGGCAGGCCGCGCGCGAGATCGAGCAGGCACTCGAAGCCATCCCGGCCCGGCCGTCCTGCGAGGCATTGTCCAGGATCGCCAACCAGACCGGGGAGGAGATACTTGAGCAGACGCGGCCTCAAGAGCGAGAGTACGATCAGCGAACGAACCACGGCGCAACCCAGGGCACGGCGTTCTTCCGCGAGCTGGCGAAGGGCCGGACCACCAGCCGCCACTAGGATTGGTTAAGCTGCTTCCCATACCGCAGGTTCACCCCATGAACCTCCACTACGACGCGGCCACTGATTCGCTCTACATCGATCTGGCGGATCGCCCCAGCGTCGACAGCGACGAGGTGGCGGACGGCGTTGTGCTTGATTTCGATGCAGAAGGGCACCTCGTCGGCATCGACATCGATCACGCCAGTCAGCGCGTGAATCTCCAGCAGTTGGTTCTCGACCGGCTGCCGTCCACCGTGGAAACCATTGCTGCGGCCTAGAGTCACGGAGGGAGGTGCTGGGTTGCAGGACTCCATCCAACGGGCATAGCATCAGCCCGTCGGCCTCAACAACCACAGGGGATAAGCCATGCCAAACAAACATGCCGGGGGATGCGATCACGTGCACACGCACTCGGAGCGCGATCCGATCGACAACCACACCTGCCACTGCTCCGTTTGCAAGTCGGTTACCGGGCAACCAACGACGCACGTGGTCTTCTTCAAGCACGGAGACCTGAAAGTCGACAACTCCGCCGGCCTGAAACGGCAGCCCTTCAACGCCAAGAATCCAAACGGGCCGCTCGAGCTCTGCACCTGTGGGACCTGTGGCAAGCCGATCATGCTCGACGACAAGCAGAAACGCATCCGGGCCATCGTGCCGAACCTGATGGGCTACGACGCCAAAAATCTGGCAGCGACCTATCACGCGTTCTACGACCCGGCCACGGGCGTGCCGCGGCCGACGGACGGTCGCCCGGTCTACGAAGGCCTGCGTCCCGATTTCGTCTGGCCGGCTTCGGCGTAGCACGAGAGCGTTTGTAGCGGTATTTTGCGGCCCCCCACGCCCCGAAAGGTGTGGGGGGATTCCGCCCTATTGCTCACCCGGGCGCGCGGCGCGACGGGTGGCGCCAAAGCCGCCAGGAATCACACCCTAAAGCCCCATCTGGGCAAGCATCACGAGCAGAACAGGGATCGCCCTTGGACCATCTGGGGACGGAATCTGCCGGATGGACATGCGGGAGACCTGCTACCGCCCGGTCTTCAGCGCGTTGACGAAGCGCCGGATAGCTTCGTAGCGGAGCAAATCCTTGAGTGCACGGAAGCCGGCGGAGTGCCGCAGGTATATGTGCACGATCCGGAAGTCCAGCCCACCCCGGTGCCGGAGCTCGGTGACGATCTTCCGGGCTGCGGCGTTGTCACCCGCAAGCAGGAACCCGGCAAAGATCCTGAGGAGATAGCGATTCAGGAACTCGCTGTTCTCCGGCCGCGACAGGTAGTCGCGATGCTTGTCGATGATCCAGAGGTCGCTGCGCGGACCTGCGGTCTGGTCGCCGCTACGGCTGAGACTGTCGTGGAAGTGCTCGTCGATATCGACCACCAGTTCAGGAACGCAGCGGCCCGCGTGTCTTCCTTCGGCCAGTTTAAGGAACAGTTCCCGGTCCTCGCTGACGCGGAGTTGCCCCTCGAAGCCTCCCACGGAGGTGAAGACGTGACGACGGATCGTGAACGCGCAGCTCGCGGCGATGTCGAGCGCGTAGGTAAGGAAGTCTGCGCCACGCACTACGCCGCCTCCGGTTGACCAGACGTCTGTGCGAACGGCAATCAGGCGATCATCCGGGCCCTTCTCGCTGATACGACGACCGCCCCAGGCGAAGTCGGCTGTCGGGTTCATCAGTAGGCTGTCCTGGAGCAAGCCCAGGGCATTCGGGCGCAACTGGTCATCATCGTCGAGGAAGACCAGGAATTCTCCGCGGGCTTCTGCAGCGCCGCGGTTTCGCGCCGCGCTGACGCCGCCGGTCGTCCCCTGCCTGATTATCCGGCAGCGCTCGGACTGGAACGTCGCCAGGAGTGTCGAGGTCTGGTCCGTGGAGCCGTCGTCGACTATGACCAGCTCGAAGTTGGCAATAGTCTGTCCGAGCACGCTGTTGACCGCCCGTGGCAGCTTGTCGGCCCGGTTGTGGGTCGGGACGACTACAGTGAAGGTCGGTGTCGCGTTGATGCGGTTCGTTCCGTGGCAGCCTGCTCGTTCCGGGTCTCGCGTGCGGACAGCGCCAGTATGCCAGCACTGCCGGCGCCGCGAGTCGATGTCTGCACGTCAACCGGGCCGGCCGGGATCCCGGGCGGGCAGACTGAAGCTTATGGGGTGTTTGAAACGCCTATTCCCGCCGGTGATCGCGTGAAGGCTGAACCGAGCATCGGTCCTGGCTCGCGATAGCCTGCGAGCTGCTGCTGCAACGTTTAACCGAATCCCAGTACGCCGAGCGTTGTTTCGGCCGTCATCAGCAACGCGACGATCCGGGCACGGACCGTCTCCTCATGTCCCACCAGAAGATGGCCCCCCTGCTCGAACCCGAGGAAGCGCGCGCCGGCGATGCGGCTGGCAGTGTATTCCGCAGCGGCGTACGTGCCGAAGCCGTCATCGCGTGCGCTGACCACGAGCGTCGGCACGCGAATGCTCTCCAGCGCAGAGGGGCGGAGGCGTTTGCCCAGCCCGGTATCGTCGCGCAGCCCTTCGGCACGACTCGACACCGGCAAGATGCGGTCGACCAGGTCGTTCACGCGCGCGCGCTCCGCGTCACTGGCGGCCGCCACCTGCTCGGGCGGCGTAGCGAGTACGTGGCGTATGAGCGGGTCGCGTGCCACCTGCAGCCCGGTCCAGAACAGGAAGTCGGAGCCCAGAAGGCGCAGCAGCAGCGCATCCTTATCGTCCGAAATGAGCGGTGCCGAATCGGCCACTGCCGCCGGCTTGTAGGCGATGGGCACGACGAGCACCAGCGCGGTGACGCGGTCCGGATGCCGGATGGCCGTCTGCAGCGCCGACGGGGCGCCCGCCGAGACGCCCATGACGGCGGCTTTGGTGATGCCCAGCGCGTCGAGCAGGCAGACGTGCGCATCGGCCTGGGCCTCGGGCGATGCATCGGCAGGTCGGGGCGTGCGCAGGTAGCCGAAGCGCGACATCGCAATCACGCGCACCCCCTGATGCACGAGTGGCCGCGCCCAGGCCATGCCCTGGTCATGACCGCCGCCACTGCCGTGGATCATCAGCAGCGGGATGCCTTTGCCCGCCTGCTGGACCTCGATCGGACCACAGCGCGTGGCCAGGACTATGCTGCCCTGTGCCGCCTGCATCACTGCGCTGGCCAGATCACGTTCGAAGCGCGAGCGGATCACCATTGCCGCAACCAGGATGACGGCGATACCAATCGCGAGGGCTGCAAATTCCCGTGTACGCCTCATGGCTAATTATGGATCTCCAGAGTTCGTCCGGCCAAACGTCGCCTGCTTTACAGTAGGTACTTCCTCGCACTGACAAGGGGCGTGTCGCAATGCTGACAAGAAGAACGCTGATCACAATTGGCGCCGCTACGAGTCTGGGCGCTGCAGGACTTCTTGGCGGGCGCTCCGTCAGCAAAGGCCGTTCGGAATATGAGCATGCCGTCAGGCAGATATGGCGCCATGGTGTACCGGGTTCGAGCGACATTCCCGCCATACTGCGTGAATGTGCGCGCTACGCAACCCTTGCGCCGTCCAGTCACAACACCCAGTGCTGGAAGATTGGACTGGGCGACCAGTCGGTTGCAATCCTGCCTGACTATCAACGCCGGTGTCCGATAGTCGACCCGGACGATCACCACCTCTTCGTAAGCCTTGGTTGCGCCGCTGAAAACTTCGTGCAGGCTGCCGCGGCGATGGGCTTGCGTGGCGATGCCGTTTTCAATGCAGGAACAACCGAGTCACTGGATGTCTCACTTGAGCGCGCAACGGCGGTGCGAACGCCGCTTTTCGGGGCAATCCCCTACCGGCAGTCGACCAGGGGTGAGTACGATGGCCAGCCCCTTTCACCCGATGACCTGCGGCTACTGGAAGCGGCCGGCTCAGGCAGTGGCATCCGCGTCCACCTGGTCACGGACAAGCCGGGCATGGAGGACGTGCTCGACTTCGTGGTCCAGGGAAACACGGCACAGATGCGAGATCCCGCGTTCGTGCGCGAACTCAAGCAGTGGTTGCGCTTCAACGGCGGACAGGCGGCGAGACAGGGGGACGGACTATTCGCAGTTTGTTCCGGCAACCCATCTGTCCCGGACTGGCTTGGCCCCCTGATGTTTGATCTGTTCTTCACCGAAACGGCCGAGAATGACAAGTACGCGCGCCACGTGCGAAGCTCCGCCGGCATTGCGGTATTTGTTTCAGACTCGTCAGATAAGCAGCACTGGATCGAGGCAGGCCGTGCCTTTCAGCGGTTTGCCTTGCAGGCAACGGCGCTGGGTGTTCGAACTGCCCACCTCAATCAGCCGGTTGAAGTCGCCTCACTCAGGCCGCAGTTCGCCCAGTCACTCGGCATCACGACCGGGCGCCCTGACCTTGTCATTCGCTTCGGTCGTGGTCCCGAGATGCCCAGATCCCTCCGTCGACCGGTGGCTGCTGTTGTCGTATGACCTGGCCCAGGGGTGAGCACCGTACGCGGCGCGCACCGGGTTGCCAGACTCTATTTGCGGAAGTACCCATGCCACCTCTCCAGCACTGCTGCCTGGCGCCCGGCGATGCTACCGCGGATACGTCGGAGCTCAGGAGGACGCAACATGCGAGTTGGCTACGCGCGAGTCAGTACCGCCGATCAGAACCTGGACTTGCAGCGCGATGTGCTTCGGCGCGCCGGTTGCCGGCAATTGTCTCGTCGTGTGGCGGCTCGACCGTCTGGGTAGGAGCCTTGCCGACCTGATTCGCATCGTGACTCAGCTCGAAGAGTGCGGCATCGCTCTTGAGTCGATCATGGAGCGGATGGATACGGCGTCGCCTGCCGGCCGCCCGGGCGCGAGGTCGACGAATCGGGCGGCCGCGCAAAGTGGGCCATGATCTCGCTCGTCGGCTCAGGCAGCTGGTTCGACAGTCGGGGATGACGGTGGCCCAGGCTGGCCGACGCGTTGGCGTTTCCCGGGCAACCGCGTTTCGGGCGGTGGCGTTGCCTCAGGATACGATGCTAGGTACTTGTCGCGGAATAACAAAACTGACTTCTATAATGAAGAAATATGTTTTCGAGATTAAACGGGGTGGGGCTGGGGACAGCCAGAAACTGCTCACCGTGTCCCTCACGGGCTACCAATTTCCGGTGCCATTTGCAGGGTGAGTTCTGCGGCACAATCGAGTCTGTCAGGACGAGGGATTTGCCATGAAGTGGGAGAGATTGTCGGTAGAGCAGATCACGGCGATCTTGCAGCAGGCAGCACTGGGCGCACCGGTACTCGAGCTGTGTCGGACCTACGGGGTATCGGAGCAGCGCCACCATCGGTGGAAGAAGGTCCACGGGGTGATGCCGCCGTCCGCGGCGCGGGAGCTCAAGAGCAGGCGCGTTCGCGCTGCAGCCTGAATCTCCATGAAAGTGTCTGCAGCTGGCCGCATTCTGTTTTGGCGCGGCGGTAGCCTCTGGATCGGCCTCGCGGGTGAACCGGCAGGTCTTCACGCTCACCATGCCATACAGATTTCGCTGCCATTCCCCGGCGGTCGCGTGCAATTGCAGGGTCCCTCGGGAGGCTGGTCGAGTTACCCTGCTGTCCTGGTGACGGCCCACGAGCCTCACGCGTTTGAGGCTCGTGGGCAGTTCGTTGCGCAGATCTTTGTCGAACCCGAATCTCGCGAAGGAAGGCGCCTCCAGCAGCGCTACCGCGACGAGGGGGTCGTTGCGCTGTCTTCGGGAACCCTTGAGCGGCACATCGAGGGGCTTTCCACCGCGTATGAAATTCGCGCCGGCGATGCGGCCCTGATCGCACTAGCGCGCGACGCAGTCACTGCACTTTCCGGCGCCATCCCCGGGCCCACGATAGTCCCTGACGCGCGGATCGCGCGCGCAGTGGAGCTAATACGCGAGCGGATGGGCGACGCGATTCCGCTTAGCGCGATTGCTGCGGCAGTGCACCTCTCCCCAGATCGTTTTCGCCACCTGTTTATTCGGGAGACGGGAGTGAGCTTCCGGGCCTACTTGTTGTGGCAGCGACTGGAACGTTCGCTGGCTGCCTATGTCGCTGGCGAGACGCTAACCGAGGCGGCTCACACCGGAGGCTTCGCTGACTCCGCGCACTTGTCGCGTACTTTCAGAAGGATGTTCGGAATCGCCCCTGCTAGCGTTCGGCCCGAATAGCCGTTTCGTTCAATTTGTTGTTGCCCTCGGCGGATAGAGTTCTTTTCGTCCAATCACCAATCTACGGGAGCATCCAATGAACGCTAATACCAAGAGTCTCGATTCAAGTTCGGCCCCACCAAGCGGCGCCATCGATAAGAGCCAGATGTCCTGCGCTTGTGGTCCGACTTGCCAGTGCGGTGCCACGTGCAAGTGCCAGCCCGGTGCTACCTGCTCGCCTGCCTGCAAGTGCGCTGGCTGACGGAGCGTGTGTCTCGCCCGGGCGGCTCATTGAGCCGCCCGGGCGTTCTTTTTTGTCGTGCCGCCAGCGCTACAACGGCTACGCGCATTACCCGCAATGCTGCGGTGACACTCGGCATGGTGCTGAGCCTGGGCTCCACATCCATCGGTGTACTGCCGCTGGCCGATTCCTCGTCACACATCGAAGGGACGGGCTCCGTAACCGTCGTGTTCGAGGCCGGACTGGGCGACACCCGCGACGTGTGGCAGGCAGTGCAATCGTCCGTTGCCCAGGGGTGCGTGAGGACCGTTACCTATACGCGGTCGGGTTACGGCATTGGCAACAGGGCCGATGGTCCTCGCGATGCCGAGCACATCGTGGCCGAGTTGCGCCAGCGATTGGCAGTGTCCAGACTGCCGCCGCCTTACGTACTCGTGGGCCATTCCTCAGGTGGGCTGTACATGCAGTATTTTGCACGCCGCTATCCAATGGATGTGCAAGGACTGGTGTTGGTCGACAGCACCCACTGGGACCAGCTTGAACGGGTCAAAACCGCGGCACCTGGTGTCTACCGGATGGCGAAGATGGCTTCCTTTCTGATGAGCGACATCGTCCGCCGCGAGTTTGCCAGTATCCCGTCAACGGGTACCGAAGTCGCGGCGCTACCTCGTGCGTCAAATATATCCACCATCGTATTGTCGAGTACTCGTGCCGCCATGGGCGAGACGCCTGCTTACCGCGCATTGGCGGTGCAACTGCAGAATGAGATTGCCACAACGTTCGCTACGAAACGGCATGACGTCGTGATCGACAGCGGCCACTACATACAGCGCGACCAGCCGCAAGCTGTAATCAACGCAGCGCGCGAACTGGCCGGTTGTGATCCTCTTCAGAAGCCGGTGGAGCCACTATTGAACTTGCACGGACTGGCGGTGCCACACCGAATGCTTCGGAGTTCTCTCCCGCGAACAGCCGTTTCATTCAAGCCGCTTGCCATGCTCTTCCCTAGAGTGGGTTCCGTGCTAACTGATCGCAACTAGCGGGAGCTATATCATGGATACCAATAACGACGTCCTCAGGAACTGTAACCCTTGCAACTGCCGAGGACGGCAATGAAGCGCCGGTTGGTGCTCGGGATGGGCCTGGTGGCATTGGCGACCCCGACCCTCTACCTGTATATGCTGCTCGCTGGGCCGGGCCCTGCGGAAGCTGTCATGGCCGTTCTTCCCGTGACCCGACTGTTGGGCGTCGTGGCCATCGCGTCCTTTCTGCTCGGGTGGGTGACGATTACCACATTGAGCTTCCCGCATTCGCTGTATGTCCCTCTGCGTGGGGAGGAGAGCTGTAAGCATCTACGGGGCGTCAAGGAAGAAGCCCTACGGGTAGCCAGACTTGCTGGCACGATATCCAGGCTGGGATGGCCGCCTGCGGGGAGCTGGCAGAATTCCGGGTACGTCGACAAATGATGGGTGAATCCCCATCAAGCGCTGGCATTGGTGATCGCACCCTACGAGATCCACGGCCCCGTAAGCCCGACCATTGACCCGAACGATGATCAGCGCTCTGACCGTGGGAGACGTATCCCCCTCAGCGCATCGCCGCGCAGGTATCCAGAACGAGCCCGCGTAGCCAGCGATGCGCCGGATCGGCCTGCAACCGCGGATGCCAGAGCAGTGAAACGGTGAACTCGGGCGTAGCGACCGGAAGAGGGAAGCTATGCATTCCGGCACGCAGATTCCCGGTATGGCGTTCGGGGACGCTGGCGATCAGTTCGGAGGCTCGAGCCAGGCCCAGCGCGGTCGAAAAGCCACCGACGATTGTTACGATCTTCCGTTCTAACCCAAGTGACCTCAGGGATTCATCAATAGGGTCATTGTCCAGGCCCAGTCGCGAGACAGCGATGTGCCTGCCGGCCGCGTACCGGGCAGGCGTGACCTTACCCTTGCTCAGCGGATGCCCCACCCGCACGACGCCAATGTGGTTGTCCCGGAACAACGCCTGCACGTGCAGCTCCGGCGCCGTCGTCGCCTCTACAACACCTGTCTCCAGATCGACGATGCCGTCGCGAAGTGGCGTGCTGTGTTTGTCGGACTTCTGCATAAAGAACAGCCGCACTCCGGGCGCTTCCTCGCCCACGCGGGCTATAAGGTCCGGTCCGAAGTTCTCAACAAAACCTTCGCTGGTTCGCAGGGTGAAGGTCCTGACGACCTGTTTCAGGTTGAGCTTCTCCGTGGGACGTAACACCGCTTCTCCGTCGCGCACGAGTTGACTGACTCGCTCACGAAGTTCGAGCGCACGAGGAGTGGGAACGAGACCACGTCCGGCTCTGACCAGGAGCGGATCACCGGTAGTCTCGCGCAATCGCGCCAGTGCGCGGCTCATCGCCGACGGGCTAAGTCGCAGTCGCCTGGCTGCGCCTGCCACGCTGCCTTCCGCGAGCACCGCATCGAGGGTGACCAGTAAGTTGAAGTCGGGCATCGACACCCGTTGATCTTAGATCAATTCTTTCCTGATATAGCGTCAAACACACTGATTAAGTGCGAACGGTGCGTCTTCCGCCATGCCATCCCGACAACTACCTTGGTGGCCAGAAGCCCGGGCGGACCACGTCCAGGCAGAGTTGGAGAGCAAGACATGGCCCGCAACACTCTTGAAAGGTCGATTGAAGGAATCAGAGCGGCATGGGGGCCGCTTAGCACCGAAGTGGTCGCTGCTTGTCAGCGGCAACTGGAGGATCTCCTCAGAGCCCCGGTCACCGAGGATTGGTTGTCCGCGCTGCACGGTGCAGCACCAGCCAGCAAGGAGCTGTACAGGGATCCAGAACACGGGTTTTTGCTGTTGGCGCACTCGGAATACGCGGGGCTGTATCGGCCCCCGCACGACCACGGCCGGGGGTGGGTCATTTACGCGATGCAGAAAGGCGAAATCGAGATGGGGACCTTTGCCCGGATCGAGAACCCGGATGGTGGTGCAAAACTCGTTAAAAGAAACTCGACGGTGGTTCGCCCGGGACAGGTTCAGGTCTATCTGCCCGGAGACATTCACGACACACGGTGTGTGACAGGGCCGGCCCTACTGTTTCGATTGACCGAGCGAGATTTAGCCAAGGAGGACAAACAGGAACACCGAGTGACGAGGTACGTGGAGCGGGACGGCGTCTGGACCGCCGGCGCAGCATGAACCCGGAACTCGACCATACGGGGTCGGCTTTGAGGCGGCTGCGCCGCACAGCCGCGATTGCGTCGGTCCTGGCTGCCATGGTGCTGGTTGTGCTCGATGCGGCCATTGCAAACGTGGCCCTTCCCACGATCGCACGATCGCTGCAGGTGACGCCAGCGATGTCGATCTGGATTGTCACCGCCTACCAATCGGCTCTGGTGATGGCCCTGCTGCCCTGCGCGGCGCTCGGTGAGAGCTTCGGCCATCGGAAAGTATTCACGGCTGGCGTTGCGTTGTTTGTTGGCGCGTCCGTCCTGTGCGCCTTGTCGCCGTCACTGCCATGGCTCGTCGCGGCGCGCTTCCTCCAGGGCCTCGGCGGCGCGGCAGTCATGGCGCTCGGCGTCGCACTGCTGCGCGTCGTGGTTCCAGATCAGCGCCTCGGCGCCGCCATCGGCTGGAATGCCCTTGGGGTCGCACTGTCATCCGCTGCAGGTCCAACAATCGGTGCTGCGATTTTGTCCGGGGCCGACTGGCCGTGGCTGTTCGCTGTGAACCTGCCTTTGGGTGTGTTGGTCCTGCTCGCCACCCGCGCACTACCCCACGTCAGCGGTACGGCGCGCCGGCTGGACGTACTTAGTGTGGCGCTGAACGCCGGCGCGTTTGCTTCGCTGGTAATCGGCGCGGAAGTGGTGCTCACCAGCCCGGGATTGTCTGCCGCACTGATCGCCCTGGCAGTCACCGCACTGGCAGCGCTGGTTCGACGGGAGCGGCCGAAGGTGGCACCGCTGATCCCGCTTGACCTGCTCAGCGCCGACGCATTTCGCATTTCAGTGACTGCCTCGGTACTTTGTTTTGCAGGCGTCGCCGCTGCCTTGGTGGCGTTGCCTTTCTACCTGCAGCACGGACTCGGGCAGGACGTCTGGATGACGGGGATTTACATGACGCCCTGGCCACTGACTGTGGCTGTAGCAGCGCCGCTTGCAGCACGTCTCGCGAAGCACCTGTCGACGGCCTGGCTCTGCGCCGCAGGCGGGGCGTGTCTCGCTATTGGGCTCGCGGTTGCCGCGCTGTTGCCCCTGCAGGGACATCTGCTCCTGCTTGTCCCGATCACCATGCTGTGCGGCCTGGGCTTCGGGCTGTTTCAAGTGCCCAATAACCACAACATGTTTCTATCGGCGCCGCGCGAGCGAAGTGGTGCGGCGGGAGGCATACAGGGGACTGCGCGGCTGGCGGGCCAAACGACGGGTGCAATCATCATGACCTTGCTTTTTACCCTGGCATCTGTCGACACGGCGCCCCGGATCGGCCTCGGCATCGCTGCAGTACTGACACTGACAGCTGGCCTTGTGAGCGTGCTGCGCGCCAGTCCGAAAGTGACCGACCGTTTCGGGTCCATCGCAGACAAGCAAGAGCTTTGTTGAGTGTAGCCGGCGCAGAACGTAGTGTGCAGACAGAGACCTAAGAAACACGCTAATGGGTTCTGGCCGCACAGTTAATGGCAGCCACAGAGTGTCAAAACCAAGTTAGGCTGGGTCAACACTCACGCCGATTCAGGAGACTGTAGTGAAGGCAATTGTTCAAGCCAGGTACGGCTCTCCCGACGTTCTCGAAGTCGTCGACATCGACAGACCCGTGATCGGCGACAGCGATGTACTCGTGCGGGTACACGCGGCCAGCCTCCACATCGGTGACTGGCATGTGATGACCGGCCTGCCGTACATGCTCCGCATCGTGGGCTTCGGGCTTCGCGCGCCACATATTCGGGTACCCGGCATGGACGTTGCCGGGACGGTCGAGTCGGTCGGCAAGAGTGTTTCGGAGTTCCGCGCGGGCGACGCCGTCTTCGGCACATGCGAGGGAGCCTTTGCGGAGTACGCCTGTGCGCCCGAGAAGAATCTCGCGCTTAAACCAGACAACCTCACGCTTCAACAGGCCGCGGCTGTTTCGACCTCCGCCTTCGCAGCCCTTCAAGCACTCCGCAATCGGGGCGAGATTCGGCCGGAGCACAGGGTGCTCATCGTCGGGGCGTCCGGCGGAGTTGGAGTCTTCGCTGTGCAGATCGCCAAGTCGTTCGGGGCACACGTGACTGGTGTCTGCAGCACGGCAAAGATGGACATGGTGCGTTTGCTCGGCGCCGACGTCGTCGTCGACTACACCACCGGAGATGTCACCGGGAGCGCACAGCGATATGACATCGTGCTCGACACGGGAGGCAACCGCGCGCTTGGGGATCTGAGGCGCCTGCTCGGCCCAGGAGGGACACTGGTGCTTATTGGCGGTGAGGGCGGAAATTGCGTACTGGGCGGTACGAGCAAGTGGATCCATGCGCTCGTGATTGCTCCGTTCGTTGGCCAGAAAATGCGGCCGCTGGCGACGGCGCCGAATAAGAAGGACCTTTTACTCATAAAAGACCTCATCGAATCCGGCAAGCTCCTGCCGGTCATCGACAGAACGTTTGCGCTGAAGGATGTCCCTGACGCGTTTCGGTATCTGGAGAAGGGGAACGTCCGCGGCAAGATCGTGATTACCGTGTGAGGTTTGGACCATAGGCACTTCGCCACGCCGGCCTAACAACAGCATGCGGCCAACGGCGCTTCGCGCCGCGGCTGATGCTGAGCGTTAATCTCAGAACCAAGAGGTTTTGAGACTCCCGTACCGGGGTCGAGGGTGGCCGCAAGCCCCAGCCCATACTTCAGCGCCGCCAAGACCTGCGGAGCGCCAAGCGCAGTGGTGAGAGCATCAGCCACATCGCGATGCTCCGTGTGCGCATCCAGCCTTCGAAAGAGAGGCCGCTCTCGCCGGGTATTACTCTGTAAGTTTCAACGCGGCGAACAGCACACTCAACCCGACCACCAGCATGGAACCCAGCCGGACCGTCATGGTGGTGGACAGGAGCTCAAGGTCTTTGCGAAAGCCGGTGGATAGGACATCCATGTCCTTGTGGAAGCCGGTGGACTGGGCGTCCAGGTCCTTGCGCAGCAATACGTGGTCCTGGCGCACAGCTGCCAGGTCGGTTCTGACCCCGGCCAATTCGTCGCGGGACGCGAGGCTCGCGATCAACTCCTGCCGCAGGAGCTGCAGGTCGGTCTTGGTTGCGATCGTGGTGCCCATGTCCCGCTCCATGGCATCAACGACAGCCCTAGCCTTGTCTTCGGGACGTTGATGCTGACGAAGGCATCATACAGCGAGTAGAGGTAGTCCACGGTGTGCCTCATGGGGTGCGTGGGTCTGGCAGGTCGCGGGACGATAGCTCCCTAGGAACGGGGAGGCCAGCGCCAAATTCGGCGTTTTCAACGGGAATTACCATGGCACGTAGATCCTGGGCATGCACACTGTATTCGCGCCTGGTGCCGCAACGCCGTTGGATGCGATCACGTTCACACGCAGGCGGATCGCGATCCCATAGACAACCACACGTGCCGTTGCTCGGTTTACAAACTGCTCCGTCAGTCGCCGGACTTCATCGTCAAAAACATCAGAAAGGCGCTGGACGGAGTTACTGGGCAGGCCGCGGCGGCGGCCCGCCCAGAGCAGATAGTATGGTCGGTAGTGCTGGTCGATACGGCAGTCTGGGTTGATCACCTGCGCGGTGGCGACCCGGTCGAGTGACTAACCTCAGCCCGCCAGCGCCTCCGTCAGCGATTGGGTCAGATCCGGCGCGGCGGCGCGCAATTTCCCGTCCTCGGTGATCAGCCGCTTTCCCAGCTGGGTGGCTGCCACCAGAAAGCGCGCATCGTAGGCGGAAACGCCGCGATCAACTGCGATGCGCAGCGCGTCCGCATGGGCAACGCTGAGCAGCCGCGGCTCGAGCCGCGTGACGGCTTCCGCCAGGACCGAAACACCCTGGCCGATCGTCAGCTCCTGGATCCGGACGTAGCGGGTGAGCACGTTGGTCAGTTCAACGAGCGCGTGCGCCTCCGTGCACCAGTCAGGATCGCGAACGTAAAGCTCGCGTGCTGCCAGTTGCCAGGGTGTCTGGCGAATGAGCAAGGCGAGAACCACGTTGGTGTCGACCAGGTACATCGACGGTCCCCGCGGTCCCTTCAGTCACGGCCTTCGCTGATCGCTGCCTCAATGTCGTCGATGGTCTGCAGCTTGCCGCTCCGCAGACTCACCGGTTCTGGCAACTCCAGTTGGCCGGCCCCGGCCACAAGACCGGATTCCAGCAGCCTAATGGCCTCCTTGGTGACGGAGCGGCGATTGCGCTCGGCCTGGGCCTTCAAACGTTCGTGGAGCTGTTCGGGAAGATTCTTGATGACCAGAGTTGACATAAGAGGGACCGGCTCCTGGGAGAGGCGAGGAAGCATAACGCTAGCATTACGGTACCTTCAAGGATTTTTTGCCCAGATCGCCCTCAAACGTCCGCCCGATACTCCCGCGCTGACTGAAACCGCAACACCTCCAGCGGTGCCGCCTCATAGCCCGCCGCCACCCGCTCCCCGGTAGGCGTGCCATACAGCGTGGTCCGGTGCACAGGTCGCCGTCCGATACGTTCAATCAGCGCGTCCATCCGCTCCGGCGGCAGTTCCTGCCCAAAGCTCGCGCCCGCCGCCCGCGAGATGCTCTCATTCATCAGCGTGCCACCAAGATCGTTAGCACCCGCATTCAGGATACGTGCCGCGCCTTCCTCGCCCAGCTTCACCCAGCTCACCTGGATGTTCGTGAGCACGGGCCCAAGCACCAGCCGCGCAATGGCGTGCATCAGCACCACCTCGCGCCAGGTCGGCCCGGGCCGCGCGAGTCCGCGACGGTACATCGGCGCTTCCATGTGCACGAAGGGCAGGGGCACGAACTCGGTGAAGCCGCCGGTCTCCAGCTGGAGATTGCGAATCGCCAGCAGGTGCCGTGCCCAGTGCCGCGGTGTTTCGAGATGCCCGAACATGATCGTGGACGTCGTGCGCAGCCCGAGCTTGTGAGCGGTGCGCATCACGCTGAGCCACTCGCTGGTGTTCACCTTGTCGGGGCAGATCTGCTGGCGCACCTCGTCGTCGAGAATTTCGGCGGCGGTGCCGGGCAGCGTGCCGAGGCCCGCCACCTTCAGTTTCTTCAGGAACGCTTCGAGCGTGAGGCCGAGCGTTCTTGCGCCCTGGGTCACTTCCAGTGGCGAGAAGGCGTGCACGTGGATGTCAGGCGCCGCGTCTTTCACGGCGTGCAGCACGTCCAGGTAGGTCTGCCCGGTGAACGCGGGGTGGATGCCACCCTGCAGGCAGACCTCCGTCGCGCCCCGGCGCCAGGCTTCCTCGGTGCGCCGGGAGACTTCTGGCATGTTCAGCACGTAGGGCGCGCCGCGCAGGTCCTCGTCGGTCTTGCCCTTGGAGAAGGCGCAGAAGGTGCACTTGTAGGTGCACAGATTGGTGTAGTTGATGTTGCGGTTCACCACGTAGGTGACGTCGTCGCCGCAGGTTTCGCGGCGGAGTTCGTTGGCGTGGGCGGCGAGGCGGTGGAAATCGGCGCCTCTCAGTGAGAAGAGGTGAGTGATTTCGTCTTCCGTGGGCTGTAGGAGCGCCTTCAGGCGCGAAACTTGGTTGGTGGTCGCGCCTGAAGGCGCTCCTACGGGAGGCGCTATTCCCGCGCCCGGCGCCCAGGTGTCGGGTCTCGCGAGGCCGGAGGCGTCGGCATGACGCAGCACGCTGGGCGCTATTTTTTCAGCGTGCAGCCACTCGCGGCGCTGCTCGATGTACTGCGGGTATACCGTGAGTCGTGCCGTCAGAAATTTACCGGCCGCCGCTGTCTGCTGCGCGAGAACCGCCAGCTCGGGCCAGGGCGATTCCGGGTTCACGTGATCTGGCGTGACGGGGGAGACGCCGCCCCAGTCGTTGATGCCGGCGTTGATCAGGTCGGCGAGGCGGCCCGTGTTCAGGTTGGGCGGCACCTGGATACTCATCGTCGGGCCGAACAGGTGGCGGGCGATTGCGATGGTCCACAGCACTTCGTCGAAGTCGGGTGCGGGCACCCTGGCCATCACCGTGCCAGGCTTGGGCACGAAATTCTGGATGATCAGTTCCTGCAGGTGCCCGAACTGCCGGTGCAGGTCCTTAAGGAGCAGCAGCGAGAGCAGGCGCTCATCCCGCGTTTCGCCAATGCCGATCAGCAGGCCGGAGGTGAGTGGCACGCGGGCCTCACCGGCGGCGCGGATCGAGGCGAGGCGGACTGCCGGCGCCTTGTCCGGCGAACCGAAGTGCGGACCACCGCGCTCCGAAAGACGCGCTGATGCGGACTCCAGCATGATGCCCATCGACGGCGCCACCGTGCGCAGGCGCTCGTACTCGGCGAGCGTCAGCACGCCGGGATTCAGGTGGGGCAGCAGGCCGGTTTCTTTCAGTACGAGCGCCGCCATCGCCTGCAGGTAGTCCACCGTCGACGCGTAGCCCAGTTTCGCCAGCGCTTCCCGCGCCACGCGGTAGCGCAGCTCCGGCTTGTCGCCCAGCGTGAACAGCGCTTCGTGGCACCCGGCTTCCTTGCCGGCACGGGCGATGGCCAGCACCTGCTCGGGTGAAAGATAGGCAGTCGCAAGGCGGCGCGGCGTCTTCGCGTAGGTGCAGTAGTGGCACACGTCGCGACAGAGTTCGGTGAGCGGGATGAAAACCTTGCGGGAGTAGGTGATGACATTGCCGTGGCCGGCATCACGCAGCACTGCCGCGCCGGCCAGCAGTTCGTGCAGCGGTGTTGCCCCGAGCTGTCTCGCGCTGGCGAGATCGGGGTGGTCAGTCAACGTGCTGGCAGAATTCACTGCTTCTTGAGTCGCTCAGTAATGCCACTGGCCTTCAGCCAGGCCAGCGTCGCACAGGCGACCCGCTGGCCGAGCAGCCAGCGGACATCATCCGGGCTGTCCACGTCCCGTGCAAATGCCGTTATGTCGGCTGTCCGCGCAGCGACGCCGGCGGCTGCGGCGGCCGCCAGATGGCGCTGCGCGCTGGCCGGGCCGTAGAGGAAGGGAATGGCGGTCGGGGGGCTGAGCAGCAGCCCGTTCGTCCCGCCGTCCACAGCCGCCGGGCAGACTGTGACGCCACCCCGGTGGTCTGCCAGCAGCTGCTGGACGTCGCCTGACGACAGGAGCGGCAGGTCCGCCGGCACGACCAGCAGCGCCCGGGCGCCATGGCTTTCGAGGTCAGCAGCCACCCGGCCCAGGGCGGTCCGGTAGTCCTCGCCGGGCTGCTCCGGGCAGAGCCGGGCATTGGCCACTTCCGCCAGCGCGGCGAGGCGCGGTTCGGTGCTCAGGATGGCGATGCCGCTGATTTCCGGGGTAGTGTAGAGAGCCCGTAGCACGTCCCGGGCCATTTCCTCTGCGAGCCGCGCACACTCCGGACGCGTCAGCAGGCCTTCGAGCCGCGACTTGGCGCTCGCGAATGGCTTGATCGGCACCAGGGCCCAGGCCGTCTGGATGGCGGCCGGCATGGTCTAGCGGGGCGCCGCGAAGCCGAGTGCGAATTCGGCGAGGTGAATGCGGTCTTCGAGCGTGGTCATGACCGTGCGGGTGGCGCCCACCGCGAGCCCGTCGGCGATCAGCGCGTCCGCCTCGGCGCGGTCGGCGTCATCGACAATGAAGCCATCGAGCAGCTCCCGGTAGTGCTGGGCGATCGCGCCGGCCGTTACCGACACGCCGAGCTCGCCCATGATCTTCGCCGTCGGACCCTTCAGGGCCCGGCCACCCACGATGGGCGACACGGCAATCACCGGCGCCGCGGACGAACGCAGTGCCGCGGCGAGCGACGGAATGGCCAGGATCGGATCGATGCTCAGGTACGGATTCGACGGCGCGATGAAAATCGCGGCGAGGTCCGGATCCGTCAGCAGGCTCGCCAGCGCGGCCAGGGGCGGGGCCCGCGTGGCGCCCTCGTAGCGGAGCGCGGTCACCTTCGGTGCCGCGCGGCGCCTGACGAAATAGTCCTGAAAGGCGAGGGGGCCTGCGTCGGAATCGATTATTGTACGGATCGGTGCATCGGACATCGGCAGCAGGTTGACATTGATGCCGAGCTGCAGGCGCAGGTGGCGCGTGACCTGCGTCAGCGTCTGGCCGGTCGCGAGCAGTCGGGTGCGTTCCAGGTGCGTGGCCAGATCCCGGTCGCCGAGCCGGAACCAGGTTTCGGCGCCCAGGGCTTCGAGGCCCGCCATGCAGGTCCAGGTCTCGTTCCGGCAACCCCAGCCGGTCTCTTCGTTCACGATGCCGGCCAGCGTGTACATCAAGGTGTCGAGGTCGGGCGAGATGGCCAGCCCCAGGTGCGTGAAGTCGTCGCCCGTGTTCGCGATGATCGTGAGTTGTTCCGGGCGCAGCACGCGGGCCATGCCGAGCGCAAACTTTGCACCGCCGACACCACCGGAGAGCACGACGTAACGGGGCAGAACGGCACTCACCGGAACAGATCCTCAGTCGTAGGGCGCAGCGCCGCGCGGGCAGTCTGGCCCCGGTCGTCGCCAGCATCCGCGCCGCGAATGAGCACGAGCGGCGTGCCTTCCGCTGCTTCACCCATCATCAGTACGGCCGCGGCCGCCAGGCTGTCGGCAACGGCCACTTCGCTCACCTGCAGCTGCCGGCCGAAGAGGTCGGCCCGGCCGCGCAGGTCGTGGAGGGCCAGCACGCCGGCGCAGCCGATGGCCGTGCCCACCGTGCCGAGCCGCCAGGGCCGGCCGATGCTGTCAGTCACGATGATTCCCAGTCTGACCCCGAACTCCTGCTGCAATTCGTTGCGCAGTCGGGCTGCTGACGCGTCCGGATCCTCAGGCAGCAGCAGGGCGGCATCGTCGCTGCCCTTAAGGTTGGAGCGGTCGATGCCGGCATTCGCCAGGATCACGCCGGTATTGTGCTCGGTGATGATCACGCCGGGCGACACGCGGATCACCGCGCGGGACTCCCGCAGGATCAGTTCCACCACGCGCGGATCCTTGTTCGCCTGCGCGGCGATCTCGTGCGCCCGGGGCGACGGCTCGACCAGGGCCAGGCGCACGATCCGGCCTTCGGCCTTCGAGACGATTTTCTGGGCGACGGCAATGACATCGCCCGCAGACGGGATTTCGCGAGCGGACCGTAGTGCTGCGGCGATTAGACCCGCGAGGTCAGCGCCCGGCTCCACGAGCGGCACGCCCTCGATGCGGATGAACTGCAGTGTCTTCAGCTCGCCTGTCACGACGACGGTTACGCGGCGTCGTCCGGAATGCCTGTGATACGCAGCCCGGTATGCACGCCGCCATAGCGCTTGTTCATGAAGATCAGCACGGAGGTCAGCGCCTCGGCGGCGGCGGCATTCTCGAGTGAGCCGCCGTGCCAGGCCCGCAGGCCAGCAGCGCGCGCGAGGGCCACGACCGCGTCGCGTGCTTCGGCCTTGTTGCCCATCACCAGCACGTCGCAGTCCAGATCTGCGTCCGTGTGCAGCGAATCGGCTGCCACGTTGTGAAATGCGGCCACGACCGACACCGCGTCGCCCGCCAGTTGCTGGGCGATCATCGCGGCGGATCCCTCTTTGGGCAGCTGTACGCGGGCGACTTTTGGCGGGGAAAGCGGCACGGTGGTATCCACGAGTATCTTGCCGGCGAGGGCGGGCTGTATGCCCTCAAGGGTGGCGCGCTGCTGCGCAAAGGGCACGGTGAGGACGACGATGTCGCCGGCCCGGGCTGCCGCGAGGTTGTCCATCCCCTGCACGCGGGAACCAGGAAACGCCGCCTGCAGCGCCGCCGCCGCAGCGACGGCCTTATCCGCGCTGCGCGAACCGATGACCAGGGACAGGCCGGCTTTCGCCCACCGGCGGGCCAGTCCACCGCCCAGCGCGCCGGTGCCGCCCACGATGCTTATCACCCTGTCGCCCAATGTATTTGTAGGGCTGGCGCGGCTGTCAGTGACCATAAGTTGGAACTCTTTAGCTGCAGGATACAGGCCGCGGCATGGTAGCGGCCGGCCGGCAGGGGTACAAATCCTGGCGGCGAAAATCGAGGGAGACGGACTGCTGGCCACTCTGCGGGGGCTCGTGCAGAATGCGGGGCCGAACGCCACAATTGCCGAAAAAGAGCAAGCCCCCTAGCCAACCGCCCGGTCGCCAGCCGGGCCCGAACCCCAGAACCAGCACACTTATATATATGCAGATCTTCAAGGAGTTCATCTTCGAGGCCGCACACCGGCTGCCCCGGGTGCCGGCAGGCCACAAGTGCAGCCGCCTGCACGGCCATTCCTGGCGGGGGGCGATCTACGTGCAGGGACCCATTGACCCGCACCACGGCTGGATCATGGACTTCGCCGAGATCAAGCAGAAATTCCAGCCGATCTACGATCTGCTCGATCACCACTACCTGAACGACGTGCCCGGTCTGGAGAATCCCACCAGCGAGGTGGTGGCGCGCTGGATCTGGCAGCGCCTGAAACCGTCCCTGCCCGAGTTGGCGAAGGTCATCGTGCACGAGACCTGTACGAGTGGCGCGATCTATCAGGGTGACGACGAGACTCCCAACGTCTAAGTGCGCGGCCACCGACGTGGTCGCTCCCCTGGCCGCCCCCGTGGCAGCGGCCATGCGCGCGGCGCTGGCCGCGGCGCGGCGCGGCGCGGTCTGCTGGCCGGTGAGCCGCCCGTTGGCGCCTGCGTAGTCGTGGACGGCCAGGTGATCGCCGCGGCCCACACGGCCGTGGTCGCCGGTCCCGACCCCACCGCGCACGCCGAGATCCTGGCGTTACGCGCGGCCTGCCAGCACGCGCGAACGCCGTGGCTGCCCGGCGGTGATCTCTATGTCACTGTTGAGCCGTGTGCCATGTGCCTGGCTGCCAGTCACTACGCTGGCATCGAACGCGTCTGGTTTGGCGCCTCCCTGGAAGAGATGCAGGCGATTACGGGTCGCGAACTGCAGGGCGCGGTGCCGCCGGGCTTGCGGCTGGAGGGCGGCGTCCTCGCGGACGAATGCAGCGCGCTGCTGCGTGAATGGTCTGCGGCCCGCAGGCGTCCCCGCTGATGGCCGCCGCCTACGACGCCATTGCGAGGGGCTATCAGCGCACCAAAGCGTCGCCCGTTCGCGCGGCCATCGAAACCTGGACCCTCGCGCAGTTGCTGGGCGATTGCCAGCGCTTGTCCATACTCGACGCCGGTTGCGGTGACGGCTTCCACGCCCGGCGGCTGCTGGCAGGTGGCGCCGCGCGCGTGGCCGGCGTGGACGTGTCGCCCGCGATGCTTGAACTGGCCAGGGAACAGGAGCGGCTTGTGCCCCTCGGCATCCATTACGCGTGCTGCGCCGTCGAAGACCTGCCGGATCTGCTGTGCGAGGCTGGCTTTGACGTGGTGCTCGCGTCGTACCTCCTGCACTACGCACCGACGGTCGAGGTGTTGCGGCGGATGTGCAAGCGTATCGCCAATGCGCTGATGCCCGGCGGCCGGCTGGTGGCGCTCACGGAAAATCCGGACCAGCAGCCTGCCGACTACTCGGGGTACGCGCCCTATGGTTTTGATAAGCAGGCGGTGGAACCGCAGCGGGACGGCAGCCGCATCACCTACGGCCTTGTGGCGGGCCGGCAAATCGTACGCTTCGAAACGTTCTGGTACAGCCGGGAGACTTACCAGGCGGCACTGGAGGCAGCCGGCTTTGAGCGCGTGCAATGGCATCCGTTGCTGCGGGATCCGGCGGTTCCGTCTCCCGAGTTCTACGCCGACTACCTCCGCAACCCGCCGGTGCTTGGCCTGACGGCCGCGAAGCACGGGAGCGTCGTGCGGGCATGATCGACCAGCAGGGTCAACGCCGTCGCGCCGCAGTCACGGTTGACCTGACGCTGCCACGGCGTTTCGAGGCGCTGGTCGCGGTGCAACCCCAGGCGCCGCTCGTGGTTTACGGCGAATGGCGTCTCAACTATTCGGACGTCAATAGCGCGGCCAACCGGCTGGCACACCGGCTGATGGACCTCGGCGTGGCCCGGAACGTACCGGTCGGCCTGTGCCTCGACCGGGGCCCCGACCTGCTTCAGGCAATCCTCGCTGTGCTGAAGGCGGGCGGTGCCTACGTGCCGCTGGATCCGCACTGGCCCGCGGACCGGCTCCGCCGGATGCGCGCCGCAGTCCGTCCTGCGGTGTTCGTGACCCGCAGTACGTTTCTCGACCGGCTCCCGGATGCTGCGGGCCCGGTGGTCAACCTGGATCGCGACCAGTCCGCCATCGCGGCCGAGAGCAGCACTAATCCTGACGTTCCGCTTGACGCGGACCAGTGGTGCTACGTGCTGTTCACGTCCGGTTCCACGGGCGTGCCGAAAGGTGTGCCCGTGACGTACGGCAATCTGGCCGGATTGTTTCCTGAGCTGACTGCCGCTCTTGATCTCGGACCGGACGATGTCTGGACCTGGTTCCACTCCGCTTCATTCGGTTTTTCGGTGTGGGAACTCTGGGGCGCGCTGCTGCACGGCGGGTGCATTGTGATCGTCCCGGAACACATTCGCAGGGATCCGGTGGCGCTCGGTGAACTTATTGTCGATGAGCAGGTGACGGTCTTCAGCCAGACGCCCTCGGCCTATCGCCGCCTGCTGCACGAGGTGCGCTTCCACGCGAGTGTCGCGGCGAGCCGGTTGCGGTATCTCGCACTGAGTGGCGAGGCGCTTCGCCGCGACGACATCGCTCGCTGGCTTGAGCGTGGCCACCGCGCCCGGCTGATCAACACCTACGCCATCACGGAGACGGCCGGGCAGCTCGCGCTGCGGATCTACGGCGAGGGTGATGCCACGGAGGAGGGTGCCCGGAGCCTCGGCCGGCCCCTCGCCGGGCGCGAGGTACTCGTGCTCGACACTGATGGCAGACCGGTCGCTGCTGGTGCGGCGGGTGAGCTCTGGGTTGGCGGGGCGTGCGTGACGCCGGGCTACCTGGCAGCTCCGGAACTGTCATCCCGCTTCGCGGAACTCGCCGTGCCCGGCGTGGGCATCGTGCGCGGTTACCTGACCGGCGACCGCGTTCGGCAGCTGGCCGACGATGCGCTGGACTACCTGGGCCGTATTGATGCCCAGCTCAAGTTCCGCGGCTACCGTATCGAGCCCGGCGACATCGAAACAGCGCTGCGCGCTCACCCGGGTGTGCGCGACGCCGCGGTCGCGCTGCGGCTGGACCGTGTGGGGAACCAGCGGCTCACCGGCTATGTAGTCACGGGTGAGGCAGGGCAGACCTCGTTGCCTGTCGCTGGCGCGGCCGAGTTCTGGCCATCGCTCGGTGCCTACGGTCTCTACGACCAGTGGCTTTATGGCCTGATGAATGCGGAGCCCGTGCGGCTCGCGGCCTACCGTGCGGCGTTTGCAGCCGCGGTGCCGGGCAAGATCGTGCTGGATATCGGCACGGGGGAAGACGCGGTGCTCGCCCGCCTCTGCGTCGAGGCCGGGGCTGCCCACGTCTACGCCGTCGAAGTACTGGCCAGCGCGGCGGGGCGTGCCACTGAGCTCGTTCGCAGCCTTGGCCTCACTGATCGCATCACTGTCCTGCAGGGGGATATCGCAACGCTTGATCTGCCGCAACCGGTGGACGTGTGCACCCAGGGCATCATCGGCAACATCGGTGGCGCGGATGGCATTGCCGCGATCTGGAACGCCGCGCGCCGCCACTTTGTGCCAGGATGCGTCGCTGTACCGGCACGGTGCGTCACCCGCATCGCCGCCCTCCAACTGCCCGACGCTGTGCGGGCCGAGCCGCGTTTCGGGGCGCTGGCCACGGACTATGCGCGCCGACTGCTTGCAGCGGTCGGTCAGCCTTTCGATCTGCGGCTGTGCCTGCGCCACATGGGCGATGGAGACCTGCTGACCTTCCCCGCCGACTTTGAGGTCCTGGATTTCAGCAGTGAGCTTGCGACGGAGCACGCGGGCAGTGCCGAACTGACCATCACCCGTGACGGACTTTTCGACGGCTGCCTGCTGTGGACCGTCGTCACAGCCGGCGCCGGGCAGGTCGTGGATTATTTCCGCGAGCAGCGCGCGTGGCTGCCGGTCTACCTGCCGCTGGCCGATGACCCGTTGCCGGTGCGCCGTGGGGGAAGGTTGCAGCTCGAGTGGCAGTGCAGTCTCGACTCCGATGCACAGTTTCCTGATTACCGCGTCACAGCCAGGCTGGCCGGGCCTGACGGGATCGTCGAACGTACCCATACGAGCCGGCATTTCGGAGACACAGAGGGCGGCACCCGATTGCACCGTCAGTTGCTCGCCCAGCTCGACGCCGGTGGCGAGCCGCCGACGGTCTCTGAGCTGCGCCGCTGGCTCGACACCCGCGTGCCCGAACACCTGGTGCCGCAGAGCTGGGTGTTCCTGCCGGAACTGCCGCTGGGGCCCGGCGGCAAGCTCGATCGCGATGCGCTGCCGGCGCCCGGCGTGGGCCGGCCGCGCCTGGCCCTGGCAACACTGGCACCACGTTCGCCGGCCGAGCACGCTCTGTCCGGTTTGTGGACGGAAGTGCTCGGGCTCGAGGAACTCGGTGTCGACGATGACTTCTTCGAGCTGGGCGGAGATTCCATTTCGGCTGTCCAGCTCACCACCCGTGTACAGCGCTGGCTGGATGCCGGCGTGCCACTGGCTGCGTTGTTCGAAGCACCCACGATTGCGGGACTGGTTCGGCACCTCGAGCAGCACTTCGCGGACGCGCTGGGAGCGGCACTGTCACGTCCGACGCTGCCAGCCGCGGACAGGCCGGATAACGCCGCGCGCGGCTCGCGGGTACCGCTGACCTTCAGTCAGCAGAGTCTCTGGTTCCTGCACAACCTGTACCCGGGCGACACGAGCGCCAGTGAGCAGTTTGCGATCCGGCTCCGCGGGCCGCTGGATCCCGAGGCGCTGGAGCTGGCATGGCGGAACTTGCTGAAGCGCCACCCCGTACTCACCGCCACCTTTGATGTGGAAGACGGGGAAATGGGGACATGCCTCATTTCCTC
>JANNJM010000088.1:0-72662 GCA_031395645.1 Gammaproteobacteria bacterium | reverse complement strand
GTAGGAGCGCCGTGAGGCGGGAAATGGGGACATGCCTAATTTCCAAAGGGGAAATTAGGCATGTCCCCATTTCCTATCCGGCGGTGCTAAGCGGCCTGCCGCCCGGCGAGCCACTTCTCCAGATCATCCGCGCCGCCGATGTGGCTGCCGTTGACGAAGACCTGCGGCACAGACGTGCTGCCGGCTACGGCGCGCAGCGTGCTGTCCGAGAACTCCTTGTTCAGCGTCAGCTCTTCGAACCCGATCCCGCGATCCTTGAGCAGTGCCTTGGCACGGGAACAATGCGGGCAGCCCTTGCGGGTGAATACCGTCACGTCGAGGGGCTTGGCAACTCCCGGTGCGAGGTAGGCGAGCATGGTGTCGGCGTCGGATACCTTGAAAGGGTCGCCGGGTTCTTCGGGCTCGATAAACATTTTCTCGATGACGCCGTTCCGGACCAGCATCGAGTAACGCCATGACCGGCGGCCGAAGCCAATGTCTTCCTTGCCGACGAGCAGGCCCATACCTTCGGAAAACTCGCCATTGCCGTCTGGCAGGAAGGTGAGGTTCCAGGCGTGCTGGTCTTCCTGCCACTCGTTCATCACGAAGGCATCGTTGACGGACATGCAGACGATCTCGTCCACTCCCTGCGCCTTCAACGCCGGCGCGAACTGGTTGTAACGCGGTACGTGTGTGGAAGAACACGTGGGCGTGAAGGCGCCCGGCAGCGAGAAGACAACCACGGTGCGGCCGTCGAAGATCTCCTTGCTCGTTCTGTTGGCCCATTCGGCACCCTTGCGGGTACGGAAGGTCACTTCGGGGACACGCTGGCCTTCGCGGGTTTGTAGCATGTACTGATACTCCTTGGTTGGGTCTGGCGGCATACTGCCCGTTTGTACGATAATCAGGAAGTCGATTATTTATATCGAAACGATAGAGGAAATGAAACATGAGGCTGCCCAGCACGCGTCAACTGACCTACTTCGTGGCGCTGGCCGAGCACCGCCATTTCGGCAAGGCAGCTGACGCCAGCTTCGTGTCCCAGTCGGCATTCAGTGTTGCCATTCGCGAGCTGGAGACCCTTCTGGGCGTGGGACTCGTCGATCGCACCAGCCGGCGGGTCACGATTACGGCACTTGGTCAGGAAGTGGCGACTCAGGCCCGGCTGTGCCTCAGGGACATCGAGGGTCTCGTGACGCTTGCCCAGACCGAGCGCTCGCCGCTGGCCGGCCCGCTGCGTCTCGGTGTGATCCCGACTATTGCGCCCTTTATGTTGCCCCGGGTGCTGCCCCGCCTGCGGAGGTTGTTGCCAAAGCTGCGGCTATTCCTGCACGAGGGCACCACGGTCGAGATTCACGCGAAGCTGCTGAAAGGAGAGCTGGACCTGTTGCTGCTGGCGTTGCCATTCGAGCTGGATAACGTCGAGGTACAGCCCCTGTTCCGCGACGCCTTCCGGCTGGCATGCCGGCGCGGAACCCGGCTCGTGAACCCCAACCGCTATAGCTACAACCGGCTGGACCGGGATGCAGTGCTACTGCTGGACGACGGGCACTGCCTGCGCGAGCACGCCATTTCTGCGTGCCGCCTCAAGGGCAGCGAGAAGATCAGCCCCTTCGCAGCCTCCAGCCTGCTGACCCTGATCGAAATGGTAGACGCTGACCTCGGCATCACCTTTCTGCCGGAAATGGCTGAGGGCTCGGCCCTGCTGGGGGGAACCCGCGTGGAAACGTACGCCCTCCCTGAGCGGAATTACCGGGAGATTGGACTCGCCTGGCGGCAGGGTTCGACCCGCGGGACAGAGTTCCGCAAACTGGGCGAGCACATGCTGAGCCTGACCCGGAAGCCCTGACCGGCACCGACGAGGGTATTGCATGGGGGAACGAGTTCGACGCAAGACCCTTGTCCAGTCTGTGATTTGACACATGTATTGTCATTGACAGAATGTCAAAGCGACGGCTAGTCTGCCGGGTATGGACCCCATCGCCGCTCGCCGCATCGAAGAGAAAGAACGTCGACGAAACGACATTCTCGATGCTGCCGAACGCGTGGCGTCTGCCGCTGGACTCGAGAACCTCACCATGGAGCAGGTCGCCCGGGAAGCCCGCCTCTCGCGGGGCCTGCTCTACGTCTACTTCCAGGATAAAGGCGACCTCGAGTCCGGAATCTGCGAGCGTGCGCTGACCGGCCTGCACGACCGTTTCAACTCACTATCGACTGAAAACAACACTGGCCTCGGGCGCGTCGTTGCCATGGGTCGTGCCTACGTCGCGTTCGCTGCCGAGTACCCCTTGCAGTTCGAGATCCTGGCGCGCTTCGAGGCCACCGACCCCTCGACGGCGGATACCGGCACCAACTATTCCGCGTGTCTTGCCGCGGGCGCCCGGGTGCACACGCTCCTCACCGCCGCTCTTGAAGAAGGCATGCGCGATGGTTCTGTCGCCACATCGTCCGGTTCGCCCATCACCATCGCGCTGGCTCTGTGGGCCATGACCCACGGTACGATCCAGGTTGCCAGTATGAAGCGCGGAGTGCTGATCCAGCACGGCGTAACGGCCGAAGCACTGGTCGACCAGACGCTGCGGATGGCGATGATCTCCCTCCGGACGGGCGAGTGATGCGCGGTCTTGCGACCGCCAGCCTGGTTCTGGTCAGCCTGTCGACCGTTGCGCAGACTGCTCAGCCAGGCCGACCCCTGCAGTCGATCGTCGATGACTACGTGCAGGAAGCGCTGGCTTCGAATCTGGCACTGCGCAGCCAGGGCTTCGATGTGGAACGGCAGCTGGCACTCCTTTCCGAAGCGCGCAGTCGTTTCCTGCCGCAGTTCGGCCTCGACGCCCGGTACAGCTGGGCGGATGGCGGGCGGGAGTTCGACGTGCCAATTGCTAGTCTGATCAATCCGGCATACGAGACCCTGAATGAACTGCTGGTTGCAAACGGCGAGCCACCCCGCTTCGACGACATCCCCGATACCACCTTCCAGTTTCTCCGGGAACGGGAGCAGGACACCCGGCTGACCCTGCGACAGCCCCTGTACGCGCCGGCCATTCCCGCCGCGTTTCGGGCCCAGAGCGCGGCCCTTAACAGCACGCAATTCGCGCGCGAAGCCCTCGGCCGCAGGCTGGAGCGGGATGTGACCGTGGGCTATCTGGACTGGCTGCGGGCCCGCAGCAGCGTCGAAATCGTCGCGTCGAGTCTCGGCCTCCTGCAGGAAAACCTGCGGGTGAACGACTCGCTCTACGCCAATGGTCGCGTCACCCAGGATCAGGTGCTGCGCGCCCGGGCCGAATTGCTGGAGGTTCAGCAGCAGCGCCGCGAGGCCGCCAACCTGGCCGCCCGTAGTGGACAGCTCGTGAATTTCCTGTTGAACCGCGCGCTGGATGCGCCACTCGAAATCGCGACGACCGCTTCCCGCGATTTCGCCTGGTCAGAGACGGCAATGGTCGACGACGACGGGGATCTGCGCAAAGGCGCCCTGGACCGCCGTCCGGAGCTCGGGGAGCTCGCCGCACTTACACGCGTCGCCGAATATCAGGTGCGACAGCAACGCGCCGCCCGTCAGCCCCGGGTGTCCATCGGGCTCGATGCCGGCATCCAGGGTGAAGACTACGGGTTTGGCAGCGGCTACAACTTTGGGACGGCGTCGGTGCAGCTCACGGTGCCGCTCTTCGATGGAGGCGCGATACGCTCCCGCGTCGACGCGGCGCGCGCCGTTGCCCGGCAGGCTGCCGTGCGCCGCGAAGAGACGGCCCGCCAGATCGAACTCGAGGTGCAGCAGGCGCTGGATCAACTGCGCACGGCCGCCGATTCGCTCGCGACAGCCGAAGCACGGGCGGACGCCGCCCGCGCCGGCTTTCGGATTGCCGGCAGCAAGCGTGACCTCGGTGTGATCAATCAGGTCGTGTTTCTGGACGCGCGGAATGCCCTCACAGGGGCTGAGCTCAATCTCAATCTGACCCGCTTTGCGCTGTTGTCCCGGCAGGCGGACCTGGCCTATGCCACCGCCGTCAAGCCGCTGCCGCTTCTATCTGGAGTTGCTGTTCCATGATTCCTCTGCTGCCCCTTCTGCTATTGCTCGTGGCGCTGGCCGGCTGCAAGCCGCCGGAGCAGGCGCCGGCCCGGGAGCCCACCCGCGTCGGTACCGGCATTGTCACGACCGGTCCGGCTCAGCCGCCGATCCTGACCACTGGCGTGATCACGACTCGCGAAGAACTCAAATTGTCGTTCAAGGTGGCCGGAATCGTCCGCGCAATAACCGTAAATGAAGGTCAGGTGGTGCGGGCCGGCCAGCAACTCGCGGCTCTGGAGTTGACCGAAGTTGATGCCCAGGTGGAGCAGGCACGGCAGCTGGCCGCCAAGGCGGAGCGCGACCTGGCCCGCAGCAGCAGGCTGCGCACCGATGAAGTGATCAGCGAAGAGGAGCTCGAGGCGGTGCGGACCCAGGCCGCCGTCGCCCGTGCCACGCTGCGCGCCGCGGAGTTCAACCGGAATTTCTCAACCATTCTCGCGCCCCGTGACGGCGTTGTGCTGCGCAAGCTCGTGGAGGAACGGGAGTTCGTCCAACCCGGACAATCCATCCTCGTGGTCGGACCGCGAGCGGGTGGCTTCATCGTGCGTGCGGCGCTTTCCGATCGTGACGTTGTCCAACTGCGGCTGGGGGATCCGGCGACGGTGAGCGTCGATGCCTTTCCGGGGCAGTCCCTGACGGGGCGCATCACGGTGCTGCCCGGCGCTGCTGATGCAGCCAGCAGCCTGTTCGACATCGAGGTGGAGTTGGCGGCAGCGCCGGTGAAGCTGGTGAGCGGCTTGTCGGCGCGCGTCCGGATCGATCCTGTGATTGCCGGCGAGTCGACGTTGCCCTACGCGCCAATATCAGCTGTGATTGAGGCGGACGGTGACCGGGCAGCCGTCTTCGTCGTTGAGAACGGTGTGGCGATCCGTCGTGCGGTGCGCATAGCATTCATCGCGCCGACTGCGATCGCCGTTGCCGAGGGGCTGAAGTCCGGCGAGAAGGTCGTCACTGATGGCGCCCTGTACCTCGAGGACGGTGAGTCGGTCCAGCCGGTTACCCCCCCAGTCGCCGCCAGCGAATGACGCTTCTCGAGTACCCGATCCGCCGCTTCCAGCCGACGCTGGTCGCGTTCCTGTGTCTCGTCGCGCTCGGGATCTATGCTTTTCTGGGCGTGCCACGCGAGGAGGATCCGTACTTCAAGATCTCAGCTTTCATTATTTCCGTGATTCTGCCGGGAGCAGATCCTATCGATCTCGAGCGACTTGTGGCCAAGCCAATGGAGGACAGGCTCGCTGAGCTCGACGACGTCAAGGAGATAGAGACCACGGTTGTGGATAATGTTGCCGTGGTGGTGATTGAGTTCGAGGCCTTCACCGATCCGGACGAGAAGTACGACGAAGTCCAGCGGGAAATCAATGCACTGCGGCCGAACCTGCCCGGGCAGATCTCCAGGCTGGAAATCCGGAAGTTCAGTCCCGCCCTCGTCAACACCGTGCAGTTCGCCCTGGTGTCTGCAACTGCCACCTACCGGGAGCTTGAGGATCTCGCCCGGGAGCTCAAGGATCGACTGAAGTCAGTCGAGGGCGTGCGGACAGCGGAAAGCTGGGCATTCCCGTCCCGGGAACTGCGCATTGAAGTCGATCTCGGCCGGATGGCGGAGCTCAACGTGACGCCAGGCGTGCTTGTTGATGCCCTGCAAAGTGAAAACAGCGACTTGCCTGCTGGCACGATTGACTTAGGCCTTCGCAGTTTCACGCTGAAAACGTCAGGCAGCTACGAGTCTCTGGACGAGGTCCGGGATACTGTTGTGGCAAGTCGTGCCGGGATCAACACGCGGGTGCGGGACGTGGCCAGGGTGTTCTGGGCAGACCAGCCTCTGAGCTACACGGGCCGGTTCAATGGTCAGCGTGCCGTATTTGTCACCGCCAACCAGAAGGACGGGTTCAATATTCTCAAGGTCCGGGAGCGGATCGCCGCAGCCGTCGATGATTTTTCAAGCCAGATTCCAGGCCGCATAAAGCTCGAGTGGGGCTTCGACCAGTCACGTAACGTTTCCGACCGTCTCAACCGCCTGTCGACAGATCTGGCGATCGCAATTGCACTGGTCGCCATCACCCTGCTCCCGCTCGGCCTGCGGGCTGCGGGAATCGTGATGATTTCCATCCCCTTGTCGCTGTCCTTTGGCCTGGCCTGTATTTACTTTCTGGGGTTCTCACTCAACCAGTTGTCCATAGCGGGGTTTGTCCTGGCCCTTGGCCTGCTGGTGGATGACTCCATCGTGGTGGTTGAGAACATCAGCCGCCACCTGCGTATGGGCTACAGCCGGGCCGAGGCGGCACTGAAGGGCACACAGCAGATCTTCCAGGCGATTCTGGGCTGCACGGCCACGCTGCTGTTTGCGTTTCTGCCGCTGATGGTCCTCCCCGAGACGGCGGGCAAGTTTATCCGGGTGCTGCCCGCGACGGTCGTTACGACCATTCTCGGCTCACTGCTCATTGCACTCTTCATCATTCCGTTTATTGCGAGTCGCGTCCTGCAGCCGGCTGAGGAGGTGGGGGGCAATCGCGTGCTGCAGCGGCTGATGGGGCTGATCGAGCGCTGGTACCGGCCGGCTCTCGAGTACTGCCTGGCGCGACCGCGCAGCACCGCCGTGGTGGCCATCGGTGGCTCGCTGCTGCTCACGGCATTGCTGGTGCCCGTCGTTGGCTCGAGCCTTTTCCCAAAGTCCAATGCGCCGATGTTTCTGGTCAAGGTGGAAACGCCAAACGGTTCGAGCCTGGCCGCGACCGATGCCGCTCTTCGGTTTGTTGAGTCGAAGCTCGCCGCGATGCCCGAAGTTCAAAGCTATTTCTCCAATCTGGGTCATGGCAATCCCCAGATTTACTACAATCACCTGCCTCGTCAGGATGCGGCGAACTTCGCGGAACTGTTCGTCCAGCTGAAGGCGTACAGCACGCGCGCCACGCCCTCAATGCTTGAGGTTCTGCGCAAGGAGCTTGCCCAGTACCCGAACGCCCGCATCTACGTTGACGAATTCATCAATGGTCCGCCAATTACCGCACCAATAGCGGTGCGCATTGTCGGGCCCGACCTCGGCACTCTCGAAGCGCTATCCCGCCAGATCGAGAAACTGATCACTGGTGTTCCCGGGACGCAGGACGTCGACAATCCACTTCGCGTTCCCCGGACCAATCTGCGGCTGACAGTGGATCCGCAGAAGGCAAGTCAGCTGGGCGTGCCAACGGTGGCCTTCGACCAGGCCGTCAGGTTGTCCGTCTCAGGTGTTGAGGTTGGCAAGTACAAGGAAGCCGACGGCGAGCAGTACGCCATTGTGGTTCGATCCCCGGTCGGCCCACGGCCCGATCTCTCAGTGCTGGCCGAAGTGCGCATTCCCAGCCGGGGTGGCAGCTCGCTGCCACTGTCCCAGCTGGCCCTGCTGGAGTTTGAGAAGGCGCCGTCGCAGATCCAGCGCTATGGTCGCGAGCGCTCCGTGACGATCAATGCAGACGTCGAGCGCGGCCTGAACACGGCGAAGATCAACGCTCGCGTGGTCCAGGAGCTCGAGCGCTTTGAGTTCCCGCGGGGGTACCGCTATGTGCTCGGCGGTGAGGCCCAGTCGGGCTCGGAATCCTTCAGCGGCGTAGGGACTGCTGCGATTGTGGCGCTTTTCGGCATCTTTGCGGTGCTGGTGATCGAGTTCGGAAGCTTCAAATCTACGCTTATCGTGCTTACCGTCGTACCCATTGGCCTCGTTGGCGGCTTCCTGGCCCTGCTGGTCACCGGCAACAGCGTCTCTTTTACGGCCAGCATCGGCTTGATTGCGCTCATTGGCATTGAGATCAAGAACTCGATATTGCTGGTGGATTTCACGAACCAGTTGCGGGCGCAGGGCGTCCCGCTGGATGAGGCCATTGAGCGGGCTGGTGAGACGCGCTTCGTGCCGATTCTGCTCACTTCGGCTACCGCCATCGGCGGCCTGCTGCCGCTGGCATTGCAGAACGTCGGGCTCTATAGCCCGATGGCCTGGGTAATCATCGGTGGCCTGCTGACCAGCACGTTTCTGGCGCGCCTGGTAACGCCCGTGATGTACAAGCTATTCACGCCGGAGGTCGAAATTAAGCCAGTGCCGTTCGCGTAACCGTGACGCGCTTCATTCCCATCGCTGGTACTTCAGCGAGACGATCACTTTGCCATGAGCGAATCACAGCGGCGGAATTCTGATCTGGACCGGCTCGGCGACACCCTGCGGCTTCGGTACGGCCGGCATTTCAACGATTGCGAAGCCACCTGTCGTCACTCCTCGATCTACCTTGCCTACTTGTGCCGGGACCTCGCGCCACACCTGATGGCAGTACTTCGCGAGCTGGAAACGCGCGCGTCAATGGTGTTGGCCGGCGAGCCGCGCCGCCGGGTACTGGCCCTGCTTTATGACCGCCAGGACAACGAGCAGGACCGTCTCGCCAGTTTCTTCATTCAGTGCACTGACGCCGAATCCCCCTGGCAACTGGGTTTCGGCCACGTCGGGTCCGGCCACATGGGAATCACCGATCAATCCCTTTGGCAGCAACACGTTGACGAGTTCCGTGAGAACATCTGGATAACGGTGGTCCGGGAAAGTCGCAAGAGTCCGCGTCGCAGGCTTGGTAACTAAATCGTCACTGGCGATCCTCGCGGCGAGCGCTGGTTCTGTACCGCAGGAGAGGCGGAAGCCGCAGGCTGGCGCGCTCCCCGTTAGTTCACGCCAGACGGTTGCGAAGCGCTCGTTTCAGTAACCGGGTGAC
This sequence comes from Gammaproteobacteria bacterium, assembly GCA_031395645.1. GTDB lineage: Bacteria > Pseudomonadota > Gammaproteobacteria > Steroidobacterales > SHZI01. Next base: position 63,893 of record JANNJM010000088.1, on the reverse strand, counting down.
GGCTTCCGCCAGGGGCGCATCAACTTCCGCGAGGCCGCGCACTGAAAGATAGATGCGGCTGGTAATCGGGATTTCGGTCCACTGCTCGGGTGCGCCGGGGGGGCTGCGTCGGGCATTCAGTGTCGGCCGCAATTCGAGTTCCCGAAGCAGTTCGCCGAGGTCGGGTTCGTCACCGGCGGTTTCGGCCCCGGATGCTAGTGGCTCCGTCGGGGCGGGAGGTTGATAAGTTGCCAGATCCAGTACCGGAAGGCCCGGGTGCGTATCTGCGTGATGAACTTCAGGCAGGGGTGGCACCGGCGCCCGGTCAGTGCCAAAGCGCTTGCGAATTCCCGCGTCGGCCAAGCCGTAGCTGCGTCGTTCACCAGCGGGGCCTCGAGACGGATCGGCAGGGGCAGGGGCTGGAGCGACGAATGCTGACACTGAATCTGTGGGTGAAGTCGTCGCGGCGGCGCGCGGCAGTGGGTCAGCCGTGAACAAGGCCGCAACTTCATCGGCTGGAAGGTCCCGGTCGAGCAGGTCCCGGATCTCGACGACGTCGCGGGTGACCAGGGCCCGGCGCATCTCCGCCAGGGTTGCCGTGAGCAGTCGCCCTTCGGCCTGCAGGCTCTTGACGCCTTTGATGAACCTGAGGCGGGTCAGGCATTCCTCGGGATAGCGGGTATGGGGCCCCCTCCGGCCGACCTTTGGCAGGAGGCCAGACTGGATGTAGTAGACGATGGTGCGGCGGTCGAAGCCTGAGTCCTCGACCAGCTCGCCCAGGGAATAGCTGCGGGAACCAACCATGGGCGAAGACTATTCGGCAGTATAGACACTGTCAACTACTGGCAAGTCTTTGCAAGGCCTCTCGGTCAGGCGCTCGAAAGAGCCCTGTATGCACGGTTCCTAACCCATAAGAACGGCATAAAAGTATCGATCACCGCCTAACATGACGGTAAAATGCAGGCATTGATAGGGCTACGAGTCCGGGCTTCCGTGTCGCTGGGATCAGTAGACGGCAAGCCTCAACCGCAAACTCCCCACACATACTGCCTGCTACCATCCGCCAGGCAGCATGTTTCCCCTCAGCGACGAAAATCCGCACTTCCTCACGCCCTACGCGACCTACGCGTTGATCGGGCTGAATATCCTCGCGTGGATCTTTGTTCAGGGCCTCGGGATGGAGCCGCGCCTCGGGGCGTCGGTGTGCACGCTAGGGCTGGTGCCCGGAGAATTGCTCCAGACACTCGCGGCCGGCACGCGCTTTGCGATCGGTCAGGACACCTACTGCGTCCTCACAAGCACACCCAATTGGCTCACCGCCGTCAGCCATATGTTTCTGCACGGCGGCTGGCTGCACATCATCGGCAATCTGTGGTTTCTCTGGATCTTCGGCAACAACGTTGAGGACTCCATGGGGCATGCGCGTTTCGCGATTTTCTATCTGCTCTGCGGCTTTGCCGCTGCCCTGGCGCAAGTGCTGGCAGATCCCGCGTCTGGTGTGCCGATGGTCGGGGCGTCGGGCGCCATCGGCGGCGTGATGGGCGCCTATGTGCTGCTCTATCCGAAAGTGCGCGTCAAGATGCTCATCTTTCTCGGCTTCTTCATCACTACTTTCACCATCCCGGCGTTCTGGATGCTGGGTTACTGGTTCGTGGCGCAGCTGGTTGGCGGTGTGGGTTCGATCGGGGCGCAGGGCGGTGGTGTTGCCTTCTGGGCTCACATTGGTGGCTTCGTTGCCGGGGCAGCGCTCGTGCTGTTCTTCCAGGATCCAGAGCTCGTGAAGCGGCATCCGCATCGCGGCTGGAACCCCCAGTCCTGAACGGGCAGTCCCCCGAGCTTGGCAGGGGCGGCCCCTGGTCCGCCATGGCAGAATGCCCGCACTTATCTGGAGATTCCGCAATGTCATTCGCCAGTCGTATGTCCCTGTCGCTGCTCCTTGCCGCGTTCCTGGTCGCTGGACCTGTCCAGGCCGCCAAACAAAGCCAGCCGAGGCTGTCAGGGTTTTACGCCAGTGTCGCTCAGGGTGGTAAGGTGGCGCTTGCAGCCTCGAAACTAACCGTGTCAGAACTTGCAGCGCTGCGCCCGGACTACGACAAGCTGCAGCCGCGTGCGCGCAGCAACGCCGAGTAGTCTCGCCGGTCCGGCGACCCCGCATGAACCTCCACCGCCTGCTTGCTCAGGCCGTTCTGGCCCTCTGGCTGGCCGTTTTCGCCATCACGAGCGATGCAGCCAACGTGACGTTGCTGAACGCCTCGTACGACCCCACCCGCGAGTTTTACAAGGAATACAACGCTGCTTTCGCGAGTTACTGGCAGACGAAGACTGGCAACACGGTGACTGTCAGGCAATCCCACGGCGGTTCCGGAAAGCAGGCACGTTCCGTCATCGACGGGTTGCCGGCAGTCGTTGTGACCCTGGCGTTGGCGTACGACATCGATGCCATCGCCAGCCGTGCCAAGTCACTACCGGCAAACTGGCAAAGCCGACTGCCAGACAACAGCGCGCCGTATACCTCCACGATCGTTTTCCTCGTGCGGATTGGAAATCCGAAGCGCCTGCGCGACTGGGGCGACCTCGTGCGACCCGGTATTTCGATAATCACCCCGAATCCGAAGACCTCCGGTGGCGCGCGGTGGAACTATCTGGCAGCGTGGGCCTGGGCCATGCGGCAGCCGGGCGCAACCGAGGCCACGGCAAAGGCCTACCTGACCAGTCTGTTCCGCAACGTTCCGGTGCTCGATACGGGTGCCAGGGCAGCCACCACCACTTTCGTCCAGCGCGGGATCGGCGATGTTCTCGTGACCTGGGAGAACGAAGCCTTTCTCGCGCGCGCCGCACTGGGCGCAGGCAAGGTAGAAATCGTGGTGCCATCGATCAGCGTTCTCGCCGAACCACCGGTCACAGTCGTCGACAAGGTGGCTCTGCGCAGGGGCACGAGAGAGGTAGCCGATGCCTACCTCAAGTATCTCTACACCCCCGTCGCGCAGGAGATTATTGCCAGGAACTACTATCGACCGCGCGATCCCGCCGTCGCCTCGAGATACGCGGCCCGCTTTCCAAAGTTAACCCTGGTGAGCATCGCTGACCTGGGCGGGTGGGCGAAGGTGCACCGGATGCACTTCGCCGAGAACGCCATCTTCGACCAGATCTACGCGCCCCAGTAGGAGCGCCCGTAGGAGCGCCTTCAGGCGCGAGAGGGCTGTCAATCGCGCCTGAAGGCGCTCCTACGGGCGGTAGAGTGCTCAGTCGGCCTGCAGGCGATAGCCGGCCACTGGCACTGTCTCCAGAATCTCCGGGTTCGAAGGATCGCGTTCAATTTTCTGCCGGACCCGATGGACGAGCTGCTTCAACAGCTGGCGGTCGCCGGCGCCGCGATGTCCCCAGACGTGGGCGAGCAGCCGGTCGGAACTCACGGTATGGCCGGCATTCGCAAGCAGCGACTGAAGCAGCCGGAGCTCCAGCTTCGTCAGGCGTATGGCGGGCTGCGCACCAATCTGCAGCGTGTGTTCCAGCACGTCGAGGTTGAGACGCCCGGCACTGACAGGTGAACTGGCCTCTATTCCTGCCCGGCGCAGCAGCGCCTTGACCCGGGCCAGCAGCGTCCGTGGACTGAAGGGCTTATTGAGGTAGTCATCGGCGCCCAGCTCCAGTGCCCGCACGAGGTCTTCCTCTTCGCCACGGACCGTCAGCATCATTACGGGCACCCGGGACTTCCGGCGCACCGCTTCGCAGACCTCAAAACCAGTCAATCCCGGCATGTTGATGTCCAGGATCAGCAGGTCTGGCGCCTCGGCGGCAAAGATCCGGAGCGCATCGTCACCGTCCTGTGCCTTCAGCGTCAGGAAGCCGGACTGCGTGAGACTGAAGGCGACGAGCTCGAGCAGATCCCGATCATCATCGGCAACGAGAATCTTCATGCCGTCCTGGCCAGGGGCAGCAGGATGCTGAAGCGCGTGCGGCCGTCCGCGGTCCGCCCGGCACTGACCTGACCACCGTGCCGATCGACAATGGACTTGACGATCCAGAGACCGAGGCCCAGTCCGGACGGTTCAGGTTCTTCGTCCTTGCCCCGGTAGAAGCGATCAAAGATTGCGCTGTCTGCCAGGTCGGGAACGCCGCTACCCTCGTCCTCCACCCACGCCTCAAGCCGGTCAGCCTGCAGCCTCGACCCGACGCGGATCGTGGAGCCCTCCGGCGCGAACTTGCTCGCATTCGCGAGTAGATTCACAAACACCTGAGTGAGCCGCGGGCTATCCCCATCTATTGCCGGCAACGTTGCCGGGAGTTCAACCTGCAGCACCTGGTGCCGCTGGGTCATGAGTGCCTCGATCAGATTCCTGGCCTGGTCCACCACGTCGTGCAGGTCTACCGACTGGCGCCGCAGGGCGAGTTGTCCGGATTCGATGCGGACACTCTCCAGCAGATTGTCGATCAATCGCGTCAGGCGAACAGTACCGCGCTCCAGGGTGAGTACAAGATCCCGGCGGGACTGCGGTTCGAGTGTCTCCAGCCCGTCACGCAGCAGTTCGATAGAGGCCAGCTGGGCGGCCAGCGGGGTCCGGAATTCGTGCGAGATGTTCGCGAGAATCGAATCCCGCGCGCGACGGACGCCCTCGAGTTCGGTTTCGTCGCGAATAACCTGCACTTGCAGGCCCTGGACCATCGCCGAGCTGGTGATAACCGTGGTGCGGGAGGCGCCCCGGTCAGGTGCCAGCCGTTCGGTGGCCCTGGCCGAGCCATCGATCCGGGCTTGCAGTATCGGACACGCAGTTTCACAGGGTCGCACGCCGTTCTCACCGCCGGGCTTCAGTATGTCGCCACAGAACTTGCCAACCGCGGCGGTCGCCGGGATGCCGAGCAGTTCGGCGGCGCGCGGGTTCAGGTACCGGATGCGCCGTTCCTCATCGACGGCATAGACCCCCTCGACAATACCGTTCAGCACGGCCTGAGCCTCTGCTTCGCGGCCTCGCAAGGTGTCCGTCAGATCGACCAGGCTACGCCGCATACCCTCCATGGTGTGGGCGAGTGCCCCGACCTCCGCTGCGCCACCAGCGGGGATGCACGTGGAGAAGTCCCCCTGGCCCAGGCGGCTGGCCGCTGCCGTCAGTGCCCGGACGGGATTCGCCACCCATCGCCCCAGGACAATGCCAGTGATTCCGGCGAGGATTCCAAGCAGGATTGCGACGAGCAGCAACTTGCGGATCAGTGCGTCAACAGACGATTCCACTATGGCCACGGGAAGCCGGGCCTCTATCAGTCCGATTGCTTCGCCAGTTGATGCAAAGAGCGGATAGCTGGACGCATACATGCCTGGCGTATCGAGGCGTTCCGCCGTGAGACGCCCATTGCCAAGTGCCACGGTGTGCAGCGGAGTGTAGGTATCAGCCTGCTCGTCGGCGAAGGTGTTGTAGTTCAGAAGCCTAACCGCCATTCCCGCTCTCTTCGAGAGACGGGCCGCCATTTCCGAATCCAGTGACCTGATTACAATGAGCCTGGCAGCCGGGGCCTCGGATGAACCCGCTGGCACGGTTGCTACCGCACCGACCAGGGGGTCGCCCAGGACTGCCGGCGCCACCAGGAGGCGGTCGCCCTGCTCGGCGCTGGCATTCAGGATGTCATCCCAAGCCAGTGCCTTGCCGGCCATGATCGGGGCGCTGCCGGGCGCCGTCAGGGCGCAACCAGTGATTCGGTCGGTCTGGCAGACCCGCTTCAGGTAGGTCTCCAGGGAGCGCACGCGCTGTTCGCGCCAGAGTCGCTGCAGTGTCGGCTTTTCCGCTAGGGCGCGGCTATCTTCCAGTGCCTTGTCCGCAATCTCACGGATATCCTCGCGAACTGACGAACCGGCAACCTGGACGCGGGCCAGCCCCTGATCATCTGCAAGGTCCCGGAGCAGATCGACGGCTATCCAGCTGATGCCACCGATCACGATTGTGACCAGCAGCACGTTGATCCCCGCAAGCAGGGCGCCGAGACTTAGCTTCGCCAGGTCCAGGCGGCCATGCCCGGGTGATATTTTCAGAACTTCTCGCCAATCAGCCATTTTCAGTGTCCGCTTGCCCGGCTGGACTGCCACTCGATCAGGCTCTTAACGATGAGTGTGGCTACCGCAAGCAGTGTTAGCAGGGACGCCACGGCGAAAGCCCCCACGAACGCATACTCGTTGTACAGGATCTCGATGTGCAGGGGCATAGTCGTAGTCAGGCCCCGGATGTGTCCCGAGACGACCGATACCGCTCCGAATTCTCCCATGGCCCGGGCATTGCAGAGAATCACCCCGTAGATCAGACCCCACCTGATCTTTGGCAGCGTGATGCGGACGAAAGTCATCAGGCCACTGGCTCCCAGGGTGATCGCGGCTTCCTCTTCGTCGTTACCGAGCTGCTCCATTAGCGGAATCAGCTCGCGAACTACGTAGGGAAAGGTCACGAATAAAGTGGCGAGAATGATGCCGGGCAGCGCGAATATCACGTCGATATTCTGCTCCTGCAGCCAGAGTCCGAACCACCCCTGTGCTCCGAAAAGGAGCACGTAGACCAGCCCGGAAATGATCGGGGAAACGGCAAAGGGCAGGTCGATCAGGGTTATCAGGATGGCCTTGCCGCGGAACTCAAACTTGGCGATGGCCCAGGCGGCGCAAATGCCAAAAAGGGTATTCAGTGGCACCACTATCGCTGCGGTCAGGAGGGTCAGCCGGATAGCTGCTCCTGTGTCCGGATCCGCAAAACTCCCTAGATAGGCGCCGATGCCCTGACCCAGTGCCGTCGCGAACACAGCGGCAAGGGGCGCCAGAAGAACGGCCACGAGGAAACCCAGCGAAATGCTGATGAACGTCCAGCGAATCAGCAGTCCGCGCAACGTGCCCCGGCCAGGTCGCTGGGAGGTGTCGACCATCAGCGCTGTGCCGCGACGAGCTGCCGCCGCCCCCAGGCCTGGACCAGGTTAATGGAGAGTAGCATCAGGAATGACATGGCCAGCATGACGAACCCGAGAGCCGCGGCGCCGTTGTAGTCAAACTCTTCCAGCTTGATGACGATCAGGAGCGGAGTGATTTCGGTTTTCATCGGGAGGTTGCCAGCGATAAAGATCACAGAACCGTACTCGCCGATGGCCCGGGCAAACGCCAGCGTGAAGCCGGACGCCAGCGCGGGTAGTACCGTGGGGAAAATGATCCGTCGAAAGATGTAGAAGGGTGAAGCGCCCAGGGTTTCTGCGGCATCTTCGAGATCCCGCTGGACCTCGAGTAGTGAGGGCTGTACCGAGCGTACGACGAAGGGCAGGCCGATCAGCGTCAGGGCCACGACGACGCCGAGCCAGGTGTAGGCAACCTTGATGCCGTAGGGTTCGAGATACCGGCCAATCCAGCCGTTCTGCGCGAACACAGCCGCGAGCGCGATGCCGGATACCGCCGTAGGTAGCGCAAATGGCATGTCGATCATGGCATCGAGTATCTTGCGGCCCGGGAAGTCATAGCGCACCAGTGTCCATGCCACGATGAAGCCGAAAACTGTATTGATCGAGGCGGCTACCAGCGATGCACCGAAAGACAACCGGTACGAAGCCAGCGCGCGGGGACTAAGCACGACTTCGACGAAGTTTGCCCAGCTCATGCCGGCCGTCTTGAGAATCAGGGCCGCGAGCGGCATCAGGACGATGGCGCTTAAGAAAAAGGTGGCAAAGCCGAGCGTGAGGCCAAAGCCTGGAAGAACGCTTGGTTTGCGAAATGCACTCATGGACGGCTCATCATCGGCGAATCAGGCCAATAGCACGGGCCAACCCGGCGATTGGGTGAGTAGCGCCTCGAAGTTCTCGGGAAGTGATCCGGGCTCGGGCAAGCCCAGAATTAGCAGCTGCCCCGGCAGGCTCTCGAGCTCACGGAGCAATTCCTCAATGCGATCACCCAGCCGAAGCTCAGTGCGGACGTCCAGGCCATGTCCAGCCTGTGCTTCCGATCGAACATCAAGTAGCTGACGTACGCCGGCAGTGCGGGTTCGCTCGGGACTGTCGCTGGGCAGGATTCCCAGAAACACGGCTTCGGCCGGGACATGCCTCAGCAGACTGGCCGTCATGGCAAGCGTGGCTCGCCGTGCCACCTGCCCGGCAAAGTGGACGACGACCCGGACAGGTGCCGTCGCGTCCTCAGGCAAACAGAGTACGGGCCTCACGCCTCGTGTCAGCAGTCGGCGCACTCTCGCCGGGCAGCCCGGCCCCGCCGCGACTACGGCCACGCCAGCCGGAGTGTCGCCCGGCGGAACGTCGGCGGTTCCGAGCCCGGGCTCGACTTGCGCCGAGAGTCGCGTCTGCATACGGGCAGCCAGGTCCACAAGCCAGGGATTTTCGATCAGCCTTGCTGCATTCTCGCGGGATTCAGCACACACGGTGAAGCTCGACAGCGGTGTGGGGAGAACGTGAATTCTCCGGGTGCCGACCGCTACGACCTGTCCCTGGGCCAACGGAAAACCGCGTTGCTCCGGCTGGGTGCGCGTCACATCGATCCAGACTGGTGGCAAGGCACTGGTCGCGGGATCGGAATCGCGGGCGGCACCATCGGTGCCCATCCGGATACGCAGGCGTTCGAGTGCGCCGGTGAACTGCAACTCCTCAACGTGTCCGTAACCGAGAAAGGTCGTAACCAGGGTATCTCGATCGGGCGCGAGCTCAGCTTCTTCCGGGCGGAGCATCGCGACCACCTCCTGTTCGCGACGCGGGTGACCATGAGCCGACTCCGGGCGCGCCTCCCGCCGCAACAGGAGGTTTGCGGCCCCGAGAAACGTGGCGACAAAGCGCGTGGCCGGTCGCGTGTACAGGTCGTTCGGACGCCCCGTTTCCAGCAGTCGGCCAAGGTTCATTACCCCAAGCCTGTCACCGAGTGCGAAAGCTTCATCCTGATCGTGCGTGACCAGGATGGTGGTAATGCGCAGTTCTCGCTGTACGGCACGAATCGTCCGCCGCAGTTCCTCGCGGATCTTGGCGTCAAGGGCGCCAAAGGGCTCGTCGAGGAGCAGCACCTTTGGCTTGTGCGCGAGGGCCCTCGCGACGGCCACGCGCTGTTGCTGTCCACCGGACAGCTGGGTAGGCAGGCGGTCGTCCATGCCCGCCAGGCCGATGAGTTCGAGGAGTTCCTTGCGCCGCCTCACGCGCTCCGCCGGCTTCTCACGCCGGACCCGCAGGGCAAATTCAATGTTTTCCCCGACGGTCATGTGCCGGAAGAGCGCGTAGTTCTGGAAAACGAACCCCACCTCCCGTTCCCGGGCTGATACCTGGGTGACATCACGGCCAAACAACGTAACGCGCCCGTGATCGACCTCAGTCAGACCGGCGATCGCCCGCAGGAGAGTGCTCTTGCCGCTGCCGCTGGGTCCCAGGAGGACGAAGAACTCACCCTCAGATACCGCCAGCGATACGTCGTTGACAACCGGGTTGCCCTGGTACTGTTTGGTGACCTGGTCGAGCGTGATGGACATGACGTGGCAAGAATACCGGGCCTCAGGTATCCCTGTCGGTTATAGACCGGTTACAAATCGGTCAGCAGGCATGAATTGGGGACATGCCTCATTTAATCTGCCGAAATGAGGCATGTCCCCATTTCTGCCTCGCGCCTGAAGGCGCTCCTACTGGGGTAGGGTCTGACCCCGCGTCTCGACGACCCACGGAATGAACAGCAGGCCTACCAGTGGGACAAAGGCCACGGCAAACAGGGCGTTCAGAATCACCGAGGGGGAGCCCGCACCTGCGGCGGCAACGCTGCCCACCACATAGGGGCCAGTGGCGGCAACGACCCGGCCAATGTTGTAGCAAAAGCCCGAGCCGGTAGCGCGCAGTCGCGTGGGAAACAGTTCCGGCAGGTAATAGGTGAAGCTGCCAAAAACACCGAAGACACTCAGCCCAATGAAGAAATACATATAGAGGCGTGTCTCGTCCGGGATAGCGAGACCAAACGTCGCCATCAGTGCCAGCGCTGCCACGCCAAAGTACACGGCGAACATCGGCCGACGTCCGAAGCGCTTGGCGATGGGTACGGTGAGCAGTGTGCCGATCAGGCCGCCGAGATTAAAAGACGTGGTGGCGATCGTCTTCCAGTGCTCGACGAGAGCGCTGGTGGCCGCCTTATCGAGGCCCGCTGCAGCCGCAGCGGCCTGGCCGAGGGTGGCACTGACGACCGGAATAAAGGCGTTGCAACTCCACCAGGTCAACAGCGCTACAAAGGTCATCAGCAGTGCGCTGCGGGTCCGGGGCCAGAAGACCGGAGTGAACAGCTCCCGGATACGTGGTGCCACAGCGTTGCGCGCGGCGGAGACCCAGCGGTCGGGCTCCTTGATGAACAGGCGGACGAGAAAGGCGACGCCAGCCGGAAGCAGTCCAAACAGAAGAACGAAACGCCAGCTCGTTTCGGGGCTTTCGATCATCAGGTTACCCGCCACCAGGGCGTTCACCCCTGTGGCAAGGAAGAGTCCAAACGGCGCGGCGGTGTACAAGAGGGCGCCGGCTTCCACGCGGTGTTCTTCGTCGACCACCTCTGCAACCATCGCGGCCCCTGCGGCCCATTCGCCACCGATTCCCAGGCTCGCGATCAGCCGACAGGCCGTCAGCTGCCAGATATCCGTCACAAAAGCGCAGGCTGCGGTTCCAACGGCGTAGAGGACCATGGTGATCATCAGCGTCCGCCGGCGGCCAAAGCGATCGCTGATGGGGCCGAAGATCACGCCGCCCACGGCCCAACCGATCAGAAACAGGGACGTGAGCAGTCCGGTCCAGTACAGCGTTGCCGACCGGGCAGCAGGGGAACCAAGAGGGATCCCGAGCAGGGTCGGGACAGCGTTGGGTGCAACGTAGTTAAACAGCAGGCCGTCGAAGACGTCGAATCCCCATCCAAGCCAGGCGGCAGCCAGGACAGTCCACTGGTAACGGGTGAATTTGAGCATCACCGGAATATCCTACCAGCAGCTCGTCGCCGCCGCTCTTGACCTATCCAGGGGGAGGGGATAAGAATACGAGCCCGACCTGGCCAAGGTGGCATCCATGCCTGCCGCAAAAGCTGCTCCCCATCTGCACGATGCCGCTACCCATCGCACTCACAGAGATGTGGTGAACCGCTTGCGCCGGGCCACCGGCCATCTCCAGACCATTGCCGGTATGGTCGAGTCCGGGCGCGACTGTGCTGACATCGCCCAGCAAATGCACGCGGTGATCAGGGCTCTCGAGGAGGCCAAGTCGACGCTGATTCACGACCACATCGAGCATTGCCTTGAGGACGCGATCGGGCCTGCCAGTCGCGAACAGCGCGTGACGATTGAGGGTTTCAAGAAGATCAGCCGGTACCTCTAGACCGCAGGCCAGAGAGGACAGGGAAATGTTGCGCACCGCACTGGATTGGCTTGGGTTCGGCGAAAAGGGCCATGCGGTCGGTCATGCGCACGGTGGCCGGGCGCATGGAGGCCATGGGCACAGTCACGACGGCGGCCACGCCCACACGCACGGCGTAATCGACCCCACGATTGCTACCACGGAACGTGGCATCTGGGCGATCAAGTGGTCGTTCATCATTCTGGCCACTACTGCGGTCTTCCAGATATTTGTCGTACTGATTTCCGGCAGCGTCGCGCTGCTCGCAGACACCATTCACAACGTTGGCGATGCCGCCACTGCCATCCCGCTCTGGATCGCATTCGTGTTTGCCCGGCGCAAGCCCAGTGACCAGTTTACTTACGGGCTAGGGCGGGTCGAGGACCTGGCCGGCATGACGATTGTCGGCCTGATCCTGTTCAGTGCACTCGTGGCGGGCTATCAGACCATTGACCGGTTCATTCATCCCCAGGAAATCAGCTTCCTGGGGGCCGTTGCTGCGGCGGGAGTGGTCGGCTTCATCGGTAACGAGGCTGTGGCCGTGTTTCGCATCCGGGTTGGCCGCGAGATCAACAGCGCGGCCCTGATCGCCGACGGGTACCACGCGCGGGTGGACGGCCTCACGAGCCTTGCCGTCGTCGGTGGCGCCATTGGTGTCTGGCTCGGTTTCCCGCTGGCAGACCCGATCGTGGGGGCCCTGATCACGTTCCTGATCTTTGGCATCGTCTGGCAGTCGGCCAAGGCGGTGTTCACGCGGGCTCTGGACGGCGTTGAGCCGGAGTTTACCGCTCTCCTGCGCCACACCGGTGAGCATGTGCCCGGCGTCCGCGGCCTGCAGAATGTCCGCACACGCTGGATCGGCCATCGCATGTATGCCGAAGCCGATGTCGTGGTGGACGACTCGCTCCTTGTGCGCGAGGCGGCCATCATCACGGAGAAATTGCAGAAGCAGGCAGAGAAACACCTGCCTGCCCTGACCTCACTGCGTCTGGCGCTGGCAACTGGAATCGATCCTGAAGAAGCCGGCCGGGCCGAGCGCAACCCTGCGCCACCCCACGATCACGGCGAAGGGCACGAAAAGGGCAGCCACGATCACGAACATGGTGAGCACGGGCACACGCACTAGTGCCCGAAATCCAGCGCCTGAGTCGAGCGCGCCTCCCTCGGATCGAAGCGCACGGGCCGGCCGTCCTTGAGCCACACTGCGATGGCGAAGCCAAACACTGCCAGGTTTGCGAGCCCTGTGAGCACCACCGGTCCGGAGATCATCCAGTGATCGTAGATGTAGCCACCGGCAAGGCTTGTCACGAGGATGCCCGCGGCACCGCACAAACTGGCAAAGCCAATCACCGAACCGCGCACATCGATTGGCGTTTCCTGGCCGAGCAGTCCCGTCACGGTTAGGATCACGCTCATCTGGCCGACGCCGACGAGCACCGCCCCCAGGTAGCCGACCGGATTGAACGGGTTTTCCTGAAGGCCTAGCAGCGTATAGCCAATCCCTGCAATGAGCAGGGCCACGCACACGCAGGCGAGGCGATGGAAGCGGTCAATGAACATTCCGGCGACTGGGGCCCAGAGCAGCGAGGCTCCTGTGATGATGGCCAGCATGACGCCAGCCTGCTTCAGTGCTGCTGCTGAATCGAGACCTTCGTTGCGGCCGACCTGTTGCAGCCACAGTGAGACAAACACCGCCACGAGCGTGAGGTCGGCCCGCGCGACGAATGAGCCTGCATAGCACACGACAAGCCGCGGGTTGGCGCGGCCCTGCTTCAGGCCCATTGAGAGGGCCTCCCGCAGGCTGACTTTCTGAGACCGGCCCGTAGGCGTGCCGCCTTTCAGTCCGAACTGCATGACTACGGCCGTTACTAGTGCCAGACCAGCCATAACGAGCAGCATGTAGCGGCCGGCGTCGGCAGCGCTCGCGCCTTGCGCCTGAAACACACCGGGAAGAACCGGGAGGATCAACCCGGCAGCGACCCCTACCCCGAGACCATTCAGGAAACCGGTGGCTCCGGCCAGCTTGCCGCGTGATTGCTCCGCCGGGTAGTCGGCAGCGGTGACGGCGATCATGACACCCGCTGTCGTAACGCCAATGGCATAGACAAAGCGGTAGAGGTACAGGTCTATCTCGGTCTGTGCCGTCGAGTACAAGCCGAAGCCAAGACCGGCGACCAGCACACCAGCTGCATACAGGGGCCGGCGCCCGAAGCGGTCAGAGAGCGCCCCCACAAAGCCGATCAGGCACAGGGCGACAACCTCCTGCATGGTGACCAGGAAGCCAGTGATGCGGCCCTGTTCTTCGGGCGGAATGCCGATGATTTCGCTCAGCACATACGGCTGCGAAATGCTGAGGAAACTCACGATCGGCATGATCATGAAATTCAGATAGAGGAATGTCCAGGCGTTGGTGCCGGATATTCCTGGTGCGAACTCGATAGGACCGATGCGGAAACTGCGAGCCTGACTCAACGGGTGTCCTTCCAAATGCCAGTCCCCGAGTCCGGAATTCGCTGCGGGTGCTTAAGCACGGTGCGGCACTCTGACGAGGTTTTCTTGCACAAGTCAACCCATCTGGCCACTGAATAAAGTCGCACTTATGTCTGAAACCGGGAGTGGTTTCGCTCGCGAACCCGCGCCAGATGTAGGCCCTCTGAGCATTCTGTCCGGGGGTCTGGCGGCCCGACCCCCGGTCTGGCACCGTAGGTGACTAATGCGCAGTGTCCGGCCCATCGTTGGCGTCATCTCGGACCGGCGCACTCTGGGGCATCACGCCTTTCAGGTGCAGGGCGAGAAATACCTGACGGCCATTGTGGCCGGGGCGGGGGCTTACCCCGTGGGACTTCCGGTGCTGGGTCCGGCCCTCGACGACGGTTTCGATGTCCTCGAAGTGCTTGAGTCCCTTGATGGGGTCCTGCTCACTGGCTCCCCGTCCAACGTCGAGCCGCACCGCTACCAAGGCCCGGCAAGCCATCCCGGCACGATGCACGACCCGGAGCGCGATCATTCCGCCTTCGCGCTGATTCCGGCGGTGGTCCGACTCGGTATTCCATTGTTCGCCGTTTGCCGCGGATTCCAGGAACTGAACGTGGCCTACGGTGGCACGCTGCATCAGGAAGTGCACCGTGTTCCAGGCTACATGAGTCACCGGGAAGACAAAGGCGCGCCGATTGAAGCCCAGTATGCCCCGGTACACGAAGTGCGTTTCAGACCCGACGGCATGCTGTCGCGGATTACCGGCATCGACGTTGCACAGGTGAACTCAGTGCACTCCCAGGGAATCGACCGGCTCGGTGACGGGCTCGTCGTTGAGGCCACGGCACCGGATGGATTGATTGAGGCAGTGACCGTCGCCGGGGCGGCCGGGTTTGTCCTCGGCGTGCAGTGGCACCCAGAATGGCGCGTGCGCGAGAATAAGGTTTCCATGGCCATATTTCAGGCGTTTGGTAGTGCTTGTCGGAGTTACCGATCATGAGTTCAGATAAAGTCCTTAACGAAGAGCAGCTCCGCGAATGGCTGGTGGAGAACAAGATTGACGAAGTCGAGGCCGTGGTGGCGGACATGGCTGGCGTCGCGCGTGGCAAGTACATGCCAGCGCGGAAGTTCTCAGAGCAGGGCGGCATGCGCCTGCCAGAGTCAGTCTTTATCCAGTCGGTGACCGGTGAGTACATCGACGACTATCTCGAAGAGGGAGTCATGAATCCCGCCGACCGAGACATGGTCGCCAAGCCTGATCTGGCTACCCTGCGGCTGGTTCCCTGGGGCGAGGAACCAACCTGTTGCGTGATTCACGACTGTTTCACCCAGGAGGGTGATCCGGTGGATATCGCTCCCCGGCAGGTCCTGCGCCGGATCCTGGACATGTTCAGGGCGCGGGGCCTCGTGCCCGTGGTTGCACCCGAGATCGAGTTCTACCTGGTCAAGCGCAACACCGATCCCGACTATCCACTGGAGCCACCAATCGGGCGCTCGGGTCGCAAAGAAACCGTGCGGCAGCCCTACAGCATGGACGCTGTAGACGAGTTCGAGCCCTTTATCGAGGATATCTACGACTACTGCGAGGTTCAGCGCATAGATGTTGACAACCTGGCCCACGAGAGCGGAACCGCGCAGCTCGAGATCAACTTTCAGCACGGCGACGCCGTGGAACTGTCGGACCAGATGTTCCTGTTCAAGCGCACGATTCGCGAAGCAGCGATGCGCCACGAAATCTATGCGACATTCATGGCGAAGCCCATGGAAAACGAGCCGGGCAGCTCCATGCACTGGCATATCAGCCTCCGGCGCAGTGACGGTGGCAATGCGTTTTCGAATCCGGATGGCTCGGAGAGTGATTTATTCCGGAATTTCATTGGCGGCATGCAAAAGTACGGCCCCGAAACCACGATCTTTCTCGCGCCCTATGTGAATTCTTACCGGCGCTTCACACGGTACATGTCTGCGCCAATCAACCTGGAGTGGGGCTACGACAACCGTACGGTCGGTCTGCGCGTTCCCCAGTCGGACCCCGAGAACCGTCGCATTGAGAACCGGATTGCCGGTGCCGACGTGAATCCCTACCTGGCGATTGCGGCCGCCCTGGCCTGTGGGTTGCTTGGCATCGAAGAAGGCCTGCAGCCGGGCATTCCGGAGCAGGGCAACGCTTACAAGCGGCCCTTTGCCCTGCCGGGCAGCCTGTCGGACGCGCTCGATCGCCTGGAGCGCAGCGAGCGGCTCACGACGCTGCTCGGCGATCGCTTTGTGAAGATCTACACCGCCATGAAGCGCCAGGAATACCAGGCCTACTTTGAGGTCATCTCTCCCTGGGAACGCGAATTCCTGCTATTGAACGTCTGAGCCGGGGTTTGTTACCACATTCTTGAAGGGCACTGGACATGACCGACAATCTCGCGACATGGCAGCAGGAAGACCGGCAGCACTTCCTGCACCCCTTCACCGATCACCGGCAACTCGGTGCGCGCGGCACCCGGGTGATCACCCGGGCCGAAGGCGTCTACATCTGGGAGGCCAGTGGCCACAAGATACTGGACGGCATGTCCGGGCTCTGGTGCGTCAACCTGGGCTACAGCCGCACGGAACTGGCAGAAGCCGGTGCCCGCCAGCTGCGCGAGCTGCCCTACTACAACAGCTTTTTCCAGTGCACTACGCCACCTGCCATCGAACTGGCTCGCGATCTCTGCGAGCTGGCCCCACCGGGCTTCAACCGGGTGTTCTTCACCAATTCGGGCTCCGAGGCCAACGACACCAACATCCGGCTGGTCCGCTACTACTGGACGCTGATGGGCAAGCCTGACAAGCAGATCATCATCGCCCGACGCAACGGCTATCACGGCAGCACGGTTGGCGCCGCCAGCCTTTGCGGGATGCCGTGGATGCATGCGCAGGCAGGGCTGCCGATACCCAACATCCTGCATATCGAGCAGCCCTACTGGTTCGGGCTGGGCGGCGATCTCGACCCTGCCGAGTTCGGTCGCCGGATCGCCCGGCAACTTGCGACCACGATTGAGGAAGTTGGCGTGGATAAAGTGGCCGCGTTCATCGCTGAACCGGTTCAGGGCGCCGGTGGCGCCATCATTCCACCCGCGTCCTACTGGCCTGAGATCCAGAAGATCTGTGACGAATACGGGATTCTCCTGATCGCCGACGAAGTGATCACCGGCATGGGGCGCCTCGGTCACTGGTTTGGCGCACAGCACTACGGTATCCGGCCGGACCTGATGACCTTTGCCAAGGGCGTGACTTCCGGCTACCAGCCGCTAGGCGGGGTGCTGGTGGGCGATCGAGTTGGCAACGTGCTGGTGGAGAAGGGCGGCGAGTTCTATCACGGGTTCACTTACTCGGGGCACCCGGTAGCCTGCGCCGTAGCCCGCGCCACGCTGAAGGTCTTACGCGAGGAAAAGCTCGTGGACCGGGTTCGTGAGGCGGTGATTCCTGCCTTCAGCAGCCGTCTGCAAAAGCTGGCCGATCACCCGCTCGTTGGCGAGGTCCGTTCCGTCGGGCTGATGGGTGCGCTGGAGCTCGTGCCCCACAAGTCGAGCCGTCAGCGCTTCGCCAAGGAGCTGAAGGCTGGCGAACGCTGCAGGGATTTCTGTATCGAGCAGGGACTCGTCATGCGCGCCGTCGGCGACACCATGATCATCGCGCCGCCATTCATCACTACGGAAGCGCAGCTGGATGAACTCGTCGACAAGGCCTGGAAGGCACTCGATCTGACCCAGCGGGCGCTGGGTCCGTCGCGCGTCTGACCTGAGCGCTGCGGGTCAGGCAGGAGCGACGCCATCGACGCTCACCCGCCGTCCTGGTATCTAGCCACTGCCCGCGGGCTCAGCAGTTACCCCGCTCTGGTCGGGGCTACGTCCGCTGACGTTTGCATCATTGGCGGGGGCTATACGGGCCTGTCGGCAGCCCTGCACCTGGCTGAACGGGGCTACTCCGTGGTCCTGCTCGAGGGCCGGCAGGTGGGCTGGGGTGCGTCGGGCCGCAATGGCGGTCAACTGGGAACCGGACTGCGTCGGGAGGAGGGCGAACTGGAAGTCCGTTTTGGCAAGGACTCCGCCCGCCAGTTGTTCGGGCTGGGCCTGGCCGGCCGGAGCCTCGTGACGGATCTCATCGGGCGTCACCACATCGACTGCGACCTGACGCCCGGGCAGTTGCTGTGCGCCGCCAGGCCGTCGCACCTTGGCGACCTTGAGCGGCGGGCGGCGAAGCTCGCACGGGACTATGCCTATCCCGACCAGCGCGTCCTGGGCCGCCAGGCGTTACGGGAGATCGTGGACAGCCCGGGTTACCACGGGGGCGTACTCGATGCCGGCGCCGCGCACCTGCACCCCCTGAACTATGCCCTCGGTCTCGCCCGTGCCTGCGTGACAGCCGGCGTGCGGATCTGCGAGCACTCACTGGTGACAGGTTACTCGGGAGCGACGCCCATCATCGTCCGGACCAGTCAGGGCGAGGTTCGTGCGCGGCACCTGGTCCTCGGCTGCAACGGGTATCTGGGAGGGCTCGAGCCGCGGATTGCCGACCGGATCATGCCGATTAACAACTACCTCCTCGCCACGGCACCGCTGGGCGACCTCGCGTCCCGGCTGATCACTGATCCGGCCTGCGTGCACGACAGCCTCTTCGTGGTGAACTACTACCGTCTGTCGCGGGATGGGCGCCTGATCTTCGGCGGCGGGGAAACCTATACGCGGGAGTTTCCAGCGGACCTGCCTGCCTTCGTTCGCCGGTACATGCTGCGCGTCTTTCCGCAGCTCGCAGCCGTGCCAATTGAGTACGCCTGGGGCGGCACGCTGGCCATCACCATGAATCGCCTGCCCCATCTTGGGCGGCTTGCACCAAATGTGTACTTCGCCCATGGCTACTCGGGCCACGGCGTCTCCACGGCCACGCTGGCGGGGCAGCTGATGGCTGAAGCGATCGCCGGCACGGCCGAGCGCTTCGACGTGTTTGCCCGTTTGCCTCCGCCAGCATTTCCCGGCGGCACCCTGCTGCGCTGGCCAGGTCAGGTGCTCGGCATGCTGTGGTTCGCGTTGCGAGACCGGCTGTAGCGTGCGCGCCACGAGACTTGGCCTTTGTCCCCAGTGCCGCTATTCTCTGCGCGAACAGTTCTTTCTTACTCAGGGAGCCCACCGAATGAATCGCGTCATGCAATCGAAGTTGGCGGGACTGGGAGTCGCGGCATTCGCTGTGGCTTCCGGTACTGCCCAAGCCGAAATTAGCTCGACGATCACCGTTGCCTCAGACTACGACTTCCGCGGCATCACTCAGACCGCGCTGGATCCGGCCTTCCAGGCCAGCCTGGACTGGTCGCACGAAAATGGACTGTATGCCGGCCTGTGGGGGAGTAACGTTGATTTTGGCGACTCTACTTCTGACGGTGGCGAAGGCAGCCCAGCCGTCACGCTGAGCGGTCCGAGTGTCGAGGTCGACCTTATAGTGGGCTACGGCGGCTCGATCACGGAAAGTGTCGGCTACGACCTGGGTGCTACGTACTACACCTATTATGGAGAAAGCAGCGGCGTCGGCAGTGTCGACTACGGAGAACTCCGTGCGGGGCTCAGTTTCGGCGAACACGCGTCTTCCACCATCTGGTACTCGCCGGACTACGGCAATGCCGACGAAAGCGCCTGGTATCTGGAAGCCAATGGCGATATTCCCCTGGCCTGGGAACTTGCCGTCACGTTGCACGCCGGTTATAGCACCGGCGACTACTGGGAGAGTTCCGACGACGAATACTTCGATTTTGCGGTCGGCCTCACCCGGTCGTTCGGCCACTTCGATTGTGCCGTGAAGTACGTGGACGGCAGCGATATCGAGAGCCTGGACGGGACCCCGGACGATGTCTTCTCGTCCGAGAGCAAGGTCGTGCTCAGCGTGGCCACCACGTTCCCGTGGGCTAAAGCAGAATAAGACGTAAGCAGTATCGACCCCGCGTAGTCCTCAAGACTGCGCGGGGTTTTTACTTTTCCGCCTTCGCCATCTTCATCTCGAGCGCCAGCCGGCGGTCCTGCCTCCGCATGTAGAACGCGGAGATCACCACACCGATCCCGACGATCATCACCATGATCGTGGCGAGTGCGTTGATGTCCGGGCTGACGCCAAGCCGGACCTTGGAGAACACCACCATCGGTAGCGTCGTGGAGCCGGGGCCGGCCACGAACTGGGAAATCACGAGGTCGTCCCACGACAGAGTGAACGCCAGTAGCCAGCCGGAAAGGATGGCCGGCAGAATCAGCGGGAGGGTGATCCGGAAGAACACCTTGGCTGGGCGTGCCCCCAGATCCAGTGCAGCTTCCTCGAGGGAGTCGTCAAAGGTGGACAGGCGCGACTGCACGATGACCGTCACGTAGGCCATGGAAAACGTGATGTGAGCGATCACGATCGTGACGAAGCCACGTCCCTGCGGCCAGCCGATCAGTTGTTCCAGAAACACGAACAGCAGGAGCAGCGACAGGCCCGTAATGACCTCTGGCATCACCAGAGGTGCGGTGGTCATGGCCGAGAGCAGCGTCCGGCCCCTGAACGGTCCGAATCGCGATAACACCAGACCGGCAAGGGTCCCGAAAATCACGGCTCCTGTTGCAGTGACCGCCGCAACCTGGATGGACAACCAGGCGGAGCTCAGGATCTGCTCATTGCCCAGCAGGATCCGGTACCACTTCAGAGTGGGGGAATCGTCGGTGTCCCAGACTGTCACCAGCCGGGAATTGTTGAACGAATAGACAACCATCGACAGGATAGGAATGTAGAGAAAGGCAAAGCCGACAAAGAGCGACAAGCGCCGGAACCAGCTCTGTGATTTCACTTCCTGGCCCCTGCCAGTTCCCGGTTCTGGAAGCGCTGGAAGAGCACTATCGGCACAACCAGCAGCAACAGCATGGCAATGGATACGGCGCTTGCCACCGGCCAGTCGCGGTTTGAAAAGAACTCGTCGGAAAGTACGCGGCCGATCATGAGCTGATCCGAGCTTCCGAGCAGGGAGGGAATCACGTACTCACCCACCGCAGGAATAAACACGAGAAGCGACCCGGCTATAATCCCGGGCATTGAAAGGGGCAAGGTGATGCGCAGAAAGGACGTAATTGGCCCCGCGCCGAGATCGGCTGATGCTTCCAAGAGCGTGAGATCGTGCTTTTCGAGGTTGGAATACAGCGGCAGGATCATGAAAGGCAGATAGGAATAGACGATGCCGATGTACACCGCGAAATTCGTATACATCATCGTGAACGGTCCGATTCCCACAAGGCCCAGGGCCTGGTTTATCAGTCCGTCAGTCTTGAGGAGCCCCACCCAGGCGTAGACGCGCAGCAGGAACGAGGTCCAGAACGGCAGGATGATCAGCATCAGCCAGATATTGCGCAGGGTCGGAGTCGACCGTGCGATGGCGTAGGACATTGGATAGCCCAATAGCAGGCAAAACACCGTGGAGACGGCCGCGACCTTGATCGAGTAGAGGTAGGAATTGACGTACAGGGAATCCGAAAGCAGAAAGTAGTAGTTGCCCAGGTTCAGATTCAGCGCGTATGCCACGTCGCTGACTTTCTCGACCAGTGGTGCGAAGGGCGGCATCGCCAGCCGCACCTCGGAAAACGACAGCTTCAGGACAATGATGAATGGGACAGCAAAGAACAGGAACAGCCAGAGGTAGGGCAGAGCGATGACCAGTCGCTGCCCGGCCCAGTTCTTGCGAACGTACTGTGACCAGCGTGGCGGACCAAACCGGTAGAGCAGGGAAAAGATGAGTCCGAGTCGGCCGGATCCCCACGCGTCGACGGGTGGTCTCTGCGACTGTCGAACCTGGGAGCGGGCCATGAGACTCCGTCGACCGCAAGCGGCCTTACTGGGGAAGGATTACCGGGCTTGAGGGATCCCAGGACAACCACACGGTCTCGTCCCACGAAATCCGCTCGCTGAGCTGACGGACTGAATTGGGGAGCGTGACGCGCACCATTTTGCCGCTGTCGATTTTTACGAGATAAATTGACATGTCGCCCATGTAGGCGATGTCCCGAACGACGCCCCTGGCGCGATTCTCCTTAGCCGCCGGCTCCTCCCGCGCGATCTCGATCTTCTCCGGTCGAATGGCGGCCCAGACTGCCGCGCCCGGGGGGGAACTGATTCCGTGATCAACGTATATCGTACTACTCAGTTCTGGCGACTCAATCCGGACGAAGTTGGGTTCGTCCTCGATCAGCCGGCCTTCAAACATATTGACCGAGCCGATGAAGTCGGCCACGAACTTGGAGGAGGGGTATTCGTAAATCTCCGTGGGCGTACCCACCTGCACGATTTCCCCCCGGTCCATGACGCCGATGCGCGAGGCCAGGGTCATGGCCTCTTCCTGATCGTGCGTCACCACGACAAAGGTGACCCCGAGCTTCTCCTGGAGATTGATCAGTTCGAACTGGGTTGCTTCGCGCAATTTCTTGTCCAGCGCCCCCAGCGGCTCATCCAGTAGCAGAAGCTTCGGTTTCTTGACCAGCGCCCGGGCCAGCGCTACCCGCTGGCGCTGCCCGCCGGACAACTGATGGGGCTTGCGTCGGGCCAGTTCGCCCAGCTTGACCGTGTCCAGCATCTCTGCAACCCGCTGGTCGATCTCCTTGCGCGCCAGCTTTTCCTGCTCCAGGCCGAAAGCCACGTTCTTCTCCACGGTCATGTGGGGAAAGAGTGCGTAGGACTGGAACATCATGTTCACGGGTCGTTCGTAGGGCAGGGCATCAGCCATGTCCTGGCCGTCGATGAAAATCCGCCCGGAAGTCGGCGCCTCGAAGCCGGCCAGCATGCGCAGCAGGGTCGTCTTGCCACAGCCGGAGCCGCCGAGGAGGCAGAAGATCTCCCCCTTGAAGACCGACAGGGTGACGTTGTCGACCGCGACGAAGTCGCCAAAGCGCTTCGTCACATTCTCAATGCGGATGTACTCGTTGGTCTTGTCAACCAGCCGTGGCGGACTGCCATCCGCCTGAGCCTGACCTTGCTGAGCGTGGCCCTGCTTCTCGCCCATGCCCGTTACCGCCGGCTTACTGACCGGTCTTGAAGCGTGTCCAACTGCGCGTTAAAAGCCGTGTGAACTGGGCCGACTCAGCCAGATCCGGCACGAGCTTGGCCTTGACCTCATCAGTCGGGTAGAGGCCCCGGTCGTTGCGGATGTCCTCGCTAATCATGCTGAAGGATGCGGCGTTGCTGTTGGCGAAATTGACGAAGTTGGAGTTTTTCGCCGCCACTTCGGCGCGCAGCAGGTAGTCGATGAAGAGGTACGCGTTTTTCACGTGTTTCGCGTCGGCGGGAATGGCGAGCATGTCGAAGAACATTACCGCGCCTTCTTTCGGGATGAGGTACTTGATCTTCACGCCATTGCCGGCTTCAACGGCCCGGTCACGGGACTGCAGGACGTCCCCGCTCCAGCCAAGGGCCAGGCAGAGTTCACCGTTCGCCAGATCTTCGATGTACTTCGAGGAGTTGATGTACTTGATGTACGGTCGAACCGAGGTCAGAACCTTTTCAGCAGCCGCCAGATCTTCCGGCTTCTCGCTGTTGGCGTCCTTGCCCAGGTAGATCAGTACGGTACCGACGACCTCCGAGGGAGCGTCCAGGACGGCAACGCCGCAGTCCTTGAATTTCGACACCACCTTCGGGTCGTAGAACATGGCGAAGCTGTCGATCGGGGCGTCCGGCATGGCCGCCTTGATCTTGTCCTCGTTGTAGCCGACGCCCGAAGTGCCCCAGAGGTAATTCACGGAGTGCTCATTGCCCGGGTCATGCAGCGAGACGCGCTGCGTGATCTCGGTGTCCATGTTCTTGAGGTTGGGCAGCTTCGACCGGTCCAGTTTCTGGAAGACGCCAGCCTTGATCTGGCGTTCGAGAAAGGACGCGGACGGGACCACGATGTCATACCCGGTGCTGCCGGCAAGCAGCTTGGTTTCGAGTACCTCATTCGAATCGAAAACGTCGTACTTGACCTGAATACCGGTCTCTTTCTGGAAGTCCTCGATAACCGTCGGATCGATGTAGTCCGACCAGTTGTATACGTTGACCACCTTTTCCTCATCGGTGTCGAGGACGGGCGGGGCCGCAGCAGCTGGAGAACCGGCTGGCGCGGCGGGTTCCGCGGGGGGCGCTGCCGGCTTTTGCCCACAACCGACCAGCAGCAGCGCCAGAGCGGTACTGACCAATCCGGCTCTGACCAATCCGGTTCTGAGAAGGGTCCTTGAGCTGACGTTATAGCCAAAGGACTGTTCAACGGTCGTGAGGCGCGCCGGATTCGTCATGATTGTTCTCCCGGGACGGCAGCAACAGGGAAGGCGTTCGTTGTGCTGCTGTTATATACCAGGCCGGGCAACCTGAATAGCCGTGATCAGATTTTCGAGGCGTAAATACCCCAGAGCCTCGCCACGGCGGCGGCCTCGGTGCCTTTTACAAGGCCGAAGGCCCTGCGGGCCTCGGCTCCGTTCCTTAGCTGAACGTGACTGCGGCCCACCAGCATGTTCACTTCGTCGGGGTTAGCACCCTTCGCCAGGGCGCGCTTGCCGGCTGCCACGGCCTTTTCGGCTTGTCCATAACTCAGCAGGACTTCGCCCAGTAGTACCTCATCCTGACCCTTTTTCGATGCGGCAGCCGTTTGGGATAACCTGGCGAGCGTCGTTTGCTGCGCATCAGACTTCTTGCGCGAGTCGGTCAGTATTCGCTGCGCACGGGCCTCATCCTTCGGGCCAAACGCAGACCTGGCGAAGCCCCGTTCCATGATCTTCACGGCTTCTGCGGGCAAATTGGACTGGATGGCGACAATGGCTGCTTCGGTATAAATATCAGGCTTGTCCATCAGATCGAGCTCGCCCATCAGGCGATAGACATTCAGTGCCACCCGGTCGTCGCCGCTCGCCTGCTTGCGCAGTTCGCTGGAGAGCAGTCGCCAGTTATCCTGGGTCGGGTAGAGCTTCACCAGCGTCTGGGTCGTTTCGCTGATCCCCTTGGCATTACCCAGGTTGCCGTAGGATTTGAGCAGGATCCGGAGCCAGTTCTCTTCCGGCCGACCGGCCAGGCGCACGGCGTTCTGTACTGCTGCGATAGCGGCTTTGTCGTTGCCCTGCATCTGATAGGCCTGGCCGAGCATGGCCTGCATCGGCGCATCCCGCCCCCCCGTGGCCTTCAGATACCGGTTGGCGTATTCGATCACCTTGTTCAGATTACGCGGCGACTGGAAATTGAGCTGGGCGAGCTGCTTCACGCGCTCGTTAACCTGGCCGGCGGGCAGCTGGCCTCCGTTCAGGCTTCGTTCGAAGGCGGCCGCTGCGGCGGCGTAGTTGCGCTGCTGGGAGTAGATGAAGCCGTAGGTTTCACTGATCTTGAACTGCTCGAAGGCCGTTTTTCCCGACACCTCGTCGGCGGTCTTCAGCCGGGAAAGCGCCTGCGCGTACTGGCCCTTTTTGCCGGCGTCCAGCGCCGCCGCCAGCGGATCCCCGACCTTCTTGCTGACTTTCGCCTGCTGCGCAAGGGCGGTCGTCGGGGCGAGCAAGCTGCCCACGGCCAGGCTGGCACTGAGCGCCAGAGAGATGATTAGCAGAGACTTCTTCGCCATGTCCGACCGTCCTTGAAACAACTACAGCTGGCCCGCGTAGATCGACCAGAGCTGCGCCAGCTGGGCATAGTCCGGGCTCTTAACCATGGCAAAGGCCTTTAGGGCCTCCGGGCCGTTACCGGCAAGGATAAAGGCTCGCCCAAGCGACAGGTTGGCTTCGTCGAGACTCTTGACGCCACCTTTGCCGATCCCGCGCTGGATGGCCTCAAGGCCTTTGGCCGGCTCATCGTAGCTCAGGAAGGCCTCGCCGAGCTTCACGTCGGCCTCGCCGGCCTTGGCGGCCACGGCCTCTTTCTCGAACTGGGGCAGGGTCTTGCGGTCAGCCGCGGCCTGGCGCCTGGCCTCGGCCAGCAGCGCCTGGCTCTTGGCCTTGTCACCGCTCGTTTCCAGGACCCTGGTGGCATAGCCCTTTTCCATGAATTTCAGGGCCTCGCCCGGAGAACCGAGCTGGGTAGCAACACTCGCGCCCTCCGTAAAGTCGTCCGCCTCGTCCAGCGCATCGACGGCATACAGCAACCGGAAGACCTGAAAGATCTGGCGGTCCTTGTTAGCAGCCTGAGCAAGCAGGCCCTGCGACAGGACCAGCCAGTGCTCCTTTTTCGGGTAGTAGCGCACGAGCTCCGTCGTGGCCTCCGTGGTCCCGGGGTTGTTCTTCAGCTTGGCGTAGGCGCTCTGCAGGACCAGCAGCCAGCTCTCGTCAGGTTTGTTGCCGGCAGCCTTGCTTACCGAGACTGCTTCCTTCATGTAGTTCGCCGCGTCACTGTAGTTGTCGCTGAAGTAGGCGGCCTGGCCAACGATGCCGAGCATCAGCGGATCCCGATTGCCGCTGGCCTCGAGCCAGCGCTTGCCGTACTCGCCGGACTTGGCCAGGTCGCGAGGCTGGGTTTGCAGGTAGATCTGGGAAAGCAGTCGCAGCCGGTCATTAACTTGTTCCGGCGCGATGAGTCCCGAATCAAGGCTACGTACATAGGCAGCGGCGGCAGCGTCATACTTCTTCTGCTTCAGTGCCACGAAGCCGGAAAGTTCATCAATCTGGTACTGCTCGAACGGCGTCTTGTCGGTGACGGCGTCGGCGGTCTGCAACCCGACTTCAGCTTCAGCGTATTTGCCCGCGTTCGTCAGTTCGAGTGCCGCCTGTAGCGGCTTTAGAACCTTGGGGTTCATCTTGGGCGCCGCGGGCTTGTCCTTGGCGGATTTCTCCGCGGCTACTGCTGCGGTGCTCAGTGTCATCACCACGCCGGTCACAAGAGAAACCGCCACGACCCAGGCTGCTCGCGAGGTAAATGCCATGCTCAATTCTCCGCAAAATAATTGACGACAGTCAATCAGGCGCTGTCAGCCTGAATACTCCGCCGGCCGTCTGAATAAGCCCTGAATACCGCCCTCGATGGCGCGCGGTACCGCTATTCGAACTGCTCGTTACCGATCAGTCCCATTTTTTCGATGCGGTTTCTCTGGGCACTCGCGAGAACCTGGGCAACCGAGTCGTAGCGGGCCCGGGCGTCGGGCCGGATAGCCACCTGCGGTTGCGGTACCTTCTGCGACTCGACCTTGAAGTACCGCTCAAGGGTAGCGAGATTTGGCACCGCAATGTCGTTCCAGAGGATCGTGCCGTCGTAGTCGATGATGATCGTGACCATTTCCGGTTGCACCGGCGGCGGGGCGTTGGTTGGTCTGGGCATGTCCAGCTTCACCGCGTGCGTCATTACCGGCAGCGTGACGATCAGCATGATAATCAGCACAAGCATCACGTCGATCAAGGGCGTGGTGTTCATCTCCATCATGGGAGCGCCGTCGCCGCTTGAACCTACCGACATACTCATTTGAATTGACCCTTGTCTGTAAAACAGCGCTAGCGAGGACCGCCGCGATTGGGCTCTGAAATAAACCCGACCTTCTGGATGCCACCCTTTTGCAGCATCAGAATTACGCGCCCCACGTACTCGTACCGGACGTTGCGGTCCCCGCGGACGTGAATCTCGGGCTGGGGCTGCGTCAGCGCTGCCTTGTTGATGAGATCGGCAAGGACCTGCTGGTTGGCAACGCGCGATTCCTTCCAGTAGATGTTGCCGCTTTGGTCCACGGCGATCGTGATGTTCTCCGGTTTCGTTACGGTCGCAATGTTGGTGGCCTTGGGGAGGTCCATTTTCACCGTCTTGGTGATTACGGGAATCGTGATCAGGAAGATGATGAGCAACACGAGCATGACGTCCACCAGCGGCGTGGTGTTGATCGCGGAAAGGATCTCGCCTTCCCCGTCGCCTGATGGAACATTCATGCCCATGTTTTCAGCTCCAGTCCGATTTGCAAGATGACTTCCGTGGAGCCATTACTTCCGCGAAGCCGGCGCGCCGCCGGCGCGACCCCCGCCACTGACGAGCGTCGCGTAAAGGTCGTTCGTGAAATACCGCAGCTGGTCGAGGATCGCCTTGTTGCGGCGCAACAGCCAGTTGTAACCGAGTACCGCGGGCACGGCGACGGCGAGACCGATGGCGGTCATGATCAGCGCCTCTCCGACGGGTCCGGCCACCTTGTCGATGCTGGCCTGGCCGGCAACGCCGATGGCGATCAGGGCGTGATAAATGCCCCACACCGTGCCGAAGAGGCCGACGAAGGGCGCTGTCGACCCCACCGACGCGAGGAAGGAGAGGCCGCCCTGCAGTTCGTTGGTCATGCGATCGACGTTTTGCTGCAGTTTGCCGCTGATCCATTCAGCAAGAGGGACCTGCTGCGTGAGCTTCCCTTCATGGTGCTCGCTGGCCTTGATGCCGCTCTCCACCATAGACCGGAAGACGTTGCTGGGGCCGGTCAGCTTTTTCAGCCCTTCATCAAGGGAATTGACCGTCCAGAAATCGCGACTGGCCTCCTTGGCCTGCCGGAGCAGCCGCGCCTGTTCCCAAAGCTTCGTGAGCATGATCACCCAGGAATACAGTGACATCAGCGCCAGGATGATCAGCGTGCCGCGGGCGACGAAATCACCCTGCCCCCACAACTCAGCCAGACCGTAGGGGTTATCCGCCTCGTTGGCAGCGAGGCTGTTATCGATCGGCGCTTCGTTGGCGCCAGCGACATCGAGCAAGCTGCTGTCGGGTGTTGCGCCGTCGGTCGACGCCGCGCTGGGGTCGACCCCCATGTCTACAGGAACGGTGCTATCGAGTGCAGGAGTGGTCATTGCCGGATCTGCCGGGGCTGCCATTTCTGCATCCGTGTTTTGTGCCAGCTGAATGTTCTCGCCTGCCATGACTCAGTTACCTTGAATAGTGCCCCGGTTGCCCGCGGCTTTTGAAAATCAACCCTCGATCTTGAACGTAACCTTGACCGAGTGCCATGTCGCCACTGGAGTCCCGTCTTCCGTCCCGGGCGTAAACCGCCAGGCACGCAAGGCGTGCTTGAGTGCTGCTTCATCGAGCCGCGGAAAGCCGCTGCTTTTCTGAACTTTGCCGTCCTTCACCGCCCCATCGGGTCCCACGAGCACCTGCAGTACGACCGATCCTTCTTCGCCCAGACGTCGGGAGGTTGGTGGGTATTCAGGCTGGAAGCGCCGCTTGAACTTGGGGTCAATTTCCGGGGCCTTCTTGATGCCGGGCTTGGCTGCCGGGGCCGGGGGCGGCGCCGGTTTGCTCGAGACCACCAGTGCGCCCGTCTGGACCGGTGCGTCGACCGGCACGTCGATCAGGATATCCGGCGGCGGCACGTAGGGCGGCGGTGTTTCGATAGTTGGCGGCGGCGGCGGCGGCTCTTCGTCATCTGCGATCTCTTCGATGATCTCGGCCTTGATGATGGGGGGCAGGCGATCAACGATGATCGTGCCAAGGCTCGTCATGAGCGCCCACACGAGCAGCGCGTGAAAGGCAACGATTACCCCGAAAATCGTTGCCTTACGACCGCCGCCCAGGCCCGTATCAAAGGTGCTTTCCATGGATGCTCTTCAGGGCGCCTTAGCGGTTTGACCAAGTGGTCTTCGACTGAAAATTGTAGCGTCCATAATCCGGGACGCCATACGTGCCTGATCGTTTCATGCCGGTTTCTTCGTTCCGCAGATCCTGCAATTACTTGCCCATCTCTGCGAGACCAGCTCCACCAGTGGGCCGGGAACACCCCAATTGCCCAACGGCGCCAAATTTACCCGACTTTCACGTTGATTGCACATAGGTATGCTAACAGCCTCTAGCAGCAGGTTGCATGGTCAAGCAATTGATTCGACTGCCGTCCTTCCTTTCTGGTTCCCGGCCGGCTCATCGGAAGCGGCACCCGGGGCAGATTCTTGCGCTGGCGCTACTGGTGGTCGGTTGCGCCAGTGCATTGGACAAGAGCGAGGATTTTGACCGGCATCGATATAGCCAGCTGGTCCAGCCCTTTGACCGGCCGGGCAGCATCTATTTCGACGTCATCTTCAGCGCAGCCTACCCGGTTGATGATCCGCTCGCCGACGCCAGGCGTACGGCATGGCTCGCAGGCTGGCTCACGCAGAGGCGGCTCTGCGCCGCAGGGCACGAGGTCGTGATTCGCCGGCCGTTCGATTACCTCGAGGACAATCCGGCGGGCTTCCAGCAGCGCTGGGAGATTCGTTGCCTGGCAATTCCCGGCAAGTAGGCTCAACTACCGGTAACTCGCCCCGCAAAGTGCAGCTCGCTCAGTGTGAGCGATGACCGGTCTCCAACGGCGGGCAGGGCGCCCACGCAGTAGACCAGACCAGCGATCCGCTGGCCGGCAGGACGGCCATGTGTCCGGGGTAGCGCCGTGGCGGAGTTGATCGTGGCCCAGCAGCGGCCGGGGCCGCCGGTGCTAAAAAAACGGCTCTGACTTTCATCTATGACGGTCACATTGGCCGCTCGCTCGGTACCTGTCGAGGTTTCTGACGGCCCATCGATGCCGATGAGCACGGAAAGCCGGTTGCCACCGGGTTGTACTTTCGCGAAAAACAGGCGCACGCCCGCCCCGTCGGGTCGCCGCATGCCATCGCAAAGCAGCTCTGCTCCCGACCAGTCGGCTGTCAGATTCAGGGCCCCGAAAAAGCGTACCCGGAGGAAGCCGTCCGGCTGCAGCGTGCAGGGCTGTCTCGCAGCGGTATTTGGCGAATCTGTGTTCCGGGCCGGGGGCGGGCGCGCCTGCATCAGTGCCATACCCCCGATCAGCAGAACGCCGGCAGCACCGACGAAACTGGCGGCGCGGCTCATCGGAGCGATGCACGGTGTGGGACTGACATCTCTGCCTATCCTAACGACTTCCGGCCCCGGGAAGCGAAATGTGACCTGCTGCTCAGCTCGAAGGGGGAGCAGCCAGTAACGTCGTCTGCACGCGCAGGTTTGGGCACGTTCTCGTGCAGGACGGCGCGCACCTGCGCTACGGCAAGCCTGTGTTGATTATTGGAGGCGCGACGGTCTTGAATCTCGATGTGCATAGACACTTGACGTCGCTGGTGATCGAGCGTCGGCCTGGAACGTTCCGGCTGCGCTTCAGTCAGTTCGTCGAGGGCGAGTTTCGTCGGGTATACGCCGAAAGCAACTACCCCAAGACGCGTCCGATCCTCATGATCGGCGCAGGCATCATCTTTCTGACGCTGATCGTTGCCGTGATGCGGGAAAGCCTTTCGTGGCAGACCGCCGCCTTCATGCTTGGAGTGGTGTTGCCCACTCTGATGGCGGCCCTGGTGTGTTCCTACAAGGAAGGTTCTCATGGCGCCTACCAGACACTGCTCGCCCTGACGGCACTCTGGGTTGGCCTTCTCTGTACCTCGCTTACGATTCGCGCCAGCCTGCACGGTGCAGCCTATGCGTTTGGAGCCGAGGTCGCGTGGATTTTCCTGGTCTGGCTCGTCCTCGGCCTGCATTTCTGGCACGCGGGCGCGATTGCCATAACGATTTCGGCTGCCTATTCCTGGGGCATGCTGAACTGGCAATTTCCGCTGGAGGAGTTGGCATATTCTGGTGTGACGCTGCTTGCGGTGAACGTCATCGGCGCGTATTGCTGCTTCCAGTTCGAGCGTGCCGTACGTCAGGCATTTCTCGAATCCCGCATGCTCAACGACCTGGCAGAGCGCGACGGCCTGACCGGGCTCTACAACCGTCGTCGCTACGACAAGGACGTGGAGAAGCTCTGGCGCCAGTCCCGCCGCGATCAGAGTCAACTTACCCTTTTGCTTGTCGACATCGACCACTTCAAGGCGTTTAACGATCTGTACGGTCACCAGGCCGGTGACGATGCGCTGAAGCATGTTGCCCAGGTCATCGCCACGTGCGCCCAGAGGCCCCTCGACTTTGCTGCGAGGTTCGGCGGCGAGGAGTTCGCACTGGTGCTCTACGGCTCCGCCCAGGATCTGGTTGGAGAAATCCCCGAAACACTGCGGCGCAGTGTCGAGGAGGAAAGGATTCCCCATGCCGAGTCCACAACCGGTCCATGGCTCACGGTAAGCGTTGGCGTTGCGATCGTCAGTCCAGGCAATGAGCGGAGCCTCGCTGGGGCGATCCAGCTGGCTGACGAGGCGCTCTATCAGGCAAAGGAAGAAGGGCGTAACCGGGTCGTGGTCAAGGAGTCGAAGAACGCGTATATCCAGACGGGCCGCTTCCGCGCCAAGCGGCTCCAGTCGAACGCCTGAACCGGCGTTCCTGCCCTGTCCGGTTCACCTGATCGAGCAATTCGGGCCGCTGAAGCTACCAGGTGCCGATATTTGACAGCGACATCCACGGGTCGCGCGGCGGCAACGAATTACCCTTCTGCAGGAGCTCTATCGAAATCCCATCGGGAGACCGGACGAAGGCCATGTGGCCGTCGCGCGGTGGGCGGTTGATCGTCACGCCAGCATCCTTGAGGCGGCTGCAGACGGCGTAAATGTCGTCAACCTGGTAGGCCAGATGCCCGAAGTTCCTGCCGGGCGCGTAGACCTCCGGGTCCCAGTTGAAGGTGAGTTCCACGCACGAGCCTTCGTCGCCCGGCGCCGCCAGAAATACCAACGTGAATCGGCCACGCTCATTCTCGCTCCGCTTAAGTTCCCGCAGGCCAAGCTGGTTGCAGTAGAAGTCGAGCGAGGCGTCCAGGTTGGACACACGCACCATGGTGTGCAGGTACTTCATTAGAATACCGCCGATGCCATCCAGCTCAGGATCCCAACAGATACCTCGTATCTTGTACGTGCCAGGCGTGCGTGCCAAGCCGTCGCCGGCCGTTCACCGCGCAATGCTGTGGCGCTGCCTGCTTGAGGGCGTCAGGCGCGCTGACCCGGAGGTCGCTGCCGGGCTTGCTGCCGCTTCGGAATCCGTGCGTCTGGTGTTGTGGGGTCACCTGTTTTATCCCCAATACCGCGATGCACGGCCCGACGAGTCCGGAATAGCCGCGCTCCTCGCAGACGCTTCACCCGGGAAGGACAGTATCCGCGAGGTGTTTGGCCTCAGGAGCCGGATCAACTACCTGGCCCACCGCTTCGGTGACCGGTATCCGGGACTGATCGGCTGGCTTGCTGCCGGGGAGACCCGGATCAACATGGCGGAGTCTGAGCGCTACTTTCGGAACGTTGACGGCGTCGGTGACCGGATCCGCGAAATCCTGCGCAGCGAGCTGCTGCGATCCTGGGCCGCGGGAGAACGTGTACTGCTGATGGCGCACAGCTTCGGCTCGATTATCGCGTGGGACACCCTCTGGAGTCTCCGGGGCGAGGGCGGTGCGATCGATCTGTTTCTGACTCTCGGCAGTCCCCTGGGCACCAGCTACATCCAGAGCCGGCTGTTAGGTGCCAGGGCCGACGGCGCTGCCCGCTACCCGAGGGGCATTTCGCGCTGGCAAAACCTGGCTGCGGTTGGCGACCTGACCGCGCTGGGTCACCGTTTCGCGATGGACTTTGCCGAAATGCAACGCCTGGCACTCGTGGCCGGTATCAGTGATCGCACGGATCTGCTGAATCCCTACCGGGACGCCGAGGGGCTAAACGTTCACAGGTGCTATGGCTACTTCGTGAATGCGGCCACAGGCCAGGCCATCGCACACTGGTGGCGCAATGCAGGCATCCGCCCTGACTGACGCCAATTCTGTGGAGTTGTTCACAGAAACTCCGGCGGCTTTTACTTACCGTTCAGGCCATGCGCGCGAAGTACTACACCCGCTTCCTGCTGCGCTCGGAGGAGCCGGGGTTCGCGGATGAATACAGCGGCGTGGTGGAGTTGAACCATGCCGTGGATCAGGTGCTGGAGCCACGGGAGATCGAGTCATTGCTCGCCCAGAATTTCCAGCGCTACGAGGACGAAGTGGAGCTCCTCAACTGGTCACGGGTTCACTAGGTGTCTGACTCGATCGTGGTGGATTGAATTCTTGCTTCCCCCTGTATTGGCCCGGCCTTGCGCCGGGCCTTTTTTTTGTGCCCAGGATTGGCTGCCACGTGCCGGGAGACCCCCGGCCCGTGCGAGAATGTTGTGATGAGCTCCTTCAAGGGTATTCCTATCGAAAGCGGTGCGAAGTACACCACCACCGCCGGATTTACTGCCATCCGTAACGGCGTCAAGCAGCGGGCAACCAGCCCCCCAGCCGATGTCGGCCGCAAGCCTGACTGGTTGCGGGTCCGGCTCACCTCCGGCGGACGCTTTGCCGACGTGCAGCGCACGGTGCGTGAGCACCGTCTGGCGACTGTCTGCGAAGAGTCGATGTGCCCGAACATCGGCGAATGCTGGAACGCCGGGACCGCGACGATCATGCTCATGGGGCACGTGTGCACACGGGCCTGCCGGTTTTGTGCGGTCGATACCGGCAATCCGCGGGGCTGGCTCGACGCCGAGGAGCCCGCCAACGCCGCGCGCTCCGTAGAAACAATGGGACTAAAATACGTCGTCCTGACCTCCGTCGACCGGGACGACCTGCCGGACGGTGGAGCGGGGCACTACGCCGATTGTGTGCGCGCCATCCGGGACCGCAATCCCGCCACCGCAGTCGAGGCCCTCACGCCTGATTTCGCCGGCAATCTCGCCGCTGTGGCCACGGTCGTCAGTTCAGGTATCGGTGTGTTCGCCCACAACCTTGAAACAGTCCGCCGCCTCCAGCCCGAGGTGCGCGACCCGCGCGCCGGGTACGAACAGTCACTCAGTGTGCTGGCGCATGCCAGTTCAATGGCGCGTGCATCGGGGTCAGTGATGGGCAAGGTACTGGTCAAGAGTAGCCTCATGCTCGGTCTTGGCGAGCGCCCCGAAGAGGTGGCCCAAGCCATGGATGACCTGCGCTGCGCTGGCGTTGGCCTGCTGACTCTTGGCCAGTACCTACGCCCGACGTCGAATCACCTGCCCGTCCGGGAGTACATACACCCCGATGCATTCGCTTCCTACCGGCAGCGCGGTCTCGAAAAGGGCTTTCTGGAAGTGGTCGCGGGCCCCCTCGTTCGATCGAGTTACCGGGCCGAACGAGCGCTCGAAGGCAATAACGTCGGCCTCGGGACTGGTTGACCGGGGAGATGATCCAGTTCCTTCTCGATTACGGCCTCTTTCTGGCCAAGGCGATCACCGTCGTGGCCGCGGTAGCCGCCATCGTCATTCTCTCGGTAGGGCTCTCGCGCAAGGAGTCACCGGCCGGCGGGCTCAAGATCGAGAAACTCAATGACAAATACCGTGATCTGCGCCTGCAGCTGCGCCACGCCGTGCTCGGCAAGGCGGAGCGAAAGAAGGAACTGAAGCAGGAGAAGAAGCAGCGGAAGCTGGAAGAGCACGCCGACAGCGCAGTGGCCCGTCGCCGCGTCTTTGTTCTGGAATTCAAGGGAGACATCCGGGCCACGGCAGTCCCGGCGCTGCGCGAGGAAATCAGTGCGGTTCTCGGCGTGGCGGCCAAGACAGACGAAGTCGTTTTATGTCTCGAGAACTTCGGTGGCGCCGTCCATGAACACGGTCTTGCCGCCTCCCAGCTTCAGCGTCTGCGTGACAGGGAGATCCCTCTCACAGCCATCGTCGACAAAGGCGCGGCCAGCGGTGGCTATCTGATGGCTTGTGTCGCCAACCGGATCATCGCTGCGCCGTTTGCGGTTATTGGCTCGATCGGCGTCATTGCCCAGGTGCCGAACTTCCATCGCCTGCTCGAGTCACGTGGCGTGGACTTCGAACAGATCACCGCCGGTCGGTACAAGCGTACCGTCACGATGTTTGGGGAAAACACCGATGCGGACCGTGCCAAGCTCCGCGAGGAGCTGGAGGAAGTGCATGGCCTGTTCAAGGAAGTCGTGTCGACGCACCGGCCATCTCTGGACATCGAGGCCGTCGCGACCGGCGAGCACTGGTACGGCACCCGTGCTTTGGAACTGAAGCTCGTGGACGCCATCGAAACCAGCGATGATTATCTGCAGCGCTCCGCTGAATCCGCCAATCTCTACAAGGTCACCTTCAGGGCCCGGCCGACGCTGCAACAGCGCATTCTGGCTACGATGCGGTCGGGTGCAGACGAAGCCGCGGCCTGGATGTCCCAGCGCGATCAGGACGGCAGATTTCCCTGAGCCTGGCTTAAGGCCACTGGCTGCGCCCAGAAAGCCCCGATCAAGGGGCTGCGCAACTTCTTTTCCAGCGTGAACAAACCCACATCGTAGGGCGCGAGCGCCGGCCGTACCTTCAACACGGTGACCCGTCCGGCGAGCGGGCTGTTGTCGAGCACGATTTGCGGCACCACTCCGACGCCAAATCCCAGGCTGACCATGCTGACGATGGCCTCGTTGCCGGCGACCTGGGCATAAATGCTGGCGCGAATGCCGAGCGCACGGAACCAGCGATCTGCTCTTTGCCGCGACAAGCCGGTCTCGGAAAGAATCATGGGCGTGGCCGCCCACTCCGTGGGGTCAGGCTGGCGGCGGGAGAGGGCCCGCAGGCGTGGATGCTGGGTGGGCGCTATGAACACGAGTGGCGAGCGGGCGATCGGCTTGAAGGCCACACCCGCCGGGAGAGCGTCCGGCCGAGCACCGATGGCGATGTCCTCACTGCCGTTCATCACCCTGGCAATGGCGTGCTCCGGGTCGCCCGTGTGCAGCTTCAGTTCGATGCGCGGGTAATCACGGCGCAGCTGGCTGAGCAGGACGAACAAAAAGCTGTAGCTCGCGGTCACCGAGCAATAGAGGCTTACTTCGCCCTGCGGCTCGCCGGACTGCTCGCGTAGCGTGTCGCGGACGACGTCCCAGCCGGTCAGGGCTTCGCGGGCCCAGCCGAGCAGGGTCTCGCCCGGAGCCGTCAGCGCAACGGAACGGTTGTCCCGGTTGAACAACATGACGCCGAGCTCCGTCTCGAGCTGGCGGATGCTGCGGCTCAGGGCGGAGGGGCTGATGTGACTTGCCGCGCTGGCACGACCAAAGTGCCGCGTTTCGGCAAGCATCACGAACTGGCGGAGCTGGCGCAGGTCCATGCCGTTAGTCTTGCACAAAACGGCATATGGCATTGCGAATATAGCGTTTTACGCAATGTCTTCCGGAAGGTAGAGTGCCCTCCCCGAATTCTTCCTTTTTTCCCAAACCAGGCGGTCGTCCCGCCAGAGGCCAGTGCCATGAAGGTTTACTACGACAAGGATTGCGACGTCGCGATCATCCGCAGCCGCAAGGTCGCGATCATCGGCTACGGCTCCCAGGGCCATGCCCACGCCTGCAATCTGCAGGATTCCGGGGTAGATGTGACGGTCGGTCTCAAGCCAGGTTCGGCTTCCCGTCGCAAGGCCGAGGCCCATGGCCTGAAGGTCGCTGATGTGCCGGCCGCCGTGAAGTCTGCCGACGTTGTCATGGTGCTCACGCCGGATGAGTTCCAGGCCCAGCTCTACACCAACGAAATCGAGCCCAATATACGCAAGGGGGCCACACTGGCCTTCGCGCATGGCTTCTCGATCCATTTCGAGACCATCAGGCCGCGTGCCGATCTTGACGTGATCATGATTGCGCCCAAGGCGCCCGGGCACACTGTTCGTTCCGAGTTTCAGGCCGGACGCGGCATCCCGGACCTCGTGGCTGTCGCCAAGGATGCCTCCGGCAACGCACTCGCCACCGCCTTGTCCTATGCCTCAGCCATTGGTGGCGGGCGCACCGGCATCATCGGCACCAACTTCAAGGATGAGTGCGAGACTGATCTGTTCGGCGAGCAGTCGGTGCTCTGTGGTGGCTGCGTGGAACTCGTGAAAGCGAGCTTCGAGACCCTGGTAGAGGCGGGCTACCCTGCCGAGATGGCCTACTTCGAATGTCTGCACGAACTCAAGCTGATCGTCGACCTGATGTACCAGGGCGGCATCGCCGATATGAATTACTCCATCTCCAACAACGCAGAGTTCGGTGAGTACGTAACGGGACCGAAGATCATCAACCAGGAGTCACGCAGGGCCATGCGCGAGGCGCTGACGAATATCCAGAACGGCTCCTACGCGAAGCGCTTCATTGCCGAAGGCGCGGCCGGTTATCCGGAAATGACCAAGGCCCGCGCTGCAAACGCGGCGCACCAGATCGAGACAGTCGGAGCGACTCTTCGCGGGATGATGCCCTGGATTGCGGCCAACAAGATCGTGGATAAGAGCCGCAACTAGGGCAGTCAGGCGTTCCGGGCCGCTGATACCTGCAAGCCTAAAGACTGCTGCAATCGCGAGCCATCGGATTTCCCCATCGCCAGCAGGCTTTGCTTCGGTCCTCGATGCCGTTCCGGTACGCTCACGCCCAGCAGTGCCAGGACAGTCGGAAAGATGTCGAGTATGGAAACGTTGCGGGAGTGGACTGCATGCTCCCCAGTCTTGATCCACAGAACACCCTCGCGGTGGTGCCGCCCACTCTTCATGGCGTCCATGAGATAGAAGACATCGTAAAACTTTACAGTCGTACCCTCTGGCTGGCGCACCATGACTGCATCTTCCGGGATCGGGCCATGCAGCCAGTTGCCGACGGTCAAAGTGCACTCCCCTGAGTCGGCCACCTCGATTACCTGAGCGCCGTTCCATTCGAATCCGCGTAGCTGACCGGCTGCTTTCTCGGTAGCGCTACGATCGGCGAAACGCAGGACGTACTGTTGCGCCATCACGGGCTCGAGTTTCGCGTATGCAATCCCCTGAGCCGCAAGAAACCCCGCGAAATCGTGTGGTCGATAGTAGAGCTGGCCGCCGCGGTCTTCCGCTGCAAGGTACGGTTGCTGACTCAGGGCAGTACTAAGAATCAACGTATAGCCATCTTCTTCCAGCTTGAAGAAATCCTCGAGCAGCGCATCCATCTTTTGGTACCCGAACAAGATTGCATCTTTGTACTGCTCCAGATCCTCCGGCGCGGGCTGCACGACGAACTGCTCAGGCTCCATATGCCGCCAGTAGCAGTGCTGGTAATGTGCTGTGCTGTTCACAAAGAACGTGACGAACTGCGAGCGATGCCGACGCAGATAGTGACTAAAAACGTCGAACTGGAACAAATCCAGCAAGGAAGCCCGCCGCCATGACGAACGGCCGCGCGAAGTGACTTCACTCATCAATTGCCGAACCACTGCCCACGCCGTTCGCAGGCGCAGACCATGCGTCGCCATGAACATCAGGAAACCGGTTGCTTCCCCAAGTCGCGACCCTTCTCCGGAGCTGTGTTGCTGAACCTGGGACGAAACGAACTTGTGATACGGGCCCAACTCCTGCGGATGCGGGGGTTCTTCCCCGCACCAGGGGTCCGGTACATAGAAGCCGGCTCGCCTGGTGGACCAGCGGGCATTCATGCTCGACATATTGCCGACTGATACCCCTGCGTCGGACAACACCGACCAAATGTCGTCATCCTGCTTCCGCAATCCATCCGTGAGCCGGAAGACGCCGTGCAACGAATAGGGAAGCCCGGTGTGAAGTGAATACCACTGGATCCAGGGGTTCAGGCTGAGGCCCTCGGGTTCATCAGCCTCGGTCACGAACACCTGGGACTGTGATGCAAAGCGCCGGAAATTCGGCAGCAGGCCCTGATCCATCCACTTGTTTAGCAGTGGCGGACAAAGCTCGTTGAACTCGATCAATATGACCTTGGGGCTTGACATAAGACCATGGCAACCTTGGTTAAATTCGGGGTGACGGATGTTGTCCTGTCCGCTTTTCTTGAAGTTTAGCATCCCCCCATCGTTTTCCCCGTGACAGCCAATGCGCATCCCGGTGTCGCCGTGCGACCAGGCCGGACGCTTTCCCTGTAGGCCCTCTGGCTGGATACTAGGCGGATGGCCTCCCGAACCGTCAGGGATGATTCCGATATGAGCAGACTGCTTCGGCTGGCGGCACTTCTCGTAGCTTTGAATACGGCGGGATGCGCGCTGTTCGAAACCCCGGAGTGGGCGAAACGCCAGGCGGCCAGCAAGGTTCCCGCCGAGCAGCCACCGATCGTCAGCGACCGGTTCGTGCTCAGTCCCGGCAGTGACGTGGTTGGCGAAGTGCAGGTGATCCGAGCCCGCCACGAGGACACGTTCATCGACATCGCACGTGCCTACGATCTGGGCTTCGACGAGCTCGTGCAGGCCAATCCGGGTGTCGATCCCTGGCTGCCCGGTGCGGACACCCGCATCGTTCTGCCCACGCAGTTCATCCTGCCCGATGCGCCCCGGAACGGCATCGTGCTGAACATCGGTATCAAGCGGATTTTCTTTTATCCAAAGGCAGCCCCTGGCGAGTCACCGCTGGTCATCACCCACCCGGTGGGCATCGGTCGCGACGGCTGGGCCACGCCCATTGGCACGACGACGGTCATCGCCAAGATCAAGGACCCGATCTGGACCGTGCCAACCTCAATTCGCAAGGAGCATGCCGAGGCCGGTGATCCGCTGCCAGCTACGGTGGCAGCAGGCCCCGACAATCCGCTCGGCGCCTTTGCCCTCCGACTCGGCTTTCCATCCTACCTCATCCACGGCACCAACAAGCCGTCGGGCATTGGCATGCGCGTGAGCCACGGCTGCGTGCAACTCTTCCCCGAAGACATCGAGTCGCTATTCAGTCAGGTCCCGGTTGGCACCCCGGTACGCATCGTCAACCAGCCGCACCTGGTGGGCTGGCATGCCGGCAACCTGTATCTGGACGTTCACCCTGCCCTTGAGGACGATCAACGCAAGCTTGGGCCTGCGCTCGACAAGCAGCTCAATCTGCAACTGCGCAAGCTCAGGCAAACTAAGAGCCAGCCCCAGAGCGCTCCGGTGGGCCTGGACCGAACCATGGTAGCCGCGGCCCTGAAGGAAGGCCGTGGAATTCCGGTGCGGTTGCTCGAGCCTGCCGCTGATGTGCAAAGCGTTGTGGCCCGGGCGCGGCCAACGGCCAATATCGTGACCTACCCGATCGAGGCCGACGGGCCGGCAACTCCCCGACCAGGCCCGTCGCT
This sequence comes from Gammaproteobacteria bacterium, assembly GCA_031395645.1. Classification (GTDB taxonomy): domain Bacteria; phylum Pseudomonadota; class Gammaproteobacteria; order Steroidobacterales; genus SHZI01. Next base: position 23,220 of record JANNJM010000088.1, on the reverse strand, counting down.
CGATGCTGCCAATCGTTGACTGCAGTCGTAGTCGGGCCGACCTTCCTCAGTCTGTTGCTGCTGGCACCGGTGCTACAATCGATAGCGTTGTTGTCGTCGGATGCGCGCGCCGTTGCCCGAACTCTCAGGAGCCGGGATTCGAGTCATTGAATCTCCTGCCGGTGAGGAGCCGATTCCGCTCCGCCGCGAAACCGTCACTGCGTTTGTTGGTCCGGCCCCCCGGGGTCCGGCCCACATTCCGGTGGTCATCAAGAGCGTTGCCGAATTTCGCCGCCGTTTCGGCTCTCCAGCGGAGCGCAGTCGCCTCGAATGGATTCTGGGCCAGTTCTTCGATAACGGCGGGCACGATGCCATCGTGGTGCGTGTGCCGCGCACCGGTGGTCCGAACTGCATCGCCCTGCCCGGGCCCGAAGGTCCACTGAACCTTGGTGCAGTCAACCCCGGACCGCTGGAATACCTGCGCGCTGCTGTCGACTACGACGGCATTCCGGCGACTGACCTGTGGCGTTTCAACCTCACCGTGCAGCGCATCCGCTCACCTGCCAATCCGCTGGTGGAGGAGCAGGAAAGCTGGCCGGCGATAACCGTAGCGGAGGACGACGAGGGATTCATCGGGGAGGCACTCGCCGGTTCCACCCTGGTTCGGCTGCAGGGCGCTGTCCCGCAAGTCCGCCCGTTTCTGACGAAAGGCGCTGCCGGCATCGGCCCGACCGGCTATATCCACGGCCAGGCCGACTGGCGATCCGCGGCCCCACCGAGCGACTATGACCTGATCGGATCGGCTGAGGACGCCACCGGCATCCATGCCCTGGAACAGGTGGCGAACGTGGACCTCATATGCCTGCTGTCTGGCGCACCGCGCGCTGACGTGGGCCCGGTCGGGATCTTTGCCGCCGAACGCTACTGCGCGCGACGCAACGCCATTCTGTTGCTGGACCCTCCTTCGCAGTGGTCCCGGGTGGAGGACGTTACCCGCAGTCAGCGGCAGTCCGCATTCACCAGCCCGAATGTCATCACTTACTTTCCGCAACTGACAGAACGGTCCGCGGACGGGCGGCGCGTCCGTTCCTTAAGTGCGCTCGGCGCCATCGCCGGCATGCTTGCCAGCCAGAGCCCGTCGGCCCCGGTGCTGTTGCGCTCAAAGGCGCGGGTCGCGATGGAGCCGGACGCCGAGGAAGCAGCACTCATGGCGCGTCGTGGCGTCAATGTCCTCCGGGCTGCTGCGCCCGGCTTCATTTCTTTCAGCGGTAACGTAACCCTGGCGCGCAGTCAGGGCGCGCGCCGCGAGTGGCAGCAGCTGAGTATCCGGCGCCAGGCAATGATGACGGCTGGCACGATCGCTCGCAGCACGCGCTGGGCGGCGGTGCAGAAGCCGGAGGCCGATACCTGGCGGGCCGTGACAGCGCAGGTGGCTCGCTACCTGACAGACTCCGCCGCAGCAGGCTTCCTCGTCGGTGATACCGAGCACCGCGCCTTCTACGTGAAGTGCGACCAGGATACGAACGCACAGAGGCCCGGACTGTCGTTTGTAGTGGGTCTGGCACTCGCCCGGCCCGGTGAATTCGTCGCTTTTCGTTTCGATCATGACAGTGCAGATTGCCGCGTCACCGAACTCGCTTGGCAACCAGGTCTGGGTTTGACCGGATAAGTCAAACCGCATGTCTGTGCCGTGACCAGGATCACGCTGCGGGGGCACGGCCGACGGTATAACTCTGGCCCATGGCCGTCTCCGAATCTGCTACCGGAGTGATTCCGGTGCCGAGTCTTCAGGAGTTCTTTCGCAACTCCGTCGACGCGGCCATGGCGTCCAACAAGGTCGCCGTCGATAGTCACACCGCGCACTACGTCGTCAGCCTGCTTACCTTTTTTGCCCGATCTGAAGTACTACACGATCAGGCTCCGCGAGGTCCCGGGCTGCAGCCACTTGCTCTGATGCTGGCGGATGCGGTGGCGGCCACCTCCGAGGAAACCCGCAACGCCCGGCTGCAACGCCTCGGCGATGTCGCGCTGTTCGTCGCTGGCTTCATGGCGGAGGGCCTCGACCGCAAGGCCGTTGGTGTCGGTTACTACGTACAGATGGGCGGCGGTGCCTACCGAACGCTGTCCATGGCCAGGCCGGCGAATACCCGCAGGCGGACTTTCGCTCCGGTGTTCGCAGAACTGGCCGCCAAGTTTTCAGATGTGGTGGACGTCCTGAATGAAGTGCGGCACGCCGGCGCCGGCGGCCGGGACCAGGATGTGCTCCGGCTATACCAGACGTGGCTGACCACCGGCAGCAAGAGGGCCGAACGGCTGCTAGCCCAGCTCGGCATTCAGCCGCATCACCAGCCTGGCAGCGTCCGGGAGCACTAGGCCGTATGGCCGCAGCATGCCCCGAACTCCTGGTGGCCATCCAGGGCCAGCTTGGCAGGGTCTATGACGTGGAACTCCAGGAAGACGTCCGCGACTACCTGGTGACAGACCGGCGCCTGTTCGCCGCACTTACGACCGGCATGACGAGCCGTTTGCGTGACGAACAATTGCTCGTGGTCGAAAACGAAGGGGCCGTCGACCTGGCTCTGTATCTGGATACCAGGGTGCTCGAGCGCCTGGCCGCTGCGGATCCCCTCGAAAACCTGTGTTGCGCGAACCTGGCAGATTTCTGGACCGTGCTCGAGGGAGTGAGTCACTTCCACTATGTGGCGTGGAATGCCGGTTTCGACAAGCCGGTAACGTTGCTCGAGCTTGAGATGCAGGCCGAGGTGGACAAGTACGTCAGTACGCGCCTGCTTCTGCAGGGGCAGCCCGCAGCCACTCTTGGTGCGCCGTTATTGCAGAGGCTGTTCGAGGATCCAACCTTTGATCCCCAGCTGGACGCAGAGGAACTCGGGCGCTATCAGGCGGCGAGCACGCTCGCCGGCCGTTACTGCGCCAGTCTCGAAACTCGTTTCCCGGTTTCGGCGCTTACGCCGGAATTGCTTCGCGAACTGCGGACCTTCTATCGCCTGCCCCAGACTGCCAAGATTGCCAGAATCCGCGCGGGCGGTTTCGTGTGAACCCGGCTTCCGTTAAGCTGCCGGCGGCGGGAGCATGGTGGCAAGCATGGATCCGAACTGGAGTGTCTACATTGTCCAGTGCGCGGACCAGACGCTTTACACCGGCATCGCGAAGAACATTGTCCAGCGGATCGCGCAGCACAATGCTGGCAATGGCGCCGCCTACACGCGGGCTCGCCGGCCGGTCGTCCTGGTCCACCAGGAGCCTGCCGCGGATCACAGCGCGGCACTTCGGCGGGAAGCCGCCATCAAACGCTTGCCGGTTGCGGCAAAGCGGGCACTTGCAGGGGGTTGAATGCTAGAAAATTCTGTCGTTTCCAGGACGGGTCAGTCCTGGAAGCTGATCGTGGCGATACTGCTGATGCTGATCGGCAGCTTTGCGCCGTTGTGGGAAGCCTCGGGAATCGACTGGACGCTGGGCACCATCCTTGCCGTGGTTGGCTACGTGTTCGGGACGTTTACCGTCACCTGTCCGAACTGCAGCAATCGGTGGTTCTGGTCTGCGGCCCTCGACGCCCGGCTCTATGGCCCACTCTTTCGCGCCCCGGCCTGTCCGGCCTGCAAGCAGGAATTCGCGAAAAAGTAGCACCGGTACGCTGTTGCCGCGGTAGTACTCATGTTTTCGTTCGTCATGTTGCTGCTCGCCGCCGCAGACCTGGCACTGTTCGTCTGGACGCTACGACGTTGGCGCGAGTTCCGTCACCCCGTGCTCGGCGTGCTGGCATTCCTGATACTGGCCTTGCCCTACGACACGGCCCTGGTCGGTGCGGGCCGCTGGATCGGAACGGGTGACCTGCTGCAGCAGCTGAGCGGCCCGCGCTTCACGCTGTTTGCCCTGTCCGTGCCACTGATCCTGATCATCACGGCATCCCTGGCCCGGCTGGCCGGATTTCGCTGGGCACAGCCGCGCTGGACGATGGGCGCCGTCTGCCTGCTGGCCACTGTGTTCCTGGCCTTGAGTTGGCGGGATATCCTGTACTTCCCTGACCTGCAACCGGCCTGCTGGGCCGACACACTGCGCTACGTGCCATCCGTTGCGCCCACCCAGCTTTGCAGCCCCGAGCAGGTGGTCGTGAACAATCCTGGCAGCGTACCGCTGGCAGCAGTCCTAGCCTTGCCGGGCATGGTGTTGCTCGGCGCTGCGCTCTGGTGGCGCCGCGGGTGGCCCTGGCTGTTCGCCGGTGCGCTCGCCGGACTCACGTTCCTTGGGTTGCCGCCGACAATAGTTGGTCCCATACCGGGCTTCTTCGGCGATGCGCTCAACATGCTGGCGCTCGTTGCCACAGCGGTGCACTTTCTTCGTCATCCCGCCGTCAACGTCCCTCGAAACTCCGAGTAGGCCTTTAGTACCCGTTCCGGCGCTTCCACCTGCGGAAGTAGCCTCAGGGATGCAACCCCGACGGCCCCGGGGCGGTGTTGAGCCGGGCACGCAGGATGCCGAAGTCAGCTGTCGTCACCCTCCCGCTGCCGTTGAGGTCGGCCGCCGCCGCAGTGGGGCTTGATGCGGCGCTTAGATTGAGCACGGAGCGCAGCAGGCCGAAGTCTGCCGTCGTTACCAGCCCGCTGTTATTCAGATCCGCGTCGCAGGCGTTACCGTAGCCGTCATTGCCGGCGTCGAGCTGGTTCGGGTTCGCCACCAGTGTGCAGTTGTCCTGGTAATCGAAGATGCCATCCGCATCCTGGTCGGGGTGATCGCAGGCATCGCCCACCCCGTCGCCGTCGGCATCCGCCTGGGCCGGATTTGAGAGCCCGGGGCAGTTGTCAACCGGCCCGCCGCCGTAGATCACATAGGTGCGCCCGGCGTCGTTGGCGTCGTCGAATCCATGGTCCCGGTAGGGGCCGGCACCACGGTCGGTCACGATCAGGTCCTTGCGCCCATCGAAGTCGAGGTCGCCGGCCGCGACTTTATAGGCGAATAATCCTGCTGAGCCCGAGGATTCAACGACGGCGGCAGATGCGATCTCATCGATGGGTACGCTACCCGTCGCGGTTACTCCACCGGCGACCACGAAAACCTGGCCACCAAAAGTGGCGTCGCTGCTCGAGCCGACGATCAAATCCGGGCGCGGGTCGCCAACGACGTCAGCCACTGCGAGGGAGCCCCCATTCACGTTATTCGCCCCGGGCCCGGTGAGCACCAGCGTGGCGGCGGTCGCCGCCGCGAGGGTCTGCCCCGCAACGAATGGTCCCGGGATCACGCGCAACACGCTCCCCGAACCAAGAACCAGGTCGGACTTCCCGTCGCCCGTAACGTCCGCGACGATAACCCTGCCCTCCGTGAGCCCGGTGATCGTGACGTCGGCGGGTGCATTGGCCAGGCGGCGCACGCCGCCCGCGAGCGGGCCGAAGAGCACGTATGCCGTAGCGGGCGACCGGGCGACCAGATCGAGTAAACCGTCGCCGTTGAGGTCACCGAGCGCGAGCCCGGCTGTCCCGTCGTACGTGGAGCCCAGCTGCGCGTTGCCGGCCGGGCCATACAGCGTGAAATCCGCGGGCGTGACTCCAAGGTCGCGGGTGCCGGAGAGGTCGCTCCGGCCGAAGATCACGAACACCGCGCCGGCGTCCGCGTTCCCGCCGTCGTCCGCGAGCGCATCACCGACCACGAGGTCGGCGATCCCGCCGCCGTTGAGATCGCCGGCGGCCAGCGCGTTGGGAGCCGAGAAGGAAAAGAGGTCGAAGTCGGGAGCGACGAGCGTGAAGTCGGCGGGCATCGTCGCGCTCACGGTTCGCAAGCCCGCAAGCCCCGGGCCGCCGAACAGGACGAAGATCTTGGGGGTCGCCACGTTCCCCACGTCATCCTGGAATGCTCCGATAATGACGTCGCCCCGGCCGTCGCCGTTCAGGTCGCCGCTCGCGAGCTCGCTCCCCAGGTGCTGCTGCATGAGCTCTGAGCGGACCAGCAGGTCTTCCGCCGGAGTGTCGAGGAACAGGTCGAGCGCACCGGTACGGCGCGCGCCGAAGTTGAACAGGCCAAAGAGCCGCCCGGTAGAAGCTTCTGCGGCGACGTCGAAGTTGTTGGACCAGTCCTCGGCGGCGACCAGGAAATCATCCCTGCCGTCGCCCGTGAAGTCGGCGCCGAGCGCCGTGAAGCCGATGAACTCGTTGTTGGTGGTCGTGTCGTTCGGGTCCTCCGGCGGGTCGCCGGGACCGACCACCGCGAAATCGACAGGATTCCCGGCCTCGTCGTAGACGAGTTGGACTTCCAGCGATGCAACCTCGTCCGCACCGATGTCGAGGCGGAAGCGGCCCGACGGGCCGGCAGCCGGGCGTGGACCGTCGTCGATGTCGCGGAACGGACCTGGCGTGCGCGTGCCCGCATCGATCAGCGGCGAGCCGGCGAGCAGGTGTTGGGTGGCGTCGAGCTGGGGATCGACCAGCAGATTGGAAGGATCGAGGGCGAACGCTCCACCCGTAAAAATGTTGGTCGTGTTCGCGTAGAAATCGTTGAAGGTGGCCGTGAGCTGGCCCGCGGGCCCGCCGTAGCTGATTCCCGTGCCGAAGCTTCGCAGGATCGAGTTCGTGATCGTGAGCTTGGTGTTAGTGACGATCGCCTGACCCGAGCCGTTGCCGACGAAGGTGACGTTGCGGATGACGCCGACGGCGGACGCGGCGTTCACGTGGACCGCATCGCCATTACCGCCGCCGTCGTTGCCGGCGAAGACCGAGTTCGTGATGGTGTAGGGTGCGGTCCCGCCCGTCCCGCTCGTATCATCGAGCGCAATCCCGCCGCCCTCGAACTGGCCGCAGTTCAAGTCGAACCTCACGCGGTCCACGATTGTGGTGATCTGCTGGCCTGACCTGGGACTCACGAAGATTCCCCCGCCGTAGCCCTGGCAGCTGGAACCAGCGCTGTTCGCGGCGATCGTGCTGCCCCGGACCACGAGGGCCGTCGGGGTAGGGCCGAAGTTCTGGATCGCGATCCCGCCACCCGAGCCGCCGAAGCCACTGACGGAGTTGCCCTGGATCACCGAATCCTCGAACGTGCCGCTGGCGTCCTCCAGAAGGACGCCGCCGCCCTGGCCTGCGTCCGTGACCACGTTGCTCTCGATACGCGTGCTCTGGAAACGCGCCGTGCCGCGCTGCACCCAGACGCCACCGCCGAGCACGTACCCGCGGTTTCCCGAGATCACGCAATTCCGGATGGTCGCCCGGCTGTGTTGAATGCGCATTCCCCCACCGTGGTTGAACCCGAGGTCGGCGCGCCCGCTGGTGATCGTGAAGCCGTCGATAGTCGGCGTGGATGTGGCCGGATTGGCGATCGAGCCGAAGATCGAGACTACCGAACTCGTGTCGCCGAACCCCGGTACGAGGGTCGAGACGAAGTTCGCCGTATCGCGCGCCGTGAAGCTGGTGTTCCAGCCTCCTTCGAGCGTCACGTTCTCGGCGACCGAGATCGCACCGATGTAGGTGCCTGCCGCCACGCGGACCGTATCGCCATTGTCGGCCGCGGCGAGCGCGAGGGGGATGGTGGCGTAGCAGCCCGACCCGCCTCCGAGCTTGACGCACAGAATCGTCGCCATGGCTGGGCCCGGCGCCGCCATTGTGATGGCGACGGCGATCGCGAGTACCAGCGAGAAAAGGCGGATCCGCACTTCGCGCCCTCCTTCGGATTCGAGTTATTGCGCGAGGAGAGTAGGACGGCCGAAACCCGATCCTACGCCGGCACCCGGCGCAGTGGTAGTCGTTATGTAAAACCTGGGCCCGGCGTCAACATCCCACGAAACTCCGCGTAGGCCTTTAGTACCCGTTCCGGCGCTTCCACCTGCGGATAGTGGCCGACGCCGGCCATTTCGATGACATCGGGTCGTGGTACCAGTTGCCGATACCGCTCCGCCATGGGCAACCCCGCAATGGGATCTGCCGTGCCGACGATCAGCCGGAGTGGCACGGCGGTGGCCTGCAGGGCGCCGATCCACCGCGGGCGCATTCGCAACCGCTCGAGTCGGTAGCGGCTCACATCGGCCAGCACCGCACGGCCGTTGTCGCGGGTGACGAGCGTCCAGAAGCCGTCCAGCTCGTCCTGAGTTGGCGGCCGCTCCTGCGCAAATATTCGTCGCATGCTGAGGGCAAAGCTAGCGCGGGTCGACAGCCGGGCGACGAGCGGCCCCACTGGGGATGACAGTAGCCGCTGGATCAACAGCGGGTGGTGCGCCTCCGGAAAGATTCCGCCATTCAGCAGGCAGGCGCTGCGCAGTCTTGGCTGCACAGATTCGCGTGCCAGCAACTCCTGCGCCACCGTGTCGCCGTAGTCGTGGGCGAGCACGTGGAAGTCGATGACCGACTCGGCACGCAGGAAGGCTTCCATCAGGTCCGCCTGATCTGCGATGGAATAGGCGTAGTTCTTTGGCTTCGCCGAAAACCCGAACCCGAGCATGTCGAGAGTCAGCACCCGCCAGCGGGTCGCGAGGCTTGTCCAGAGTGGTGCGAAGTCCCACGAGGCGGTGGGAAAGCCATGGATCAGCAACAGCACTGGCGCTGCCTTGTCGCCTGCAGAGCGGACGAAAATCTTGTGCCCCCGGTACGTGAACGAGGCTCCGTGACGGTGCCAGTCCTTAAGTGAGTCAGCCATGGCCTGTGAGTGGTGGGGTTTTGGCCTGCCTGAAGATGAACTCCCGGTCGAGGTGCTTGCCCACCGGAAACTCGTACTCGCCGATCTTCTCAAAGCCATAGCGCGCGTACAGGCGCTGCGCCCCGGGATTGCCTGACCAGACGCCGACGTAGAGCGGTGAGTGGCCACGCGCTGCGAGCCAGTCGAGCCCGGTGACGAGCAGCCGAGTGCCGAGGCCATCCCGCTGGACGGCAGTGCGCAGATACAACTGCCGGATTTCACCGGCCATGGCTTCCCGCTTTGGCACCGGAAGTTTGCAGCTGCCGACCGTCAGAAAGCCGACGGGCGTGTGATCATTGTCTTCGGCGACCCAGAGGGCGACACCCGGGTCTGCCAGCAGCAGTGAATAGGCCGCAACCGATTGCGATTCTTCCTGGAATGCTGCCAGATCCTCGGGGCGGTACAGATGCCCGAAGGTTTCCACGAACGTATCGCGGGCGAGTTCCGCCACCGTGAACGCGTCGCTCAAGAGTGCGCGCCGGATGGTAAATGCGCTTGGGCGGCTGACCATGGCGAAATACTACGGCAGAGCAGGCCTCAGTACCGCCCCGGATAGGATAGCGAGCTGGAAAGCGTCTCCCGGTCGACACGCGTGGCGATAGGCGAGACAAACACCCGATAGGCCGCCGTGGCGCGCAGCAGGTCCCCACCGAGCAGGCGAAACGCGAGGTCCGTGGATAGCCACGGCGGTCCGGCGAAACCGAGATATGTGCGATGCCCGGACCACGGGTAGTGCGCCGCCTCCCTAACGAGGCCGGCGCGCACGGGATTCAGATGGACATACCGGATGAGCTGCAGGAGATAGGCGTCTGCATTCACCCGGAAGGCCCGGTCGGGCGGCTCGAAGAGCGGTTCGTCCGGTGACAGGCAACCGTTGTGGTGGACGGAGTACCGGGCCACCAGATCGCCCTGAAAGCCATCTATCTGCTCTGGCGGTATCTCGATCACAAGGTGCAGATGGTTCGTCATCCAGCAGAAGGCGTGTGCCCGGGCGCCGAATTCCGTCAGCAGTTCGCCCGTGATGCGCTCGAGGGCTTCGCGGTCGGCCTGCGTCCTGAAGAGCGGCCGACCGGCGTAACCACGCAGGGCGACGTGATGGATCTCGCCTTGGAGGCGCAGGCGGGAAGCGGTCTCTGGCGGCATGCCGGCATCCTGGCCCAGAGGCGGGGTAGATGCAGGTCGCGAATCCGGTGATTTTCTGGGGATTCCCATCGGTACCCACAAGGTGCGTTAGTTCCGATGCTGATCCCGAGCACACGCAGATCTCCGTATTCGATCGATCCTGGTACGGTCGCGTGCTGGTCGAGCGGGTCGAAGGATTGGCGAAGCCGGCCGAATGGAAGCGTGCCTTTGGGGAGATCAACGACTTCGAGGAGATGTTCGCCCGCACGTCGACCAACGCCGCACCCTGGCATGTGGTCGCTTCCAACGACAAGTCGGGCGCGCGGGCCACTGTCCTCGGGATCCTGGCGCAACGCCTGGCCGCAGGCCTGGACTACGACGAGGCAACCGGCACGAGGAAGGCGGATCCGTTAGACGACGGCGGCCACCGGTCGCCTGTCGCGCACGAAATCGGGTCTGCCGCCGCCCGCCATTGCTCCTGGTTGGTGCAAGCATCGAGGTCCGCGCCTCGTCCTTACTGAAGTTCAGCGCCTCGCGCACCTGGCACGACTCGTGCAAAGAACCAGGCATCCCCATTGAGCGAGGTGTGAGATGGAACTGACACACAGCAAGGAACCCTGGACCGCCGCGGTCGCCTGGGCCCGGCCCTGGCATCGGCCGGCGACCCGTCGGCCGTCCGCTAGCGCACCCCGCGCGAACCGGCTGCCGGCCGCTGCAGCGGCGCGCGAGGCGCCGCCGGAACTTCGAGCGGACGCGCTGCCCGATCCGGTCAAGGAGGCTGCCTGGACCGCGGCCAGCGCTGAACTCCGGGCGGCGCGCGAGGCGCTGGTGCACCTGGATCCGGCCGTGGACGACCCGTGGCTGGCGGCGCTGGCCCGGCAGGACCTCTTCCTGGCTCGCCGCAAGGTGCGCTCCGCGCAGGAAGCGCTGACCGGTGTCGATGCCGACCTTCCCTGGAGCACGTCCTAGGCGCGCACGACCCCATTACGCGCACCTTGCCGAGTGGCTCGGTGCGACACCGGCGGAGCACATGGCTCCCACGGCGTATACCCCCGTCGCAGATCACGTCGATCCGGTCGCCCACTGCATCGCAGAACTCGCCACCCCATTCGGTACGGAGCGCCTCTGTCTGCTTCCAGTCGAGGGACTGGTCGAGCGTGGTGGTGAAGTACTCGGAACTGGAGCGCCTGTCTGGGCAGAACTGGGGTCAACCCTGGACGCCTGTCACACTATGCGTCGTCAAACATGCATCCATTGATCACCCTCACCCTTGCCCCCCTGCTAGCCGCCCAAGGCTTCTACGTACGCCGTACCGTTCCAGTTCTGCCTGAACCTTCCGGTTCCCGCCACGGCACCAGCGGCGCAGGTCCCCGGGTTCGGCTGCTCATCCTGGGCGACTCTGCGGCGGCTGGCGTGGGCGCCGTCACCCAGGCTGAGGCGCTCAGTGGCCAGCTGGTCGCCCGGCTGGAAAATGACCGGCAGGTTACCTGGCGGCTGATCGCGTGTTCCGGCTACACCACGCGTGGCCTGCTCGCTCACTTGCGGGAGCATCCGCTCGAAGGCGAATGGGACGTGGCCGTAATTTCGCTGGGCGTGAATGATGCCATTCAGCGGCGCTCGCCGACCCGGTTTGCGGCTGACCAGCGCGAGTTGATCGCCGGGTTGCGGGAAAGTTCGGGCGTCCGCCAGGTCATCTTGTCGGGATTGCCTCCTGTCCACCGCTTTCCGGCCCTGCCTGAACCGCTACGCTGGTATCTGGGCTCGGCTGCTACGCAACTGGATCAAACGCTGGTCCGTATTGCGGCCAGCGAAGCCGGCTGCGAGTACCTCAGTCTGGCCGCCACCCCGGAACAGGATGTGGCCGCGGCCATGGCCAGCGACGGCTTTCATCCCGGACCGCCAGCCTATGCCCTGTGGGCCGCGGCCGTGGCGGAGCGCATCCGGCGGCCGCGCTACCGTGCACTCACTTCCACGCGGGCGTCGTTGTAGCAGGCGCCCTTGTCCGACCTGACCGCGCCGGGTCGCATTGCGGTGGTGATGAGCAGGGGCAGATACACCTGTCCCAGTTCATTCCACCTGATCATCCGCAAGTTCTTGTGAACCGCCGCCACTGGCGGTATTTTTTTCATACACATCCCAGGTGTATGAGATATGCGCACCAATATCGTTCTTGACCCCAAACTGATTGCCCGCGCCATGAAGAAAGCAGGCTCGACCACCATGCGCGAGACGATCGACATCGCCTTGCGCGAATACGTCAGCAAGCCGGACTACGACGCACTTCTGAAGTTGGGTGGAATCGGCACGATAGATGCCGATTACGATCCGAAGGCGGGGGCCGAGCTGGCGGCGCAGGTAGCTGAAGTGGCCACCGCGTATCGTGCCGGCAAATCCGTGCGCCGGCGGCCTGCGCGCCGACCCCAGGCAGCTGGCGCGCAACGCCGCCCTCCTGTACGCACGATGCCGCTGGGCTGGCTTTACACTCCGGAGCGGCAACGATTGCCTGATCGCCTGCTGCGCGATCGAAGCCGGTCAACCGCTGCTGCATGAGGATCGTGAGTTTCGCTCGATCGCAGAGATTGAGCCGAAACTGGTGCTGATCAGCTAGGATGCAGCGCACGTGACCCGCCTGAATTTTCAACTCGAAGCGACTGTTGCGGGATCCCGCGCCCGTGCGGCCCGGTTTCGCACCCGGCATAACGAGGTGCTTACGCCCACCTTCATGCCGGTAGGTACGCACGCCTCGGTGCGTGGCCAGCGTCGCGAAGACATTCTCGAGAGTGGCGCCCAGGTGCTGCTCGCCAATACCTATCATCTGTTGCTACGCCCCGGTCCGGAGTTGTTTGAAAGGCTCGGCGGCATTCATGCTTTCATGAACTGGCCGCGCTCCGTGCTCACCGACTCGGGCGGCTTTCAGATCTTCTCGCTGCCGAACAGCCGCAACATGGGCGAGGACGGCGCGGAGTTCAAAAGTTATGTTGACAACAGCACGATCTGCCTGAGCCCCGAGCGCAGCATCGCCATGCAGAAGTCGATCGGCTCGGACATCATGATGGTGCTGGATCAGTGCGTGCCATCCACCGTGGATCGCGCGACCGCACGCCACGCCATGGAACTGACGCACCGCTGGGCACAACGCAGCCTGGAGGCGCGCGGTGATTCACCGCAGGCTCTGTTCGGCATCGTGCAGGGCGCTTGCTATACCGATCTGCGCATCGAAAGCGCCCGCGCCATTACCCAACTTCCATTCGATGGCTTTGCCATTGGTGGCCTGGCCGTGGGTGAGAGTGTGGCCGAACGCGAAGACTGCACGGCCACCGTGACTGACTGTCTGCCGGTGGATCAGCCCCGCTATCTGATGGGCGTCGGCACTACGCGTGATCTGCTTGAAGCCGTACACCGTGGCGTGGACATGTTCGACTGCATACTGCCCACTGCGCTGGCCGCGCAGGGCGTGGCGTTTACGAGCCAGGGTCGACGCGATCTGCGTCGCGCGGCGTATCTCGGCAAGGAAGAGGCACTGGACCCCAGCTGCAGCTGCCACACCTGCAAGACCTACTCCATTGCTTATCTGTGTCACCTGCGCGCAACGCACGACTCGCAGGCCACCCAGCTCGTCGGCTTGCACAACCTGCACTTCTACATGCAACTGATGCGCACCATGCGCCAGCACATCCTGGCGGGAACCTGGCTGGCTTTTTATGGCGCGCAGCGCGACCTGCTCGATGCGCGCGACAGTTATGGCCCAAAGACCCGCCTTCGCACTCAAGCGACCCGCAAGGCAGAAAGTCTTAAAAAGGGGCGCTATGAAATAGTGGTGCGCGACGACATTGGGCGCATTCGAGATACCGTTTCAGGCGAAGTGATGCACTCTGTCAATGATCCGGCGGAGGAGGCGCGCTCACTCTACGTGGAGCAATCGCGACTCATGGAGCGCTTGCAGATCGCCGATGTGGCGCCGCTCGTGATCTGGGATGTTGGCCTAGGCGCTGCCGCCAACGCCATGGCAACGATTCACGCCTTGGAGTCCATACCTGCGGAACGGCTGCAGCGTGGCCTTCAATTGGTGAGCTTCGAGAATGATCTGGATTCGCTGCAACTGGCGCTGCGGCATACCCGGTGGTTCAAGCACCTGCGGCATGCCGCGCCTCACGAGTTGCTGACCAGCCAGCGATGGCTCAGTGCAAACGGCAGCGCCGAATGGCTGCTCCTGCCGGGAGACTTCATGCAACGCAAGCACGATGCGCCGGTGCCCGACATCGTGTTCTTCGATCCATTTTCCTACAAGACAGACGGCGCGTTGTGGACACTGCACGCCTTTCGGGAACTCGCGCAGGTGTGTCAGCACAAAGCCACCGAAGTATTTACCTACACCTACTCAACCAGCGTGCGCGCTGCACTACTGGCGGCCGGGTTTTTCGTGGCCAGGGGTTGCGCCGCGGGCCCCAAACGGGAAACCACCATTGCCTTGTCGCCATTGGCGTCAGCGCTGCCTCATGGCCGCGAACTGCTCGGCGCCGAATGGCTTAGCAAGTGGCAACGCAGTGACGCACAGGCGCCAATGGGCGCTGCCGATAGCGATGAAACGTGGCGTCAGGCTGTGACCGGGCATCCCCAGTTCGGTGCCTGACAGACGCGCCACCAACGAGACTGACAGGGAGACTGCCATGACCAGGAGCCGCTCGCCCAGCGCGACCGGGGGCTGCCAGTGCGGCGCCATCCGGTACGCGCTTTATGTCCCGCCACAGAACAGCCATGTGTGCCATTGCCGGATGTGCCAGCGAGCAACGGGCGGCCTGTTCGCCGCCCTTGCCGGTGCGCCAAAAGCAGACTTCGACTGGACGCGCGGACAACCGGTTTTCTTCGCCAGCTCAAATCTGGCGCAGCGCGGCTTCTGTGCCGCCTGCGGGACACCACTGTCCTTTGCCTACAACCTGCCCGATGCACGCATCTACGTGACAATAGGGTCCCTCGACGCGCCGGACGAGGCGCCCGTCAAGATTCAATACGGCGTGGAGAGTCGGATTGCCTGGGTGAAATTCTGCGAGGGGGTGCCCGGGGAAGTCACCGGCGAGGTGGCGGACGCAAAGACCTTCTTTGCAGCGATGACCACGTATCAGGGTCAGAGTCGTCCATAGCCGTCACGGTCCCATAGCCAGATCGTCAGCGTAGTGCAACGGTTGCCAGCCAGGATTCCGGGCAATAGGGCTGGGGCAGGTGCGAGCTCACGTCGCCACACCAGAACGGTAAAAAATCGGCGCGGCTGCCGCCCCAGCCCGCCTATAGCGCGTGCCAGAAGTCGTGTGCCGTCAAGCGGTGGCGGCACGGTGCTCTGGAGCTACGGGCTTTTCCATGGCGATGGTCGCAACCACTGACACGCCGTCTTCAATCGGGTTCTCCACATAGTCCACAACCCGTATCGACAGCAGACGGCCGCCGCGCACCGCGGAGATGGTGCCCCCCACCCGAAAGGCGCGCCGTAGTGAGAGGCGAAGATCCGGGCTGGCCTGGGTGCTGGTAAAGCAGAGGATTTCTGTCTCGTTCAAGCAGATCCCTGCCCGCGATCCTGGCAAACCTGGCGTCCCACATCCGGATGATCGGTGAAGAAACCGGTCATGCCCTGGTCCAGCGCGGCGGCGATTTTCCCAGCCAGGTTCCCGCGCGCGTTCGACTCGGTGCCTCGTTGATAGGGCGGGGCCAGGTAGTGGTTCTCCCCGCGAAACGTCCAGCCGTGGACGAACAGGCCGGCTTTCCGCGCTTTGGCCACAATTTTACTGGATCCGGTGATCAGGCCTTTGGGAGCGCCGATGCCATCCGCGTAGGTAGCGATGGCCTTGAGGTCTGGCGGCGGCAGTGGGGTTCGGGCGCTGTGCGGACAGCCATTCAATGCGGGCTCGATGGCAAAGCCATGCGTCTACTCCGCCGCCAAAAACATCCGATACGTCGAATTCGCGCTCTCATCCCAGAACTCATAGCCAGTGGATTTGAGGTGCGCGAGAAAGTCCTCCATTTCCTGCCCCGGCACCTGGATGCCGGCGAGCACCCGGCCGAAATCCGAGCCGGGATTCGTGTAGTGAAACAGGCTGATGTTCCACCGGCTGCCGAATGCTTTAAGGAATTCCAGCAGGGCGCCGGGCAGTTCGGGAAACTCGAAGCGATACAGGCGCTCGTCCTTGAGCCCCGGGGCCAGTCCGCCGACCATGTGCCGCACGTGCAGCTTTGCAACCTCGTCGTCGCTCAGGTCTGACACGGGATAGCCGAGCTCACTGAGCCGGGCGATGAGTTGTGCCCTTTCCGCGAGCCCGCCCGTCAGTCCCACGCCGACGAAGATGCGCGCCCGCGCCGGATCGGCGTACCGGTAGTTGAACTCCGTGATGTAGCGGTTGCCGATCGTCTCGCAGAAGGTCTGGAAGCTGCCGGGCCGCTCGGGGATCTGCACGGCCAGCAGCGCCTCCCGGTGCTCGCCGATGCCGGCGCGCTCCGCGATGTAGCGCAACCTGTCGAAGTTCATGTTTGCCCCGCTGTTGATGGCCACCAGCGTCTGATCCCGGCAGCTCGCAGCGGCCACGTAGCGCTTGATGCCGGCCACGGCCAGGGCGCCCGCCGGTTCCATGATGGCGCGGGTGTCCTCGAACACGTCACGAATCGCGGCGCAGACTTCATCGTTGGTCACGAGGATGATCTCGTCCACCACCTCACGGCAGATCCGGAACGTCTCGTCCCCGGCCTGGCGCACGGCGACGCCGTCGACGAAGATCCCGACGCGCTCCAGTCTGACGGGGTGTCCGGCGGCGAGGGCCGCGTGCATCGTCGGGGATTCCTCCGGCTCAACGCCGATCACGCGGATCTCCGGGTGCAGGGCCTTCACGTACAGCCCGATACCGCTGATGAGTCCGCCGCCGCCTATAGGAACGAAGATGGCATCGATCGCGCCGCGGTGCTGGCGCAGGATCTCCATGCCCACGGTGCCCTGGCCGGCAATTACCGCCGGATCGTCGAACGGGGGCACAAACGTGAGTCCCTCGGCGGCGACGAGTTCCTGGGAGCGGGCATAGGCGTCGTCGTAGGTGATGCCGTGCAGGACCACTTCGGCACCCAGGGCGCGCACGGCCTCGACCTTGATCGTGGGCGTCGTGACGGGCATCACCACCACGGCCCGGATGCCCATTGACCGGCCGGCGAGGGCGACGCCCTGGCCGTGATTGCCTGCCGAGCTGCAGATGACACCCGCCGCCCGTTCCGCCGGCGTCAGCTGGGCCAGCTTGTTATAGGCGCCCCGCAACTTGTACGAAAAGACTGGCTGTAGGTCCTCGCGTTTCAGCAGCACGCGGTTCCCGAGGCGCGCGGAGAGGCGCGGCGCCGGCTCCAGTGGCGTCTCGATGGCCACGTCGTAGACGCGGGCTTTCAGGATTCGTCCGAGGTAGTCGGAAATCATCGGAAATAGGGTAGCAGGCCGGGCGCGGTCGCGCCCGGCCTGAGCCGTCGTGTCTGTCCTAGGTCGTCGTCAGGTCAGGCATTCATCGCCACTACTTGGCAAGCTGGAACAGTGTTGACGGCACCCAGCCTTCGTTGCCGAGCTCGTCGGAGGCCTGCCACCACATGCCATCCTTCTCACCAGTCGGATAGAGCGTCATCCCCGGGTCGAGATCGCGGACGACCTTCGCCTTGACGTCCGGCCTGGTATACATTTTCCCAGGTTTGGCCATGGTCACCGACTGGCCTACGTTATCTGCCTTGGCATTCAACGACATGCCCTTGATGCTGGTGACCAGCTTGGAGTAGGAGTCCAGGTACGCCATCGTCACGACCTGCCCGATCTCGGTATTCGCGTAGCCCGTGGCCCCTGCAGCCGCGAAGCCGCCGAAGAAGGCTCCGCCGCCTGCACCCCAGCCGAGGTCAGTCTTCTTCGCGTGGCCTTGCTCCATCGCCACCTGCTCTGTCGACCGGACGTCCGTCAGAGTCAGTACGACGTCCGCTTCCTTGCTCTTCAGGCTGATGCCGCCCGCCACGGCGCCAGCTACACCGCCGAGGAGGCCACCCAGGAGTCCACCGATCTTCTTCCCGCCAGAGTCCTTGTTCTTCGTGACGAGGTCCGGCACGAGTACGTAGTCGGCAGCCTTCATCTGGCCTTTGCCGATATTTGAGCCACCCCGCATTTCACCACTGGAACTCAACGCCCGTTCCTGTTGCGCCGCCGCCAGACCCTTGCCCCGGTCGAGTAGCGTGAAGCACTTGGACTCGGACACGAATACCTTGATCAGAGCCTCGGGCGACTCGAGGTTGTAGGCTTGCCACCACTTGTTCTCAGGCTCAGTGACCGCCAGGGTCCCGATCTTGGTGTCGCAGACCGGAATCTGGATGGCTTCGCTGGTATCGCCCGCGGCGATGGCCAGTGAGGGCAATGTCGCGACGAACGAAGCAATGAATCCGGCCTTCAGACGACTGATGCGCATGGCACGTACTCCCCCCGGTTGGCTTGCAGATGGATTGCTCAAGCATACCCCGCCGGTTCGCCTGGTAAAACAGTTGTGCATCTATACTTCGGCCAGTGGCAAGCCAGCTCATCCTCATGCCAACCTCAGGCCCGGACGCCCCACCGGTGGAAGCCGGCCAGGGCTCCGGCGAAGCCCTGCTTGCCGGCGCGTACCGCACCCGCACCTGGAATCACTACTCCGGTGAGAACGGCCGGCTGTTCTGTGGTGTCTGGGAAAGCACACCCGGGAAAGTGGTCATCAACTACACCGAGTGGGAGTTCTGCCACCTGATCGAGGGCCGTGTTGTTGTCACCAGCGAGACCGGTGAGCAATGGCAGCTGGGGCAGGGCGATGCCTTCATGATCCCGGCGGGTTTTCGCGGCACCTGGGAGACGGTGGAAACGGTGCGCAAGCACTACGTTATCTTGACGCCGGCGCCATGAAGCTCGGTCTGGTTGCCGGCTATTCCGGCGCATCAATGTCATTGAACATGGACCTGATACTCCATGCTGAACGGCTTGGCTTCGATTCCGTGTGGACTGCCGAGGCCTATGGTTCCGACGCGATTTCTCCCCTGGCGTGGATCGGGGCGCGCACCAGCAGGATCAAGCTCGGCACGGCGATCATGCAGATGCCCGCCCGCACGCCGACCATGACCGCGATGACGGCCATGACCCTCGATGCCCTCTCGGGCGGACGCTTTATCCTCGGTTTGGGGCCGTCCGGACCTCAGGTCGTGGAGGGGTGGCACGGCGTGGCCTACGGCAAGCCGCTCACGCGGACCCGCGAGTACGTGACCATCATCCGCAGGATCCTGGCGCGTGCCGCGCCGGTCGAGTTCAAAGGCGAGATCTACGAGATTCCCTACGCCGGGCCGGGCGCCTCCGGACTCGGCAAGCCGCTGAAGAGCATCCTGCACGGTCGCAGGGACATGCAGATCTACACGGCGTCCATCGGACCGGCAGGCATCGAGTGCAGCGCCGAAGTCGCGGACGGGCTCATTCCCGTGTGGATGAACCCCGAGCGTTTCGATCTTCTCGCTCCCGCCCTCGAAAAGGGTTTCGCCACAGCCAACTTGAGGCACGCAGCCGAGCCTGGCTGGAAGGCCAAAAGCCTGGCGAACTTCGACATCGCGCCCTTCGTGACCGTAATCCTGAACGACGATGTCGAGAAGGCGCGACTGACGGTGAAAGCCAACCTGGCGCTCTATATCGGTGGCATGGGTGCCCGCGGCAAGAACTTCTACAACGACTATGCCAGGCGCCTGGGCTACGCAGAGCAGGCGCTCAGAATCCAGGATCTGTACCTCGCCGGAAAAAAGGCCGAGGCGATCGCACTGGTGCCGGACAAGCTCGTGGACGAGACGGCGCTCGTGGGGTCCGCCGGGCACATCCGTGAGCGCTTCGCGGCCTGGAAAGCGTCGAAAGTCACCAGCATGCTGCTCGGCTGTGATCAGCCGGAGGCTCTGCGGCTGATGGCGGAACTGGCGGGTTAGCGGCCCGGCTGCCTTCGCGCCAGGAGTTTGTCGAAGTCGTCCAGGATGTCCGACATCGCAGCAGCTGCCGCAAACTCACGAACCCACTTGCGAACGGCGTCAGTGTCAGCGCCGGGATGCGACTCCAGCAGGCCTTCAATGTCCAGCAGATCCTGCGGCCTGTGCGCCACGGCCTTCATGATCAGGAGATCTTCGACTCGCGGCAGGCGGAGGCTGATTCCACCCACTTCGTAAACTTGGCCGTGGTCGACGGCGCTCTGCTCGAAGGGCAGCCCACCCAAGATGACATCCACATCGATGGCGGACTGCACATGCCTGAGGAGAAAAACCCGCGTGCGGCGGGCGAACTCGACCGGGTTTTCGATTCTTGGAACCAGGCCATGCTCTGGCGCGGCAGCCAGCGCTGCCTCCCAATCCGCCTCGGCGATCATGGCCAGCGCATCGATATCCTGCGTGAATCGTGGTCGTCCCAGAAACGACACCGCTACGCCGCCGATGATGACCGCAGGGGTCCCGATGGCATCCAGCCAGCGCCTCAGGTCATCCAGCGGTCGAAGTAAATTGCCTGGAAGGGGCTCAGCCATCGAGAGCGCGGTGAATACGGGCCCAGCGCTCGCGAACGTTTTTCACACCTGACTCCCGTTCCGGATCCGGGCAGAACAGTTCGCGAGAGGCCATGAGTGTGCTGAGTTGGTGCATTCTCGTCTCAAGCGAGGTCTCACGCAGTTCGTCTATCCGTGCCTGCCTGACCAGCTTCCAGCGGGCAAGGAACGCCTGGGCTTGTTCGTTAGTGATGGTAGTCATGCCACGATCATACCCTTCCCGGTTTCCACCAGGCGACAGGTAGCTCTCAGTCTGGCGCCAGCAACTCCTGCAGGCGGCGCGTGAGCTGCTCTGCCTTGTAGCTGGGCACTGTGTACACCCAGCCGCCAAGCCGCGCGTTGATCGCGGCGGCTTCCTTCGCGGCGTCGCCGTCGCCAGAGGCGATGAAGGTGAACCGGGTGCCGTCGGGCAGCCGCCAGGCGCTGGTCTCTACAGACAGCCCGTCGGTGGTCACGAAGCGTGCGACCACGGGTTTGCCGGGGTTGGCGCCGAGTACTTCCCGGGTCTGCGCGTCGTCTAGTTGCAGTTCCGCGAGCACGCCTGCAACGCCGTTGGCGACGCCCGGATAGCTGAGTTCCCGTCCGGTGGGCACGTCAGCTACCAGGAACTCGACCATGCCCTCACTGGCACCGCTCTTTTCGGTCTTCGGATCCCGGGAGATCCGCAGCGTCTCCAGTCCGGGGTGGGTGATGGTGACGGACTGGATGCGCCCTGCCGGAATATCGGTGAGCGACCGGTCGAGCCACTCGCCACCGGTCTTGCCCAAATCGAACTGCCCGGTAACGAGCCAGCTCATGGGCTCGCCGGCCCGCCGCGCGTACGTCTGGTTCGTGCTGCCGGACGGGGCCTGGCCGATGATGACGCTGATGGGGTTCTCGTTGCCGGCCTTCTTGCCGGCAGTGAGTGTCAGCAGCACGCCTTTGGCGCTCGCGGCACTCACGTCCTGTACCCCCAGCCGGTCGTAGAAGTCCGGGTTCGAGGTTTTTTCTTCGACAATCCGGGCCTCGGCGAGCGCCAGCAGGTTCTTGCGGATCCGGCCGACGTCTGCCGCATAGTTGCTGCGCTCCACGACGGTCCAGTTGTCCGCGCCCCGCTCGAGGGTGGCAATTGGCGTATTGCCCGGGCCGGCGACGACAATGCGCTGGATGCTGTTGAGCTGTTCTTTCAGGCCTGGGAAAAGCAGGCCCTGATCCCGACTGCCAGTCTGAGCGCCTCTGAGCACGATCCCGGCGACGACCGCCAGGGTCGCGAGCGCCGCGAACAGGAGGGCAAGCGTCCGGCGATTCACGCCGTCGCTCCAGCCGGTCTCGCCCGTCGGCGAAGGAGTACCAGCAGGATGCTCACCACGGAAATGATCAGCGGCACGAGGGCCACGTTGATTACTTTCAGCCAGGTGCCAAGCCGCTCGATGTCCTGATCAAGTTCACGCTGGACCTGGCGAAGCTCCTTGCGCAGCTCGATCCGGCGGGCCTGGAAGCGCTCAATCTCACTCTCCTGCTGTGGCGACAGGATCGCAGTGCCCTGGTCCTTGCGGCTGGCCTGTAGCTCGCCGAGCCGGGCTTCGGTCTCCTCCAGTTCCTTTTGCAGACCCTGCTCAGCCGTGCGGAAGCGGGTTTCGGCATTGCGCCGCAGGTTTTCCACGCGCGTGAACGGCCGCTGGAACGTGGCCCGACTGCGGATCCCGATGAGGTCACCGCTGCCCTGCAGGTTGTCCAGGGCGTTCACCGCCAGGTCGGCGTTGTTGGCAAAGGCGGTGCTCAGGCGCTGGCCGAAGATATCCTGCGTCTGGACCCACAGCCGGTCGGCCAGCAGATCGGCATCCGCCACCAGCAGCACATTGACGGATTCGGCAGCGACCGCGATGTGGCCGGCTCTGCCATCGGCGGGAAACGCGCTCGGCAGCTTGCCGCTGATCCTTGCCGCCAGCGTGTAGCGCTCACCAGCAGGTGCAAAGCCCGTCCGGAGCAGGTCCGGATCCGCTGCCGCGGTCACCCGTTCCGTCGGAATGAGGCCAGCCTGGTCACTCGACTGAATGATCGGTGTGATCTGCGCCGCGGCGTCCTTGCGACCGGTGATGTGGCCCGCGAAGGCCAGGTTCACCATATTGAGGCCGCTTGTGACGACGTCGTCCTGGGACATCCCGTCCTTGCCAACGCCGATGATGCCGAGGTGGCGGACGGGTTGCCCGTTCATACCACCCACCGTCAGCGCGTAGCGGTCGTCGCCGACGATGTGGGTGCTGTCCACGCCGATGCCCCAGGCCTTGAACAGCTTGTCAAGGCTGGAGGCCCGCCCGGGCGGCCCGCCCGCCATGGCTTCCGATGGTTCACCCTGGTCGATCTCGGCAAGAGGATCGACAAATATCAGAGCCCGGCCGCCACCGAGAATGAACTGGTCAATCGCGAGGAGCGTCTGGTCAGGAAGATTCTTCGGGTGCACCAGCATCAGCACCTTGATTTCCTCATCGAGCTTTTCAAGACCAGGTTCCAGGATGCGCAGGTCAAACAGCTGGCGGAGCTGGTCGGAGACCACCCAGGGCTGACGGATCTGCTGCGTCATCGGGTCGAACCCGGCCGTCATGGGCAGGCTGGAGAGCAGTCCCACCACAGGCTTCTTTGGATTCGCGAGTGTGTAAGTGAGCTTGGCCAGGTCGTACTCCAGGAACGACTCCTTGGACGGGTCCAGGAACGGAATGAGCTGCTGATCTCCCACGCTGTTGGTGGCAGCTATGCCGAAGTAGATCGGGTCTGCGGTGTTGCCGAGGTTGATTGGGCGCAGGCCAAAGGCCGTGGCCCGGTCCTCCTCGTCGGAAAACGGTTGGGGGTCGATGACGGTCAGTTGCAGCTTGCCGTTGGACCTTCGCGCAAATTCCGTCAGGATCTC
>JANNJM010000085.1:0-10593 GCA_031395645.1 Gammaproteobacteria bacterium | reverse complement strand
GGCGGGACCTCAGTTAATTAGGCATGTCCCCATTCTTAGGGCTGCACGTTGGCGTTCAGCCGGAACAGGTTGCCGGGGTCGTAGCGGTTCTTCAGCTTGACGAGGCGCGGGTAGTTGGCGCCGAAATTCGTCCGGATTCTTTCCTGGCTGTCGCCGATCGAGGTGTTGAAGTAAAAGCCACGGGTGTAGGGCTCGACACCGCTCCAGAAACTCTTGACCCAGGCGCTGTGACGTTCGGTCTGGCTGGCGTCGTCCCAGCCGCCAAGCACGAGCAGATCGAACTTCGCGCCACGGTGTGGAAACGCCGTGGCGTCGTTGCGCACCCGCCCGATTGCGCCTGCGAGCTGCTGTAGTACGAGCACCGTCGCCCGGCCCGGATCCGCGCTGTAGCCCGCCAGCATGGCTTCCAGCAACCCAGGCTCCACGCGCTCAACAAAGCCGCTCTTGACGTAATAGTTACGGCCCGCAGCATTCGCCGCGTCACCTGCGCTCTGCATATCGACGTAGGGGATGGCCTTGACCTGGTCTGCGAGCGGCTTGCTGAAACGGCGGATTGGGGCAATAACCTTTTCGCCGGTAGCGAGCTCCCCGGAGTAGCAGATCTCCAGTATCACCATCGGTTTGGCGCCCGGCGGGGCGACGATGGCGCAATCCATATTGAGCTCGTCGGGCGCGGTGGCTGCGAACTCGACGAAGAACTCAAGTACTTCCCTGGCCTTTGCGAAGGGGAAGATGATTGGCCCGCCAAGAATCGTCGGACCCATTTTGTGCAGGCGATACTCGAAGCCGGTCGCGATGCCGAAATTGCCACCGCCGCCCCGCAGACCCCAGAACAGGTCCCGATTTTCGTCCTGGCTTGCCCGCAGGAACTTGCCATCCGCCGTCACGACGTCGACCGCGACCAGGTTGTCGCAGGCGAGGCCGAAGCGCCGGCCCAGGCGGCCGAAACCGCCACCGAGCGTGAGTCCCGCGGCGCCGGTATGGGATACGGTGCCGGCGGTGGTCGCCAGTCCAAAGAATTGCGACTCCCTGTCGAGTTCCCCGAGCAGTGACCCGCCCGGTACCCAGGCCCGCTTCGCCTTCGGGTCCACGCGCACGCCATGCATGGCCGCGAGGTCGATCATCAGGCCTCCGTCGCAGACCGACTGGCCGGACGTGCTGTGGCCGCCACTGCGGACGGCGACGAGAAGATCGTTGGCGGTCGCGAACTGCACTGACCGGACCACGTCGGCCGGGCCACTGCACTGGGCGATGAGCGCGGGCCGACGGTCGATCATGCCGTTCCAGACCTTCCGGGCGCGGTCGTAACCGTCCTGGCCCGCCTTAAGCAGCGGCCCGCGCAGGCTGGCCTGAAAATCCCTGACGGCCGCCCGGGTCAGGACGGTTTCGCCACCACCGAGCCGAATGGCCGGCAGATCGCCCGCCACTGGGCTGGCTGCGGCAGCCGCAAGCGCACGGGTGAGGGGCAGGCCGCCGGCAGCGGCTCCGAGCATTGAACCCAGGAACAGACGACGGCGCATGGCGAGCGACTCCGGCACTGGTCGAAGTCCCGACGCTAGCACGCGAAAAGAAAAAAGGGGACAGGGGAAAAAAAGGGGACATGCCTCATTTCCTGGCTTCCGCCAGGAAATGAGGCATGTCCCCTTTTTTTGGCTGGTCGCGCCTGAAGGCGCTCCTACCAGCAGTGCTCCAGATCACTGGAGCCATTTTCAGAGCGCAAGCCAGTGTTGGTGAGGCCCAGTATCCCGCACTGGTCGTCTGCCGCCTGGGGCGTCCCGTCCGGATCGGCCGTGAGCGTATAGGTGGCGGCGTCAGGGACGTCCACCGTCACGGTGTAGAACCCTTCAGCAGACAGGATCTCATCGGCATCCTGGATCGCGCAACCGCCGGCGTTGTAGGCGCCGAACTGGCTGTAGCAGCGCTCAAGCCGCTGGGCCGTGTCGTTCAGCGCCACGCGGGCGTCCGTCCGCCGGCTCTTGATGACGCTCTGCTGATAGCTCGGTACTGCCACCATGGCCAGGATGCCGGCGATGACCATCACGATCAGCAACTCGATCAGGGAAAAGCCGCCGTGTCTCAGAGGGTGATGCATGATCAGATACCTCCCGGGCTCAGTCCGGCAAAACGGTGACAGTGCGCACCGCAGGCTCGGGGTCGTCGTTGGGCACGAACTCCAGCCGGACGTGCATACCGGGCGTCACGTCGCGGAGCGAGGCGTTGGCCTCACCCGGTACGTGGATCACCACCGTGCTTTCCAGTGCCCAGGTCACCCCGTTGGCGACGATTTCGCGGCCCGCGACATCGATCGCATCGACCCTGACCTCGACGGGCTCATTCGGCGGCGCGGCCTGGGCCACGGTGGCCCCGGTAAGTCCCAGCAGTGCCAGGCTTAGGGCGAGCGGAGCCGCCGTCACTTTTGCTACGCGCATGCTGCAACTCCTCACTGAATCTCGCGCCAGGATTGGCGGCCCCGTTCGAGGCCGACGCTACCGTCTTCCTTGCACAGGCTGCCCTCGCACTTGTCGTCGTCACTGTCGTCGGACCCGCCCGTGAACAGGTACTCAAAGGCGCCGTCGACCACGATGCCGGGTGACTTGGTGATACCGACCTTGGAGCGCAGGCCAGTCACGACCACCAGTTCGCTGGCCGGATCGTTCGGATCCAGCGGCACGAAGTCGTCCTTGTTGAAGGAGCGATCGCGGTTGAGGTCGATGGGGGCCGCTTTCAGGCGTGCACCGGAGAGCGCGTTGACCTCCATCAGCCAGGACTCGCCACCGGCCGAGCAGGCATCACCGGACGGCACGATCGTGGTGAAGATCAACCGGCCGCCCCGGAGGATTGGCGTACTGACCGCGCGCTCACCCGCGGCCGGCAGGTTCAGGTACCAGCCGTCCTGTGCGTAGGTAATGAGGTTGGCGCTGGTCACGCGCACGTTCTCGCTGAAGCCGCCGAAATCGACCACCCGCTCATCGAGCACGGTCTGCTGCTGAAGGTTGCTGCGGCCAGCCGCAGGCAGGACGAGAGTGGCTGCATCCTTCTCGTTCTTGTCGCGTATGGCATAGATGGTGTTGGCGACGCCGCCTGAACTGTTGTCGCCCACCGCAAAGTAACGTCCCGTACCGAAGTAGACGACATAGCCGCCATCCGGGTTGATACCGACTTCGGGTGGAGCAGTGATCGGCTGCCGGTTGGTCGACGTGCAGGGATCCGCGCTGCAGGCTGTGTAGAGCGGCGCGCCCCCGAAGGCGACTTCCCAGTCGGAACTGTCGCTGCTGGTCACGTCAAATTTCCACAGGTTGCCCTTGAGGTCACCGGCGTAGATGTAGTCGACGATACGGTCGCCGTCGACATCCACCGGGAACGGGTTGGACAGGCCGTTGTCGCCGCCGACACCCGTATCGATCTCCTTCAGCTTGGCGCCGGTGGCCAGGTCGAGAATAAACAGCACGGCATTGCCGCCACCCCCGCTGTTGTAGCCGTTGGCGACAATCGCCACCCAGTCACCGTTGTACATCCTGCCAATAGCCGCCCGGGGAATGGCGACGCCCATATTAGAGTCATCCGCGGACGTGAATTCCCAGAGCACATCATTCTCGTCGAAGTCTTCCGGGTTCGAGACGTTCAGGGCATACACGCCCTTGCCACCGCCACCGAGGGTGCCCACCAACACCGACTGCCAGCCACCGCCCAGGTACGCATCCACGACCCACGGGGAGCCGTCATTGATCAGGCGGTGACTGCTGTTGTAGCTCTCGTCGGTCAGGAACGTGAGTTCCGGGAACACGGCGTCGGGGACGTAGGCGAACAGCTCCTCGCCCGTATCCACACTGAAGCCATGCAACATGCCGTCGTTGGCTGCCACGTAGACCATAGCGGCCCGGTTCGTGTAGGCCGCGCTCTTCCGGTAGGTCTTGTAGGACGTGCCCTCCGCCCCGGGCAGGAGATTGAGTCCGAAGTTCTGCTGCCCGACGTAGATGGGGTCGGAATTGATGATGTCGCCCAGGAGCGTGCTGCGCGGGCGGAAGTCCTCGGCAGCGGGTGTCTCCAGCGACTGGTCCCCGCGCAGGTAGTCGACCCGCAGTTCCCCGAGGCCATCGACGATCCCGTCGTCGTCCTTGTTCAGCTCGTCCTGCTGGCTGCTGGTCAGCTCGTCCCATTCAAACTCCATGCCGGAGTTGGCACCGGGATCGTAGGTGTAGATGTTCCGGTCGTCGGCATCCGGAAGCTCCTGGGCAGCATTCCAGCCCGTCCTGGCGCCCAGCCTCGGCACCCCGTCGCCGCCCAGCGCGCCGATGGCACCATTGGCGCCGATCGGAAACGCCAGCAGCTCGCCGCCCCAGTCGCTGGTGGAGAACTTCGCCTGGAAGATAAAAGTGTCCGCGGCCAGTCGTGTGGTGTTGGTGGCGACCGAGGACGCCGAGCTGATACGGGCCGCGATATCCGCAAAGGCCGTCTGGAGAGCAGCGGTCAGCTCCGCCTCGTTGTTGGCCTGATAGTAGGTGCCGGTGCCGTTGGTCGCCGCATCGGCCATCATCTGGTTGGCCACGGCGAAACCCACGGTGTAGGTCACGAGGTTCTGCTTCGGGGACCGGAGGTCATCGAAGCTCGAGCCGGCGTCGTCGTTCCCGCCGGTCATCAGGTCGATGTCGAAGGCGAACTTGGCGATGTCGTCCAGGTAAAGGGTGTGCCCCTCGTCGGTAGCCACGCCACCCGGCTGGAAACCGTCTGAACCTGCCGGGAAGTTCGGATACATACTGGCGTCGGTGGCGGGCGCAAGACCATCCCAGTTGGGTAACGCTGCGCCGGCGATGTCGGTATCCGCCGGGTCGTTAGTCGGGAAATCGGTGTCCTGGGTCGGATAGCCGTCCGTAATCACGATGGCAAAGTTTTTCTGGCACCGGTACTGGATCGGGCTCGTGTAGGTGATGTCCCCGTTGGTGCCAGGGAAGTAGGTATCCATGCCGCGGAAGTAGCGGGTGACCTCGTAGAGCGCCTCGGCGAGCGGCGTCCAGGTGGTGGCGCTAAGCCCCGAGATGGAGGTATTCAGGGCCGCCGTATTGCCGGTATTGCAGTTTTGCAGCACCCGGCCGCCCTGGTCCGTATTGAAGGCCGTCAGGCCCAGGCGCAGGTTGTCGTTCTCATCGACCACGTTGGTGGCCACGTTTTTGGCCACGTTCATGCGGAAATCGTTGGGGATCTGGCCAGCGGTCAGATCGGTGCCCCCCGCATGGGTTTCGAAGAGGTAGTTCAGGTAGTTGCCCGAGTAGCGGGTGGCGCCTGCTCCCACCGGATCCGGCAGGGTCACGCACTTGGTGGTTAGGCCATCGGCACTGACGCCACGGATGGTGGGAGACGCGCACGTGACCGGGGTCACCGCAACACCATCGCAGGTGCCGCGATACCGTGAGGTCACGAGCGTCGCGTGGGTGACCGAACCCGTCAGGGAGGTCCAGCCCTCGGCAAAGTTCGTGCCGCCTGCACAGGTACCACCGACCAGCCGGATCGGACTCCAGTCCGGGTAGATCGTGGTGGAATCGTAGCCGTCTGCCCAGATGATGCTGTTCATGGAACCTGAGTTGTCCACGATGAGCATGACGTTGGGCGTGACGGCCGTGGTGATGAACAGCGGTGTCTCTGCCACGGTCACCGCGTTACCCGCCTGGCTCATCACCAGCAATGCACCACCAAAAAAGGCGGACATCCTTGTCCGGTTCAAACTATCCATGTTCTGCCTCCAACACGACCTTGATCGGTCTGCGAATCAACGTTTGAAAGTGGTTTGCAATGTCACGGTGGCGTTGCCACCCACACCGACGCCCCGGGACGTCACGCGATAGTAGGTTTCATCATCCACCTCTGGAGGGAACTTGAGGCTAACGCCTGGAATGGGTGGCAGTTCCTCGACCACAAAACTCACTGGCGTCTCGCTCACGTCGTCGCGGACCAGAACGTCATCCTCGTCATTCCAGTCCACGCTTTCCCACACGGGGTCGGCACCCGGGGCGGCCGCCTCAAAGCGGCCTTCAGCGTTGCCGTCGAAGGGCGGGAGCACATTGACCTGGAGCGTCGCCTCACCGGCCCGCAGCCCGGCTTCCGCGGCCTGGAATGCGACGTTGCGGTCCTGGGTGTTGCCGGTTATCCGCTCCTCCAGGAGCGTCATGCGGGCACTGGCAGTCGCCAGCAGCGTGAGCACGAGGAGCATCACCAGGGCAATGACCATGGCGGCGCCATCTTCGCGGCGAGCCAGTTCACGATGTGAATTGCTGGGCAGCACTGCAGTACTCCTGTTCATGTCACTCGGTTCCTCATCGCCACGGTGAACGTGAGGACCCTGCGCAGGCGCCCGTCATCTACGGTGCCGCCCTGCGTGGGGTCCACGTCTTCACCCAGCAGGTTGAATACGCGGTCGTCAGCGTCAGCCACCCGGCCCTGCGTGCTGGCGGCCAGCAGCGAGATTTGCAGGCTCACCACCTGCGTCCAGTCGACTACCGCGTCTGCCGTGCGGTAGTTGTCCGGTGTCTGGTTGGCGTCGTCGTCCTCACCGTAGAGGACCTGCATGTTCTCGATGCCCTCGGCGAGCTCCTGTGCCGGGGCAAGACCGGCGCGGCGCCACAGTGCCGGGCCCGAGCCGTTGTCGCTGTTACGGATGTAGTAGGTGGTCGTCCGCATCCGGAAGACCTGCGCGCCGGCGCCGTAGCGGCGGCCGAGGTTGAGAACACTATTGCCCGGCGTACCCGCCGGCGACACGTGCTCGATGGCTCCGGTCAGTGGGTTGTAGGTACTCACCTGAAAAACAGACGCGCCGCTGCAATCAGCAACCACCACGATGTCGCCATCGGCGAGCGGCGCCGGCGCGAGGCCGGCAGTAGTGACCGGATTGGCCGTGACGCTGGCCATATTGGCCGTCAGGACCACATTGGGGTCGTCCACCGTCCGCAGCGTCAGTACGTCAGTGCCGGCGACGACGTTGGTGATCGACGGCGGCAAGCCAGCGGCATTCTCGAAACCGACCACGTGCTGTCCGTAGTCGTAGAGAAAATTGTTCGCGTTGTTGAGCCTGTTCAAAGTCGTCCCTCCCGTGTCCCGGGCACAGCCGCGATAGCCCGCCATCTGCGCATCGCGCTGGATGATCTGGGCGGCGAAGCGCGCCGACTCCTGGCGACCGGAGAGGCTGCTCTGCATGTCGTTCTGCCGCTTGGTCGTCAGGTAGATCTGCACGATCGCCCCGGTGACCAGCAGGCCCAATACGAGGGAAATCATGATCTCGACCAGGCCGATGCCGCCCTGGCGCCTGGTGACGTTCATTGGCTGGTACCGGGTGCGCATCACAGACTGGTACTCAGGGCGATCGACATGTCACGGGTGTCTGCGGCGTTGTCGTCGGAGGCGTCGGTCCACTGGATCGCGATGGTGACCAGCCCGGCAGCATCGACAGTAATGGCGCCGTCTCCCTGCGGCAGCGTCTGGAGGGCGGCCATCCATTCATCCAGATCAGTGGCCACGAGGCCGGCGGCTGCCGGAGCGTCGCCCATATCCAGGTTGTAATCCCCGTTGAGTGCCTGCAGCCGGTTCGCGCGCATGCGCTCAAGAACGTCCTGGGCCAGCGTCGTTGCCTCGAAGCGCTCCCCGGCACTGTTCGTGTTCTGCACGGTGGCAAGCTGCAGGCCGGCGAGGCCCAGCAGGCCGACGGACACCAGCACCACCGTAATCAGCACTTCGAGCAGCGTGGTGCCTGACTGGCCGCGTTGGATCACTACTGAGTTCTGCATGGCGTTACCCATCGTGCTCAATCACAGGCCACGCGGGCGACGGCTGCGCGACCCTGCAGGTTCACAGCGATGGTCCGGTTGTGGTCGCCGGTACAGTCGACAATATCGAGATCGAAGGTCGCGCCGGCGGCAGTGCCCAGGAAGCCGTTGGCGGCGTAGCTGACAAAATCGGCATCAGCGGCGAGATCCGAGCCGGTACGCAGGGCGGGCATGACGCGGAGAACGGTATCCGGAAGGGCTGGCGCCACGGCGGCGGACACGTCGCCGAGTGGGGCATTCGCGTCCGTGAAGACGATCCAGCCGGTGGTCCAGTCGTTACTGCCGCCGCAAGTGGCGCCGTCCGTACTGGAACAGACGCTGACCGGGATGCCGCGGGTTACCGCTTCACTGCGGGCAACCATCAGGGCGCCGACGAGCGCGTTGGCTTCCTCGGCCGCCCGGTTGTTCTGGACGAAGTCACGGAAGTTGGGAACGGCGAGCGCGGTCACGACACCCGCGATCGCCACGGTGAACATGAGTTCGACCGCCGTGTAGCCACGGTTACGATTTGGACTTCTGGGCAACGCTAAGGCCACGGGGTCGTCTCCAGCACATCCTGCGATGGCGGGAACGATAGGTGACCGGCGGGCGGAAGACCGTGACGGGTTTCCGGTTTCTCCGGAAAACCTCTATATATTTCAGTGGGTTAGAGCCGCTCGTCGGCGCCAACCCACCGTTGGTCCCTTATGTCGCGTCGGCGGCCCGCTGGCGGCGCTTCGCGTAGCCCCGTCCGATCAGGCCAAAGGCGGCCGTGCCGAGCAGCCAGACGCTGGCGGGTAGCGGCACCACGGCGACGCCCGCCAGAGCGGAGAAGTAGACAGTGGTGTCGAGAACCGCGTCGGAGGTGTCGGCCACTATGAAGCGCAGCGTATTACCGGTCGGATTCACCAGGCCGCCGAAGGTCAGCACCGGGTTGCCGCCGGGCGCCAGGATGCCGTCGAGTTCGGTACCCGTGATGGTGCCGCTCATGTCAGGGTGATTGACGTTGACGGGATTGCTGCCGACCTGGGCAATGTTGACGCCATTCAGGAACATGCCAAAGCCGTCGATGAAAGCGTCGCCCACGTACTCGGGAAACTCCTCCGAACCAAAGACGATCTTGAAACCAACACGGTCGAAGCCGGGCTGCATGTCGAAGTTGATGATCAGTTCGGTCACGTCGAAGTGATCGTAGAAGATCTGGTTGACAGGGTCGCCCGTGATCGGATCGAGCAGCAGTTCCTGGGCTGCAGAAGCTGGGGCGCCATCAGCCGAGGTAGGCGGGTTCGTGATTTCGAAGTCTGGACCGAAGGGAATGCCATTGCCGTCTGACGAGTTAGGCCCGTCTTCATAGCCAGGCAGACCCGTCCCCATGAATGACACGCCAGTGACGCCGCCGGTGCTGAGCACCACGCCACCACCAATGCCGTAGGTGTTGGAGGCGTTCGTGTAGGTTCCAGACGAGGTGAATGCGCCGATGGGCTGCCCCGAAAGCGTAACAGCGGTGGTGTGGCCAGCAAGCGATGACCCCGTGACAACAATGCCGGTGCTCGCTCCCGCCAGCAGAGCACCCACAAGGCCGTTCGCGTCCTGGCTTGCGGTAATGCTGATGGCAGAGGCCCCTGTGGAGGCGACAATTGACCCGATGGCAAAACCTGCCGTCAGCGCAAATCTGATCGAGGAATTCATGTGCCTGCTCCCCAGGATGGTCCCCGGTTGTAGTGAGTACATTCCGCCTATCCGATCCGCCTTTCAAGCTGAAATTATCGTTGTCGGATCCCTTTGCAATTCCGGCGCGCGGCGCCGATTCGGCTAGAATCGCGCCTTCGTTTCCTCCCGAGGATTATGTAATGCCCAAAGCGAGCGCCCGCCACATCCTGGTAGCCGATCAGGCCGTCTGCAACGACCTGAAGACCCGCATCGAGGGCGGCGAGGACTTCGCCCAGGTTGCAAAGGCCCATTCCACCTGCCCTTCCGGCCAGGAAGGCGGCGATCACGGCGAGTTCAGCCCGGGAATGATGGTGAAGGAATTCGACACGGTGGTCTTCAGCGCCGACTTGGGCACAGTGCACGGCCCGGTGAAAACCCAGTTCGGGTACCACCTGATAGAAATCACCAGGCGCACCTGAAGCCGTCCATGGCCAGCCCGGCCGCGCACTTTGTCCTCGGCGTTGATCTGGACGGCGTCGTCGCCGATTTCGCCCGCGGCCTGAAACCCATCGCCGCCGAATGGCTCGGCGTCGCAGAAGGTACGCTGACAGATCAGATCAGCTACGGCTTCGGTGAGTGGGGACTCGATGCAGTCGGAGGCTACGATGCCTTGCACCGCTTCGCGGTGAAGGAGCGGGAGCTGTTCGCGCGGTTACCGCCCATCGCTGGCGCACCCGCCGCACTGCGCCGCCTCGACACGCTGCCGGAAATCCGCATCCGCATCATCACGCACCGGCTCTACATCCGCTGGTTCCACAAGGAGGCGATCCGCCAGACCACCGACTGGCTCGAACGCCACGGCATTCCCTACTGGGACCTCTGCTTCATGCGCGACAAGGCGGCCGTCGGCGCCGACCTGTACCTGGAAGACAGCCCGGAGAACATCCGCGCCCTGCGCGCGGGTGGCCACGAGACGATTGTTGTCCGCAACTCCACGAACCGGGATTTGCCGGCGCCGGGGGCGGAGTCGTGGGAGGAAATCGAGTCACTGATACGCGAACGCGTCGCGACCTGGCGAACCGCTTCTTCGTAGGAGCGCCCGTAGGAGCGCCTTCAGGCGCGACTCCCGATCGGTCGCGCCTGAAGGCGCTCCTAC
>JANNJM010000036.1:0-75537 GCA_031395645.1 Gammaproteobacteria bacterium | reverse complement strand
TCTGTAGGAGCGCCTTCAGGCGCGACGACGATGTCATTCAGCCCGGTTCCGACGATCATCGAAGACCTGCGCCAGGGCAAGATGGTCATCATCGTTGACGACGAAGACCGGGAGAACGAGGGGGACCTACTGATGGCGGCGGCCAGGGTCCGGCCGGAAGATATCAATTTCATGGCGCGGTTCGGCCGCGGACTGATTTGCCTGACGCTCACGCGAGCCCGTTGCCAGCAGCTCCGCCTCCCTCTGATGGTTGGCGATACTGATCGCAAGCAGAGCACTAATTTCACCGTCTCCATCGAGGCTGCCGAGGGCGTTACCACCGGTATCTCGGCGCAGGACCGTGCGCGGACAGTCCGGGTTGCCGTTGGCCCGGACGCCTCTGCGGAAGACATTGCGCAGCCTGGCCACATCTTTCCGCTGATGGCCCAGTCCGGCGGGGTGCTGACTCGCGCCGGACACACGGAGGCGGGCTGTGACCTCGCCCGGCTGGCGGGCTTCGAGCCGGCGGCTGTGATCGTTGAGATCCTGAACGAGGACGGGACGATGGCCCGCCGGCCCCAGCTGGAGGCCTTTGCCCGCGAACACGGCCTCAAGATGGGCACGATTGCCGATCTCATCCGCTACCGGCTGCAGCACGAGGAATCTGTGGGGCGCGTCGCTGAGCACATGGTGGATACCGAGTTCGGTACCTTCCGCCTCGTCGCCTACGAGGATCATGTCAGTCGCAACGTCCATCTGGCGCTCGTCAGGGGTGATCTCAAACGGACTGAGCCGCCGCTCGTCCGGGTCCATGTCCAGGACACGCTGGGCGATGTCGTCGGCGTGCGTAGCGCTGAACTGGGCTGGCCGCTGCGTTCAGCCATGGAGCAGATTGCGCTGGCTGGTCACGGCGTCGTCGTGCTGCTCCACTACGCCGAGTCGCCGCGCGAACTACTGGCAGCCTTCCAGTCGCTCGGCCGGCTGGCGGGTGCTGAACGCCAGGAACCGCCGGGTGGCCAGGTGCTTCGCAACTACGGCACCGGTGCGCAGATCCTGCGGGACCTCGGCGTGCATCGGATGCGGGTCCTCAGTGCGCCCAAGCAGATGCACGGCCTATCCGGCTTCGGTCTTGAGGTTGTAGAGTACGTCGACGCGCCAGACCGGCGCGCCGGTGGCTGACCTCGGCAAATGCGCATCTTCGAAGGACAACTAATCGCCCGCGATGTGCGCATCGTGATCCTGGCCGCCCGCTTCAACGATCTCATCGTTCGTAATCTGGTGGATGGCGCCGTCGACGCACTAAAACGGCATGGCGCCGGGGAGACAGATATCCATGTCGTCCGGGTGCCGGGAGCCTTTGAGCTGCCGCTGGCGGCCCAGCGTCTTGCCAGGCTGCGCCGCTACGATGGTATCGCTGCCCTCGGTGCTGTGATCCGGGGCCAGACTCCCCACTTTGATTTCGTCTGCGGTGAATGCGCAGCGGGCCTGAATCGGGTCAGCCTTGAGCACGGTCTTCCGATCGGCTTCGGTGTACTCACCTGTGACACTGTTGACCAGGCGATGGACCGTGCCGGCGGCAAGTCCGGTAACAAGGGTGCCGACGCCGTGCTCGCCACCCTGGAAATGGTCAACCTCCTGCGTCAACTGGACGCCTGAGTAGCACTCCATGGCTGCCACTGGTCGGCACGGGTCGCGCCGCCTGCTCGTGCAGGCTCTCTACCAGCGCCAGCTTTCAGGCCACACCTGTGAGGAACTCCTGGCCCAGTTCTCGGGGCAGAAAGACTTTGAGAAAGTCGACGTCGATTACTTTGGGCAGCTGCTCGGCGAGATCCTGGCCGACACCGCGGCGCTCGATGCCATGATTGCGGCGGACGCCGACAGGCCGGTCTCGCAGCTCGATCCCGTGGAGCACGGTATCCTGTGGCTGGGTATTGCCGAGCTCGGCAGCCATCCGGAGGTCCCTGTGAAAGTGGTAATTTCGGAAGCCGTGCGGCTCGCCAGGGAGTTCGGCGCAACGGACGGTCACCGCTACATCAATGCCCTGCTTGACCAGGTCGCGCCGAAGCTGCGTCCCGCAGCCTGAACCACGACGACTGACCAGGCCGGAGGGACAGTGGACGAGCGGACGCTGATCAGTACTTTTTTCGACCGGCCGCGAGCCGCTCGCGTGCCGGGGGGGCACGGCGTCGTCCTGGGGGTCGGCGACGACGGGGCCATCGTGCGGCCGGAGCCGGGCTTCGACCTCGTGGTTGCGATGGACAGCATCGTCGAAGGCACCCACTTTCCGGCCGGGATTGCCCCTGCTGCCATCGGCCATCGCTGCCTGGCCGTTAACCTGAGCGACTTCGCGGCGATGGCCGCAGAACCGCTCTGGTGCACTCTGGCACTGTCACTTCCCAGGGGAGATCCGGCCTGGGTCCGCGAATTTGCGCACGGCTTGTTCGCTCTCGCTGACCGGTATGGCGTGGCGCTGGTCGGAGGCGATACCGTGCGCGGGCCGCTGGGTGCCACGGTGACCATCGTCGGCCGGGTCCGGCCAGACGGCGCCGTCCGGCGCAGTGGCGCACGGCCCGGTGACGGAGTCTGGGTGACCGGGCATCCGGGTGACGCGGTGGCCGGTCGCCTGCTGCTGGCAGAGGCCACGGAGGGGGGTGCAGCAACGACGTTGCGTGAGCGCTTTCTCTATCCGGAACCGCGGGTGCGGGAAGGCCGGCTGCTGGCCGGCATTGCGTCCGCCATGCTCGACATCTCCGATGGCCTCGACGACGATCTGGGCAAGTTGCTCGTTGCCAGCGGTGTGGGTGCCGAGCTGGACGCCGATAGGTTGCCACTGAGTCCGGAGTTGCGCAGCCTCCGCGCCGCCCAGGCCGTTGAATGCGCCCTCACCGGTGGCGACGACTACGAATTGTGCTTCACGCTCCCGACGTCGCATGCCACTCATCTGCGGGATCTGACGGCGGACTGGCAGGTCCCGGTCACACGTATCGGTACCGTAGTACCGGGCTCAGGAAGTCACTGGCGCCGGCAGGGTCAGCCGCTGGCCGTTCCGGATACCACGTTCCGGCACTTCTGATGACCCGCAAGTCCTCGCCTCCGGACCTGGCGCGCCAGGTGCTTCGTGATCCGGTGCACTGGCTGGCCTTCGGACTGGGTTCGGGACTGCTGCCCGTTGCTCCTGGCACCTGGGGCTCGCTGCTCGCCGTCGGGATTTTCTGGCTGCTGCCCCCGCTGCCCTTGGGCATGCAGTCAATTGCACTCGCGGTTGCCTTCGCATTTGGATGCGTGATCTGCGGCACAAGTGCGCGCCGGCTGGGCGTGCATGATCACGGTGGCATCGTGTTTGACGAAATCGTCGCGATGCTGCTCGTGCTGTGCGTCACGCCGCGAACACCGGGCTGGACGCTGGCGGCGTTCCTGCTGTTTCGCTTCTTTGACGTGGCGAAACCCTGGCCGATTCGGGAGGCTGATCACAGACTGCGCGGCGGGCTGGGCATTATGCTCGATGATATTCTGGCGGCTGTTTATGCGGCATTGGTCGTCAGGGGAGCGCTGCTGCTGCCGCTGTTTTAGCCCGGTCAGGTTTCCCGCATGGTTCAGCATTCGACACCGAGCGCCGGCTCCGTCGCTGCGGTGCTGAAGAAGATCGGGAAATACCTGATCATCAATGAAGTGGGCCGCGGCACCACCGGCACCGTCTACCTTTCCCACGATCCGTACTTCCGGCGCGACGTGGCGATCAAGGTCTACAGCACCGCCAACGAAGATGATGCCTCGCGGGCCAAGATTGCCCGGAAAATGTTCTTCAACGAAGCCCACATGGTCGGCATGCTCCAGCATCCGAACATCCTCCCGATCCTCGATGCGGGGGAGGAGGATGGGAAATACTACGTTGTGATGGAGCATGTGCAACGGGCCCGTACGCTTGAAGCCTACTGTCGCCCCGACAATCTTCTGCACGTCGAGGACGTGGTGAAGATCATCTACAAATGCGCCAAGGCGCTGCACTACGCCCACAAGCGGGGCGTCATCCACCGGGATATCAAGCCGAGCAACATCATGCTGACTAACGATAACGATGTGCGCATCATCGATTTCGGCATTGCAATATTACGGGATTCGGATATCTCGAAAATCGAGGGCATCGCTGGTTCCCCGAGCTACATGTCACCGGAGCAGGTGCAGGGCAACGATCTAACGCCCGCGTCTGACCTGTATTCACTGGGCGCCGTGATGTACGAACTCCTGACCGGCTTCCGGCCGTTCCGGGCGAGCTCCCTGTCGAAGCTACTCAATCAAATCGTCTACGCGACGCCACCACCGATCCACACGTTGCGACTGGGGGCGCCGGAGGAACTGGAGGAAATCGTTGCAATTGCCCTGCAGAAGGATCCGACCAACCGCTTTGCCAACGGCACGGATTTCGGTACGCGGCTGACCCGGGTCTACCACCAGCTAAAGGGCCAGTGGGACGGCATCGACCGGCAGGAGCACTTCGACATCCTGCGCCGCCTGTCCTTTTTTCACGACTTTTCCCAATCCGAGATCCGGGAGTTACTGCGTGCCAGCGAGTGGCGGGAGTATTCGGCCGCTGACGAAATCGTGCGGGAAGGCACGGCGGACGACCGCTTCTACGTCATTGTGACCGGTAGTGTGGCCGTGGAAAGCAATGGCAAGGCCCTCGGGGCCCTGCTCGAGGGCGATTGTTTCGGCGAGGCCGGCTATGTGTCTGGCGCCCGGAGCACCGCCGGATTTCGGGCCCAGGACGCGGTGACGGTACTGTCAGTCAGCTCGACCATGCTGGAGCAGGTGTCCACGGAGTGCCAGCTGCGGTTCAACAAGGTTTTCCTGCGGACACTCATTCGCCGCCTTCAGGGCGCCAGTTCGCCGCCTGAGTAACCCGGTGTTTCAGTCGTGGCAGGCGGGGTGGTAGCGTGACGCGATGCTCATTGAGCCTCGCGAGGCGCCGCCTGGAGCCCTGATCCGCTGGAGTCGCCAGGCACTGCGCCTGATCGTCCGTGGCGGCAGCGTCTGGTTGGGGTTCGTCCTCCTGCTGTGCCTCGTGATCTTTGCGGGGCAGCGCCTCCCGCTGGTCAGCGGCATGCTGGCACTCATGGGCTTCTTCGGCAGTATCCTCGTCGCTGCCCGTCTGGATCAGGCCGATGACGTGTCCATAACGGACGTGCTGGCGACGTTGCGTGACAACGGTCGTAGCGTGCTGGCTTTCTCCGGCATCATCGCGCTGGCGGGTGCGCTGATCTGGAGTCTTCTCCTTGCGCGGCCCGGTTTGTCCTGGTGGAACGTTCTCTATTCCGAGAGAAACATCGTGACTGCGCTATCGGAGAACTGGTTCGTCGCTCTCCGGCAGATGTTTGTCTATCCTGCCTACGCGCTCGGCCTGTTGTTCTTCGGTCTGAATATTCCGGGACTCACGTCATTCCTCCAGTTCCCCTGTGCAACCCTGCTAGGCCTGCCATTCCGTGCGGCCTACCAGGCCGGCGCCGCAGCCCAGATGAAAAATCTCGTCCCGATGCTCGGAGTGGGACTGCTTTTCATCATGCTGCCGGTTATCGCCGTCCTGTTGCTGCCGCCCCTTGTGCCCTTGCTGTACTGCTTTCTCGGGGCGCTGGCGTACGTGAGCTTCCGGGAAATCTTTCTGGGTATTGGAGAGAACCAGGCACGGGTCAGCGCAGATCGTCGCCTTCCGGGTCTTCTGTCGCGAAGTCCTTGAGTTCGTCGCCCATCAGCATCTGGACGCGCTGCTCTGCATCCTTAAGTGCGCCCTGGCATTCGCGGCTAAGCCGCACCCCCCGTTCGAACTCTTTTAGTGACTTTTCCAGCGGGAGTTCACCGGATTCCAGTTGTTCGACAATGGTTTCCAGTTCGGCCAGGCTCTTTTCCAGGTCGACGGGCTTGGCGGGCGGTTTGCGGCGGGGTGTGTTCATAACCGAGGAGGTTGACAGAATACGCGCGCGCTTCCTATATTTAGACCAGGTCTAAACACCATCAGGAGAAATGACCGTGGCTCTCAAAGGCAGCAAGACTGAAGGCAATCTGAAAGCGGCATTCGCCGGAGAATCCCAGGCCAACCGCCGCTATCTGTATTTCGCAGGCAAGGCGGACGTGGAGGGCTACAACGACGTGGCAGCGGTGTTCCGTTCCACGGCGGAGGGCGAAACCGGCCACGCGCACGGGCATCTCGACTACCTGAAGGATGTGGGTGATCCCGCCACAGGCCTGCCAATGGGTCCGACAGCGGACAATCTCAAGGCCGCGATTGCCGGCGAGACCCATGAGTACACCGACATGTACCCTGGCATGGCGAAGACCGCCCGCGACGAGGGCTTTCGTGAGGTTGCGGACTGGTTTGAGACGCTCGCCAAGGCCGAGCGCTCGCATGCCAATCGCTTCCAGAAGGCCCTGGATACCCTCGGCAAGTAAGCCTGTGATGGAAGGCCGGCCGGTGGTCCCCCGTGGACGGCCGGCCGGCATTTCTTAAGGGATCCCATGGCCACCCGAGAAGGCAATCTCGACGCGCCCACGCGTCATCCACTCGACTGGCAGTCGCCCGACTTCTTCAACCGGGAATCGCTCGAGAAGGAGCTGGAGCGCGTTTTCGACATCTGCCACGGCTGTCGCCGCTGCTTCAGCCTCTGCAACGCCTTTCCCACGCTGTTCGACGCGGTGGATGGGTCAGCCACCGGCGAAGTCGACGGCGTCCCAAAGGCCGTGTTCGCCAAGGTCGTTGATCAGTGCTACCTCTGCGACATGTGCTACATGTCGAAGTGCCCGTACGTGCCACCCCATCCCTTCAATGTGGATTTTCCTCACCTGATGCTCCGCGCGAAGGCCGTGCGGTTCAGGGAGGAGGGCGCCTCGCTGCGCAACCGGATCCTGTCCGCGACAGACCAGGTCGGGAGCATTGCCGGCATTCCCGTGGTGGCGGAGATTGTGAACGCCGTCAACGGCAACCAGGCTGGGCGACTATTGCTGGAGTTGACCCTTGGCGTTTCGAGGGACGCACCGTTACCCCGCTACGAGAGCAACACAGCGAGAGAGCGGCTCAGTCGCCAGACGGTGCCCGCTTT
This sequence comes from Gammaproteobacteria bacterium, assembly GCA_031395645.1. Taxonomy (GTDB): domain Bacteria; phylum Pseudomonadota; class Gammaproteobacteria; order Steroidobacterales; genus SHZI01. The sequence goes on along the minus strand of JANNJM010000036.1, from coordinate 68,473 downwards.
GCCGTTCGAAGCCGTGAACGGCACCAGTGGCAAGGTCGTCCTTTACACCACCTGCTATGGCAACCGGAATCTGCCGGCGATGGTGGAGGACCTCGCGGCCGTGTTCCGCCACAATGGCATCACGGTGCAGCTGGCGGGTAATGAACAGTGCTGTGGCATGCCCAAGCTCGAGCTCGGCGACCTGGAATCGGTTGCCCGGGCGAAGGACGTCAACGTGCCCGAGCTCGCGAAGTGGGTGGCAGAGGGCTGGGACATTATCGCGCCGGTGCCGTCCTGCGTGCTCATGTTCAAGCAGGAACTCCCACTGATGTTCCCGGAGGATGCCGAGGTGCAGGCTGTAGGCCGCGCCTTCTTCGATCCCTTTAACTATCTGCACCTGCGCCACAAGGGCGGCAGGCTACGCACTGATTTCGCGACGTCGCTGGGTAAGATCTCCTACCACGTGCCGTGCCACCTGCGCGTCCAGAATATCGGCCTCAAGACGCGCGATATCCTGCAGCTGGTGCCCGGCACTACCGTCGAGCCTATTGAGCGCTGCTCGGGACACGATGGTACCTATGGCGTCAAGACCGAGTTCCGGGCGGCTTCGGTGAACATCGCAATGCCGGTAGCGGAGCAGGTCGTGGCCAGTGGCGCGGACCATTTCTGCAGTGACTGCCCCATGGCAGGTGCGCAGGTAGCGGGCCTTGCCAGGCGCGGCGACCATCCCCACCCCATCGAACTTCTCCGACTGGCTTACGGCATCTGAGCACGGCACGACCGACGCCATGAATAAACTGACCCTGGATGATCTCTACCCCCTCGAGACCTACGCGAAGTTGCGCCCTGAGTTTCGCGAGCGCGTTATCGAGCACAAGGCTCACCGTCGCCTGGCGCTCGGTGAACACGTATCCCTGTCCTTCGAAGACCGTCTGACCATGCATTACCAGGTGCAGGAAATGCTGCGGGCCGAGCGGATCTTCGAGACGGATGATATTCGCTCCGAACTAGCGGCGTATAACCCCCTGATTCCTGATGGCAGCAACTGGAAGGCGACGTTGCTGATCGAGTACCCCGACGAAGGCGAGCGCCGGATCGCACTGGGCCGGTTGCGCGGCATCGAGGACCGGATCTGGGTCCGGATCGGTGAGCAGCCGCTGATCCTGGGCATTGCCGACGAGGACATGGCGCGCGCGAATGACGCCAAGACCTCGGCGGTGCACTTCCTCCGCTTTGAATTGCCACCGGCCGCTGTGCAGGCCCTGCGTGGCGGTGCTGGCATATCAGCCGGCATCGACCACCCGGAACTGTCGGTGTCGGTACCTGCGCTTCCGGGCATCCTCTGCGAATCCCTGATCGCCGATCTGGCCTGACTGCCCGAACAGTCAGCCCGCGTCGCCAATATTCTTGCTTAATCCGGCGGGTACTCTAAGATTCGGCCGGTTGTTGTGCATCGTCCCTGAATTCTGATGGCTACCCGCTACGAAGCTGCTGACATTGAGGTCTTAAGCGGCCTGGATCCCGTGCGCCGCCGCCCCGGGATGTATACCGACACCACTCGGCCCAATCACCTGGCCCACGAGGTGATCGATAACAGCGTCGACGAAGCCCTGGCCGGGCACTGCAAGCGCATCGACGTAAAGCTCTACGCCGATGGCTCGGTGGAGGTGGTCGACGACGGTCGTGGCATGCCGGTGGACAAGCACCCCACCGAAAAGATTCCCGGGGTGGAACTGATCCTCACCCGCCTGCACGCGGGCGGCAAGTTTTCCAACAACAATTACCAGTACTCCGGCGGCCTGCACGGCGTCGGCGTGTCAGTCGTCAATGCCCTGTCGAAGAATCTTGAGGTCTGGATTCGGCGCGACGGCCACGAGTACAACATGAGCTTCCGCAACGGGGAGCGGGTTGGCAAGCTGGAACAGGTCGGCACGGTGGGCAAGGCCAATACGGGCACCACGCTGCGCTTCTGGCCGGACCCGAAGTTCTTCGATTCCGACAAGTTCTCGGTGAGCGATCTCACCCACGTCCTGCGTGCAAAGGCAGTGCTCTGTCCCGGCCTGCGTATCCGCTTCGAAGTCGAGAAGCCGGAGCAAAGCTACGAATGGCTGTACGAGGGCGGACTCGGGCAATACCTCGCCGAGAGTCTCCCCGACGCCGAAATGCTTCCAGGCCCACCCTACTCGGCCAGTCTCAAAGGCGAGCGGGAGGAGGTCGAGTGGGCCATAACCTGGGCCGATACCGACGCTCCGGCCATCAACGAGTCCTATGTCAACCTGATACCAACGGCCCAGGGCGGCACCCACGTGGGCGGCCTGCGAACGGGCCTGACCGACGCGCTGCGCGACTACTGCGAGTTCCGCAACCTGCTGCCGCGGGGAGTCAAGCTGGCGCCGGATGACGTGTGGGACGGCTTGCACTACGTCCTCTCCGTCAAGATGCAGGAGCCCCAGTTTTCCGGCCAGACGAAGGAGCGACTCAGCTCACGCGAGTGCGCCGCCTTCGTCGGCGGTGTCGTGAAGGACTCATTCTCGCTGTGGCTCAACCAGCACACCGAGGAGGGCGACCAGATTGCCGAGCGCGCCATCCTGGCCTCCCAGCGGCGCTCGAAGGCCGCCAGGATCGTGGTGCGCAAGCGGATCACGAGTGGCCCTGTGTTGCCGGGCAAGCTGACAGACTGCACCAGCACCGATCCGGAGCGCTGCGAGATCTTTCTGGTCGAGGGGGATTCGGCTGGCGGTTCAGCCAAGCAGGCCCGGGACCGCGAGTACCAGGCGGTGCTGCCCCTCCGGGGCAAGATCCTGAATACCTGGGAAGTGGATCAGGACCAGTTGCTGGCATCCCAGGAGATCAGCAACATCAGTCTCGCCGTGGGCGCCGAGCCGGGCAGTGCCGACCTGAGCGGCCTGCGATACCACAAGATCTGTATTCTTGCTGACGCTGACTCTGACGGTCTGCATATCGCGACGCTGATCTGCGCGCTGTTCGTCCGCCACTTTCCGCAGCTCGTGCGGTCCGGTCACGTCTACGCTGCGATGCCGCCGTTGTTCCGGATCGATGTCGGCAAAGACGTCTACTACGCGCTGGACGAGGCGGAACGCCAGGGTGTCCTTGACCGCCTTGCGGCCGAAGGAATCCGTGCAAAGCCGTCCGTAACGCGCTTCAAGGGTCTTGGCGAGATGAACCCGCTGCAACTCCGTGAAACGACGATGCTGCCGGACTCCCGCCGGCTGGTGCAGCTGACCATTGATCCAAGTGACAACACGGAACAGCTACTCGACATGCTCCTGGCAAAAAAGCGCTCGGGGGATCGCCGCACGTGGCTTGAGGCCAACGGCAATCTCGCCGAGATCTGACGCGCGTGGGCACCCGGAAATCACCATCGTCGAAAGCTGCTGGCAAGAACGGCGCGCCGCCCGTTCTGCAAAGCCGGCTTGAGTTCCATTCCGTCGAGAAAGTGGCGATGCGGGTCTTTACGGAAAAGGCCTACCTCGACTATTCGATGTACGTCATTCTCGACCGAGCGCTACCCCATATCGGGGACGGGCTAAAGCCCGTCCAGCGCCGGATCATCTATGCCATGAGCGAGCTTGGTCTGCTCGCCGCAACCAAGCACAAGAAGTCCGCGCGGACCGTTGGTGACGTCATCGGCAAGTTCCACCCGCACGGTGATTCCGCGTGCTACGAGGCCATGGTGCATATGGCCCAGGCCTTTGCCTACCGCTACCCGATTGTCGACGGGCAGGGTAACTGGGGTTCAGCAGACGATCCGAAGTCGTTCGCCGCCATGCGCTATACCGAGGCCCGCCTCACTCCCTACGCCGCCACCCTCCTGGACGAGCTTGGCCAGGGTACCGTCAAGTGGATTCCGAATTTCGACGGCACGCTGGAGGAGCCGGTGTTGTTGCCCGCACAGCTGCCCAACCTGCTGCTGAACGGGGCCAGCGGTATCGCCGTCGGCATGTCCACCGACATTCCGCCGCACAACGTGCGTGAAGTCGTTACTGCGCTCTTAAGGCTGCTCGACGATCCCGAAACGACGCAGAAGCAGCTCTGCCAGCACATCAAGGGCCCGGATTTTCCGACTGGCGGTGAGCTGGTAACGCCCCGAAAGGAACTCAACGAAATCTACGCGACGGGCAATGGCACGCTGCGGCTGCGTGCCACCTGGGAGCGTGAAGAGGACGACATCATCATCACCAACCTGCCGTTCCAGGTTTCAGGCAGCAAGGTGCTGGAGCAGATTGATGCGCAGCGCCAGGCCAAGAAGTTGCCGCTGGTTGACGACCTGCGGGACGAGTCCGATCACGAGAATCCCACTCGTCTGGTGATCTCCCCCAAGTCCGGCAAGGTGGACCTCGAAGCCCTGATGAGCCATCTGTTCGCCACGACGGACCTTGAGCGGACGATCCGGGTAAACCTGAATGTCATCGGCCTCGACGGCCGGCCAGCTGTTCGGGACCTCAAGTCGTTGCTTGTCGAATGGCTGCAATTCCGGACAGCTACCGTGAAGTTGCGTCTGCAGTACCGTCTGACCAAAGTCGAGGACCGGCTCCACATTCTTGATGGACTGTTAATCGCTTTCCTCAATATCGACGAAGTGATTCGCATCATTCGCCGTGAGGACAAGCCAAAAGAAGTGCTGATCAAGCGCTTCGGCATCAGCGACACCCAGGCCGAGTCGATCCTGAACCTCCGGCTGCGACAACTGGCCAAGCTCGAGGAGATCGAGATCCGGTCTGAACAGAAAAATCTCGCCAAGGAGAGGGATTACCTGCAGCAGATCCTCAAGAGCGCTGCCAAGTTAAAAACCGTGATCCGTGACGAGTTACTGGGTCTCGCGGAGAAGCACGGGGATGCCCGCCGGACGGTCATCGTCGAGCGGGAGGCTGCCCAGGCGCTCGCGGAGACCGAACTGGTGACCAGCGAGCCCGTCACCGTGGTCCTCTCGACCAGTGGCTGGGTGCGGAGCGCCAAGGGTCACGAGATCGATCCTGTGAGCCTGAGCTACAAGTCGGGCGATAGCTACCTGAGCTCTGCCCTCGGCAAGAGCACGCAGTCAGCGGTGTTCATTGATAACTCGGGACGGGCCTATTGTCTGCCGGCACACACGTTGCCATCTGCTCGCGGGCAGGGTGAGCCGTTGACCGGCCGGCTCAATCCGGCCGCCGGAGCCACCTTCCGGGGCGTCCTGCTGGGTGATCCCGAGATGCGCTGGCTGGTGGCAACGGATGCCGGCTATGGCTTTTTCGTGAAGCTGGGTGAGCTGCATTCCCGCAATCGCGCCGGCAAGGCCTGCCTGCGGGTGCCAGAGGGCAGCGACGTTCTGCTTCCGTCCCCGGTCAACGGTGCCGAATTTCCCGGCAAGGCACTGGTGGCTGCGCTCAGCTCCGAGGGCCGGCTGCTGGTGTTTCCGGCGGCAGATCTTCCGGAACTGGCGCGCGGCAAGGGCAACAAGATTTTTGGTATCTCATCGCGCAAGTTCAAGACGGGCGAGGAGAAACTGCTGGCGGTCGCCGTGCTGGATCCCCAGCAGTCACTCGTGCTGTTCAGTAATCAGCGCAGCATGACGCTCAAGCCCGGTGACCTGGCTCCGTATCGGGGCGCACGCAGTCAGCGTGGGGGGCTGTTACCCCGGGGCTGGCGGAAGATTGACCGGCTCGTACCGGGAACCGACGCTTAGCCTGACTTCGCGCGAGACGGGACCTTGCGCACCCCGGTCTCGCGGATCTGAGTGGGTTCGTCGAGTTCCTTGCCGAGGATCGCGCGGACCGCGGACTGGTCCAGCACCTGACTCGCCGTGAGTTCGTCTTCGTAGTCCCGCTGCAGGAGCGTCAGAGCCTCCAGCAGGGTCTGAGCCTGATCCTCATCCTTGGTCGCCGAAGCAGACAGCGCCTGGAGGTCCAGTGTGCCGGTTTGTGCAGTGACTGACTGCTTTGGTCTGGGCTGCTCCACCGTCTCGCCTGCCAGGGTCGCTTCCTCACTGGTTGGGTCGCCCACCAGGAAGTCCACGGCGCTGCCGCGATCGACGGCGGCGGATGCATTCCCGTCTGCTTCTGACCGATGGCCGAGTGAGCGTGCTGCCATCGTCTTCTCGGCATTCAGTCGCTTCTGAATCGACGTGTCAGTACTGTTGAACAGTTCCTCGAGTTCGGCGGTCACGTCCGGGCCCGGGGCCTGTGCGGTTGCGGGCGATGCTTTGGCAGTTGGCGCGATGGCGGTGGGGTCCAGCGCGTCGGCAAATTCCGCTGCCAGGGCATCGTCCTGCGGTGGCGTGTAGTAGACGGAGAATCCCGGTTCCCCCGGGCGCGTGTCCGTCGTGGCCGTCGCGGTCACCAGCGGTGTGGGGTTGAAGGTCGGTTGTGCCTTGCTGTCGCCCGTCCGCTCGGCTGGCCGTTGCTTCCGTGACGGGCGTCGTCCAAGGAACCAGAGCAGGGTGCTGATTGACAGGCCGAAGAGGATCCCGGCTGCTGCCGCAACGACCGGATTGGGCTCGTCGGTGGCAGCAATGGCGACGGGCGGTGCCGTGACACGGAGTTTCACGGGCGCGGCCGCCCGGACGACTGGTGTCGCAGTAACGACTGCGGCCGCTGGTGGCGCTGCTTTGCTCTCTGCCGGTGGCACGATCTCGGGGACCGGGACCGGGACCGGGACCGGGACTGCGACCGCGACCGGGCCTGCAGTTGCAATTGCAGTTGGCTCCGGCGTGGCCACCGGTGAACCCGTCTCTGTGCCGCCTGGAATCAGAATCTCGCTGCCCAGAGAGATGAGGTTTGCATCATTGCGGATGAATGCTCCCGGGTTGGCAGCCTGGATCGCGTCGGCCAGCGCCCAAAGTGTCACCTTCCGGCTTCGGACCCGGGCAGCGATGGATGAGAGCGTGTCGCCTGTCGCTACGCGATAACGAGTTCCCTCCTCAATGGTCGCGCCGAGTGGCCGCGTGGGGAGGCGCGGCTGCGCGGCGCCTGGCCGCGCTATTGGTGCCTGCGCTACTGGTGCCTGCGCTGTGGGTGGTTCCGTGGCGCGGGTTTGCGTGGCAGGGGTCCGGATGGCCAGCGTCGCCGCCGGCAGGTCGAGCATCAGGACGTACTGCCTGATCAGGCCCGGCGCCCCTGGGCACTGCGCCATGAGCTCCAGTTCGTACATGGGTTCGTAAAGTGCCGAAGCGCTCGTCACCTGCACTTCGTAAACGCCTTCGCGGGCTGCCTCGGGTGTGGTGACGTCGGCGCCCGGCACGCGCCGCAGATCGGAGGTGCCTGACCGGGGCGCAACACAGCCGCCCGTCAGTGCCTCGCCGGCGCCCAGGTAAACCGGCACCGTGGCAATCAGCCTCTGCCCGAGTGTTGAGTGCACACTGATATCGCCAAGGGTGATGGCCTGTGCCGCCGGAGCCATTACGAGCAGCAGGGAACCGGTCAGGAACGGCCGGGCCGACACCTGTCGGACAGCCAGCCGAAGCAGTGAATCGCTAGGCCGGGCTGGTTGGCGCAATCGAAGCATGAGTAGTCCCTGGTATCCGCATGGTGCAAACGTTAAGAGACCATCTGCCGGCCAGCCGGTAAACGACTCAGGTCTCGTTCTGTAACATCGCGTGGTTCTCCCGCGCGGGGGTGCCTCCGGAGTGTGATTGACTGCACGCTGGCCTCAGCCGGCGAGCTGCTGCTCGGTCGCACCGCTGCCGCCCAGAACCACGCCGTGGTTCTGGGTAAAGTTGCCCTGCACGAAAGCGATGCCGAGTTGCCACAGAACGGCCATCGTATTGGCGTTCTCAACACGCTCGGCAATGGTCTTGATTTTGAGCTCCCGGGCCCGGGCAGCAATTTCGCCAACCTTTTTCTGCAAGTCCTTGTCCCGGTGCAGGCCCTGCATCAGGCTGCCGTCCACCTTGACGAACTGCATGGGCAGGTGGCCCAACAGCTGGGTCGAGTCGCGTCCCGTACCCAGATGATCGACGGCAAACAGGAAGCCATTCTCCCGCAGCTTCTCTGCGATCGTCTTGCTCTGCTTCAGCTGCTGCAGGGCGAGCTCCTCACTGATCTGGAAGCAGACCTGGGATGGTCGGAGGCGCGTTGTCTGTGCGCGTGCCTTGAGCCATTCAATAACCGACTCGTCGAGCAAGGAATCACGTGACAGGCGCACAAATACCAGATTGGGCTGTCGTGCCACACAGAACGAGAACGACGCACCAATCACCCACCGGTCGATGTTTTTCATCATGTGGGCGCGCTCGGCGGCCGGAATGAAGTCGGCCGGCAGGACTGGCTCGCCCTGCTCGTCGATCAGTCGCACGCGTGTGTCCAGTACACCCTGGACCTCTTCGTGCAACCCGACTACCGGCTGGTGCACAAGGCGCAGGCGGTTTTGCATCAGCGCGGACCGGATCCGGGCAATCCATAGCGTGTCGGTCTGGCGCAGCCGCTCGGTGACCCCGCTGTTGTCGCTAAGCACGACCCGGTTGCCGCCCTGATCCCGGCCTTTGCGGCAGGCCAGTTCAGCCTCGGCCAGGAGCTCAGCCGGATTCTGATCCGACGGCCTGACCTCGCACAGGCCGATCGTGCAGGTCATGGATGTCGACTGCGTTTCGACCTCGAATATCTGGTTGGCTACGGCCTTGCGCAGCTGGTTGGCCCAGGCCTGCACGTCCGTCATGGTGCCGCGCTCTACCAGCACCGTGAACATCGTACCGCCGAAACGGCCATACAGGTCGCCAGGTTGAGTCAGTTCGCGAAGGATCTCGGCGAGGCGCATCAGCAGCGCTTCGGTACCCAGCAGGCCCACGTCTGCCTGGACGCGGGCGAAGTGGTCCGGCCGGAGGTAGGCAAGTGCACGGATGCCGCCCTCCTGCTGACTGGCGAGTCGGCCGGTCAGACGATCGAGGAACGAGTGGCGCTGGTAAAACCCGGTGGACGGGTCTTTCGCGACGGCCTGTTCGAGCAGGTCTTCCGGTGTCTGCTCGGGCTGGCGATCACTTGGGACGATGACCCGGACGCCGGGATCGCCGTCAACGGTGACACACTTCAGGCGCAACTCCAGCGGCAGCTCTGACTCATCCCGCCTGAAGGCGACTACTGGCAGAACCCCGTCGTCCTTCCATTTGCCTTTCAGGCACGCAATCAGAGCACCCTTCAGCGTCGCCTGGTCGGCTTCGCGAAACAGGTCCATGAACGGCTGGCCGACCAGTTCCTCCTCGGCCTTCACGCCGAGCAGGGCCGCCCACGCCGGGTTCACAGCCACGATAATTCCATCGTGAACGTCTGCAATCGCCTCGGACGCCCCGGTCATCAGGCTGCGCAGTTCCTGTTTGTACTGGCGAGCCGAGCCCAATACGCCCTCGAGGGCGAGGCGCAACCGATGTGCGTGCAATTCGCGTCCGACGACGGCGCGCAGCCGGTTGCGGTGGGTCAGGGAGACCACGTCCCGTGCACCGCTTTCCATCGCTGCAGCGATGCCAGATTCATCCACGTTGGCGTGGACCATCAGCAAGGGCGGCGGTGGCAGGCACTGGGCCACGGCAGCGGCCACCGCGGCAAAGTCGGCGTCGGTCTCGCCGTCGAAGAACAGGATCATGTCGGGGAGGCGTGATTTGAGAGCTTCGGTGAGTGTCGCGAGGTCGTTTAAGCGCTGACAGTGCACCGGATGTCCGCTATCGCGCAGGACCGAATTGATCGTCGTCGCGTGCTCATCGCTGCGACTTAAGACGATTAGTGGAATGCCGACGGAGTTGCCCAACTCCACACCTGTTCAAGTCCCTGGAATGGAGCGGGATTCTGCAGGTCGATGCCGGGGGATTATGTGATCGTCGTTCGATTATGTGGCCCCGCTGGAGTTATGTCGTGCCGAAAAATTCCGCTAGACTAGGCTGCTGCGAAGACGAATGGGTTTCTATGGCCAATTACAGCGCGAGTGATCTCCGGGGCGGCAGCAAGGTATTGATCGATGGCGATCCCTGCGCCGTGGTCGACAATGAGTTCGTCAAACCCGGCAAGGGCCAGGCCTTTAACCGGGTCCGCATTCGCAATTTGCGCACCGGGCGGACGGTTGAAAAGACCTACCGTAACAGCGACTCGATCGAATCGGCGGATGTCGTCGATCGGCCGATGCAGTACCTCTATGTGGACGGTGACATGTGGTACTTCATGGATCCCGAGACCTTTGAGCAGATTCCGGCCTCGCTCACCGCCGTCGAGGAAGCCAGGCAGTGGCTCCGGGAGCAGGACACCTGCACCGTTACGCTCTGGAACGGAGTGCCGCTGCTGGTGATGCCGCCGATTTTCGTCGAACTGAAGATTGTCGAAACCGATCCTGGCGTCCGGGGTGATACCGCCACGGGTGGCATGAAGCCTGCGCGGCTCGAGACTGGCGCGGTCGTCAAGGTGCCGCTGTTCATTAACGAGGGTGAAGTCATCAAGGTCGATACCCGCACGAGTGCGTATGCGTCGCGGGTAAAGTAGCACGGCTCTCCGGACTGCTAATTCTCCAGGACAGGGAAGCTGATCGCTGCCTGCAGCGTGCCAAGCCCGAGCAGAACCATCACCACCCGGTCAAAGCCAACGGCAACCCCTGAGCAGTCGGGCAGGCCGTGCTCCAGCGCTGCCAGCAGTTGCTCGTCCGGCGTTACGTCGTGCCGGCCCAATTGGGCCCGGAGGGCGCGATCCGCGCTGAAACGCCGGCGCAGTTCAGCCGCATCAGTGAGCTCGCGGTAACCGTTGGCCACTTCGATCCCGCGACAGAAGACCTCGAACCGTTCCGCGACGCGGTGATCCGCCGGATTCACGCGGGCGAGGGCGGCCTGCGCTGCGGGGTAACCCGTGACCACAGCAATGAGCGTTCCCTCCAGCCGCTTGCTGACCACGTGGCTCATCAGCAGGTCGAGCCACAGCGTGGTCTTGTCGCCGAGACTACCGCAAAGCTCTGCACTCGCCCGGCTGCCCAGGACGGAACGGGCACAGTCTTGCAAATCCGCTATACCTGCCGTCAGAGGATCAACACCCAACGTTGCCCGGAACAGGTCCGCGTAGGTCCAGTAAACGGGCGTTTCGAGTGCCAGCGAGGGCACGGCGCCTGCGATTTCAGCCTCGCGCGCGAGTACCGTGAGCAGCGCGCAAGTCTCGCCCGCCAGCTGCTCCAGGGTGAAGTCGTGGCGATACCATTCCAGGAGGGTGAACTCTGGTTCGTGGTGCCTGCCGGCTTCACCGTCCCGGAAGACTTTGCCGAGTTGCCAGATGTCCGGGGCTCCTGCGGCCAACAGGCGTTTCATGTGGAATTCGGGGGACGTGTGCAGAAAGAGCGGCGGTCCACTGACCGGTCGGACACTGATGTTCCCCAGGTGGGGGTCCGTTACCGCATGCCGCACCAGTGCGGGCGTCTCGACTTCCAGCAGGCCGCGCGCGCTGAAGAAAGAGCGGGTGGCAGCCAGCAGCCGGGCGCGCTGACGAAGTGCCGTCCACGATGCACTGGGCCGCCAGGCCACTAGTTGGCCCGGCTCTGTCCAAGGCGCGCGCCCATTCGGACTGCCTCACCCGGTGTGACGGTGGCGTCCCATTCAATGAGGGCTCGCTCCGCAACAATCACCACCGTGGAGCCGAGGTTGAACTGCCCGAGCAGACCCCCGACTGCAATCTGAAGCCGCGGATCCGTCGCTCCGTAAAGGGTCCTGACCACCTCGTCCGAAGACGGCACGTCACCACTCCACGCCAGCGAGATACTCGCGACGTTTAGCGCGCCGACCAGCACAACCGCAAAGCGGCCTGCAGAATTCTCGCACCACAGGATCACGCGCTCGTTGGCGGCAAACAGGCCCGGCACCGTGCGGACCGTGCGACGGTTGACGGCCCAGCGCCGGCCGGGGACGTAGACCATCTCCGTCACCCGACCGCCGAGGGGCATGTGCACGCGGTGATAATCGTGCGGTGCGAGGTAGATGGTGGCAGTCGCCCCACCACTGAAGAGCCCGGCTTCAGCCGCATTCAGCGCCAGAAAGTCGCTGATCCGGTACCGGAAGCGCTTGGCCTGCAGCAGCTGATCTGCTTCGGCGTAGCCCAGTTCTTCAAGGAGGCCATCGCTCGGACATACCACGGTACCGTCGCCGCTGGCGACGATTCGCGCACCGGGCCGCAGCGGTCGCGTGAAGAAGGCGTTCATGTGCTCCCAGGACTCCGGCTCGGGGTGCTCAACTTCCGTGAGGTCCACCCGGTAGACGCGCACGAAGGCCCGGATCAGCATGCTGCGCAGCCACGGGGTCCGGTTGCGCGTGAGGGCATGCACCGCACGTCCCAGTTGCCGTTCCGGCAGCAGGCGCTGAAAGAGCACAAAGAGCTGGTCGACCAGGGCGGAGAGCATCAGTAGTCGGTTCCGGGACGAGGCGGCGACGTATTCTATACGCCGGTTCAGGTTCGGGCTCTGGGTGGCGCATGGCGAAAGGACAGGCAGGCTCGGTTGCCGGGCTGATCACGGCGTGCGCCAGCCGTCTCGATGACGCGGGGGTGTTTTTCGGTCACGGCACCGAGAATGCACGCGACGAAGCCGCCGCCCTCGTCTTTCACGTCTTGGGTCTCGAGCATGCCGACGCCCGGCGCGCCTATCGCCTGCGGGTATCGACGGAGCAAAGGTCAGAGGTCGAGGAGTTGCTGGCGTTGCGTATCGGCAGTCGCCGGCCTTTGCCCTACCTGACAGGGGAGGCCTGGTTTGCCGGGCTGGCGTTTTACGTGGACGAACGCGTGCTGATTCCCCGGTCGCCATTCGCGGAGTTGATCGCCCAGCGCTTCGAGCCGTGGTTGGACCCGCCGGGCGTTCGACGCATTCTCGACATCGGGACGGGCAGCGGCTGCATCGCTGTGGCCCTCGCACTGGCCTTTCCCGACAGCAGCGTGGTGGCTACGGATATCTCACCCGACGCCCTTGCCGTCGCGCGTCGAAACGTGCAGAGATACAGCCTGGAAGAGCGCGTGGAGCTCGTCCAGGCCGATGTCTTTTCCGGGGTTGAAGGCACGTTCGACCTGATCGTTTCCAATCCGCCCTACGTACCCGAGGCGGACTTGGCGACTTTCCCGCCCGAGTACGGCCATGAACCGCTGCTGGCGCTTGAATCCGGTGTCGACGGGATGGCAACCCCGGCAAGAATATTGCACCATGCGGCTCGCTTTCTGACGCCGCACGGCTGGCTGGCTCTTGAGGTTGGAGCCGGAGTTGCCGTGCTTGAGGCCCGTTTTCCGAAAGTGCCCTTTACCTGGCCCGAGCTTGTTAACGGTGGGGAGGGCATCGCCCTCGTCAGCGCAGCGGAGCTTGGGGCCGCAGTCTTTGTGCCAGAAGTCGTCCTGCCAAAAAAGTAGAGTCCTGATGTCCGGTAATACCATCGGCAAGTCTTATACGGTCACGACCTTCGGCGAGAGCCACGGGCCGGCGCTGGGCTGTATCGTCGACGGGTGTCCGCCCGGGTTGCCGCTCGCCGAGGCCGACATTCAGAAGGATCTGGAGCGCCGCCGGCCAGGCAAGTCGCGGCATACCACCCCGCGCCGCGAGCCTGACACGGTGCAGATCCTTTCCGGCGTGTTCGAGGGCCTGACCACCGGCACGCCGATCGGCATGGTGATCGAGAACGTGGATCAGAAGTCCCAGGACTACCGGAAAATCAAGGATCGTTTCCGGCCGGGCCATGCCGACTACACCTACCAGCAGAAGTACGGGATCCGTGACTACCGCGGCGGGGGTCGTTCATCGGCGCGCGAGACCGCCATGCGTGTGGCGGCTGGCGCCATTGCGCGAAAGTTCCTGCAGTTGCGGCTGGGCATTGAGATTCGCGGTTACCTGCGTCAGTTGGGTCCGTTGGTGCTTGACGTTGTGGATCTTGCCACCGTAGACGACAACCCGTTTTTTTGCGCCGATCCTGCCCGGGTGCCAGAACTCGAGGCCTATATGGATGCGCTGCGTAAGGAGGGCAATTCCATAGGTGCGCGCATCAACGTGGTGGCGAGCGGCGTTCCGGCGGGTCTCGGCGAGCCAGTCTTCGACAAGCTCGAGGCAGACATTGCCCACGCGATGATGAGCATCAACGCGGTCCGTGCCGTGGAATTGGGCGCCGGCTTTGCGGTGGTCGCCCAGAAGGGGACGGAACACCGGGATGAAATCACGCCGACCGGTTTTCGGCGCAATTCGTCTGGCGGAGTCCTCGGCGGAATATCCACGGGCCAGGACATCCTGGTGAGCATCGCACTCAAGCCAACCTCGAGCATCAGGCTGCCGGGCGACACGGTGGACGAGGAGGGCGAGTCTGCGGAGGTGGCCACCACCGGCCGGCACGATCCCTGCGTCGGGCTTCGGGCGGCACCGATTGCCGAGGCCATGCTCGCCATTGTGCTGATGGACCACTTTCTGCGACACCGTGGCCAGAACGCCGACGTCCAGCCCTTGACCCCGTCGGTCGAAGACGGTCGCCCCCGATCCTGAACCGCAAACGCCTTTAGCCAGAGTATTGATCCCATGCCCAGCAAGGACGCCTATCGCGTAGCCGTCGTCGGTGCCACAGGCCTCGTTGGCGAAGCCCTGCTCGAGATCCTCGAAGAGCGCAGTTTCCCGGTCAGCGAGCTGATTCCGCTGGCCAGCGCGCGGTCCGTCGGCAAGACGGTGAGTTTTGCGGGTAAGACGCTTCGCGTGCGGGATCTCGCCACTTTCGATTTCAAGGGTGTAGATATCGGTTTATTCTCAGCGGGCGGCAGCGTCTCTGGCGAGCACGCGCCGCGCGCTGGCACCGCCGGCTGCATCGTGATCGACAATACTTCCCGGTTCCGCTATGAATCGGACATCCCGCTAATCGTGCCGGAAGTGAATCCCGAGGCTGTTCCGGGCTACCGCCGGCACAACATCATTGCCAATCCCAACTGCTCCACGATCCAGCTGGTCGTGGCGTTGAAGCCTATTCACGACGCTGTCGGCATCACGCGCATTAACGTGGCGACCTACCAGTCGGTCTCCGGTGCTGGCCGCCGCTCCGTGGACGCACTGGCGGCGCAGACTGCCCAGCTGCTTAACGGGCAACCCGTGGAAACCGTGGGCGCGGCGAAACAGATCGCCTTCAATGTCGTGCCCCACATCGACGACTTTCAGGAGAACGGCTACACCAAGGAAGAGATGAAGATGGTGTGGGAGACGCGGAAGATCCTGGGTGACGAAGCGATCCAGGTGAACCCGACAGCCGTGCGCGTGCCCGTGTTCTTCGGCCATTCCGAAGCAGTTCACATCGAGACCCGGCGCAAGATCAGTGCTCCGGAAGTCCGCGCCCTGCTGGAGCGCGCGCCCGGTATCACGGTCGTCGACGAAGCTCGCCTCGGTGGGTATCCGACCGCCGTTACGGAGGCTGCGAGCCACGATCCGGTCTATGTGGGCCGGATCCGGGAGGACATCTCCTGCGAGCGGGGCATCAACCTGTGGGTGGTGTCGGACAACATCCGCAAGGGGGCTGCCCTGAACAGCATCCAGATAGCCGAACTACTGATCCGCGACTACCTCTAAATCCGCGCGCCTCTGCCTTACGCGGCGGGACCATATGGGCTATAGTTGGTTCTACTTCTAGGCCATCGGCTTCTTGGGTTCCCCGACGAGGGGTGGTGCTGGCGGCTCATTCGGGGAATTTAGATGCCACGAGTTCTACTCGCTGCAGTCCTGCTGCTGGCGGGGCTTCTACCGTTGACCGCCGGCGCGCTGGGCCTCGGCGAAATTACGCTCCGGTCGGCGCTCAACCAGCCCTTCGTTGCCGAGATCCAGGTCACGGCAGACGCCGATGAGTTGAGCCAGCTCAGCGTCCAACTGGCCCCAGTTGCAACGTTCGAGCGTTTTGGTCTTGACCGACCCCGATTTCTTGAAGACCTGAGATTCAATGTGGAGCGCGAGGGCGCCCGGGCGGTGGTTCGCGTTACCTCCACCCAGCCGGTCAGCGAACCCTTCATTTCCCTGTTGCTGGACGTCAGCTGGCCCCAGGGTCGGCTGTTGCGGGAGTACACCGTTCTCCTGGATCCGCCAGCTTTTGCCGGTTCTGAGCTGGCGTCGGGCCAGGTTTCAGCAGGTGCGAAGACGCCCCGGCCGGCGGCGCCGGCGGCAGCAGGACCCGGAGACGCGGCTCCGGAGATACGCCGCGCGCCGGTCCAGCCATCTGTGGGCAGCGCATCTGGTGCGAGCACATCTGGTGCGAACACATCTGGCCGCATCACTTCCGGACCGGATGGCGACACCTACGGCCCTGTGCGTTCGAATGAGACGCTGTGGGGCATCTCGGAGCGACTGCGGGCGGACAGCGGCGCTTCGGTAAATCAGATCATGCTCGCGCTGTATCGGGCGAATCCCGAGGCCTTTGCAGGCAACATCAACGTGCTCCGGCGCGGCGCCATTTTGCGCGTGCCCCGGGGCGGTGAACTGGCGGGTATTGCCAGTCGCGCAGCGACCGCTGAAGTGCAGAGGCAGGATGAGGAGTGGCGCAGGGCCGCCACCGGCACTCCGGCGCCGGCTCGCCTCCAGCTTGTGCCGCCGACCGCACAGGCGGCCGGCACCGCCAGCGGCCCCAGCGGTCTTGCCGACCGGATGGCTCTGGAGCGGGAGCTCGCGGAACAGCAGCGCCTGCTCGCGCTCAGGGACAGTCAGCTCAAGACTCTGCAAGACCGCGTCAGGCAGCTTGAGGGCCCGGCAAAGGCTCCGGAAGCGGTCGTGCCGGCGCCAGCCGAGGCGCCACCCGAAGAACTGCCGGCCCCCGCGCCCTCCGCAGAGCCTGTGGGGCCGGTCGCAGCGCCCGTTGCATCGGACCAGCCAGCGGTAGTCGAAAAGCCGGCGGCCGATGAGCGGCAACCGGCCAGGCGTTCCCCCCAGGAACGTAACAGGGACGGCGGGTTCCTGCGCTCGCTGGGCGATCTCGTCTCCAGTGGACCCTTCCTGCTGTCGGCGGCGGTGGTCCTACTCGCGGGCCTGTTCTTCGTCTTTGCCCGCCGGCGCATGGCCACGGCCGATGAGGCTACCGGCCGGTTCGGTAACGATTTGCGGGGCGACATGCCGAGCGGCGCTGGCAGCACCCAGCCGGTTGTCCGCCGGGATGGCTACATGGTTGAGGAAGATGCCGGTGAACGGAGTCCGGCCCCCGCTGCACGAGTCGCTGCCCGGGATGCTGACGCTGAAACGCCGCTGGAGCGCACGATCAGCACCGAGGGTGCCGTTGAACTGGACCAGGCGGACCTCGTTGCCGAAGCCGACTTCCACATGGCGTACGGGCTTTATGATCAGGCAGCCGAACTGCTCACCCGAGCGCTCCGGGACAGTCCGGATCGGCGCGACCTGCGCCTCAAGCTTCTCGAAGTATTCTTTATCTGGGAAAACAAGGCTTCCTTCCTCAAGGAAGCCCAGACCTACCACCGACAAATGAAGGGTTCCCCGGATTCCGGCTGGAACAAAGTCCTGATCATGGGCAAGCAGATTTGCCCCGGGGAGCCACTCTTTGCTGGCGCGGTGACGTCCACCGGCGACGCAAGCCTTGATCTGGCCCTGGCTGACGACGACCAGGGCGGTGTAGACATCTCGTTCGATGAGGCCGATGAGACGAACCTCGATCTCGACCTGACGGCGGCCCGCAAGGGGCCCGCCTCCGAGTTGCTGGATTTTGACCTTGGATCCATGGGAGATGTCTCGATCGATAGCACGGGGTCGATGCAGACAGAAATCGCTCCGCGCGGTGGCGGCCAGAGCGGCGGCCAGAGCGGCGGCCAGAGCGGCGGCCGAACCGCCGAAGTGCCGACGGTGGAGGCGCGGTACGCCGGTGATTATTCACCGACCATGGAAACGCCCACGATTGAGTCGCGCAGTTTCGGCGCGCGCACCGTTGAAACGCCTACCCTCGAAACGCCAACGGTAGAAATGGCAGCGTCGGGCACGCTGGAGACACCGACACTGGAAAGCGCTATCCCCGCCCGTCGCTCGGGCTTGGACGAGTCGCGGCGGGCGGCCGCCGGCGACCAGACCGAGGAAATCAACCTTGAGGACCTGGGTCTCGATCTAACGGGTCTCGATGAAGCCGCAGGCGATCTGGGTACGGGCCTGCATGCTGCCGTTGAAGGGGATGCTGGCAGCGATGTGTACGACCTAAGCGCGGACGATGCCGAAGAGTCCGACTTGCTGCAGGCATTGGAAGGTGATTCGACAGCTGAAGTGCGTCGCATGGTTCCCGACGAAGGCACGCTGGACTTGCCCGCCTTTGGCAATGCCCTGCAAAAGAGTTCTTCGGGTCTGAGTAATGCCCGTGATTTGACCAGTGACACAGCCGAGTCCACAGCCGAGCACAGGGCCGTCGACGACACCGCCGAGCAGCCACGGGTCTCGGTAGCCGGTCTGGGAGAGGCTTCAGCCGAACTCAGCCAGGTGGATTTCGATATTGGTGACAGCAAGGCCGAGGATATTGAGCCAACCTCGGTGATGACCGGACGGCGCAAGGGCCCCGAGGGTCCGACGATGACTGAGGTGGGCACCAAGCTTGATCTCGCCCGTGCCTACGTCGATATGGGCGATCCGGACGGCGCGCGCAGCATCCTGAATGAGGTGCTGGAGGAAGGTGACTCTGCGCAGCGCCAGGAGGCTCGCCGCCTGCTCGACGATCTGACGGACTGACGGGTCTCGTCGACCGGTCCCGGCGAGAGGTCCCTGGATTGAGCGCCCAGCGCTTTGCGGCCGGGCTGGAGTACGACGGCGGCGCATTCTTCGGCTGGCAGACTCAGAACCATGCCCGCAGCGTCCAAGAAGTTCTCAATGTTGCCATCGGTGTCGTAGCCAACCAGCCGATCAGCACGGCCGCGGCCGGCCGCACCGATACGGGTGTGCACGCCTGTGGTCAGATCGTCCACTTCGATACCGACGCGCAACGTTCCTTGCGCTCCTGGCTACTGGGGATCAACAGTAATCTGCCGGCAGATGTCGCCGTTCAATGGGTTCGAGCCGTTCCCACTGATTTTCACGCCCGTTTTTCCGCACTCGCCCGCACCTACCGCTACGTTATCCTGCATCGGGAGGTGCGTTCCGCGCTGGAACGCCACCGTGCGTGGTGTTACCGGGGAGCGCTTGGAGTGGAACGGATGGCTGCCGCGGGGGCCTACCTCCTTGGCGACCACGATTTCTCTGCATTTCGCGGTGCCGGTTGTCAGTCCCGCAGTCCTGTCCGCCGGCTCGAGCGGATGGTCGTTACCCGGGCAGGCGAGTATGTGCACGTCGAAGTGCGTGCCAATGGCTTCCTCTACCACATGGTGCGCAATATTGTTGGTGCGCTGGTCCGGATCGGAACCGGCGACGCAGAACCCGGCTGGATGGCCGAGCTGCTGGCCAGCCGGGACCGGCGGCTGGGGGCACCAACGGCACCGCCTGAGGGCCTGTATCTCGCGGAAGTGCACTACCCGGCGGAACTGGCGTTGCCGAGAGCAGCCGCTCAGGCCGTCTGGCGTGATCGGTGAACCAGACTTGACTATGATTCGCGCATGACGTGGTACGAAAAGGTCCTTCCCTCGCGCATCAAGACGGAGCGGCGCACCCGTTCTGTTCCCGAGGGACTCTGGATCAAGTGCCCACAGTGCAGCGCCCAGCTCTATCGGGCGGAACTTGAGCGCAACCTGCACGTCTGCCCGAAGTGCAGCCACCACATGCGCCTCGTGGCCCGTGACCGACTGATGGTGTTTCTCGATACGGGCACAGGCCGTGAGATCGCCGAGAAGCTGAGCCCGCACGATCCGCTACGCTTCAAAGACAGCAAACCGTATCGGAACCGGATCACGCTAGCGCAGAAGGAGACCGGTGAACGGGATGCACTGATCGCGATGACCGGTCTGCTGAAGGGTCAGCCGGTAGTCGCCTGTGCCTTCGAGTTCCGCTTCATGGGAGGTTCCATGGGTTCTGTGGTTGGCGAGAAATTTGCCCGTGCGGCAGTCTGGAGCCGGGACAACCGCCAGCCGCTGATCAGCTTTGCCGCGAGTGGCGGTGCTCGCATGCAGGAGGCCCTGTATTCGCTGCTCCAGATGGCCAAGACCAGCGCGGCGCTGGCCGAACTGGCTGAAGCGCGTGTGCCGTTCATTTCCGTGCTCACGGATCCCACGACCGGCGGTGTCTCGGCGAGCCTCGCCATGCTCGGCGACGTCAACATCGCGGAGCCGAATGCGCTGATCGGCTTCGCGGGACCCCGTGTTATTCAGCAAACCGTTCGCGAGACACTTCCGGAAGGCTTCCAGCGCAGCGAGTTCCTGCTGGAGCACGGCGCACTCGACATGCTGGTGGACCGTCGGCAGCTGCGCGATGAAATCGCTTCGCTGCTGGCGAAACTCCTGAAGCAGGCGCCGCCACCCGAAAGTCGGCCCGACACGCCGGCCTGAGACCATGGCCGATTTCCGCTCTGTTGCTGACTGGCTTCAGTGGCAGGGAACTCTGCATTCCCGCACGATCGATATGGGCCTTGAGCGCGTGCGCGAGGTGCTGGAGCGGCTGGGACTGCAGGTGCCGGCCGGCCGGGTGATCACTGTCGGCGGTACCAACGGCAAGGGGTCTACGGTTACCTTGCTGTACGACTGCCTGCGGGCTGCCGGCGGCCATCCGGGGCTCTACACTTCCCCGCACCTCGTGCATTACAACGAACGGATCCAGATCGGTGGTCGATCCGTATCCGACCCGGCACTTTTGGCAGCGTTCGCGCGCGTCGAGGCGGCGCGGAATTCCGTGCCCCTGACGTACTTCGAATTCGGCACGTTGGCGGCCTTCGTCAGCTTTGCCGATGCGGCTTGTGACACCTGGCTCCTGGAAGTTGGCCTTGGCGGGCGACTGGATGCCGTGAACGCGCTGGACGCTGACGTTGCGCTGATTACCACCATCGGTCTCGATCACCAGGAATGGCTCGGTGATTCCATCGAAGCGATTGCCGCAGAGAAGGCCGGCATCATGCACAGTGGGAGGTTGGCGCTGTACGGCGACTCGCCGGTGCCGGCGGCGATTCGCGCACGGGCTGCTAGCGTCGGAGCCGACCTGCGGACTTACGGCCCGGACTTTAGCTACGCTCCGGATGGCGTGGCCGGTCGGTGGCAGTGGGAAGGCCGAGGGCCGGGCGGGCGGCAGCAGCTGACTGGCCTGCGGTCGCCGGCCCACTGGACTGCCGCGCAATTCCGGAATGCGACGCTCGCTCTCGCGGCGCTGGCCGAAATGCGGCCGGCAGTGCGGCTCAACGCCACGTTCCTGAACCCCGTGCTGCTCCAGTCCAGCCCGCCCGGTCGTTTCCAGATCGTGCAGCGCGAGCACGAGTGGATTCTCGACGTCGCCCACAATCCGCAGGCCGCCGCCGTTCTGCGTGAGCAACTGAATACGCTGCCGGCACCGGACGGCGGCCTCGCAAACGTCACTATCGTTGCGGCCCTGCTGACCGACAAGGCCATTGCCGAGTTCGTCGCCGAGCTCCGTCCGGCCGCCGGCCGCTGGATTCTCTCGGGAGTCGACGATCCAAGGGCCAGCACCGAGGCCGGAATGAGGGCAGCGGTGGGCGCCGCTTCAATCAGCAATGCGACCTGGGTGGCCACGCCAGCCGCCGCCTTTGCTGCGGCCCGCGAGGTCACGGCGCCCGGGGGACGCATCGTGGTCTGCGGTTCCTTCCGAATCGTCGCGCCCGCCCTGCAGTGGCTTGGTTTATACTGACTCCTTGCCGGAACTTTGTTGTGATGGACCGCCAGCTCGCAGAACGAATGGTCGGGGCCGCGTGCCTGCTCGCGGTGCTGGTGCTGGTCGTGCCGGCCATCCTGGACGGCAATCCGGAATCCGGCGCGACGATTACGCACCCGTCAATCGTTCCTTCAGCAGCCACTTCCGCGGCTCCGTTGCCGAGCCAGACCGCCGATGGGGCAGCAGACAAGTCATTGAACCTGCGCACCCACACGATCCGACTGGACGGCCCGGGGCGCGAGCCGCCGGTGCCCACTCCACGGCAGTTGAACTTACCCCCGGCGGCGTCGCCGGCACCTGAATCGGAGCCTGCAACAGCGCCCCCCGACTCACTGGAGCCCGCTACCATCAAGCCGGCGACTCCGGTACCGGATCGCGTGGCAGCGGATCCACGAGCGCCGGTCGTTGCCTCAGGTGCCGCGGGCGGGTCGGGTGACTGGATCGTGCAGCTCGGCAGCTTCTCGCAGCGGGGCAACGCCGATCGGCTGGCATCGGACCTGCAGAACAGTGGTTTCAGCGCGTCCGTCAAGGGCGGGGGCGGTGCCAGTGGAACCCTGTTTCGCGTTCGCGCCGGGCCGGCAGTGGACCGGGTCGCGGCCGAAGAACTGGCCGCGAGACTGGCGGCGGCTGGGTTCAAGGGTGGCAGGGTTGGCCGCGAGTAGTCGATGAGCACTTTCGATTACCTGCTGCTGGGAGTGCTGCTGCTGTCGGCGGTCCTCGGCATCGTGCGCGGGTTGATCAGGGAGGCGCTATCGCTGGTGATCTGGGCGGCGGCACTCTGGTGCGCGGCTCGTTTCGGCCCGGACGCGGCGCGTCTCTTCGGTCGGGTGCTCGACAATCCGCTGTGGCAGCTCTGGGCCGGACGAGTTGCCCTGTTCGTCGTCGTCTTGTTCATTGGCAGCCTGGTGGCGTGGCTGGTCAGCTATTTCGTTCGCCGTAGCCCGATCACCGGGACTGACCGCATGCTCGGCATGTTATTCGGACTGGCCCGGGGCATAGTCCTGGCCGCACTGCTGGTTCTGGCTCTTGAGGTCGGCGGATTCTCAGCAGAGCCTTGGTGGCGGGAGTCCAAGCTGCTACCGTATGCGGCTGCAGTAGGCGCCGAGCTGCGGGACGTGGCGCAAGAGCAGTTCGCCCAACAACAAGGAGTTCGCCTCTAACGTGTGTGGCATCGTTGGCATCGTCGGCCATCGGCCTGTCAATCAGGCCATTTATGATGCGCTGACCGTCCTTCAGCATCGCGGACAGGACGCTGCCGGCATGATGACGGACTGGAATGGCACGTTCTGTACCCGCAAAAAGAATGGCCTGGTCAGCGATGTCTTCCAGCAGCGGCACATGGACGAGTTGCGAGGCAATATTGGCATCGGCCACTGTCGCTATCCGACCGCCGGTACGCTGAATTCATCCGAGGCTCAGCCCTTCTACGTGAATTCGCCTTACGGTATTGGCCTGGCACATAACGGCAACCTCACGAACTCGGACGAACTCAAGGAGCTGCTGGTCCAGCAGGACCGCCGGCATCTGAATACCGGTTCTGATACCGAGGCGCTGCTCAACGTATTTGCCCACGAGTTGCAGCGCCAGGACGCTGAGTGCATTACACCCAAGGCCATCTTTGCCGCGGTGTCCGCGGTCCACCGTCGGTGCCGGGGCGGGTATGCGGTGGTTGCGCTGGTCATTGGCTATGGCATCGTGGCGTTCCGGGATCCCCACGGCATTCGACCTCTGTGTATCGGGCGTCGCGAGACGGCGGGCGGCGTCGAGCACATGGTGGCGTCCGAGAGCGTGGCCATGGATGCACTCGATTTCGAGGTCATTCGCGACATCCTGCCCGGCGAGGCGGTGATCATCGAGAGTGACGGCACCCTCCACAGCCAGCAGTGTGGTGCACGCCGGAGCTATACGCCGTGTATCTTCGAGTACGTCTACTTTGCACGCCCCGATTCCATTATTGACCGAATTTCTGTGTACAAATCCCGGCTGAGAATGGGCGAACGGCTGGCCGACAAGATCCTGCGCGAGCGCCCTGATCACGACATTGAGGTGGTGATTCCGATTCCCGATTCGAGCCGCACCAGTGCGCTTGAGGTTGCGCATCGCCTCGGAGTGAAATACCGGGAGGGGTTCATCAAGAACCGCTACATCGGCAGAACGTTTATCATGCCCGGGCAGGAGCAGCGGCGGCAGTCGGTGCGGCGCAAGCTCAATGCCATCGACCTGGAGTTCCGTGACAAGAACGTGCTGCTGGTTGACGACTCCATCGTTCGCGGGACTACTTCGAAGCAGATTATCGAGATGGCTCGCGAGGCGGGTGCCCGCCGCGTGTACTTTGCCTCGGCCTCGCCACCTGTCCGCTACCCCAATGTCTACGGCATAGACATGCCTGCGGCCAGTGAGCTGGTCGCCCATGGCCGTACCGAAGTGCAGGTGCAGGAATTGATCCGGGCCGACTGGCTCATTTACCAGGATCTCGATGATCTGATTCGCGCCGTCCGGTACGACAACGGCGATATATCGCACTTCGATACCTCGTGCTTTTCAGGCCAGTACGTTACGGGCGACATCAGTCCCGAATATCTTGCTCACCTGGAGCAGAATCGCTCTGACCGGGCCAAGAGCCAGCGGGGCGGGAAGCGAAGACGCGGCCCGTTCGAGCTTCGCGACCCGGAAGGCGACGACGTCACACCTCTTACCCCCGGTTCCCGCCTGCGCACCGGGTAAGGCGTCTGCTCAAGATTCTTATCATTGACGACCATGCCGACTACCGTCGGCTGCTCTCGCACCACGTTGCAGCCCGCTGGCCCGACGCCGTCATCCGTGAGTACGATCCTCTGGTCTCGGGGCGGCTTCCCGAGGCATTTTCCGGTGCGGGCAATGATGTGATCCTGCTCGGGCATCCCTGTGGTCGGGGGGATGCACTCGACTGGCTCAGGCAGTTTCGTGCGCTGCCGCGCTTTCCACCGATCGTCATCATCGGTAATGGGGAGGAGCGGCAGATTGTTGCTGCCATGCGGGCAGGCGCGTACGACTACGTCGGCAAGCCCGGACTGAACAACGCGCGGTTGATCGAAGCTATCGACGAGGCGGTCAAGGTGCCACCGCACTCGGCGCCAGGTGGCAGTGGCCCAACCGACCCCTCAGTGACGGGTAGTCGCGATCCTATTCCCCGCAATTACACGATCATTCGAAAGCTCGCGCATGGCGAACTCGCCACGGTGTACCTCGCACGCCAGCGCAACGCGGAACGCCAGCTGGTGCTTAAGGTCTTGCACCAGATCGCCGATTCGTCCACCGGGAAGATTCTCGACCGGTTCCTCCGGGAGTACGAACTGATTGCCCGTCTCGACCACCCCAACGTGGTGCGTATTTACGACTTTGGAGTGGCGGACGATCACGCTTACATTGCGATGGAATATTGCGGCGGCGGCAGTCTCAAGCGCCGGATTGCCGCTGGCATGGACCGGTACGAGGCGTACCGTCTGATGCGGGATATCGCAGGCGCGCTCTCTGTGCTGCACGCGGCGGGTATCCTGCACCGCGATCTGAAGCCGACCAACGTACTTTTTCGGGACGATGGTTCCCTGGCGCTGATCGATTTCGGCCTCGCCAAGCAAGTGGCATTGCACGCCGAGGTTACGGGTGCTGGCGCTATTTTCGGCACGCCCTATTACATGAGTCCCGAGCAGGGGCATGGCGAGCCTGTGGATCTGCGCGGTGACATCTACAGCCTCGGTGTCATCTTTTACGAAATGCTGACCGGCGCGAAGCCCTACGACGGCGAAACCGCGATGGCCGTGATCGTCAAGCACCGCCAGTCGCCGGTTCCCGGCCTGCCTACCTCGCTGCGGGAGTTCCAGCCCCTGATCCAGCGCATGCTGGCGAAGCTTCCCGCGGAGCGTTTTCAGACCGTGGAAGAACTGCTGGCCTGGCAGCCGTCGGGCTGACGTCAGGCGAAACTCAGATTGCGCAGTTCCGGCCCGGCTGCCGTCCAGTGCAATACGCTGCCCTGGTCGTACCAGGCACCCAAAACGACGCGTCGCGCCGCCCGGCCATCGACCTCGAGCGAGTGCACCGCCGGGCGGTGGGTGTGGCCGTGAATCAGCAGGCGCACGTCGTGGCGACGAAGGGCGTCGTCTACTGCTGATGGATTGACGTCCATGATCGCGGCGGGTTTGCCGGCATTGGCCGACGTGCTGCGCCGACGGGCATAGGCTGCAATGCCCGAGCGGACTCGGGCCGGTAGAGCCAGGTAGAGAGCCTGGACGACTGGCCGGTGTACAAAGCGCCGGTAGGCCTGGTACGCATGGTCATCGGTGCACAGCGTATCGCCGTGCATAAGCAGGGCCTGGTTGCCTGCAAGTTCAATGCGGCTCTCGTCCGCAAGCAGAGCGACTCCGGTATCGGCTGCAAATACTTCCCCCACCAGGAAGTCGCGATTTCCGCGCAGGAAAGAGCATCGGCAGCCGGCCTCTGTGTAGCGTTTGAGGGCCTCCAGGATGGCGCGTTCGTGCGGGCCCGCTGCGTCGTCCCCGATCCAGGCCTCAAAGAGGTCGCCCAGAATGTACAGGGAGCCCGCATCGCGGGCCGGGCCGGCCAGGAAGCGCAGGAAGCAATCAGTGGCGGCGGGCCGGGCGGCGTCCAGATGCAGGTCAGAGATAAAGAGTGCCGTCATTTCGCGGCGGGAATCTTCACGACGCTGATCTTCCTGATCAAGACAGCCTCTACGGGTACGTCCTGCATGCCGCCCTTGCTGCCGGTCACGCGGTGACCGATCTCATCCACGATTTCGAGCCCCTGAATCACTTCTCCGAACACGGCGTAACCCCACCGCGTTGGTTTGGAATCCAGCGCCAGGTTGTCTGCGAGGTTGACATAGAACTGTGCATCGGCGGAGTGCGGCTCCGCGGTGCGAGCCATGGCCACGGAACCCCGCCGGTTGCTGAGTCCATTTCCGGACTCGTTGACCACGGTTGACCGGGGCGGCTTCTGCACGAGATCGGGGGTAAAGCCACCGCCCTGGATCACAAAGCCGTTCACGACGCGGTGAAAGATCGTCCCGACGTAGAAGCCGTCATTCACGTACTGCAGGAAGTTGGCCACGGTCAGTGGCGCCCGGCTGTCGTCCAGCTGCAGGACGAAGTCCCCTGCGGACGTTTCGACCTTGACCTGCGTCGGTTCAGCACCGCTCGCGCGGGTTACCACGAAAAGCGCGGCCAGGGCAGCGGGCAGCAGGAGTTTTTTTGTGCGGGACATCGTTCAGGTTCCAATCCAAAAGGGAGTGCGCGCAACTAGCTGGTTGGGGTCATCTCCCGCGCCTGCAGCAGCGCGGGTCCCGAGATGGCTGCTGTCAGCGTGTTCTCCAGCAGCATCGCAATGGTCATTGGTCCGACGCCACCCGGCACCGGTGTAATCCAGCCAGCCCGGAGTCGGGCCTCCTCGAACACCACGTCGCCGGCAAGCTTGCCATTGGCCAGCCTGCTGATACCGATGTCGAGCACGACGGCGCCTGGCTTGATCCAGGCTCCGGGAATAAGACCAGCTTTGCCAACAGCGACCGCCAGGATATCGGCCTCGCCGACATGGTGTGCCAGGTCCCGGGTGAACCGGTGGCAGACCGTAATGGTGGCCCCTGCCAGCAGCAATTCCAGGGCCAGAGGCCGCCCCACGTGATTGGAGGCGCCAACGACCACCGCGTGCTGGCCCTTCACGGGGACACCGATGTGGCGGAGGAGCGTCATCACGCCATAGGGCGTGGCGGGGCGCAGCACCGGGATACGCTGACTGAGTCGCCCGATCGTGTAGGGGTGAAAGCCGTCCACGTCCTTGATGGGTTCGATGCATTCGATCACGGCGACTTCGCTGACGTGCCCCGGCAGGGGCAACTGCACCAGTATCCCGTCAATCTCCGGGTCCGCATTCAGCTGCCCGATCAACGCCAGAATTTCCCCCTCCGTGGTCGAAAGAGGCAGGTCGTAGTCACGCGACATGATGCCCACCTCGTTGCAGGCATTGCGCTTGTTGCGCACGTAGATACCTGAGGCCGGGTCATCCCCGACCAGAATCACGGCCAGGCCGGGTGGCCTGAGTCCGTCCTGGAGTCGTCTGGAGATACGCTCGCGCAGGGCGCTGCGCCGCTCACTGGCGATGGCTTTGCCGTCAATCAGGCGGGCGGTCATGGCGGCCGACACCTTAGCACGGGGTCGCAAATTGACGCTGTCCGCTATCGTCCCTATGATCGCGGGCCCGATAGATGGTCCGGCGCACCCCTAAAGATCGCTATAATGGAGGTGCCGGGTTAAGTTCGGGGCATGGCGCAGTCTGGTAGCGCATCTGCTTTGGGAGCAGAGGGTCGGCGGTTCGAATCCGTCTGCCCCGACCACCCGGTCCTTCGGAAGCGGAGCGCCTGTAGCTCAACCGGACAGAGCACCGGCCTTCTAAGCCGGGGGCTGCAGGTTCGAGTCCTGCCAGGCGCGCCATAATTGAGATTGGTAAATGGTGGGCGTAGCTCAGTTGGTAGAGCACCGGATTGTGATTCCGGTGGTCGTGGGTTCAAGCCCCATCGTCCACCCCAACTTTAAGTGCCGACGCTGTAGGAGCGCCTTCAGGCGCGAACCTTGCGAAGAGACGGGCCGTTAGCTCAACTGGTAGAGCAGTGGACTCTTAATCCATTGGTTGTAAGTTCAAGTCTTACACGGCCCACCATTTAAGTTCGAGATTTACGTGATCTCCGAGCCAATGCCAGGTGGAAGCTTCAGCGCCTGACGCGCTTGGCTCCCTGGCATCGGCGACCTGTCGATCCCGTCCGCTCGCCACGGGTTGCCGCGAGGGCTTTAACTATCCTATGCTCGAGCCGCTCCGCCTGTGGGCCTGCCGCCACTTCAACGAGGACAAAACCCATGCACATCCACTTAGCCCTGGCCGCTGCCGCAGTCCTGTTGGCAGCCCCTCCGGCGCAGGCCGCGATTATCGTTTACTCCGGGACTTTCGTGCCCGAAGGCGGGGGCGGGCGCACTGGCACTGGCACCTTGATCCTGCAGTACGACGACGCCGGCCACACGCTAGCCATTAACGCCACTTTTTCCGGGCTGTCGGGCACCACCAGCACAGCTCACATTCACTGCTGCACCCCGACGCCTGGCACCGGCACGGCCGGTGTGGCGCTGGCCACCGGCGGAATCTTGCCGGGCTTTCCGCTGGGCGTTCAGTCCGGTTCCTACCTTCAGACTATCGACCTTGCGCTGACCAGTAACTACAGCGCCAGCTTTGTTACTGCCAACGGCGGCACCGCCGCCGGCGCCGAGTTGGCCCTGATCAACGCGCTGACGACCCAGACCGCCTACTTCAACATTCACAGCTCCACCTTTGGTGGCGGCGAGATCCGCACCTTTGTGACTGTCGTGCCTGTGGACACTGATGGCGACAGCATCGGGGACCAAAACGACAATTGCACTGTGGTGAGCAATACCAATCAACTCGATGCCGATAGTGACGGTTACGGCAACATCTGCGATGCGGACGTGAACAACAGCGGCACGGTGACGACCGCCGACTTCGGACTGCTGCGCTCCGTACTGGGCCAGCCCGCCTCCTTCAGCCCGGTAGCTGCCGCCGCTGACATGAACGGCAGCGGCACGGTGACGACGGCCGACTTCGGCCTCCTGCGCGCCAGGCTCGGCACTCCGCCGGGGCCGTCGGGGCTGAGCTGCGCGGGGACCATCCCGTGCCCGTAAACGGGCGGACTTAAGCGGAACGCCGGGGCCTGACTCCTGCCGCGCAGCCGGCACCAGAAAACCCGCCTTGGAGACTGTGACGCACTAGTGCGCAACCGTTGGCAATAGTCGGCCACCAGCCAGATAAACAAGTTCGTAAATGACTCGTAAACTTCTGTAATATATGATTTTATGAAGGTGTCCAATGCGCGTCTTTGTAGGCCCACGCCCTGAGCACGCGTGCACGGCAGCAGCATCGGGCCCTTTGAAGAGTGTTGTGATTTGGAGCCGTTCGGGTCAGGTGAGCACAAGGTCGTTCGGTATAATGACCGGCGAAAAGCCGCTTTGAGACCCCACACGCGAATGTGGCGGAACTGGTAGACGCGCAGGATTTAGGTTCCTGTGGGGTAACCCGTGAGAGTTCGAGTCTCTCCTTTCGCACCAGGCCTTTCGTAACAGATGCAGACCAGTCAGGAGTTCGAGTCAGCGATGGAGAATTTGCAGGTTTCCCTGGAGACCGGTCAGGGCCTGGAACGGCGCCTGCAGGTGCGCGTGCCGGCGCAACGCATCGAGCATGAGGTGGAAAGCCGCCTGCGTTCCGTCAGCCGGACCGCCAACATCAAGGGCTATCGGCCTGGCAAGGTTCCCGAAAAGGTCATCCGGCAGCGCTTCGGAGACCAGGTGCGCCGCGAAGTCCTCCAGGATGTCGTGCAGTCCACCTACAACGAAGCCATCAGTGGCCAGCAGCTCCGCCCGGTTGGTGACCCGCTGATTGATGCGGCGGCGGATGCCGGTACCCCCGGTGGTGACTTCGCCTACACGGCTAGCTTCGAAGTCTTCCCTGAGTTTACGGTGCAGGGTATCGAGACCGTGGTTGCCAACCGGCCCGATCCGGCATTCGATGATGCTGACATCGATTTCATAGCCGAAAATCTGCGGCGCCAGCGTAGTCACTGGCATGCAACGGATCGCGAGGCCCGCACAGGGGATCGCGTCGTTGTCGATTTCCAGGGGCGTCTCAACGGCGGCCCGATGGAGGGTGGTACCGGCGAGAAGGTCACCATTGTGCTCGGCGCAGGCCGGATGATCGAAGGCTTCGAGAAGCAGCTGGTCGGCGTGACGTCCGGCGAAAACCGCGAGATCACGGTGCGGTTTCCCACTGACTACCCTAATGCAACACTGGCTGGCCAGTCTGCTGATTTCAGTATTCAGGTTGCAGAAGTTGCCGTGGAGCACCTTCCGGATCTGGATGAGGAATTTATAAAGAGCTTTGGGGTTGCGAGCGGGACGAAGGATGATTTCGTCCAGGATCTTCGCAACAACATGGCTGACGAATTTGCGGCCCGGGCCAAGGCGGACGTCAAACGCCAACTGCTCGAGCAGTTGCTGCAGGCAAACCCGATCGATATTCCGACCGTCCTGGTGGAGCAGGAAGCCACGTCCCTGCAGGCGGACTCGATGCGCAATCTCGGCATCACAGACGTCGCAGCTGCTCCCGCGCTGGAGTCTTTTCGCCAGACTGCAGAACGCCGTGTGCGGCTTGGCTTGCTGATTGGTGCCCTGATTCGTGAGAAGGAACTGGTGGTCGACCGGGAGAAGGTCCGCGAGCGAATTGAGCAGTTGTCCAGCAGCTACGAGAAGCCTGACGAGATCCGCAAGTTGTATTACCAGACGGCACAGCTACTGACTCAGGTCGAAAACGCCGTGCTCGAAGAGCAGGTCGTCGAGTGGCTGGCCGCACGTGCCGCGATTACTCCGAAGCCCACGACCTTTCGCGCACTGGTCGCGGGCTAGCGACGCATTTAATCCCACAGGGACGGTAAACATGGCTATGGAAACTACGGCGCTCGGTCTGGTACCGATGGTCATCGAGCAGACCGCTCGCGGCGAGCGGGCCTACGACATCTACTCCAGGCTGCTCAAGGAGCGGGTGATCTTCATTGTCGGTCCGGTTGAGGATCACATGGCTAATCTGGTGGTTGCCCAGCTGCTGTTCCTTGAGTCGGAGAACCCGGACAAGGACATCCACCTGTACATCAATTCGCCGGGCGGTGTAGTCACTTCCGGCCTCTCGATCTACGACACGATGCAGTTCATCAAGCCCGACGTGAGCACGATCTGCGTCGGCCAGGCAGCCAGCATGGGAGCGCTGCTGCTGACGGGCGGGGCCAAGGGCAAGCGTTTTTGTCTGCCGCACTCCCGCATCATGATTCACCAGCCCCTGGGCGGCTTTCAGGGCCAGGCATCGGATATCGATATCCACGCGAAGGAAATTCTGCAGACCAGGGAACGCCTTAACCGGATCCTGGCCAAACACACGAGCCAGCCTATAGAGCGGGTAGAGCGCGACACCGACCGGGACCGATTCATGAGCGGTGCGGAAGGCGTCGAATACGGCCTGATCGATGGCGTGCTGGAGCGCCGCGGAGAGACCCGCAAAACCGCCTAGCAAAACTGAGTGGCAAAATTGCCAACTTGAGCAAGAGAATCGCCGCGTGATGTGAACTGCTCGCGGTCTCGGAACAGGGATTTTGCACGTCCCGATGAACGCGTGCTATATGTTAGGTGAAGCTCCCGTGACGGGCTTCACGGCAGGAGAAAACGGCAGCCATGGTGGACGAAACCCGCGGACGAGGCGACGACGGCAAGCTGCTCTACTGCTCGTTTTGCGGCAAAAGCCAGCACGAGGTCCGCAAGCTCATCGCGGGTCCATCGGTGTTCATCTGCGACGAGTGCGTCGAGCTCTGCAACGACATCATCCGCGAGGAGCTGGAAGACCGGCAGGATCGCCCCAGTACTAAGTTGCCAAAGCCCCAGGAGATCAAAGGCGTTCTCGACGAGTACGTGATTGGTCAGGAGCGCGCCAAGAAGATCCTGGCGGTGGCGGTCTACAACCACTACAAGCGGCTGGAAAATCGGTCTACGGATGGCGCCAAGAGCGACATCGAGCTCTCAAAGAGCAACATTCTGATGATCGGTCCGACGGGTTGCGGCAAGACGCTCCTTGCCGAAACCCTTGCCCGGTTGCTCAATGTCCCGTTCACGATTGCCGACGCCACCACGCTGACAGAAGCCGGGTACGTCGGCGAGGATGTCGAGAACATCATTCAGAAGCTGCTGCAGAAGTGTGATTACGACGTTGAGAAGGCACAGACGGGGATCGTCTATATCGACGAGATCGACAAGATCTCGCGGAAGTCGGACAACCCCTCCATTACCCGGGATGTATCCGGCGAAGGGGTGCAGCAGGCTCTGCTGAAGCTGATCGAAGGCACCGTTGCCTCCGTGCCGCCGCAGGGCGGGCGCAAGCATCCCCAGCAGGAGTTTCTGCAGGTGGATACGCGCCACATACTGTTCATTGTCGGTGGTGCTTTCGCGGGCCTCGAGAAGATTATTCAGAAGCGCTCGCAAAAGAGTGGCATCGGCTTCGTCGCTGATGTGCGCAGTTCGGAGGATTCGCCGATAGGCGAATTGCTGACAGATGTCGAGCCGGAAGACCTGATTCGCTACGGCCTGATTCCGGAGTTTGTGGGACGGTTACCAGTCGTGGCGACGCTGGACGAACTCGATGAAGCCGCGCTGATCAGCATCCTTGTAGAGCCCAAGAATGCCCTTACCAAGCAATACCGTCGCCTGTTTGAGATGGAGGGCGCGGAACTTGAATTTCGGGAGGACGCCTTGCGTGCGATCGCGTTGCGCGCCATGCAGCGAAAGACCGGGGCCCGTGGCCTGCGGACGATTCTGGAGAATATTCTGCTGGATACGATGTACGAGTTGCCGTCCCTGCGTAACGCCCGCAAGGTGGTCGTGGACGAGGCTGTCGTCACCGGCGAGACGCGGCCCTACATCATCTATGAGTCGGAAGAAACCACACCGCTTCGGGCGGTTCAGGAAGAACGGCGGGCGGCTGGCTCCGGCAGCAACTAGACTGTCCGGGATCCTTGATTATCGATATCAGGACTGCGGTACTCTGATTCCCAGGAGGGATGAATGTCTGACACTGATCCGCAGCACCGCCTAAACATACCCATCCTGCCCCTGCGGGACGTCGTCGTATACCCGCACATGGTGATCCCGCTGTTTGTGGGGCGTGCGCGTTCCATTCAGGCGCTGGAAGAGGCTATGCAGGCCGGGAAGCAGATTCTGCTCGTGGCCCAGAAGCAGGCCGATGTAGATGAGCCTTCACTCGAGGATATCTATCGGGTCGGTACGCTGGCCACGATTCTCCAGCTCCTTAAATTGCCGGATGGCACGGTGAAGGTGCTCGTCGAGGGCGGCACTCGTGCCAACCTTACGAAGACGCGGGGAGCAGAGTTCTTTTCCGCGGACATCACGCTCGTCGAGGACCAGCTGGACGTCACCACTAGAGAAGCCGACGTGCTCAAGCGTTCGCTGATATCCCAGTTCGAAAACTACGTCAAGCTGAACAGAAAAGTGCCGCCGGAGATCCTGACCTCTCTCGCTGGCATCGATCAGCCCGGGCGTCTGGCCGATACCATTGCTGCTCACATGGCCCTGAAGCTTGAGCAGAAGCAGAAGGTGCTCGAGATCGAGACGGTTCGGGAGCGCATCGAGCACGTGATGACGCTGATCGAGACCGAAATCGACATGCTGCAGATCGAAAAGCGGATCCGTGGCCGTGTCAAGCAGCAGATGGAGAAGAGTCAGCGCGAGTACTACCTGAACGAACAGATGAAGGCGATCCAGAAAGAGCTCGGGGACATGGAGGACGCCCCCAATGAAATTGCCGAGCTCGAACAGCGCATCGCTCGTGCGGGCATGCCGCAGGAAGCACGTGATAAGGCCACTTCAGAGCTGAACAAGCTCAAGCTGATGTCGCCGATGTCCGCTGAGGCCACGGTAGTACGTAACTACGTGGACTGGCTGCTGAAGGCGCCGTGGCGCAAACGTACGCGTGTCAACCAGGAGCTCATAGAGGCTGAGGCGGTACTTGAGAAGGATCACTTTGGCCTGGACAAGGTCAAGGAACGCATCCTCGAGTATCTCGCCGTCCAGCAGCGGGTTAAAAAGCTTAAGGGGCCGATTTTGTGCCTGGTCGGACCGCCGGGCGTTGGCAAGACCTCGCTCGGACAAAGCATCGCACGTGCTACCAACCGGAAATTTGTGCGGATGTCCCTCGGTGGCGTCCGTGACGAGGCGGAAATTCGCGGGCACCGTCGTACCTACATCGGGTCAATGCCCGGCAAGATCGTGCAAAACCTGGCGAAGACGGGTGTGCGCAATCCGCTCTTTCTCCTGGATGAAGTGGACAAGATGTCCACGGATTTTCGCGGTGACCCATCCTCGGCCCTCCTCGAAGTTCTGGATCCAGAGCAGAACTCGAGCTTCAACGATCACTATCTCGAAGTAGATTTCGATCTTTCCGAGGTCATGTTCGTCTGTACTGCCAATACCCTGAACATTCCGGCGCCGCTGCTCGATCGGATGGAGGTCATTCGCATCCCCGGCTACACGGAGGATGAGAAACTGAGCATCGCGCGGAACTACCTCAAGCCCAAACAGGTAAAGGCCAACGGCCTCCGCAACGGCGAGATCTCCATCTCGGATACGGCGATCCGGGATCTGATCCGCTATTACACCCGGGAGTCCGGTGTCCGCAATCTGGAGCGGGAGATTGCCAAGATCTGCAGAAAGGTCGTCAAGCAGCATCTGCTCAAGCCCGAGACGAAAGCGACGCAGGTCGTACCGAAGGGTCTCGACAAGTATCTGGGTGTTCGCCGCTACCGTTACGGCCGTGCCGAGGAGGCCAATCAGGTCGGGCAGGTGACGGGCCTCGCGTGGACAGAGGCGGGAGGAGAATTGCTGACCATTGAGGCCGCCGTGGTGCCTGGCAAGGGCAAGCTTATCAACACCGGTCAACTCGGCGAAGTGATGCGGGAGTCGATTCAGGCAGCGACCACCGTCGTGCGCAGTCGGGCCGCGGTGCTTGGTATCGACGAGGACTTCCACCAGAAGCTCGACGTGCACATCCATATGCCTGAGGGCGCTACACCAAAGGATGGTCCAAGCGCGGGCATTGGCATGTGCACCGCGCTGGTATCGGCACTCACCGGCATTCCCGTGCGTTGCGATGTGGCCATGACCGGAGAAATAACCTTGCGTGGCGAGGTATTGCCCATTGGCGGGCTCAAGGAAAAACTGCTGGCCGCCCACCGTGGTGGCATAGCGACAGTCTTGATTCCGCGGGATAACGAAAAGGATCTCGTGGAAATTCCGAAGAACATCAAGGACAAGCTCAACATTGTTCCGGTGCGGTGGATTGACGAAGTGTTGCAGTTGACGCTCCAGAATATGCCAGTCCCGAAGACCATCGATCGGCCGACGCCCGGGGACGACGCAAAAAAGACGCCAGTCGATCCCGCGGATACGGGTGTCAGGGCGCACTGAAATCGCGCACAATAGGCCGGCGAACAGCGGCAAGATTCCCGGACGGCGAGGTTGACAGCCGTTTTTCAGCCTTGGTATAAGCTTTGCTACTAGCGTCTGGCTGCTGTTTTCCGGCAGCGACCGTCACCGGATCTTGGGGACGTCACTGAAGTCATTGAGACTAAGTAGGCCCGGTGAGGTTTGGGGGGGCTTCTTTGGTCTCATGACAGCGGTGACGAGGGTTAACTCGTTTACTTCTGAAGGTATGTTGATGAACAAGGGTGACTTGATCGAAGTGGTCGCGGACGATGCCGGGCTGTCGAAGGCTGATGCCACGCGCGCCGTAGACGCGGTAATCGGTGCCGTGACCAAGGCTCTGAAGTCCGGCAGCGATGTCTCGTTGGTCGGATTTGGGACGTTTGCGGTAAAGTCGCGGGCCGCCCGACAGGGCCGTAACCCGCGGACGGGGGAAACTATCCAGATTGCAGCGAGCAGGGTTCCTGGCTTTAAGGCTGGGAAGGCCCTGAAGGATGCCGTAAACTAGGTGACTAGGCCGGAGCGCTCACCATCAGGCGCCCCGTACTGGCACATCGGTGCCGGCACGGGGCGCTGACGTTTGGATCTCTGGAATATCGTCGAGCCGGCTGCAGGGTGCTTAGCTCAGCTGGAAGAGCGTCGCCCTTACAAGGCGAAGGTCGGGGGTTCGAGCCCCTCAGCACCCACCAACCCGGAACGAGCGGGGAGTTGGCGCCTGCTGGGCGTGAAAACTCGGGTTTCCGGCGGTGACTTTGAATTCTTAAAAAGTGGAGTGGTAGTTCAGTTGGTTAGAATACCGGCCTGTCACGCCGGGGGTCGCGGGTTCGAGTCCCGTCCACTCCGCCACCAACCATAACGCGCAAGTCGATGCTGCAAAATATCCGGGAGAAGCTCCAGGGCTGGGTGGCCTTCGCCGTGCTCCTGCTCATTGCGGTGCCACTTGCGCTGACGTTTGTCAGCAGTGACTTTACGGTCAGCGGGTCTGGATTCGCTGCCCGGGTCAACGGTGAAGAGATCCCGACCGCCGACTTCCAGCGGGTCTTTCAGAATCGACTGGTTGCCGAGCAGCAGGCGGCGAGTGGAGAGCTACCGCCGGCCGCCGAGGAGCAGCTGAAGCGCCAGGTTCTGGACGGGCTGGTGCTCAATCGTGCCGTTACTCAGTACGTCCGGGACCTCGGGTTCCGGGTCAGTAGTTCACGGGTGATTGACTACATCCGCGACATGCCCGTCTTTCAGGTGGGTGGGCAGTTTTCCAAACCGGCCTACGATGCCACGCTGGTTTCCCAGGGAATCACGCCAGCCGCCTTCGAGCGGGATCAGCAGGCCTTTCTGGCAGTGCGCCAGCTGCAGGAGGGCCTCGTCGAAAGCTCTTTCTTCACGCCTGCCGAATTCCGCCGTGTCATTGCGCTGGACCAGGAGCGCAGAGACGTCGGCTACGTGCTGTTGGATCCCCGGACCCTGGGCGCTGCGATTGAAGTGAGTGATGCGGACGTGCAGTCCTACTACGCCGTCAACGGCAGCCAGTTTCAGTCGCCCGAGAGCGCCACACTCGAGTATGTGGAAGTTGCACTCCCGGACCTTGCACAGGACTACACTCCGGACGAGGACGCCCTGCGGACGGCCTACGACGCCGATCCCACCCGCTTTCGTTCCGCTGAGGAGCGCCGGGCACGGCACATCCTGATAGCGATCGACGCCAGCCGCACCGATGCCGCGGCCAGGGCGCTGGCTGACGAAATCGCCGGCAAGCTTGCGAAGGGCGGGGACTTTGCGGCACTGGCCGGCCAATATTCCAGCGATACGGGTTCGGCAAGCCGGGGTGGCGACCTGGGCTTTGCAGCACGGGGTAACTACGTCCCGGCATTTGAAGACGCCCTGTTTGCTCTGGCACCCGGTGCCACGTCAGCCCCGGTCAAGACTGAGTTCGGCTATCACATCATCCGCCTCGACGAGTTGCGTCCCGGTGCCGAGCGCAGCTTCGATGAAGTTCGTGCACAGCTCACGGATGAATTGCGCAGGCAAAAGGCGCAGGACGAGTTCTACGCGCTCGCCGAGCGGCTGGACGATCTGGCCCTCGAGAACCCCACCTCCCTTGAGTCAGTCGCCAAGGATACCGGCCTGACGGTCCGGCAATTTGCAGGGTACACCCGCACGAATGGCGGGCCATTTGGCAACAACGCCGATCTGAGCAACGCCGTTTTCTCCCCGGGCGTTCTCGATGGCAGTGAAAATACCCCATTGATTGAACTCGATGACACCCGTGCGATCGTGGCGCGGGTAGCCGAGCACCAGCAGCCGTTGCTACGGCCACTGGATCAGGTGCGCGACGAAATCGTTGGACGCTTGCGCGCCTTGCGGGCCACGACCGAGGCAGAACGCCGTGGCAAGGCGATCGTGCAGCAGGTTACTGCTGGCGAGAGCCTGTCTGTCGTGCTCGGTGCTGCCGGGTTGCAGCTGACTGAAGCAGGGCCGCTGACCCGGCGGTCGCCGACACTGCCGCCAGAGCTTCTGGCCGCCGTGTTTCGTGCCGCCAAACCCGACGGGACAGCAGGCGGCAGGGCTGTCGTGCAGGGTGTCAGCCTCAGCGACGGGAGTTACGCCGTATTCCAGCTCCGGTCCGTGGCTCCCGGAGAGCCAGAAGGCATACCGCAGGAACAGCGGGACGAGCGCAAGAAGGCCCTTGCCCAGCGAGTGGCCGGCGGTGAAACAGAGGCCCTCGCAGCACAGCTGCGTGATTCGGCCGACGTGGTGGTTGCTCCAGACCTGTTCAAGGTTGAGGACGCAGAAGCTCTTTAGGTCGTCTCGAGAGGTCGGCCTCAGAGATGCATGCCAATGTGGCTGTAGCCTCCGTCTACGTAAATGATTTCACCGGTGATGCCGGCGGCCAGGTCCGAACACAGGAACGCGGCCGCATTGCCCACGTCCTCTATGGTCACGTTGCGACGGATCGGAGTCGCACTGGCAACATTCTGGAGCATCGACCGGAAACCGCTGATGCCGGCCGCTGCCAGGGTCTTGATGGGCCCCGCCGAGATACCGTTTACCCGTGTCCCGGACGCGCCCAGCTCCGCCGCCATGAAGCGGATGTTCGCTTCCAGGCTCGCTTTCGCCGGTCCCATAACGTTGTAGTTGGGAATGGCCCGCACCGCGCCGAGGTAGGTGAGCGTGAGGAGGGCTGATGACGGAGAGAGTAATTGGCGCCCATACTTGGCAAGGGCGGCAAAGCTGTAGCTGCTGATGTCGTGGGCAATCCGGAACCCTTCGCGGGTGACGGAGTCCAGGTAGCCGCCTGCGAGCTGGTCGCGCGGCGCGAAAGCCACGGAGTGCACGATCACGTCCACACTGGTCCAGCTGGCGCCCAGCGTCTCGTACATGCGCTTGATTTCATCGTCGCTGGCGACATCCAGCGGGAGGCAGAGTGTCGAGCCCGTCTCAGTCGCCATGTCCCGCACCCGTTCGCCGAGTCGCTCGGTCTGGTACGTAAACGCCAGGCTGGCACCCTCCCGGGCCATGGCCTGGGCGATACCCCAGGCGATTGAGCGTTCGCTTGCGACGCCGACAATCAGTGCGCGTTTGCCAGCAAGAAATCCCATGGGCGCCTCACTTGAAGTGCGGATTGCGAAAGTCCGCATTGTAAGGCTCGGCGACGGGCCTGGGCTAATATAGGCCCATGCGCGCTCATTGGCTCGAGACTGGGACCGGTACGGACCTGCTGCGCGAGGAGTCTCGCCAGGTTGCGGCCGCCTTTGAGAACATCTTCGGTGACCAGTTCCTCCAGATTGGCACCTGGGGCGACCCTGCACTTTTTCGGCGGTACGCCCGTACCCGGCGTTACGCGGTGGTCGCTCCGGTGAGTGGCCCGGGGGTGGACTTCTTGAGCGCCCCGGAGGACCTTGCGGTGGCCACTGACTCGATCGATGCGGTCTTCCTCCCGCACGTACTCGAGACCACGGCAGATCCGCACGCCGTGCTGCGCGAAGTCGACCGGATTCTCCGGCCGGACGGCCACGTGGTCATCACGGGCCTGAATCCCTGGGGATGGTGGGGCGTACGCCACTACCTGTCCCGGCGCAGGTTTCCGACCGGTAGCCAGCGCATGGTGTCCGAGTTTCGGCTGCGGGACTGGCTGCACCTCCTCGACTACCACGTCCAGCCTGCCCGTTTCCATCACCTCGCAGCACCTGTGTATCGGCCGTTCACGACCGTTCCGGCGCAATCACCCCAAGGGGATCGCGATGCCGGCCAGTGGCCCCTGACTCCCGCCCATTTTCGGCGCTGGCATCCGCTGGCCAGCTGCTACCTGCTTCTGGCCCGCAAGGAAGTCTTTACCGTAACTCCCATCCGCCCGGTGTTTCGCCGTCGCACCCAGCTGGTTGGCGGCCTCGTCAATCCCTCCACGCGGAATGCAGCATGACCGACGTGGAGCTCTACACTGATGGCGCGTGCCGCGGCAATCCGGGGCCCGGGGGGTGGGGGGTGCTCCTGCGCACGCGGGGCCAGGAGCGAGAACTCTCCGGCGGCGCCCTTTTGACCACCAACAACCGTATGGAGCTGATGGCGGCAATCGAAGGTTTGCAGGCGCTCAGCCGCCCCTGCGCGGTCGCCGTTTATACCGACTCCGAGTACGTCAGGAAGGGTATCGGCGAGTGGTTGCCCAAGTGGAAGGCTTCGGGCTGGCGAACGGCCGCCCGCAAACCGGTGAAAAACGAGGACCTCTGGCGCCGCCTGGAGGAAGCGGCGGCTCGTCACCAGGTCGAGTGGCACTGGGTGAAGGGGCATTCCGGTCATCCGGAAAACGAACGTGCGGATGCACTTGCCAATCGCGGTCTGGACGACCTCCTCGCTGCCGGATCATCGCCCGAGCGGGCAGCAACGTAGCAGGCGTCGGGTCAGAAACATGCGACAGATTGTGCTGGACACGGAAACCACCGGACTGGAAGTCGAAAAGGGCCACCGGATCGTCGAGCTCGGGTGTGTAGAGCTCGTGAATCGCCGCCGTACCCATCGCACCCTGCATCATTACCTGCAGCCCGACCGGGATATCGATCCTGGCGCTCAGGAAGTGCACGGCATCTCAGTCGACATGCTGGTTGGCAAGCCGCGTTTTGCGGAGGTGGCACGGGAGTTCATCGAGTTCGTGGCCGGCGCCGAGCTGATCATCCACAACGCGAAGTTCGACGTGGGGTTTCTGGATGCGGAGCTGCGGCAGGTCCATCCGGACGAGGAGGGTGCCAAGGTGCCATGTATCGCGGACCTGTGCACGGTACTGGATACCCTGAGCCTCGCACGACATCTGCACCCCGGCCAGCGCAACAGCCTGGACGCCCTCTGCAAACGCTATGCCGTGGACAATACCGGCCGGGAGTTTCACGGCGCATTGCTCGACGCCCAGCTCCTCGCGGATGTCTACCTCGGCATGACCGGTGGGCAGGCCGCGCTGCTGCTCGAGCAGGAGACGCAGGAATCTGCGCTTAAGGCGGTGGCGCGTCCCGTGGTCCGCGAGGGCTTGCGTCTCACCGTGATGCGCGCATCGGCCGTGGAACTCGACGAGCACGAACGTCATCTGGTCCTGCTCGACAGGGAGAGTGGTGGCAAGACCGTCTGGCGCACGCTGGGTGGCGACGCCTGATGAAGGTAAGCCTGGCCGTGCCCTACTGGCCGTCACGTTTCTGCTGTAGTGTGACGGCGGTGTTGGCCTTCAAGCCCCGCCATCTGGGACAATTTGCAGGGATAAAAACAGCGCCAGGCGCAGCAAGAATATGACCAATTTCAAGCAGATAAGTGATGCCAAGGTAGCCGTCGTGGGGCTCGGCTACGTCGGCCTGCCACTGGCCGTCGAGTTCGGCCGGCACCTGGACACCGTCGGTTTCGACATCGATCCCAAGCGCATTGCCGATCTGCAGGCCGGCAATGACTTCACGCTGGAAACCGACAGCCACGAACTCAAGGCGGCGAAAAACCTGAAATTTGCCACCGACCTCGAGGCCCTGCGGGGCCGCGACGTCTATATCGTCACGGTGCCCACGCCTATCGATGCGGCCAAACGCCCCGACATCAGTGCGCTCCGTTCGGCCAGTCGCACGGTCGGCCAGGTGCTGGGCAAGGGGGCGATCGTGATCTACGAGTCCACGGTCTATCCGGGCTGCACCGAGGATGACTGCGCGCCGATCCTCGAGCAGGTGTCGGGACTCAAGCTGAATCAGGATTTTTACGTGGGTTACAGCCCTGAGCGGATTAATCCGGGCGACAAGGAGCACAGGCTGACGACGATCCGCAAGATCACCGCCGGGTCCACGCCGGAAGCGGCAAAATTCGTCGATGCCCTGTATGCCCGTAT
Organism: Gammaproteobacteria bacterium; assembly: GCA_031395645.1. GTDB lineage: Bacteria > Pseudomonadota > Gammaproteobacteria > Steroidobacterales > SHZI01. The sequence goes on along the minus strand of JANNJM010000036.1, from coordinate 26,323 downwards.
CATCACGGCCGGCACCTATCCCGCTTCGAGCATCCGGGTTGCCGAGGCGGCCAAGGTCATCGAGAACACTCAACGTGACGTGAACATCGCGCTGATCAACGAACTGGCCCTGATCTTCAACCGCATGGGACTCGACACGCTGGAGGTCCTGCAGGCGGCCGGCACCAAATGGAACTTCCTGCCGTTTCGGCCCGGCCTGGTGGGTGGCCACTGCATCGGCGTGGATCCCTACTACCTGACGCACAAGTCCCAAGAGATGGGTTACCACCCCGAGATGATCCTCGCGGGCCGTCGCATCAACGACAACATGGGCCTGTATGTGGCGACCGAGGTCATCCGCCTCATGGTGAAGCGGGGCATGAGCCTGCCGAAGTCAAAGATCCTGGTGCTTGGCATCACCTTCAAGGAAAACTGCCCCGACGTGCGCAATACCCGGGTGGTGGATGTCGTCCAGGAACTGAAATCGTATGGCGCGGTCGTCGATATCTACGACCCCTGGGCCGATGCACACGTTGTGAAGCACGAGTACGGCCTCGACATTCTCACCCAGCCGCCCGCTGCCGGCCAGTACGACGGCCTGGTGCTGGCGGTGGCGCACCACCAGTTCCGTGACATGGCACCTGCGGCCATTCACGCCTGGGGTCGCAAGGAGCACGTGCTCTACGACATCAAGAGCCTGCTGCCTGCTGACCAGGTGGACGCCCGGCTCTAGGGTCGGCCTGCTGATGAAGATTCTGGTCACCGGCGCTGCTGGTTTTATCGGCTCCACGACGGCCAGACGGCTGCTCGCCCGCGGTGACGAGGTCGTCGGACTCGACAACCTCAACGACTACTACGACGTCAACCTCAAGAAGGCGCGCCTCGCCATCCTCCAGAAGGAGTCGCGCTTCCGCTTCGTGCTGCTCGACCTGGCCAACCGCGAGGGCATGGAGGCGCTGTTCAAGGCCGAGCGCTTCGAGCGGGTGATCCACCTGGGCGCCCAGGCCGGCGTGCGCTACTCCATCCAGAACCCGCACATCTACGTGGACAGCAACGTCGTCGGCACGCTCAACGTGCTCGAGGGCTGCCGGCATCACTCCGTGCAGCACCTGGTGTATGCCTCCACGAGCTCCGTGTACGGCGCCAACACGAAGATGCCGTTCTCCGTTCACCAGAACGTCGATCATCCGCTGTCGCTGTACGCCGCGACGAAAAAGGCCAATGAGCTCATGGCGCACACTTACGCCAGCCTCTACGGCCTGCCGGTGACGGGGCTGCGCTTTTTTACCGTTTACGGACCCTGGGGCCGCCCGGACATGGCCCTGTTCCTGTTCACGAAGGCCATCCTCGACGGCAAGCCGATCGACGTCTTCAACTATGGCAAGCACCGGCGCGACTTCACCTACGTGGACGACATCGTCGGGGGCATCGTCGCTGCCGTGGACCGCGTGGCCACGGGTAACGATGCCTGGGATTCTGACCGGCCCGATCCGGGCACGAGCCGGGCACCCTACCGGCTGTACAACATTGGCAATGCCCAGCCGGTGGACCTGATGCGCTACATCGAAGTGCTGGAGCTGCGCCTCGGCCGCACCGCCGAGAAAAACCTGTTGCCCCTGCAGGCGGGGGACGTGCCGGACACCTGGGCCGACGTTGAAGACCTCGTCAACGACGTGGGCTACCGGCCGGCCACGCCCGTGGAAGTGGGCGTCGGCCGTTTCGTGGACTGGTATCTGGATTACCATAAGATCACCCTCTAGAGGAGTGATCGCATGGCGGACGACCTGCTCCAGGCCTCAGCCTGGAAGTCGCTGCAGCAACATGCCGAGGCGTTGTCCGGCACCCACCTCCGTGACCTCCTCGATCAACCGGGCCGCTTTGAGGCCTTGTCCCGCCAGTACGATCACTGCCTGCTGGATTTCTCCCGCCACCGGCTGACCACCGACACCCTCAGACTGCTGCTCGCACTCGCGGGCGAGCGGGACGTGCCGCGACGTATACAAGCACTCTTCGCTGGCGAGGTGGTGAACGCCACCGAGAACCGCCCGGCACAGCACATGGCACTGCGCTCCCCTGCGAGTGGGCCCGCGAGTCCGCCGCTCGTGATCTCAGGCACGGATATCCGCCTTGAGATCGAGGTGGAGCGTGAGCGCATGCTGGCGCTGGCGGATGCCATCGGCTCGGGCGAATACCGTGGGTCCACCGGCGCGCGGATCCGCCACGTCGTCAACATCGGCATTGGCGGTTCTGACCTCGGGCTCGTGATGGCGATCGAGGCGCTCCACGAGTACCGCACGCCGGACCTGCAGATTCACTTTATCTCGAACGTCGATGGCACCCAGCTGGCCGACGTGCTTGCCCGGGTGCCCGCGGCCGAAACTCTTTTTATCGTCTGCTCCAAGACCTTCGTCACCTGGGAAACGGCGCTGAACGCCAACGCGGCCCGGACCTGGTTCCTGAGTCAGCTCGGAGAGGCGGCCGTCGCCCGGCACTTCGTCGCCGTCTCGGTGAACGCGGCGGCCATGGACACGTTTGGTATTGCGGAGGAGCACCGCTTCCGGATGTGGGACTGGGTCGGCGGCCGGTATTCCCTCTGGTCATCCATCGGGCTCGCTATCGCGATCGCCGTGGGCAGCGAGCACTTCCGGGAGCTGCTGGCTGGTGGTCACACGCTGGATGAGCATTTCCGCACGGCGCCCCTGGCGGACAACCTGCCCGTGCTGATGGCGCTGATTGCCGTCTGGAACCAGAACCTTCAGGGCACCACCAGCCAGGCGATTCTGCCCTACGACGGGCGGCTGCATCGCTTTCCGGCGTACCTGCAGCAGCTCGAAATGGAGAGCAATGGCAAAGGGGTCACCCGCGACGGCCAGCCGGTGCGCTGGAGCACCGGGACCGTGATCTGGGGCGAGCCGGGCAATAACGGCCAGCACTCGTTCTTCCAGCTCCTGCACCAGGGGACGGTCAGGTTCGCGGCCGACTTCATCGCCCCGGTGGAGGGCTCAAGCCCGTACGCCGATCAGCACCTGGTGGGCCTCGCGAACCTGCTTGCCCAGGCGGAAGCCTTCGCGCGGGGCTACACGCTGGAAGCCGCGCAGGCGGAGCTAGCGGCCAAAGGCAAATCCACGGCGGAAGTGGCGCGCCTCGCGCCCCACAAGGTTCACGCGGGTAATCATCCCAGCAACATCCTGCTCCTGCGGCGGCTTGACCCGCACAGCCTCGGTTTTCTCATTGCCCTCTACGAGCAGAAGGTCTTCGTGCAGTCCTGCATCTGGGGGATCAATCCATTTGACCAGTGGGGCGTGGAGCTGGGCAAGGGGATGGCCGTGGGGATGTACGAGGAGCTGCAGCGGGCGACGCCGACGCCGGTATTGCCGGGCATCGGCCACGTGCTTCGGCGCTGGACCAACGACAGCTGACGGCGAATTGGGTAAGCTGCGGCGGGACTTCAGCGGGGATACCGAAACGATGGCGCAGGGCGCATGGAATGCTCGGGCAGGAGCGCCTTCAGGCGCGACCCCCTGGATCCAGTCTCTGATCGTGCTGGCCCTGATCGTCGGCGGGGCGCTGCCAGCGCACAGCCAGTCGCCCACCGCCGATCAGCTGCGTCTCCTTCAATCGCTCTCGCCGGAAGAACAGCAGGCTTTGCTGGAGCAGCTGGGGACCAGCGATGGCACCCGTACCGACCCCCCGCTAAGTCAGCCCCGAATTTCCAGACCTGCTGCGGGAGAGGCACTAGACCTCGCGGGTCCCCCCCGGATTCGGGGCGGTGATACGGTGCTGCTGGACCTGAAGGTACTGCAAACGGCAGAAGCGTTGACGGCCGAGATCCGGGCCGCTAGCGGGCTGCGCGAGCGGGCGATGGCCGCCAATCCCTATCGGCTCGACAAGGCTGGCCGGCTGCGTATTCCTGGCGTCACCGCCACCATTCCGCTGGCCGGACTCACCGCGGATGAGGCCACGCAGCGCCTGAACCGGGAACCAGCACTTGCCCGTTTCAGCGTGCGCGTGTCGCTGCTCAATCTGGAGCTGATCGGAGTGGATGCGCTCAAGCCCTTCGGCTATGACCTTTTCGCCAATGTGCCGACTACCTATGCGCCAGCAACGGATATCCCGGTGCCACCCGAGTATGTCATTGGTCCCGGCGACACGGTGAAAGTGCAGCTCATCGGGAGCGTCAAGGCAAGTTATTCCCTTGTCGTCGGCCGGGACGGTGAGATCCGCTTTCCCGAGCTGGGTCCCATCGTCGTTGCCGGTTTGCCCTACGACGAAATGCAGCGGCGTATCGAGGACACCGTGGCGGAGCAGATGATCGGCACCCGTGCCGCAGTGGGTCTCGGTGCACTGCGCTCGCTGCAGGTACTCGTTACGGGCGAAGCCGTGCGGCCCGGGTCCTACACCATCAGTGGCCTCTCCACGATGACTAACGCCTTGCTCGTCAGTGGTGGCGTGACATCCATTGGTTCACTCCGCAATGTGCAGCTGAAGCGGGATGGCCGGGTCATCGCGTCGCTGGACCTCTACGCGTTGCTTCTGCGTGGGGATTCCCGCAACGACGTCCGCATCCAGTCCGGGGACCTGATTTTCATTCCGCCGATTGGGCAGATCGCTGGAATTGCCGGCGAGATCCGGCGGCCAGCGATCTACGAGTTTCGGGGTCAGGCCACGGTCAACGATCTCGTCGCGCTGGGGGGCGGCTTAACGGCCGAGGCGGCGCCGCGCCTCGCACGGCTGGAGCGTATCGATCCGGCCAAGGGGCGCGTCCTCCTCGATGTCGACCTCGATACTCCACAGGGCCGCGCGACGCCGCTGCGTTCCGGTGACGTTCTGCGCATCGAAACTGTCAGGCCCACGCTGGCCGATTCCGTGGCGCTTTCCGGGCACGTGTACCGACCGGGCCTGTCCCAGCACCGCGGGGGTTTGCGTCTGACCGACGTGATCCCCTCCGTGGACGACCTGCAACCGAATGCGGACCTGCATTATGTGCTTATTCGACGGGAGCTCGCACCCGAACGGCGTGTCGTCGCGTTGTCGGCAGACCTTGCCCGGGCCTTCGAGCAGCCGCTCTCCGCTTCCAATCTGGTGCTGGCGCCCCGTGACCAGATCATTGTTTTCGATCTCCAGTCGTCGCGTGCCAGTCAGCTCGACCCGTTGCTGGACGAGCTTCGGCGCCAGGGCACACGCGGCGACCCAAGCCAGGTGGTGAGCATCGATGGCAGCGTGCGGCAGCCCGGCGCTTACCCACTGGAGGCGGGAATGACAGTTACCGATCTGGTGCGTGCCGGTGGCAGCCTGGACGAGGCCGCGTTCGGCGCCGAGGCGGAACTGGCGCGCTACGAAGTGGTAGATGGCGAAACGCGGCGCACCGAGCTGATCGCCATCAACCTGTCCTTGGCCCTTGGCGGGGACGCGGCCGCAGACGTGCTCCTAAAGCCCTTCGATCTGCTCACGATCAAACAGGTACCGCAGTGGACCCGGCAGGAAGCAGTAAACCTGGACGGTGAAGTACGCTTTCCGGGGCGCTACGCGATCCAGCGGGGAGAAACGCTGGCGGCGGTGATTCGCCGGGCCGGAGGATTGACAGATCTCGCCTTTCCCGAGGGCGTGGTATTCACGCGCAAGAGCCTGGAGGAACGCGAAGCAGAGCAGATCAAGGCGCTGTCCGCCCGGCTCGAGCGGGACCTGACAGCGCTGGCCGTGCAGAACAGCCAGGTCCAGGGCGCTGGCAAGGATGGTGCGCAGTCCCTGTCTGCTGGCCAGTCGTTGCTGGCGGAATTGCGCAACACCAAGCCGGTGGGGCGGCTCGCCATTGATCTTCCGAAAATACTGGAGGGCGTCCCGGGCTCAGCAGGCGACATCCTGCTGAAGAACGACGACCGGCTGGTGATCCCACGGCGCAGCCAGGAAGTAACTGTGCTTGGCGAGGTGCAGACAGTGACGTCCCACCTTTATCAGCCAGGGCTCGAGCGCAACGACTACGTAAACTTAAGTGGTGGGATGACGCAGAAGGCCGACAACAACCGCATCTACGTCGTGCGCGCGAATGGCCAGGTGGTGGCGTCATCGGGCCGTGGCTGGTTCCGTAGTGCCAATCGCAGCATCCATCCCGGAGACACGATCGTCGTGCCTGTAGACACCGAGCGCCTGCCGCCGCTGCCCTTGTGGACGTCGGTGACGAGCATTATCTACAACCTGGCCGTCGCGGTGGCGGCGGTGAATTCGTTTTAGTGGTGGCAGCTTGACTCCAGCAGGCAGCACCGCGGTTCGGGTCGTCACGCTGGTGGACGTGGTCCGGGTCGTGATTAGTCTCAAACGCTATTGGCTCGGCGGTGCCGCGCTGGGCCTTGCCGCCGCCCTGGCGGCCGGTTTTCTGACGCGGCCGGTGTACCGGGCTTCTGCCGTAGTGATGCCGGTCGCGGGCAAAGAGACTGGCAACCGTGCCGTGGCTGGCCTGCTTTCCAGGCTCGGGGGCGCCGGCGCACTCGGGCTAGGTGACAGTTCCCAGCGGGACGAGGCACTGGCTGTGCTCAAGTCGCGGCAATTTGCCGAACGACTCATTGTGGATGAACGACTGCTACCGGTTTTCTTTGCCGACCGTTGGGATCAGGGAACCGGAAAATGGACTGAGCGCGACCCGAACCGCATTCCGACTGTTTGGGACGGCTGGATCTACTTTGATCGCAAGGTCCGGACTGTCATCGAGGACCAGGATCGTGGCCTGGTGACCGTCCGGGTTGAGTGGTTCGATCCTGTTCAGGCGGCACGGTGGACCAACCTCATGGTTGCGCGCGCCAATGACGACCTTCGTTCCCGGAAGCTGCGTCAGTTGGAAAGCAGTCTCGCGTTTCTCCAGGCTGAACTTGGCAAGACGCAACTCCTGGAATTGCGCGCTGCGATTGCCGAGGTCATGGAATCCCAAATCAACGAGCGAATGCTGGCTAATGCCCGGCCGGAGTACGCCTTTCGGGTTATCGATCCGGCCATACCCGCCGACCTGGACCAGCCGGAGCGACCTAAGAAATTGTTGCTGGCGGCCGTTGGCATCGCGGCTGGCGCCCTGGTGGGGCTGATCCTCGGTATCGTGCTGGTCTATGCGAGGAACGCCCGGGTTCCAGATACTGCCGGCTAGCCTGATGGGAACGGGGCAGGGATCGCCTTGACGAGTCTTCAACGCCCGGGCGGGCTTCGCCGGATTGCGGATCGACTGGCGGGTGCCAGCCAACCTGTTTGGGAGCCGCTGGTCCGAGCGTCCGCCGCAGTGCTGTGCATCAGTACCGTTGCGCAACTTCTTACGCTTGGCCTGCAGGTCCTGTTCGCACGACTTCTGGGACCCGTTGAATTCGGTGTCTATAGTTTCGTCTTCGCAGGTCTCGGTTTATGCCTGATTCTTGCAAAAGTTGGCCTGGACAGCACGCTGGTTCGCCTGGTTGCCGAGTTTTCTGCACAGCGAGACTTCGGTCGCCTGCTCGGGCTCGTTCGTTTTGCGCGCACCACCGGTCCGGTACTCGGGTTTCTTGTTGGTGTGATCGCGCTGGTGGTGGTCACCACCACGGGCCAGCCGGAGAGCCCGGCAATGTACCGGTGTCTGGTTGTGGGCGCTGCGCTGTTGCCGCTGGCGGCCTTCTCCGAGCTCACGGCGGCGGCGTTGCGGGGTCTGCGGCGAGTGGTGGTGGCCCTGAGTGGGGATGGCATTATTCGGCCCTGCGTTGCCGGCACTGGCATCCTCATACTGGCGGCCCTTGAGCCCCGGTGGCTCTCAGGTGCGGCGGCACTGCTGGCATTCCTCGCTGGAACGATCGCATCGCTTCTGGTAGCCAGCATTGTCCTGCAGCGTGAATTGCCGGATGGCGTGGCCGTCGTGGATGCTTCGGACCGCCGGCGTTACCTGCGTACTGCCACGTCACTGATGCTGGCCAACGGTTTTCTGATTGCTATGTACTCACTGGATACCGTCATGCTGGGCGCCCTCGCCGATACGACGGCTGCCGGGTTCTACAGCGTGGCCTCAAGGGTTGCGATCCTGGTTCTGTTTGCAATGAACGCTGCACAGACCGTCGCAGCACCCATGCTTGCCGCTGCTTCCGGCGCGCGGCAGTCGTCCGAATTGCGTAGCCTTGTACGGACGCTGAATGGACTCGCATTGCTGGCAGCCGTGCCAGCAAGTCTCGTCTTGTTTGCCGGGGCTGAAGCGTGTCTGTCCCTGTTTGGCGATGAATTTCGTGCAGCAGCTCCGGCTTTGCGGATTCTTGTGCTGTCGCAGTTGTTAAACGTGCTCACAGGGCCGACAGGCATGGTGCTGTCCATGACCGGCCAGGAGCGCAGCCTGGCCTGGTTGCTGCTGGCCGCCCTGATGCTCAATGGGCTTCTCAATCTTTTCTGGATCCCGGCCTACGGGGTCGTTGGCGCCGCTTGCTCAGCACTGGTGGCCCATGCTGCCTGGAACATTGCTGGCGCCTGGCTGATACGGTGGCGACTGGCGATTGATATCACGCCGCTCGACCTGCTGCGCCGGCACGACGTGCGGCCAGCCTGAGGCACCACGATGCAGTATCTGTTTGTTGCTGTCGTCATCGTCGGCTTGGGGTACTTCCTCGGCGTTCGACGCCGACTCGATGGATTCGCCGTGGCATTTTTCTCCGCCGTCATTTACTTCATGCCGGGGCTTGCGGGCTACACGTTGAGTCCCACCAGTCCCCGCAGTCCCATCAAGCTGCCGGTCGCCCTGCAGCCAGAGGCGATTGCGATCATGCTGGCAGTGACGGTGCTGATTCTGATCGCCGGTATCCTGTGGAGCCAATGGGACCGTTGCCGAGCAGCGCCTGGCTGGGTGTTGGAAGACACGGGCCTGGCGACCTGGGTCGCGCTGTGTATCGCGATGCTGGGACTCGTTCTGACCGCGGTCGAATCGGGAGGAACGGCATTCACCGCCGAGAAGAGTGAGGTAATCGAGGTAGTGGGTCGCGGCCACCTGCTTTGGCAGCTCGGGGCCACGCTTGGTACCGTGCTTGCCTTCCTGCGCCACGAGCGGATTGCCATTCTGGTCGGCTGGGCGCTCCTGGTTCTCGACATGTGGATAGGGTTCCGCTACGCCTTTGCGACGAGTTTAATCGCCATCGGTCTGCTATGGCTCGCGCGGCCGGAACCGGTTCGCCTTGGCTTCCTGAGGCTGCGCTACTGGATCGTCATTTTCGCCGGAGGACTGCTGGTCATCTCCTATCAGAACCTGAAGGAGCCGCTGCGGGCCGGCGACTGGACGGAAATCGCGGACCGCGTCAGCAATCCACTCTGGTACGCAAATGGCATCCTGACTTCGGAGCCGTTCACCACCCAGACGGTCCTGAACGAGATTGTTCGCAATGAATTCCGGACCGGAACTGATCACCTCGAAGCGGCCGCGTATCACCTCATCCTGTTTGCACCAGCGCTTGGCGAGGAGGCTGTCCGTTTCAATCGCCTCTATCAGCCGGCGCTTTTCCCCCTCGTCGACCATGGCCTTGCCAATAACATCTGGGCGCAGATGTGGAGCGCCGGCGACTGGCCCCTGCTGATTGGTTTCATACTGGTTTTCCTGCTCGGGCTGGCCTTCTGGTCGAGGCTCCTGCGTTCTACCGATACCGCCGTTCGTGCCTACGCCGCCATAGCCATTGCCTACTGGGCCTTCTACATCCACAGGAACGAACTGCAGGGTGTCGTCGGCTCCCAGAAGCAGCTGCTGCTCGTCTGGCTGGCGTGCGCTGGCCTGGCGATTGCCACGGCCGCGGTCGCGCGACGCCAACATCGCGCCGAACGCCCGGGCGCGGTCGGGGGGTGACGCATGGACTTAGGGAAGCTCAGGATCGGCCTGCTTATTCGCGCCCTTACTGTGGGTGGTGCGGAGCGCCAGCTCGTCAACGTCGCCGTGGAACTGCAGCGTCTGGGTCATGTTGTCCATGTGCTGGTCTTTTACCGGGCAGGAACCTCACTCGAAGCCACGCTGGCAAGCGCCGGCGTGCCGCTGGTGGACCTCAGGAAACGCGGTCGGTGGGACCTGCCGGCGTTTCTGCTTCGCCTGCGTCGCGTTGTGCGTACCATGGATCTAGACGCGGTCTATTCGTTCCTGCCGACCGCCAACGTGCTCGCCGCCACCGTCTGGGGCGGAGCAAAACGTCCGGCAGTGGTCTGGGGCGTCCGCGGCACCGACGCGTTTCGGGCCAGCAATGACTGGCTGGGTGGCGCCCTCGTGATTGCGGAGCGTCGCTTCGCCCGGCGCCCCGCGGCGATCATTGCCAACTCCACGTCCGCGATCACGAGTTGCGAGCGCCGTGGCTGGCCAACCGGGACCATGTACCTCGTACCAAACGGATTAGATCCGGAGGCGTTTTGCTTTCAACCACAGCGCCGGGATGCATTACGCGCCGGGTGGGGCGTCGCTTGCGCACAACGTCTGATTGGCGTCGCCGGACGTCTCGATCCCGTGAAGGGTCTTGAGGTTTTGCTGAATGCGTTGCCGAGCCTGGGTCCCGAGGCGGCGGCGGTCCGGCTGCTGGTGGCGGGCGAGGGCTCGTCAAAGTACGAAGCGGCCCTCCGGAAGCAGGCGCAGGCACTGGGGCTCGGCGAACGCGTCGTCTGGCTGGGACGCGTAGACGACATGGCCGGTTTCTACAGCGCCATTGATATCCTCTGCCTGCCATCACTGTCGGAGGGCTGTTCCAACGTGGTGGCGGAGGCGCTCGCCTGTGGAACGCCGGTCGTTGCCACGCGCGTTGGCGACAATCACCTGTTGGTGCCCGACGCATCCTGGCTCGTGGAAGCCGGAAACTCGACGGACCTCGCCCGGGTCCTCAGCCGCGTGCTCGGCTCAGGCGGCGGGACGGACCGGGAGGTGCTCCGCCACGGGATCCTGCAGCGACTGGCCCTGTCTGGCATGGCGAAAAGCACCGCTGCCATCCTGCAGGCCGCGGCCCGTTCCGTGCACTCGCTTGCGTCTACCTGAGGTTCGACGCATGGAACTCCTGCCAGTACTCAAGGGTCTCGCGACGTGGGTGCCGTTTGCCTACGATGCCCGGCGTGGCAGGACCGGAGGCACGAGCAATGCCCGCTATTGCTATTCAGTCTGGCTGCGTCATCTGGTCGCCTTGCGCAGCGCCGGTATCACGCGCCACTTTGGCTCGATTGCGGAGCTCGGTCCGGGCGATTCACTCGGGATCGGACTTGCGGCCCTGCTGTGTGGAGCGGATCGCCTGCAGGCACTCGACGTAGTGCCCTATGCAGCAAGCGTGGAAAATGCTTCGGTACTTCTAGAGCTTGAGGCACTGCTGGACCGGCAGGCGCTGATTCCCGGAGATGAAGAGTTTCCGGGGGTCGTTCCCCGTCTCGATGACTATCGATTCCCTCGTGCGCTGATTGGAGATTTGTCAGCCGGGGAGAGCCGGCGGCGTTACATCGAGCAGGCCCTGCGGGGCGAAGAGTCCCGTGTGGCAGTGACCTACCGCGTACCCTGGGATTCCACTGCGCTCACGATTGCAGAGCCCGTTGACCTGCTGTATTCCCAGGCGGTCATGGAGCACGTGGAAGAGCCCGAGGCGGCTTATGCGGCTATGGCACGCTGGGTAGTCCCGGGGGGCGCCATGTCTCACGTCATCGACCTGCGCAGCCACCGGCTGACACCAGGCTGGGACGGTCACCTGCAGTACCCTCCCGCCGTCTGGCGGCTGGTGAAGGGCGCGCGACCGTACCTGCTGAACCGGCAGCCAGCCTCGCAACACCGGCAGTGGCTGGAGGCGAGCGGCTTTCGTGTGCTGCGCGAGTCCCGAGTCCACCTGGCGCCTACTGTTGCCAACGGTGATCTTGCCCGGCCCTACCGTGACTGGTCGGATGAAGACCGGCAAACTTCATCGGTGCACTTCGTTGCGGTGCGGGTGTGATGGACGTGATGCTGCTCACGATGGTTTTTCCCTGGCCCTCCGAGGCATTCGCCGGCGTGGAAGTGCGGGCTCTGCGCGCGTCCGGGGCAAGATTGCGTGTGCGTACGCTGCGTTCGGTCCACCCGCTGCGAGCAGCGCTGTTGCAGGACTGGGGCCTGAAGGACCTCGACCTGACCAGCTGGCACCCGGGCAGCGTTGTGCGCGGCTGCGCGTTCCTGCTCCGGCACCCCGCGATGTCGCTCAGGACGCTTGCCTGGCTGGTTCGTCACGGCTGGACAAGGCCCGTGCTGACCGCCCGTTGCCTTCTCCTGATGCCGCGCATGTTTGATATCTTTGCCGAATGCCTGGCCCGCCCTCCCGACGTGCTCTGCCTGTTCTGGGGGCACTATCCTGCTGCGCTGGCCTACATGGTGCGCACGTGGCTGCCCGCAGTGCACGTGGCTGTCTCGCTCAACGCCTACGACCTCGTCTACGCATTCCCTCCGTCTGTGAATGTGGCCAAGAGGGCCGACAGTCTCTGGACGATTGCCAAGGCAAACCTCGCGACGATCGGCGCGCTGGGGATCGATGTTTCCCGGGTCCGGGTCAATCTGCACGGTATCGACCTGACCCAGGTACCGAGCAACTGCCGGGAGAAGGATCTGAAGCAGTTCGTCTGCGTCGCCCGGCTCGAGGAGAACAAGGGCATCGACGACGTGATCCGAGCCTTTGCGGTGGTCGTCCAGGAGCACCCGGAGATCCGTCTGACAGTCATGGGGGAGGGACCGGATCGTGCCCGCCTCGAGGCACTGGTTCTGGAGAGACGCGCTGCGCAGCACATCCGCTTTTCAGGCAGCAGCACCCACACGGCAGTCTACGAGGAGCTGCGTACGGCCAGCGTTCTACTTCTTCTTTCACGTTCTCCTGCCGAGCGGTTGCCAAACGTTGTCAAGGAAGCAATGGCCTGTCGCTGTCTCTGTGTCGTGACCCGGACGCCAGGTATTGAGGAACTGCTAACGCCGCTGGAACACCCGATGGTCGTGGAGCAGGGCGACTGGCAGGGCGCGGCTGCCTGCCTTGCGTCTGTTCTGGCTGATCCCGCCTCGCTTGAATCCGACCGGGATGCCGGCCGGCGATTTATGCTGGCCAATCTCGATGCCCTCGCTATCGCGCGTAAGCGGCTCGTGGTCTGGGCGGGAAGCCGATGACCGGCGCACCGAACCCGGGATTGTCCGTCATCGTACCCTGCAGGAATGAGCGTCCTGCGATTGAGCGGTTCATTGCCGGCGTGCTTGCCCAGGAGGAGGTTTCCGGCGGCATCGAGGTGCTGGTCGCTGACGGCCGCAGTGACGACGGAACTCGCGAAATCCTCGAGGAGCTGACGCAGCGGGAGTCTCGGCTCGTGCTGATCGACAACCCGCGCCGTACGGCTTCGCCCGGCCTCAACCTCGCGATCCGGCAGGCCCGGGCTGCGGTTATCGCCCGCATGGATGTGCATACTGAGTATGCGCCGGACTACCTGCGCAGCTGTCTGGAAGCGCTCGAACGGAGCGGCGCACAAAACGTCGGTGGCCCCGCACTGACTCGGGCAGAGGGCTACTTTCAACGTGCCAACGCGGCAGCCTATGGTTCCGCGTTCGCCGTGGGTGGTGCGCGCTTTCACGCTGCCGGTTTTGAGGGGCTGGTGGACACGGTGCCCTACGGATGCTGGCGAAAGACTACGCTGGAGGATCTCGGCTACTTTGATGAGGCGCTTGACCGCAATCAGGATGACGAACTGAATCTCAGGCTGATTCGCCGGGGCGGCAGCATCTGGCAGACGCCGGGCATCCGCTCCTGGTATCGGCCGCGGGGCACGGCACTCGGTTTGTTTCGCCAGTATCTCCAGTACGGTTACTGGAAGGTGTATGTCATCCGCAAGCACCGCACACCGGCTTCCTGGCGTCATCTCGTGCCGGTGGCAGCGGTCGTTACGGGTCTTGTGCTTCTCGTTGCCGGTTTCGTCGTGCCGGCTGCCGTCGTGGCGCTGGCCGCCTGTACACTGGCCTGGCTTGGTCTCAGCCTGATCGCGGCGGCAGTCACCTGCAGGAAGCTCGGGCAGTGGGACCTGCTGCCGGTACTGCCCTTCGTTTTCGCGATCTACCACGTGGCTTATGGCCTCGGGTTCCTGTGGGCGCTCCTGGATCAGGGGTTCCGGCGCGGTGCGCCGCGCGCCAGCCTGTCGGATCTGACCCGATGACCAACAGCAGGATCAGCGCCGAAAGCCGGGCCGTGCATGCCCGGTACGGCCGGCGGACCCGAACTTACGATCCGCTGGAACCCTGGGTGCTGATGACGCGCCAGGAACTGGAGCGGGCGCTTTGTCGCTGGGTGAAACAGGTTTTTCCAGTCGGGCCGGCCGGCGTTAGCGTGCTGGAGGTGGGCTGCGGCTCGGGGGGCAATCTGCTGCAGCTATTGCGCCTCGGGTTCGCACCGGAGAACCTGTCCGGGAATGAATTGCAGGCGGATCGCGCAGAGCAGGCCGGGCGTAACCTGCCCGCTGGGATCCGGATCGAGTGTGGCAATGCGCTGGAACGCATCCAGGCACCAGCTTCGCTTGACGTCGTTTTCCAGTCACTCGTCTTCAGTTCGATCCTCGATCAGCATGTGCAAGCCATGTTGGCGACGCGCATGTGGCAATGGGTCCGCCCCGGCGGCGGTGTACTCTGGTACGACTTCACCGTCAACAATCCCTCCAATGCCGATGTTCAGGGTGTGCGCCTCCGGCGCGTCCGTGAGCTGTTCCCGGAGGCCACCATGCAGTCCTGGCGTCTCACGCTCGCGCCACCATTGAGCCGGCTGGTTACGCGGCTACATCCTTCAATGTACGGATGGTTCAATCTGTGCCCATGGCTGCGGACGCACCGGCTCTGCTGGCTCGGCAAGGCCGGAGTACCAACCGCATGAGTTCAAAACCCCAATTTCTGCCATTCGCCGTCCCCGACATTGGCGAGGAAGAAATTGCCGAAGTGGTTCGCTGCTTAAGGTCCGGATGGATCACGACCGGACCCATGGCCCGGCAATTCGAGAGTGAGTTCGCGGCATTCATCGGTGGCGACGTTACAGCCGTCAGCGTGAACTCAGCCACTGCCGGATTGCACCTTGCCCTCGAAGCGCTTGGGGTCGGGCCCGGTGACCGGGTGCTGACGACGCCGTATACGTTTACGGCAACAGCCGAGGTCGTGCGGTACCTCGGCGCAGAGCCGGTGTTTGCCGACATCGATCCGGGCACCTTCAATCTCGATCCGGCGGCTGTGGCCGACGCCTTGAGTCGCGAGCCAGCCATGAAGGCCATGATTCCCGTGCATTTTGCCGGTCAGTCCTGTGACATGCATGCCCTTGGCGAACTAGCGGCAACCGCCGGCATTGCCATCCTGGAGGACGCCGCCCACGCGCTGCCCGCCAGCTGCGGCGGAGTGAAAATTGGCGCGTTGCCGACCGCTGCCACAGTGTTCAGCTTCTACGCCACGAAGACGCTGGCGACGGGCGAGGGCGGCATGATCGTGTCTCGCGACCGACAACTGCTCGCGCGGGCCCGGACCATGCGCCTGCACGGCATCAACCGCGACGTCTTCGACCGGTATCAGTCGACGACGCCCGCCTGGTACTACGAAGTCGTGGCCCCGGGTTTCAAGTACAACATGCCGGACGTCGCGGCAGCGATGGGCATCCACCAGCTGCGCAAGGTGGAGCGGTTCAGGCTGCGCCGGGTCGCCATCGCCGCCGCCTACACCGCTGCATTTGCCGACCTGCCGTTACGGACCCCCGTGGTCCTTCACCCCGGCGAACTGCATGCCTGGCACCTGTATGTGCTGCAGCTTGACCTCCCGACGCTGCGCATCGGCCGGGACCGGTTCATCGAGTTACTGGCCGAGCGCGGCATCGGCACGAGTGTGCACTTCATTCCCCTGCACCTGCAGCCTTACTGGCGGGACCGTTATGGCTTTCGGCCTGGCGATTTTCCGCGGGCGCTGCACGCCTACGAGCGGGCAGTGAGCCTGCCGATCCACACCCGGATGAGCGATGACGATGTGGGACGGGTTATCGAGACGGTGCGCGACGTGCTGCTCGGGAACCGGGCCTGATGGCGAAGCGCGGCTTGGATCTGCTGGTCAGTGCGCTGGCACTGCTCGCACTGTGGCCACTGTTACTCCTGATCGGCGTCGCAGTCCGCCTGGACAGTCCCGGACCGGCCCTGTTCCGGCAGGAGCGTATCGGCCGCTTCGGCCGGCCGTTCAGGATCCTCAAGTTCCGGACCATGCAGTTCAGGGTTCACCCGGATGGGCCCCTCATTACTACTGCGGATGATCCTCGTACCACGGCGGTGGGCCGGCGGCTCCGGGCCAGCAAGCTGGACGAACTGCCCCAGCTCGTCAATGTGCTGAAGGGTGACATGAGTCTCGTCGGTCCACGCCCGGAGGTGTCGAAATACGTGGCGTTGTACCCGGCAATTGACCGGGAGGTCGTGCTCTCCGTCCGGCCGGGGATCACGGACCAGGCGGCCGTGCAGTTTCGCAACGAAGGAGAGCTACTGGCTGCCGCTGACGACCCGGAACGGTGCTACGTCGAGGAGATTCTGCCCCGCAAGTTGCGACTCTACGGAGATTACGTGCGCGGGCGCAGTTTCAGAGGTGATCTGCGCTTGCTGTGGCGAACCGTCCTGGCGGTGGCTGGAGTGCCGGATACTCAATCTAGATAGCTCGCGGAAGTTATTGATTTAAGAATACACTATGACCCGGATTCTGACCTGACGTGGGACCAGGCAGAGCCTTTGAGGAACGCACTGAATCACCGCCAGCGGAGTCCGTCTCGTGGCGGTTCCAGCTCAGGAAGAGTCATGCTGCCTACCACGTTTAAATCCAGGCTGGTCCGGCTTCCCCCAGTAGCCAAGAAACTCATCCTGGTCGCAGGTGACGGGGTGATACTGCTGACGGCCCTGGCCGTGGGTCTGGCGCTGCTGGGCCAGGCACCTTTCCGCTCGGCTTCAGAGCTTCAGATCCTGGCGGCCGTGGTGCTCGTCTCCGGGATTCCATTGCTTGCTTCCCAGGGCTTCTACCGGGCGATCATCCGCTTCATCGGCGAGGAGATGCTGTTCGGCGCCTTGCGGGGCGGCAGCATCCTGGCATTGCTGGTGGCGCTTGTGGACTACTCGGCCACGGGAATGCTCGCCAGTAGCGCGGCACTCGGACTCGTCTTCTGGGCGTTCCTCGTTCTGGGCCTGTCGGCCAGCCGGCTTTTGATGAGGGCCATGGTGGCGGGTCGCTCGTCCCGCGGCCAGAGCGTCGCGATTTACGGTGCGGGCGAGGCAGGGCGGCGCCTGGTTAACGCGATTTCCGGCGGACACGACTGGAATCCCTGCACCTTCATCGACGACAACCCCATGCTCCACGGTCGGGTTGTCGCGGGCCTCACCGTGGTGCCACCCGGGCGCCTGCCTGAGCTGGTCCGTCGGCACGGCATCCGCCGGGTCCTGCTGGCCCTGCCATCAGCCTCGCGCCGGAAGCGCCAGGAGATCATCGCGCGCCTGGAGCAGCTACAGGTCCGGGTCCAGACTATTCCCGACATTGCCGACCTGCTGTCCGGTCGCGCCCGGGTGGACGAACTGCAGGACGTGGACGTCGCCGATCTCCTTGGCCGTGAAGTAGTGCCACCCAACACCCGCCTGCTCGATGCCTGTATCCGGGGCAAATCGGTCCTGGTGACCGGCGCTGGCGGCTCCATAGGGTCGGAACTCTGCCGGCAGATCGTCCGGCTCAGGCCGCGACGGCTGGTCCTGCTCGACATTGCTGAAGCGGCGCTGTTCGCGATCGATCTCGAACTGCGCCGTTGTGTCGCGGAGGAGGGAGCGGTTGCCGATGGTGTGTCCATTGAGATCGTGCCGCTTATTGGCTCCGCGCACCACCGCACGCGGGTCCACCAGCTACTCAAGAATTTTGGCGTACAGACCGTGTATCACGCCGCTGCCTACAAGCATGTGCCGCTGGTCGAATACAACATGCTTGAGGGCGTCCACAATAACGTCATAGGCACGTGGCACACCGCAGAGGCGGCGTGCGAGGCAGGTGTTGAGACCTTCGTGCTGGTCTCGACTGACAAGGCGGTGTCACCGATCAACGTGATGGGTGCCAGCAAGCGCATGTCTGAACTGGTGTTGCAGGCGATGAGCGAGCGGCAGCGCGACGCAGTGAACGGAACGCGCTTCTGCATGGTGAGGTTTGGCAATGTGCTGGACTCGTCGGGATCGGTCGTTCCCGTGTTCCGCGAGCAGATCCGGCGGGGCGGGCCGGTGACTGTTACGCACCGGGACATCATCCGCTACTTCATGACCATTCCCGAGGCTGCTCAGCTGGTGTTGCAGGCGGGGTCCATGTGTCAGGGCGGAGACGTCTTCGTTCTCGACATGGGGCAGCCGGTCAGGATTGCCGACCTGGCGCGGCGGATGATTCATCTCATGGGCCGCACGGTGCGTGACGACGAGCACCCAGACGGCGACGTTGCCATCCACTACACCGGCCTGCGACCCGCTGAGAAGCTCTACGAGGAGCTGCTCATCGGTAGTAATGTGACCGGTACCGACCACCCGATGATTCTTCGGGCCATGGAGGAGTCTCTGCCGTGGGCGCAAATCCAGCTGCATCTTGAGCGTGTTCTGCAGGCTTCGGCCAGGTCCGACTGCGAGCGTGTGCGCGAGATACTGGTGGAATGTGTTGGTAACTACCGTCCCGAGAACGCAGTGGACGACCTGGTCTGGCGGGCTGGTCGCCAGTACGGCGCCCCGGCCGTGCCCGGCACTGTCGTAGACCTCGCGTCCCGGCGGCTGCCAGGCAGCGCGTGAGCGGCCCTTTTCAGGGCCGTGCCGTGACCTGCTTGGTTGCCTTGGGCCCCTGAGCCGTTAATCTGCGCGTTTCGCCAACGAACCACTGACTTCGAAAGCAGCCAATGAAAATAACCGTGCACGGTACGGGCTACGTGGGCCTGGTGACAGGAGCCTGCATTGCACAGGCGGGCAACCACGTGCTCTGCGTCGATATCGACAAGGCCAAGGTGGTGGCGCTGAACGCCGGCGAAATCCCCATCTACGAGCCCGGCCTGGGCGACCTCGTGCGCCGCGAGCACGCTGCCGGTCGCCTGAAGTTCACGACCGATGTTGCCGAGGGCGTGCGCCATGGCGACCTTCAGCTGATTGCCGTGGGTACGCCAAAGAACGAGGACGGCTCGGCCGATCTGCGCCACGTCCTGACCGTGGCCGAGTCCATTGGCCAGTACATGACCGAATACAAGGTCATCGTGGACAAGTCCACGGTCCCCGTCGGAACCGCGGATCTTGTGCGCAAGACCATTGCCGCAGCGTTAGGTGCGCGTGCGTTTGCCGGCAAGACCGCGCCCGAGTTCGACGTGGTCTCGAATCCGGAATTCCTGAAGGAGGGCGCCGCGGTGGCCGACTTCATGAAGCCCGACCGCATCATTGTTGGCACCGACAGTCCGCGCGCTGCCGAGCTGCTTCGTCAGCTCTACGAGCCCTTCAGCCGTACCCACGACAA
This sequence comes from Gammaproteobacteria bacterium, assembly GCA_031395645.1. Lineage (GTDB taxonomy): Bacteria > Pseudomonadota > Gammaproteobacteria > Steroidobacterales > SHZI01. The sequence continues at coordinate 6,882 of JANNJM010000036.1, read as the reverse complement.
GCTGATCGTGATGGACGTGCGCTCGGCGGAGCTGACGAAGTATGCCGCCAACGTGATGCTGGCCACCAAGATCAGCCTGATGAACGAACTGGCCAACATTGCCGAACGCTACGGCGCGGACATCGAGCAGGTGCGGGTCGGCATCGGCTCGGACCCGCGCATCGGCTATTCGTTCATCTATCCCGGTTGCGGCTACGGCGGCTCCTGCTTCCCCAAGGACGTGCACGCGCTGATCCGCTCCGCGGAGGAGATTGGTTACGACGCTGAGCTCGTGCGGGCCGTGGACAGCGTCAACAACCGGCAAAAGCACTCACTGTTCCGCAAGATGAGCGCCCACTACGGCGGCAAGCTCAAGGGCCGGACGTTTGCCCTCTGGGGGCTGGCTTTCAAGCCCAATACGGACGACATGCGCGAGGCGCCCAGTCTGGTACTGATGGAAGCCCTGTGGGCCGCCGGCGCCAGCGTCCGTGCCTACGATCCCCAGTCGATGGCGGAAACGACCCGCATCTGCGGCGCGCGCCCGGACCTGACACTGTGCGCGTCAGCGGACGAGGCGCTGCAGGGCGCCAACGCGCTCGTGATCGTCACCGAGTGGCAGGAATTCCGCAGCCCGGACTTCGACCGGATCCGCAAAGCCCTGACGGCCCCCGTGATCTTCGACGGCCGCAACCTCTACGACCCAAAGTTGCTCGCGAAGCAGGGTTTCGCTCACTACGCCATCGGCCGCGGCAAGGCGCTCCCCGTGTAGGAGCTCTGTAGGAGCGCCTTCAGGCGCGATCCCCTATTTTTCACCCCAGCAGGTTTTCTCGTCCGCCGCCGTCCACGGTGACTGGCTGGCCGACATCATCGTCGACAGGGACGCGCTGCTGCCGGGCTTCATCGCCTTCAGCTTGTCGTCCAGCACGCCGCGCCGAAAGGCGAGGCCGAATCGATTGTTGCCTTCCTGCCAGCAGAGGTAGTAACGCGACCTGTCGAGTGGATGACGGACGACCTTGGTTTGCGGCGCCCCGACCAGCAGGAAATCCTGGATCCAGCTGGGGCTCGCAGTCTGCGCGACGGCAGCCGAGGCCAGCGTCAGGGACAGCACGGCGGCAAGTTTTAACTGCATGTAACTCTCCACAATAGTGCGCTGGTGACGGCTAAGCCGGCAGGAACGCGCGCAACGGCGGGGGAGTACGGACATGCAACAGGGGATGCAGTGCGGGTGTGCTCCGTCGGGACGAACGGAGACCACCTGCCGGCAACCCCGCTGTCATGGAGGAACTCCCCCAGACCGGTGGCTTTGCGTCCCCGTCTCGCGACGGGTTTGCCCTGGTCGGCGTGCGGAGTCTAGATCAGCAGTCGGTGAACGCGCAAGCTAACATAAGTTGGTAAGACAATGATTGTTAATGGGAAGTTCAGCGGCCCGGTGTCGCGATCCTGAGACCTGCGCGGCATGCGGATTGAACTGAGCCCCCTGTGGGCAGCGTACTCGTCCGCACACAACGCACGCCTATGCCAACCGCCTGCTCTGTGCGGGTCAGCTATAATTTCAGGCCGCTACAGCGAGGATGGCATCAGGAGCAATGAAGCGCGTACTGCTGATCGCCTTCCATTTCCCCCCGCTGAATTCAAGCAGCGGCCTCCAGCGGCCACTTTCGCTGGCGCGCTACCTTCCAGCCCACGACTGGCAGCCTGCCGTCCTGACGGCCCGCGCCCGTGATTACGAATCTGTGGATGAGTCCTCGCTGGCCGCGTTGCCTGGCGATCTCACCGTCGTTCGCGCCAGAGCGCTGGACGCAGTCCGCGACCTCTCCATCGCGGGCTGGTATCCCGGCTGGCTCGGAATTCCCGATCGCTGGTCAAGCTGGTTTCCGGGCGCTGTGTGGGCTGGCCTGCGGCTTATTCGCCAGTTCCGGCCCGACGTGCTCTGGTCCACGTTCCCGCTGGGGACCGCTCACCTCATCGGACTCGCGCTGCACAGAATTTCACGGCTGCCCTGGGTTGCCGACTTTCGCGACCCGATGGTCGAGCAGGTCGACGGTGTGTGGTATCCGGAGAATCCACAGGTGCGAAGGGCCCGGCTGTGGGTCGAGAGGCGTGTGGCCCGCCACGCGACTGCCACCACGTTTTGTACTGACGCCGCGCGACAGATCTACCTGGACCGTCACCCGGAGCGCAAGGCCGGCCAGGTTGCGGAGGTCATTGCGAACGGCTTCGATCCGGAGCCTTTCGCGCTGGCCGAGGCCCTGCCGTCGTCCCGTCTCCCCGGGGCTGCCGCGCACGGTCGCCTGCTACTCGTCCACAGCGGCACGCTGTATCCCGGTCCCGATCGTGATCCGGGCGCGTTCCTGGCAGCGCTCTTCGCACTGCGTTCCAGTGGTCAGTTGCCGGTCCAACTGCGGGTCATCCTCCGGGCGACGGGCCATGACCAGACGTACCGGCCGCTCATCGATCGGCTGCAACTGGCTGACATCGTCGAACTCGCACCGTTGATAGGCTACCAGGCGGCGTTACGCGAGATGCTCGATGCTGACGGCCTGCTGCTTTTTCAGGGCCATACCTCCAATCCTGCTGTGCCGGCCAAGGTCTATGAATACCTGCGTGCCCGCCGGCCGATACTCGCGCTGGCGGACGAGGCTGGGGAAACGGCGGCGCTGCTCAGGCGCGCCGGGGTTGGCAGGTTGCTGCCTATCGACGACTCCGCGCGTATCGAGGTCGGGCTGCGCGCATTCCTGCAGAACCTGGCGACGGGGACCGAGCCTGTGCTGGCGTCCGCGGCAGCAGACCAGTACTCCCGGGTCCACCGGGTTGCGGAATTTGCGACGCTGTTCACACGTCTGCGGAGGCCATGAGCTGCCCGGGAGGACGCTCGCATCCCGCTTAAGTCGCGCGGAATGTCACCGCCCGGAAGCGTCGACAGGGGCTGTGTAGCGCATTGGCTGCGCCTAGGGGGATTCTCCGATGGTCCCCTAAGCTACTGTTTTGCCACGTACAGCCTCCGCAATGCAACGGTTTTTGCGCGCGCCGCTGTTGGTTTCGGACGACGCAGGCCCGCGGCAATATTTTGACATAAGCGTAGATTCTCCTGTAGAAACGCGCACTTATTGATTCGGTCTGGCTGCCGTAGGTAAGCTTGTCGCGCGTTCTAGGGCATACCCAAGGTGACTTGGGGACGCAAAGCCTCCGGTCCACGGAGTTGTAGGTGGATAGCGGGGTTGCCGTAGCTGAACGCAAAGGAAAGTCGCTGGCCATTCAGCGGCGAAAACGTTTCCTTTGCCACTCAGTACGCGCGCGTCTGCTGCCCGGTATGCCGTTAAAGGACATCTGTGGCAGGAGGCCAAAAGCGCATGAGCTATTTCGGTACCAGGACTCTTCTCTCTCTGCACGCTGCCGTGCTCGCGCTGGCGCTTTTCAACGCCCCCCAGGCCCTCGCTGTCACCGCCGCTGATCTCCAGGTCGGCAAGTGGGTGGCGGTATCGTCAAACACGGTCGCCAGCGTGAGTGCCTGTCCCAACGATGCCTGCAACTACTCGGGCGCCGGTGGCGTTAGCGGTGTCATGGACGACTGGAATGGCGGCGCCTTCGCGACCAATCTCGGTGCGGCGGGCTCCCTGCTCGTCTTTGGCGGTGGGCATTCAGGCTACAACGGCAATGAGGTCTACGCCTTCGACGTCGCGCAGGGTGCCTGGTCTCGCCTCACGAACCCGGTCAGTCCGCCGAACTGCGATTTCAGCACCTCGACCATGGCGGGCAATTCGCCCTGCGTTCCGCACACCTACGATTATCTTGAGTATTCGGCCATCACCAATGAGTTCGTAAAGCTCGGCAGCTCTGCCGACAACGAAACCGCGACTGGCACCCCCTACGTGCATGCCCTCAACCTGCAAACCAAGCAGTGGCGGCGTGGCGCCCGAATGCCGACCTGGGAAGGCACGATCTCCGACGACGGCGAGGGCGCGTCCAGCGCCTGGGACCCCGTCCACAACGTACTCTGGTGGCACGGTGCCTGGCGGGCTTTCGCGACCTCGGACAAGGTGCTTCGCAAGTACGACCCGGTGGCAGACACGTGGACGGAATACCCCGGTGCAAATCTGGGCATTGACTTAGCCGCGGCTTTCGACAGCCAGCGGCAGATCCTCCTGGTCGTCGACGGCCGGACTACCAAATCGGTGTATGCCTACGACACCTCCGTCGCCACGCCAGTGATGTACAAGCTCTCCACCACGGGCGACCTCACTGCCCAGCAGACCTACAGTGGTGGCCTGGAATACGATCCGGTCACCGACCAGTTCGTGGCCTGGAATGGCGGCTCGGTCGTATACACGCTCAAGGCGCCGACGAACTGGAAGACGGGCACCTGGACGTGGAAGGCAATCACCGCCGGTGCCGGCAGCGCGAGCCCCACCGCCAACGCGAACGGTACCTTTGGCCGCTTCCGCTACGTTCCGTCCCTCAATGCCTTCATCGTGGTGAACGATGTCAGCGCCCCCACCTACATGTACAAGCTGAGTGCCGGCGGCGGCGGACCTTCCACGGGCAACGCTCCGACGGCGAGCCTCAGCGCGAGCCCGAACTCACTGTCCACCGGCGGCACGACGACGCTCAGCTGGTCCAGCCTCGATGCCACCAGTTGCACGGCCACTGGTGCGTGGTCTGGCAGCAAGGCCACGACCGGCAGTGTGTCGGTGGGTCCCTTGAACGCCACGGCCACCTACACGCTGAATTGCAGCGGCAGCGGCGGCTCGGTCACCCGCAGTGCCACCGTCCAGGTGGTGACGAGCGGACCGACCATTTCTCTCGCGGCAAGCCCGACGACGGTGGCTCCCAATGGCTCCACGGTCATCAGCTGGTCAGCGAGCAATGCCACGAGTTGCACAGCCAGCGGCAGCTGGTCGGGTAGCAAGGCTGTTTCCGGCTCCCAGACCGTGGGTCCGCTGGCGGCGTCCGGCACTTACACCCTGAGCTGCACGGGCAGCGGCGGGACCAATCAGCGATCTGCGATTGTGACGGTGCAGGATCAGACCCAGACGAACAACTTCCAGGCCCGCTGCACGGGTCCCGGGGTCCTGCAATGCGTCGGCTTTGATTCGGCAGCCGATTTTTCCTCGACCCTGCTGTATCCGGCGAACGACGGCCAGATTCGCGGGAGTCTGGACAGTAACGTCAAGGCCTCGGGCAATGGCTCGTTGCGCTTTGAGATTCCCTCGAATTCCGCGGCCAATACCTCCGGCTACTGGCTCGGTTCGCTCGGCAAGGATTTTGGCCCTGGCGACACGATGTACCTGCAGTTTCGCCAACGGTTCTCCGAGGCATTCCTCACCACCAACTATGCGCCGGGCGGCGGCTGGAAGCAGTTCATCCTGCATCCGGCTGGCATTCCGTCCTGCACGACCCTGCAGTTCGTGATGGTCAACCGGTATCTCGCGGGTTTTCCGATCATGTACGGCTCCTGCGGGTCGGCTCACCTTGAGGTGGAGTTGCCTGATGGTGACATCCGCTTTCAGCAGGGCGACGTGAATTGTCTGCGTAGAAATCAGTCCGGCTGCAAGCGCTACGTCGCTGACCGGTGGATGACGTTTTATCTCAAGTTCTCGCTTGCCGCGTTTGGCTCACCAAGCACGCATCTCGAAGCCTGGATGGCGGACGAGGGCGAGGCCCTGGTGCAGATCCTGGATATTCCGGACTTCCCTCTGGACTACCAGGGCAGCCCGTCGGAGCGGCTTAACCGCATTCAGATCACGCCCTACCAGACCGGCAAGGATGCCAGTCAGGTCCACCCGGTCGCGTTCACCTGGTATGACGAGCTGATCGTCTCGACGCAGCCGATCCCGGCACCAAACGGTACGGCACCGCCGCCGCCACCGCCGGCCGCCACGCCGCCGACAGTGACGCTGGCCGCTGCGCCTTCCTCGGTCAGCAGCGGCGGCACGACGACACTGAACTGGTCCACGACCAATGCCGAAAACTGTACGGCGTCCGGCGGCTGGTCGGGAACGAAGTCTGTCTCGGGTTCCGCGACAGTCGGGCCAATCAGCCAGGCGACGTCCTACACCTTGCAGTGTTTCAACACCGTGGGTGACTCGGATTCCAGGACGGTGCAGGTCACGGTTGGCCAGGCGCCGCCGCCGCTGCCGGAGATCAGCTTTTATGCCGATCCGGCTTCCGTCGAGCTGGGCAACAGTTCGATGGTTTTCTGGTCAGTCACGAATGCCTTCTCCTGCGTCGGCGAGAAAGCCTGGTCGGGCGATAAGGGGACGGTCGGCAGCGAGCCGATGTTCCTGAGTGCCACCCGGACCTATGACCTGGTCTGCACAGGCAATGGCGGCACGAGCCGCAAATCCGCCACGATCGAGGTCGTGAGCCCGGGACAGCCCACGCTGACGCTGCGGGCCGATTCACCGAGCGTCCAGCAGGGCAGGACTGGCGCCCTCACCTGGTCTACCACCAACGTCAACAGCTGCCAGGCGAACGGCGCCTGGACTGGCGCCCGGTCGTCATCGGGTGTCGAGACGGTGGGTCCGCTCGCGGCCACGTCCAGCTTCCTGCTGGTGTGCACGGGTCCTGGTGGTACCGTGGAAGCGGCTGCCCAGATTGCCGTCACAGCGCCTCCGGGCGGTGGCACCGGCGGTGGCTCCACTGGCGGTGGCACCGGCGATCCGGGCGGCGCACCTGCCGATGGCAGCACTAGCGGAGGCAGCATGGCGACTGGCCCGCTGGAGTTGCTGCTTGGGTTAGGGGCATTGGTAGCGGCCCGGCGGCGCTCCCGGCGCGTTAACCGCCAGTCCACCTGACGCACGTGACATAACCGGTCGCGGGGTTGCCCCGGCCAGCAACCCCCCCCCGCGTTGTGGGTCCGGCCGCGCCAGGCCAAAAAAAACAAAGCCCAGCGCCAGCCCCCCC
>JANNJM010000030.1:0-23015 GCA_031395645.1 Gammaproteobacteria bacterium | reverse complement strand
GGTCGCGCCTGAAGGCGCTCCTACGGGCGCTCCTGCGGCAACCTCCCTGCGCTCCTGATCCAGCCAGCTCTGGAACATCAGCACGTTCCACAGCTGGCCGCTCCAGTCGAGGCGGCCGCCCAGGTGCTCGTCCCAGCGGGCGCGGACGGGTTCGGGGTTCAGGTAGCCGTCGGACGCCAGCCGGCGGATGTCGAGCAGCGACTCCGCCCAGTCCCGCAGCGGGCCCCGCAGCCACGCCCCCAGCGGCAGCTCGAAGCCCTGCTTGGGCCGGTTGAGCAGCGCCTCCGGCACGTAGCGGTAGGCGACCTGGCGCATGATCCACTTGGACTGCCCGTCGCGCTGTTTCAGCGCCAGCGGCAGCGACAGGGCGAAGCTGACGACGCGGTGATCGAGCAGCGGCTCGCGCAGCTCCAGGCTGCGGCTCATGCTGGCGCGATCGACCTTCGCGAGGATGTCCTCGCTGAGATAGGTCTGGGTGTCGGCCAGCATCATGTACTCGGCCTGCGGCAGCGCACGCATCCAGGCCGGCGGATCCGCAAGCAGGTGGCCCGTGTCCGAGCCACCCGGGACCAGCCGGTCGTGCTCCGTCCAGCGGGAGACGATGCCCCGGTAGAACCGGAACCAGTCCGGCTTGCGGGCCAGCGTGCCAAACCGGCGCAGGCGCTGCGACGGACTGCCGCGCGCCCCGAGCGCGCCATAGCGGGAACTCAACTTCGACAGCGTCGCATCGAGCAGCGCCGGCGGCACCGCCTGGATCAGGCGCCCGGCGGCATCGCGCAGGCCGGGCGGCAGGCTCGCAAGACGTCGCCAGACCGTCTCGGCCGTGGCGTAGCGGCTGTAACCGTAGAACAGCTCGTCGCCACCGTCGCCAGACAGCGCCACCGTCACGCGCTGCCGGGCGAGCTGGCTGACCAGGATGGTCGGAATCTGGGACGAGTCCCCGAAGGGCTCGTCGTAGATTCTGCCGAGGGACGGCACCACGTCGAGTGCATCCCGCGGCGTGATGTAGAGGTCGGTGTGGTCGGTGTTCAGGTGGCGGGCCACGTCGCGGGCGTAGAGCGCCTCGTCAAACGCCTGTTCGGTAAAGCCGATGGTGAAGGTCTTCAGCCGGTCCGTCGTGAGCGACTGGGCGATGCCAGTCACCGCGCTCGAATCGATGCCGCCCGAGAGCAGCACCCCGAGCGGCACATCGGCAAGCATCCGGATGCCGATCGACTCGCGCAGCAGCCGGTCCAGCTCGTCCACTGCCGCCACGGGATCGGACGGCACGGTCACCGGGTTAGCGTAGGCGTGCTCCACCGACCAGTAGACGGAGCGCGTCTCAACCGGCCGCCCACCCGCCCCGGGCGTGTACCGCGCCAGCACGCCCGGCGGCAGTTTCTGCACGGAGTGGTAGATGCTCCAGGGCCCGGGCACGTAGTCGTGGCGCATGAAGAGCGCCAGCGCGTCGCGGTCGACTTCCCGATCAAAGCCCGGGATCGCGCGGATGGCTTTCAGCTCGGAGCCGAAGACCAGGTTATGGCCCACGTGGCCGACGTACAGCGGTTTCACACCGAGCCGGTCACGGCACAGCCACAGGCACCGCGCCTGCTGATCCCAGACGGCAAAGGCGAACATGCCGACAAAGCGCGGCACGGCGCCTGCAACCCCCCACTCCTCGAAGGCGGCGAGCATGACCTCGGTGTCGGAGCCGCCGCGAAAACTGTGGCCCCGGGCAATCAGCTCGGCGCGCAAGGCCGGGAAGTTGTAGACCTCGCCGTTGTAGACGATGACGTAGCGGCTGCTGCGGGAATACATGGGCTGGGCGCCGAGCGGCGACAGGTCCTGGATGGACAGCCGGCGGTGCGCGAGGCCAACACCCGACTGCTCACTGACCCAGACGCCGTGATCATCCGGCCCGCGATGGGCCAGCGTGCCGGCCATGCGGGTGAGCAACGGCGGCACCTCGGCCACCGGCACGGGGAAGCCCAGGAAGCCGGCTATGCCGCACACGGGACCGGATCCGCCGTCAGGCGGCCCCCGACCAGGCGTTGAGCGTGACCGGCTGCGACCGCTCGAGGGCCTGCTTGGTCAGCAGGAACAGCTGGCCCGCCTCCCACACGTAGGCAGTCGTGAGCCCCGGGGCAGCGGGGTCGGCGGCCGTGTCGTAACTGCGGCGGATGGAGGCCTCGTGGCCGTGGTCCCGCGAGCGCGGCGACCAGGCCTGCTTCTCGGCGCCGACGTCCATCACGAGGCGCTGGAAGTCGTCCATGGCGATGAGGGTGTTGCCGCGATGCGCGGCGTAGCGTTCCTTGACGCCTTCAAAGGCATGGCCCTTGGCGGAAAAGGTGATGGCGCCAATCGAGCCGTCGCCGAACACGTAGGTGACGGCGATGTCGCAGTCGGACTTGACTGAGCGGGTGGGCGTGATGCGGATGGGAAAGCGGCGCTCGGGGGGCATCATCTGGTAGGTCAAGTCCGTCCAGTGGCAGAGGTTGCCGAGCACCCTGCCGCCCTCCTCCTCCCTGAAATACCAGTGGTCCGGCGAAATCTCGTGGCCGGCGATGAACCAGTTCTGCATCAGCTCGCCGTCTTCCCGCCACAGCTGCTCGCGCATGCGGGTGCCGAAGGTGCTGCCCGGGCGGTTGAAGCCGATGGAGACGATGCGCCCCCTTCCCGTGCCGCGGGCGGCCACGCGGGCGGCCTCCTGGGCTGCGCACAGGCGCGCGAGCTGGTCGTCCCGGACGACGTGGGGCTTCTCGATGTGCACGTCCTTGCCGGCGGCCAGCGCCTTGATCGCGTATTCGGCGTGGCTCGCGTGATTCGACGAAATGAACACGAGCGTGATCTTCGGGTCGGCAATGATCTCGTCGGCGTCGGTGGTGTAGTAGCAGGCGCCGTACTGCGCGAACAGCGAGGCGGCCCGGTTGGCGTCCAGGTCCATGCAGCCCCGTATCACAGACCCGTAGTTCTTGCGGAGGTAGTAGGCGATCACCGAGAAGCCAAAGTTGCCGCAGCCGATCAGCCCGACGTGGGCCTTCGCATCATCCCGAACGTGGTTGGGCGGCAGCGGCGCGAACGTCCTGCCCATGTGGTACTGGCCGCGCACTTTGACGAGGGTGCGGCGGATGCCGTACAGGCCGACGTAGCGGATGGCCTTGCGCAGGCGGAAGAGCAGGGGGGCGGAGGTGTAATCCATTTAAAAACCGAGGGGAGCGCCGGGCTAAGCAGCCTTAAATCCTAGCATCTCGGCGCGGGAGCGTTGTGACCGGTAGTACAGGATTTGGTGATCAGGGCGTGGAGGAACCTGGCTTGAGCAGGTCAGCGGGTGAGGGACTGGCGGGGATGGCGTCGGCCTGGGGGATGTAATAGTAGAGCGACGGGTAGACCTTCCGCAGGAAACCCTCGAGACGGGCGTCGGCTGCCGGAACCTGACTCACGTCGCCCACCGGCGTAATCAGCCGGACGAGCGCACCGTCCGTCCGGCGCTTCGTAATCGAATCCCAGAAGATGTACCACTTTGCAGCGTATTCGCTGGTCACGTTGCGTCCGCGCTGCATGAACCAGTAGTAGACGAGCAGCCGGTCTTCGCCCATGGACATGAGCACACGATTCACGGGCACGGGCGCCCCATCCGCCTGCACCTCCGGCACCGCCACCTGCTCGAAATTGTCGAATCGCCAACCGCTCCCCGGCAGGCACGCCCGTGGTGAATGGACGGAGTTGCCCTTGCGCTGCGAATCGTAGTACGCCACGTAAAGCTCGACGGAGGTAGCGTTTTCGGAATTCACGTAGTTGACGATGGTGTAGTCCGTGAGCTTGAGCACTTCCAGCTCTTCGTCACCAATCACGCGTTCGCTGCCCCGCCAGTCACCAATGCCGAGGGGGAACGTGTTCAGGGAAACGTGGGCCGGTACCCTCTCCTCCCGGTCGCCCAGCGTCATAGAAATGACAGCGCCCACGAGGACCAGCAGCAAGGCGACCACAACGGGCTTGCCGGGGCTGCGGCCGGCAAACCATCCACGGTAGGTCGCCAGTCCCGGGAGATCCGGGTCGAAAACCTCGACGAGCTTGCGGCCTGCCAGCTTTGCCAGCAGCGTCATCTCGACGAACATCACCACCAGACAGGCTGTGAAGATTACCCAGCCTTCGAAGTAGTGAAGAAAACCCTCAGCGGCCTCGGTGCCCCAGCGATTGACCAGCACCCCGGTAACGGCAATGCGGAAGCTGTTCATGACAATCGTAATGGGCACGCTCGACAGAAAAATCAGCCAGCGCTGCCAGACTGGCCCGCGAAAGAGCACGGCACAGAGAAAGCCGAAGCTCATCAGCGGAAACAGGTAGCGCAAACCGCTGCAGGCTTCCACCACCTGGAGCTTGTAGGTCCCGAGGTCGATGACGTTGCCTTCAAGGAACACGGCAAGGCCCATCAGCCGCAGCATGGCGGTCCCGAGCTCCGACGAAATCAACTGCAGGCTGCTCGAGATACTGACTTGCACGAAGTTGGGCAGTGGCACGAGGAAGACGAGGAAGGCGAGCGAAGCCCAGAGCACGCGCACGCCGCGAACGCCGATCACTGTCAGTACCAACCCCCAGAGCGTCAGCAGGAAGGCGTACTGAACGATGACGTAAATGGCGCTCAGCTCACCGAAGATAAAGGCCAGGATCCCAACGAACATGATCCAGACGCCGATCCAGGACTCGGCGATGGCGACCGTGCGCAGGACCGGCAGGCGCACCGACAGCACATAAAAACTCAGGAACGGTATGAGGTAGGCATAGCTGTATTCAGGCGTGCCCCAGACGCGCTCCATCTCCTTGAGCCCGGAGCGAAATGCGAACAGGAGGATTACCAGACCAAGTCCGACCAGGGCCGCGTATAGGCTCCCGGACCGGGGCACCGGCGGCTGTTGGGGGACTTCTACTGGCGTTGACGACATTGCATTGTTCTCAGCTGGGGCCTGGAGCAATAACGGCCCCTCGATACACATTCGCGCAAGAATCAGCCGTCGCGCGCAGGGTCCAAGATAACGCCTTCCCTCCACACGCGGAAGGCAAACGTAACCAGTCTGGGGAATCGACGGATCCGGGACGGTTCACTCAATATGCGGTACAGCCACTCCAGATAGGACTCACGCCAGGCCACCGGCGCCCGCTTCACACGCCCGGCAAGAACATCGAGCGTGCCGCCAACACCCTGGCACACATTGACCGTGGTCAGCTTGGGCAGATTCTCATGGATCCACAACTCCTGCTGCGGACTACCAAGACCCACGAAGAGCATTCTGGCCCCGCTGGCATTGATCCGGGCCGGCAGGGTAAGCGCGTCCCCCGGACTGAGATAGCCGTTCTGAAAGCCCACGATGTTCAAGTCCGGATACGCCTCCTTGAGCGCCATGCAGGCCCGTGGCGTCACTTCGGGCCGCGCCCCAAACAGGAACACAGGGTACCCGCGACTGGCCGCGAGCGAGCACAACTCAGGCATCAGGTCCGCGCCGGGCACGCGGCGCCTGACACGCGCGCCGCCCAACCGGGCGGCCAGTACAGCGCCGATACCGTCCGGTATCAGCAATGATGCCGATCGAATGGCCGCAAGCAGGCTTTCGTTGCCGGCGGCGGCAACGATCTTCTCGGGATTGATCGCAATAATTGCGCCCTTACGGCCAGAACGGACAAAGTCGTCCGCGATGAGCACGGCCTCGGTCATGCTCACGCAATCCATGGGCACCCCAAGAATCGTGACCCGTTCGAAGGGGGTCCCGGGTTTGGCTGAATTCGACATCGTTGGGAATTTTACTGGGAAATCAGGGGCCCCGTCCGTGGATTAAGTTCGGGCTTTCTGGTCGCCGGGAGACATTAATGTGACGTGCGTCGCCACCCACTGCATTTGACCGCAGACTCAGGTAAAGAACCTCCGGTACCACTCCTGAAACGAGAGAACTGCATAGATGATTGACGAGTTGTCCTCAAGCCCGAGAATGTGCCGATCGACCACGCCATCCACCGCCGCCAGGCTGATCGGCGCCGCCTGGGCCAGAAGATCCCGATCGAGTAATGAGGCTACCGCCTCATGAGAACTGAAAATACTCCTGATAGGCATTGCGAAGCCTGCCTTGCGGCGGTTCAGCACGTAGTCCGGAACGATGCCACGGTAGGCAGCCTTCAACACGCGCTTGCCCTTGCCCAGGGGCCCCAGCTTGTAGCTGCGGGGCAGAGAGTACGCCAGGTTCACCACCCGGTGATCAAGAAACGGCACTCGCACTTCAACGGAGTTGGCCATTGACATGCGATCGGTATAGGCAAGATTCTTTTGGAGAAAGTTGTCGTACTCAAAGGCCTTGAACCCCTCAAAGGGATCGCCGCCGCGAGGGAAGTAGCTGCCCAGAATTTCCTCGATACGTTCCCGATCACCCGCCACCAGCGACATCGAGTTCTCGTAGTCGCCGATAAGACTGTAGATTCCATAACGATACGGATACGCGCGGTATTTTCCAAGTCGGTACAGGTACCGGCGTGCGTTCTTGAATCGACCCCTGCCCTGGGCAAGCCCCGCGAGACAGGATCGAATAACTGAATTTCCGGGTACGAAGCCCAGGTAGGCGTCGAGCAGAGCGAGTATGTGGCCTGAATAGCCCAGCAGGAGTTCATCAGCACCCATGCCGCTCAGGAATACGCGCGAACTGCCTGCGCCGCCCATGGTGATCAGATAGGTGGGAATCTGCGCTGAGTCGGCAATCAGGTCGTCACCAAAGAAGGCGGTGGTACCGATCTGCTCCCGCGTTGTATTCGCCGCACCGATGTCTATTGCCTGGAATTTCAGCTGCCATTCTTCAGCGAGTCGGCCTGCATAGGCGTAATCCGAGATGGTCCCCTCCTGGGCCACGTCGGCGGCACTCTGCTGGGCGCAGTAGTGGGACATCTGAGGCTGATCGCGAACGATGCTCGCAATGATGGACGAATCGAGTCCGCCGGAGAGAAAGTTTCCTACCGGAACATCCGCAACGAGCCTTACCTTGGTGGCGTCTTCAACGACTCCACGAAGGCGATGCTTTGCTTCTTCGTAGGACAGATTGCGGTTTGTTGCGGTATCCGGCTGCCAGTATCGAACCACCTCGACAGCGGCTGACTCCAGGTCGTACTCGAGATAACACCCCGGGGGAAGCCGCTCGACACCGCTGAAGAGAGTGGCCGTGCCGGGCACGTACTTGAAGACGAAGTAGGACTGCAGGTTCTCTTGTGCCAGAACCGGCGCGACACCGCCCGCAAGCAATGCCTTGATCTCTGAACCAAATACGAGATCGCCCGCCCGGCGCCAGATATACAGGGGCTTCACGCCAATCCTGTCCCGGATCAGGACAAGTTTTCGTCGCCGCCCATCGAAGATCGCGACTGCGAAATCGCCAATCAGGAGGTGGAGACACTTGAGGCCAAGCAACTCATACAGGCCGAGGAGCACCTCGGTGTCTGTAGCCGACCGGAACGATCTTTCGCCCAGATAACGGGCCCGGAGTTCGCGAAAATTATAGATTTCCCCATTGAAGACGATCGCTATCCCGCCATCGTCGTTGAACATCGGCTGGGAGCCGGCCTTACTGAGGTCGATGATGCGGAGCCTCGTATGACCGAGGAATATCTGCTTGCCATGCGCCTCAGCTTCATGGAAACCGCTTGAATCAGGACCACGGTGGTGCAATGCACGGACCATGGCCGGCCCGTCGCGCGCGACGGACGAAACAAATCCGACAATACCGCACATGATGCGCGGGTCAGCCCTCGGCCAACGGCGCCGGGGCATCTCCGGTGACGGCTACCCTTTCCGTCTGCCCGGTACGCAGAGATCTGAGAACGCTAAAGGTCGCAGCCGTCACAGCGTAGAGCTCGGCGAATGGAATCAGCGCGGGACCACCCAGTCGGATTCTTTCAAGGAATGACCGGACCATGACCTTCTGGCCCTTGTCCTGACTGAAGAGCCGGGTCCTGACCTCGCGTCCAGCCGTATACAACGACAGTTCCCGAAAATCGCTGATGACTGCGACCTGGCCACCCTGATAGATCTCGATGTGCTCTTTCGGAAGTTTCCGTGCGCCGTTGGCCAGATAGGCGACTGTGCCGATAGAACCATTGGCGAAAACCAGATTAATAGCCACCGTGTCCTCATTATTGGTGGCATCGCTCATCGCAACCGCGTTGACGGTTACCGGCAGCGAGCCCGTCATGAACATCAGAAGATCGATGAAATGGCACACTTCCCCGACGATCCGGCCACCCCCCAGTTCCGGATCCTGGATCCACGTGCCACCGGGAATCGCACCGGCATTCACCCGGTAGGTCATGGCCATCGGTCCCGGGCCGAAACTCACCTTGGCCTTCGTAACCAGCGGCGCGAATCGGCGGTTGAAGCCGACCATCAGCTGGCCGTCGTACCCTGGGATGGCGCGCGCAATCGCCTCGAGTTCACCACCAGTGATGCAAATGGGCTTTTCCACGAAGATGTGCTTGCCGGCAGCCATGGCCTGACAAACGTAGTCACCATGGGAGTCGTGGCGCGTAGTGATGAAGACGGTCGTGGTCGCCGGGTCAGCCAGCACGCTGGACATTTCGCCGGTTGCATAGGCGAAGCCGTATTTTTCGGCCACGCCGCGGCTACTGGTCCCCGAGGCGGTCATTACGCCGGTCAGAGCAACGCGGTTGCCAACGTCGATGTTCGGGAGGAGATTTCCCAACGCGTAGCTGCCGGCACCCAGGAAGCCGATGCCGATGACATCACTGGCGACCCGCGCCGGGACGGCCTTGCCCACGAATACCCGGGAGCCGTCGTCGGCGTGGTCGGTGGGATACTCCAGCAGGACGCCGAGGCATTCCACCTCGCCTTTGACAATCATGTCGTAGGCGGCCGGCGCGTCCGCGAACGCAAAGCGATGGGTGGTCAGGTAGCCCGCATCCATTCTTCCGCCGTGGAGAAGGTCCTGGAACGCCTGCATGTTCCGGTTTTCCGTCCAGCGGACATAGCCAACCGGGTAATCGAGGCCCTTTTCCTCGTATCCGAGGTCATACCGGCCCGGGCCATAGGAGCACGACATTCGCAGTGTCAACTCCTTCCGGTAGAAGTCGGGATCCCGCTGGAAGCCGGTAGGCACGTCACCCACGATAACGACTACCCCGCGCTTGCGCAGAAGGCGGCCCGCCAGGTTGATCGGCTCCAGGCTCTTGGTTGCCGCGGTGATGATGACAGCATCCGCGCCGATGCCCCGCGAGAGCGCCGCCACTCGCGGCGCCAGCGTCGCGTCATCCAGCACGGCTGCATCATCCAGGCAATGCTTCTTGCCGAGTTCGAGCGCTCCGGAGCGAACGTCCACGCCAAACACGCGGATGCCGGAGGCCCTGAGAATCAGTGCGGTCAGATGTCCGAGCAGGCCCATGCCGATCACGACGCAGGTCTCGCCAACCCGCAGATCCGCCTGCCGTACTCCTTGCAGTGCGATTGCGCCGACGGTGTTGTAGGCCGCCAGCCCGGCATCCGCATTCTCCGGGAGCGCCACACACAGGTTGGCAGGCACGGCCACGATCTCGGCATGGTTGGCGTATCCGGCTCCGGCACAAGCCACCCAGTCACCAATCTTGAGGCCCCGCACGTCGCCAGCCAACGCCGTGACGACCCCGGAGCAGCTGTAGCCCAGGGGCGAGTAGGAATCGAGCTTTTTCATCACCGCGCGATAGGTTTGGACGGGGCCCTGGTTCCTGAGCGTCTCGAGGACCTGACGCACCTGTTCCGGTTTACCGCGCGCCTTGCCGATCAGGTTGTCGCGTGCGGCGGTAACCGTACTCCGCTCGGTTCCGACACTGATCAGTGAGTAGCGGTTTTGGACGCGCACCATCCCGGACCCCAGCATGGGGGTCGGCACATCGAGCACGGACATGGAACCATCCAGCAGTTTTTGTACGAGTTGCTTCAATCGACTACGCCCCGGCTGAGTAGGTCTGGTTCACGATTCGCCAACCTCATGGCCAGCGGCTGGATTAGCGTACTTGCCGTAGGTATGCACAAGGACCCGGCCCACACTCTCCAGGCTATAGGTGGCCTCGATGCTCGCCCTGGCGGCCCTGGCAATGCGCTCCCGCAGTGGTTGGTCCCGCAGAAGATCTGTGATTGCCCGCCCGATACCTATGACGTCGCCGGGCGCGACAAAAACCCCCGTACGGCCATCCTCCACCAGACTAGGGATTCCACCGACGGGCGTCGTGAGCACGGGTAACCCGCTGGCCATCGCTTCGAGCAACACGTTGGGTACGCCTTCGGTGTAGCTGGGCAGCACGAGCAGATGGCTGTTACGAAACAGGGCCAGTTTCTCCTCCCCCGAGACCCAGCCTGCCACTTGTGTGACCGACTGCAGGTTCTTCGCCCGAATCACGTCCTTGAGGTGCTCAACTTCCTTGTTACCCGCAAAGATGAAACGCGTGCCAGGCACGTCCCGAATAACCTGCGGAATGGCCTCAACGAGGTCGTAAACCCCCTTTTCCCTGACGATCCAGCCAACGAACAAGACCACCAGGCCGGCGTCTTCCGATCTCAGTCCGGTGTGCCACTCGTACTCGGTGACATCTACCGGATTCCGGATAACCACGACTTTGGCAGCATTCTCTATGTCTGAAAACCGGGAGCGGATGTTGTCGCTCAGGACGACCACCTGATCGCTCTGGGCAATCGCCATCCTGATTATCCACCGGCCCACCCGGCCACTCTGCGCGTGAAACTCAATGAATGCTCCAGGGTGGATATGCAGCACGACCGGTCGCAACAGGAGGCGCGCCAGCAGCAGGTAGCCGATGCTGCGGTGGAAACTTCGACGGGCTCCCGTGTGAATCGACACTACGCGCGGCCAGGTCATGACGAGCCAGGGCAGGAAGCCGATGAACTGGCGAACCTGATAGAGGAGATCAAACAGGCGCGACCCGCGCTCTCCCGACGACGGGTACAGGTGACAACCGAATGACTCCCAGAAGGGCATCCTCGAATAATTCTTGAGGACCATGGCGATGCCGCCGGCACTGTCGGCGTCAGGGCCGACAAACGCCACTCCACAGGCAGGTCGGCCCGCTGATCTGACTAGTGACACGGTTGAGCGCCGGACCGGAATGCTTGTTGTTGTTGGCACACGCGTCGCCGGAACCGACTACCTCGTCCAGCCCCCGCAGACACGACTTGGGGTAGATTATCCGCCATGCCAGCCAGCAGGGACGTGACGTGGCTCATACACCGGATAGCGGTGATGTCGCCCGTCGAGATCGGGCATCGGCTGCTGGCCGCCCTCCGCAGCTCTCTCGACCGGCTTCGCCATGGACTGACAGGTCGGTGGCCGCGCATGGCACTAGCTCCGTGGGAGAGTTTCGGCTTTATGGTAAGTGATTCGGCGCAACTCTTCGTGCCGCCGATCACTGTGCCCGCTGAAACCGCCGGCCGATTGCTGGAGGGAGGGGTCCCCGCCTTCGGTCACTGGGTTACGTGGCGGCGCGAAACGGACTTCTGGCATACGGATTTCCTTACAGGCGCTGTCTGGCCATGTCATTCCGGCACCAAACCCGACTATCGGCCGGGGAACAGCGTGGGCGATGCCCGAACCGTGTGGGAAGTCAATCGTCTCCAGCACTTCGTCCTGCTGGCACTGGTCGCACACGGGGCACCCGCCAACGGAACCGTAGCCAGGCAGTTGATCACCGAGCAACTGAATTCCTGGGTCCGGGCGAATCCGTTTCCGGATGGCGTCAACCATACCTCCGCCATGGAGGAGGCGCTGCGAGTACTCGCCCTGCTGCACACCATGGATCTCATGCGGGACCAGCTTGAAGCACCGGCCAGGGAACAGATACTGCTCGTTCTGCTCACCAGCGCGTGGAATATCGAGCGCAAGCTCTCCCTGCACTCCTCGGCCGGGAACCACACCATAGCGGAAGCCGTTGGGCTACTGTACTTGGGGCTGCTGCTGCCGGAGCACCGCAGAGCCGGCCAATGGACGAAGACTGCGAGGCGATTGCTGAGCACCGAATCGGCGCGTCAGGTACGACCCGATGGCGGGCCCCTTGAACAGGCCTCGTGGTACCTGCTGTTCATCACAGACCTGATGGGCCTTGCACAGCGCCTGTTAGCCCACACTACACAACCGCCGATTCCCACCATGGACGCGGCGATTATCCGTGCTCGAACGTTTCTGAACAGCCTCGGCGACTCGCCAAGTACCCTGACCCGGTACGGCGACGCGGACGACGGTTATGCCCTGTCCGAATACCTGAACCTGTCCTGGTCCCCCGCGCCCAGGAAGCCCGTTCGTACTGTATTTCCCGACACCGGGTTGACCGTTGCCGCCTTCGAGGGACACGACCAACTGATATTTCTGCACAAAGACCTCGGCATGCCGCCGAGCTTCGGCCATGGACACAGCGATGCCCTGTCGGTCACGCTACGCTGGCGAAATCAGGATGTTCTTATCGACCCCGGCACCTATCTCTACGGGAGTGACGCGGGCTTCAGGGAGTACTTCCGGTCGGCCTTTGCCCACAACACGGTGACGATACGGGGCGCTGATGCATGTGTGCAGACGGGACCGTTTCTATGGCGTCGCGGATACCAGAGTCGCGTCGTCCACGACTGGCCTGATGCGGGATCAGTCGCTGTCCTGGCCCTCAGCGATGGCTATGCCCAGGCAGGCTTCACTCACTGGCGCGGCATTCTCTACAAGCAGAATCGATTCCTGGCAGTTTGGGATGGCATCGAAGGGCAGGCAACTGCCAGACAGGTGGCCCTCCGCTGGCACCTGGCCGGCACGCTGACAACAACCGGCGACGGGGCCCTGCATCTGCTATTGCCCGCAGGCGATCAGATCCGGATCCAGCTGCCTCCGGGAGCGACACAAACACTGCGGAAGTCCATGACGCCGCTTCGCGGCTGGCGTTCTCCGAAGTACGGCGACGTGCAGAGCTGCGAGACGATTGAGTGCGTGCTTCCAGACAGTCGATCACCCGAAGCTGTCACCATCTTTCATCTGACGTCGGAAGCCGTCGAAATGAACGAGGTTTACTTGTGGGTGGATAGGTGCCGGGAGCTTTCGAGTCGGGCGGGACCCAGGCGTTGAATACACCAAGCTCGAACACGGACTACTTCAAGAGCAACAACTTCGACCTGATCCGGCTGGTTGCCGCCGCCCAGGTAATGCTGTTCCACGCGATTTTCTATTTCAAGGTTCCTGTGCCGGCAATAACCACCGTCATTTCCTACTTGCCGGGAGTACCGGCTTTCTTTTTTGTCAGTGGGTTCCTGATCTCTGCGTCGTGGGAGCGCAACTCAGATCTGCGAACGTTCTTTGTGAACAGAACCCTGCGTATTTTTCCGGGACTCTGGGCGGTACTCCTGTTCTCCCTGTTTACGCTAGTCGTCTTTTATGACCGGGCAGTCCTGAGCGACAACTGGGGGAAACTGCTTCTATGGAGCCTGTGCCAGGCGACTATCCTTCAGGACTGGATCCCGGACTTCATGCGCGGGTACGGAGTCGGGGGCATGAATGGCAGCTTGTGGACCATACCTGTCGAACTCTGCTTCTACCTTTCAATTCCAGTTCTTTATTGGCTCTTCAGGAGGGTCCGTAGCGTCGATGCCGTACTCTGGGTTGTGCTTGGCGCTTCATTCAGCCTGCAATATTCAATTTATGCCTTCAGCGATGATCTACCTGAGATCGTGTACAAGCTGATCCACAAGTCACCGCTGCCATGGATCGGCATGTTCTGCTGCGGAATACTTGGGCAGCGTCACCTCCCCCGGATTCTTCACCTCGTGCAGGGCCGTTTCCTGATGATTCTCGCTATCTACGCACTGGTATCCCTGGCGGCTCACTATTTTCCGGCTTACCCATTGCTACAGGGCAATTCCAACTCGATGGGAATCGTGAACTACTTCGCGCTGTGCGCCCTGATACTTTCCGCCGCGTATACCAGACCAACCCTGGCGGACCATCTGCTGCGCCGAAACGATATCTCCTATGGGGTCTACATCTTTCACATACCCGTGATCAATGTATTCTTCCACAATGGATTTTCCGGGTGGCCAGCCCTGGTAGCAGCGATACTGATCACCATTTGCCTGGCCGGTCTTTCCTGGACGCTTATCGAGCGACCGGCCCTGGGTTTGCGGCGATGGGCACTCTACCGAAGATAGTGCGGTCACTGATCGGCAGGAAGCAGCGGTTTGGCCGCCTGGCTAGTTAATCCGGTCCAGCGCCTGGCGGATGACCGGCACCTGCTCCGGGGTCAGGTACTGGTAGGTGTAGAGCGCGACAGATGATTGCCTGGGATTGAAGGAGCCTGCAAAATCGAGTGCCTTGCCAACCTCCCTGGGATCACGCGGCCAGACGACCGACTTGTCCCTCGGGGCGTTCTCGTAGTTGCCGGCAATCATGATCAGCTGGGTGTCATCCCGCAGCTTCAGAAGGGCATTGTTGAGCAGCTCGTGACGAATCAGGCCGACCTGCGCGTACTCAATATGCAGGATGTAGTCGATGAGGCCTGAATTTGCCCAGGCGATGCTGTCGGCGCCCTCCACGCGAAGCTCCCGCATTCCGGCGTGTGAGCTGACAGTAAGCACGATACCCGGCTTCGTCTTCCGGACGCCTTCAGAAATCTCCTTGACGAGCTCGGAAACGGCCGCTCCGTTCCAGTTACCAATCGCTGTCTCGGCAGAGTCCGATACCCGCATCGCGACATTGTCGACCAGCAGGTTTCGACCTGACATGAGGCGATAGTTGTCCTGACAGGCCGTGGACGTACAGACACCCTTGGCACGGATATAGTCGAGGTTAATTCCGTCGACATCGTACCGGGCTGTCACCTCAAGAATGAGGTCGCGGATATAGCGGCGAAACTCAGGATTGTGCACGTCGAAGGCCTCAGCAGGGGTTCCAGGCCCCCAAAATGCCGGCATGAAATCGCGCTGGCGCAGAACGACGGTAAACCACGGATGGACCTCCAGCCCGGCAGCGTGTGCCTCGGCAATCAGGTTGCCAAGCGGGTCTAAAAGCGGTCGTGGGTTATCAGCCCATTTCGGCTCCTTGAGTTGTGCAGAAGGCCACGTCACCCCCCTGCCATGCCACACGCAGGGAACCAGGGCATTGAACCCCGCTGCCTTCGCAGTTGCCACGAGCTTTGCTGCCCCGGCTCGATCGACCCAGAAAAAACCCTCATCCAGCACGAAGCGGTAGGGCTTTGCCTGGGATGCTGCAACCCCAGGACTCGGCAGACAGACGATTCCAAGGACGGCGGCCAGAAACATGATTTCAACGAGACGTCGCACCGGAAGCTCCCTCAACCCTGGCTCTGTCCGTAGCGAGTCAGCGTCCGCCACTCGCCAAGGTAGGTTCGTATCGGCTGTGTCACTGGCACGACATGAATACCGATCATGACCATGGCAAGCAACTGGCCCAGCCCGAAGCGACTGAGATAGCTGTTACTGAGGAAATTCATCACCACGACGGCACCCAGGAGCGACATGTATAGCGCGCGGCTCGTCAGGGGCAGCCGGAGGATCGTCTTGAACCAGAGCCAGAAAATCCCGAGGAGAAGGCCGAGCCCGACAATTCCCAACTCCATCAGCGCCGAAAGAAAATCATTGTGACTTTCCCAGGCGCGATAACGGTATTCAGAGGTAATCAGGCCGTTAGCACCGATCACGCCAATCTCATTGCCAACGCCGATACCCATGATCTTCTGTTCCACGGGAAGGTCAGCATAGATCTCGAGATTGTGCCGCCAGATCCAGGGGCGGCCGGAACCGGCCATTTCGACGCTCTCGCCCCGGGTACTGCTTCTCCCGGTGACATCCCAGAATATGGTCTCGACGAACGTCGACGTGAACCAGACAGCCACCACGGCGATGGAGAACAGAACAAACCGCCGACGGTTGGTCATCAGGAGCAGGATTCCGAGAAATACGAGCAGGCCAACAATGACAGTGCGGACATTGCCCATGACCTGACTGTACAAGGCCAGGGGAATCATGGCCGCAACCATCACCGTCAACACCGTGCCGTGCCGCGCGGGACTGCCCTGACGAACTGCCCTCTGCAGACCAAAGTAGATAACGACCAGCATTAACCCGAAGCCTACGGTGTGCGCCATGGTGTGGACATCGTTGAAAACGCCGTTGTGCCTCTTGACGCCCGTAACCCAATCGGTCGCAATGAAGCCGAATCCCAGGAAGGTCGCCACGGCGTTCGACGTAATAAGCAGTACAAAGCCAATCAACAGCCGGTGCAGATACCGCATGAAGTCCTTCTCTGTACGAACCATTCGACGAAGGAGGATGTAGATCACGAGAGGAAGCGTCCACCGCAGGGACCATTTCCAGTCAGATACCTCCGACTGGATAAACGTCACGACGGCGCACCAAGCTACAAAAGCCATCATCATCGAATCAAGTGCATCAAACCCGCGCGAGTTGGCTGGCTTCGAGAGCAGAAACGCAAGGGCAAGCACACCCATCAGAATGGCTGCGCCAAGCTCGAAGGGGCTCAAGCCAAGGAACCGGCCTGGCACGTGCACAAACATCAGTGGCCGGACGAAGTAGAACAGCTGAAGAAGAAGATCGGCCATTGTGCGTGAAGTGCGGGTACTACCTTAGCTGGGCCTGGCTAGACGCTGGATCGCTGCGCCCAGCATAAGGACATTCTGTAAAGCCACCGAAACGGCCGTGATCGTCGCCGCGCCAACGATACCAAAGGTCGGGGTAAATACGGCATGCGCGGCCACATTGCCGACAGCGACCAGGACCACAATCTTTGCAAATACGCGCTCATTGTTGCTCATCAGTAGCGCATAGCCGACGGAGCCGGTCGCAGCATTGATGAGGGTGCCTGCAGCAAGGATCCGGAGCGGCAGGGTGGCGTCTTGATACTCAGGGCCAAACAACCCGAGCAGCTGACCGGGAAACACCATCAGAACGGCTGCCACCGGGATGGAACCTGCCAAGGACAGCATCGCTGTCCGGCGAATCAACGACCAGAGCTCTGCACGATTTCCAGTACTGAAGGCGATGGCCATTTTTGGTGCATAGAAAGAGTCGATGACCTTGAGGAAGAAGACATTCAGCAATGCAAGCTTGCTGCACGCACTCAGCTGGGCAGTCGAGGACATCGTTGCGAGCAGCCCCAGTGCAATGGCATCGGACCGGGTAATCACTTCCTGAAACATGCCGCCAATCATCATGCCCCGCGAGGCTCGCTGCCATTCTGCTGGTCTCAGCTCTGAGGTAACCCCGGACCAGGAGAAAGGAATTTGTCTGCGAACACACCAGAGTCCGGCAGCCATCGACACAGCAACTGAAACCAGAAGCAAGATGGCAAGATCATTGCCATCCGGCACAAGGCCGAAGCCGGCCACCGCGACGGCCAGCATTGCAGTGAACCCAAGAGGCCGGAGAATTTCTTCCGGGACAATGCTGCAGCGGATTGTCCCGAGGCCGCGGGCTAGCTTTGCCCGCAGAAACCCCAACGGATAGAACGCGACGGCGACCGCAGCAATACGTAGTCCGGTAGCCTGGTCTGCATCGATACCGGGCAACAACCAGGAGGCCAGGAGCAGCAGCGTCACCGCCACTAACGAGAGTCCAAGAACACTGCGTGTCGCCTGGACCAAGACCCCTTTCAGCACACCCCAGGTACGGCGCTCCATGGCGCCCGCAACTACCCGGAGCAATAGATCCGGATAGCCCAAGGCGCACCCCAGGGTCAACAGACCACCCAGGGTGAGGCCAAAATTCAGAGCCCCATAGATTTCCACCGGCAAGAGGCGCGCCGATACGAGGTGTAAGCCGAACAGTACGAGGGCACCGCTGATCTGAAGTACAAGAATCTCTGAGAGACCAAGGAGGTCCCTAGTGCGACTCGCTGACGGAGTAACCACTAACGCAGCGGCCCGACGAGCTGTGGGATTGACCGGGGCACACCCCGCTTACGCAGGGCGAGCCACAGCGACCGCAGCAGCCTCGCCTCCCCCCGCCGGCAACCCCATCCGCCTCCGATCCTCCAGCACCGCCCTGACCTCCACAGTCCCCACCGTCTTCTTCTCCTCCGAAAACGCGTAGACGAGGGCCAGATCACAAAACGTATTCACGAGCCGCGGAATCCCATCGCTGGCCGCCGCGATCAGCCGGATCGCCTCGGGGTCAAACAGTTTTGGACTGCCACCCACCAGCGTCACCCGGTGCACGATGTACTGGCGCACCTCGTCGTCCGTCAGCGACTTCAGGTGGAAGGCCACCGACACCCGCTGCGTCAGCTGGCGCAGGTGCGGACTCTGCAACAGCGAGCGCAGTTCCGGCTGGCCCACCAGGATCACGTGCAGCAGGTAATCCTTCTGTGCATTCACGTTGGAGAGCATGCGGATCTCTTCCAGACCCCGGATCCCCAGATTCTGGGCCTCGTCCACGATCAGCACCACCGGCCGGCCCGCCGCGTACTCGCGAATCATGAACTTCACGAAGTCGTCGTACAGCTCCACCTTGCTCTTGTTCTTGTAGGGCAGCCCGTAGGCCATCATGATCCACTCGCCCATCTCACCGAAGGACCGGGTGGTGAAGTTGATCAGCCCCACCGTCACACCGGTCTTCATTTCATCGAGCAGCCGGTTGATCAGGGTGGTTTTGCCAGCGCCCACTTCGCCGCTCACCACGGTGAAGCCCTGACGGCTCATCACGCTGTAGCGGAGCAGGGTCAGGGCCGTGGCGTGACCCTTGGACATGAAGAGGAACGAGGAATCAGGCAGCAGGGCAAACGGACGTTCCTGCAGGCCAAAATAGGCTTCATACATGGGGTATCAGCTGCCGAAGAAGCGCTTCTTCTTCTTTTGCTCGCCCCCGTAACCGTAGCCGGAGGTCGGCGTCTCGGATTTGTTCAGTACCGTACCCACGAGCGGCGTGTTCTTGAGGATCGCGTAGGCTTTTTGCAGGTCGTCCTTCTTGGTACCGCCACTCTCGGCGACCATCAGGAAGCAGTCCGTGTAGGGCGAGAACGCCAGCGCGTCGTCGGCGGCCAGGATCGGCGGCAGGTCGAACACGATCAGGCGATCCGGATAGCGGGTCTTCAGCTCATTCACCAGTGCGATCATGCGCGGCGAACGCAGCATCTCGGCCGAGTTGGGCAGCACGCTGCGGCCTGGCAGCACCACGAGCCGGTCAATGGCCGGCGTGAACAGCAGCTGGTGCAGCGGGATGTCCTTCGTCAGGTAGTCGGACAGGCCCAGTTCCGGCTCGTAGCCAAAGTACTTGTGGACCGTCGGCCGGCGCAGATCGAGGTCCACGAGCAGCACGGTGTTCGTCACCTCCATGGCCAGGCTCACGGCGAGGTTGATGGCGGTCAGCGTCTTGCCACAGCCCGAAGCCGGGCCAGTGACGGCCACCGACGTCCAGCTGTTGTTGCGCATCGTCTGCAGCACCCGGGTGCGCAGCATGCGGTAGGCATCCTTGAACTGGTGCTCCGGGAGCGCGGCGATGATGCGGTTCTCGAGCAACTGCTGGTCCGAGACCTCCACCCTCTTTGTCATCGTATAGCGCACGCCGGTGGACAGGTCGGACTGGGTGCCCTGCGACGTCTGCCGGAAGACGTCCGTCGCCGTCAGCAGGCGGTCCTCGCCGGCGCGCTCAAGTGCTTTGCGGATGCGTTCCATGAATACCTTCTTACATGCCGAGGCGACGGAGACCCACGTACCAGAGCACGTCGAGCGGGATCCAGAAGATGTGGATGAGAGCCAGCGCGATGGCGACCACAACCGGGGCGATCAACACCACACCGATCCTCACGTTACGCACCGTCTTGCGATCCTGCGTCGTTTCGATCATCGGGATCTCGGCGATCGGCGGGGCGCCCTGCACGCGCTCGATAGCCCGCGCGCTGTGGATGGCCTCATCCATGGATTCGGCCACCTGCGGCCAGCCGAGGCCCGCAGCCAGCACCAGCACGATGAGCAGTGCGAGCAGCACGGGCCGGTTCGGGCTCGACGGCAGCAGCGGCAGGTCGGGCGGTTCCACGAGGGCGAAGCGCTCGCCCTTGCTCTGGGTTTCCAGCGACTGGCCCATCTTGGCGACCACCAGGCGTTCCCGCGCGTTCTGGTAGCTGAAGGTGGCCGTCTGCAGGCGACGGATCAGGCCGCCCAGGTCTTTCTCCACGTCGGAGCTCTTCAGCATCTTGCGCTCGAACTCGGCGCGGCGGGCCCTGAGCTCGGCCTGTTTGGTCACCAGCGAGCGCTCGGTGGAGTCGAGTGATTCCCGCTGGGCGCGGATCTGGATGTACACGGGGTTGTCGGGCTCCATGCGGCCCATGCCCTGGCGGCGGGGCTCGGCCGCCCGGGCCTCCAGGCTCTGCACCAGACGCTGGGCCTGCTGCACCTGGGGCGAATCGGCGGTGTAGCTGCCTCTGGCCTTCGCCAGTTCGATGCGGGCCTCGGCCAGATTGGCAGCGTTCTGGTCCAGGCTGATGTCGGCACCGAGCTGTTCACGCACGGCTGCCAGGTCCCGCTTCACGCGCACCACGTCGGGGTGTTCTTGGCTGTAGCGCCCTTCCAGCCGGGCGAGCTCCGTCTGCAGTGCCTTCAGCTGGTCCTGCGGCGAGGACACGGGCCGGCCGTCGGCGTTGATCGTGGTGGCAATCGGGCTCAGCTTGGCGAGCTCTGCGTCGAGCATGATCTTGTTTTCGCGGAGCGACTGGATCTGGCGGTCGATCTCGCCGACGTCGTTGTCGATCGCGTTCATGAGCTGCATGCTGAGCGGCATCAGCTCGGGAAGGCTGCCCTCGTTGGCCCGCTTGATGACCGCAATCTGGGCTTCCAGGTCCTTGACTTCGGTATCGAGGCGGTTGACCTCCTCCTCCATGAACTTGCTCGTCTCGGCGGTCTTCTCCGTGCGCGAGCGGACGTTCTCGGCGAGGTAGAGGGACACGAGCTCATTGGCGACCTGGCGGGCCACCTGGGGATTTTCGTGCTCGAAGCCCAGCTTGAAGGCGATGGTGCTGCTGACCTGCTGCCCGCCGGCGCCCTGTTGCTGCACGTCGATGACATCGATGCTCATGTCTTTCTCGACGTCCGGCACGAGGAGCAGCGTGGGCAGGTACTTGCGCTCGTCCGCGAAGAGATCGAATTTCTCGATGATCTGCGCCAGGTTGGTCCGCGTCATCACCCGCTGGTTGATGTACTGGATCTGCCGGGACGCAAAAGTGGTCACCGTGGTGGGCACGAGGCCGGGGGGGATGTCCGGGTCTTCGATCAGGATCACAGCCGTGGAGGTGTAGGCGTTCGGCCAGAGGAAGATGGCGATGCCGCCTAAGAGCAGCAGCGTGAGGGCAATGGCCAGCGCCGGCTTGCGGCGGCGCTTCAGCGCGTCCAGGTAATCGCCCAGCGTGCGATTGTCGTCTTCGGGTACTGCGATCTCGAAGGCCATAGGGGGTATTTGCCGTCTTTCGTGGTGGAGACGTTGTGGCGCCGGGTCCGGTCTTTGCCGCGGCAATACTAGCCGCGAGCGGGGTTCTTGACTGTGATCGGGGCTGTATTTCCGCCCAGGAAAACTGCCTAGCCCCTTGAATGTGCAGTCTATCACCCGCCCTTTGGGCAGGTTGCGCACATTACCAAGGTTTCATTGCCGGCATAAGCAGAACGGGCCCCGAAGGGCCCATCAAAGCAGAACGGGCCCCGAAGGGCCCGTGGGTCGCAACGTCGTGAAGATCTTAGGTGCTTAGCCAGTGCTGCCAGTCGCGGTGGCCTTGGCCGTCCGGAAGCGGCGCACCGCCAGGCCGGCGACGGCCGTGCCGAGCAGCCAGACTGCCGGGGGTGCAGGGACGGCGCCCATCTCGGTCACACCACCGAAGTAAGCACTGTGAACGCACTTGCCGCCCTTGCCGCCATCAAGGCCGTAGGGACCCTTCTTGTCGTCCTTACCGCCACTGTCGCAATCGCCGAAGTCGAACCCGCTGACCTTCGCCGAGAACAGCGAGAAGCCCTGGGGTGAGCGTCCGGTGGAGAGATCGACGTAACTCAGGATGGTGTCCAGCGTGACGCCGTCGATCGAGAAGGTCAGGGGATCCTGGCGGTTCTTGCCCTTGCCCTTGAGGGTGACGTCGTACAGACCGAAGCCGTCCATGCGGCCGCCATTGCGCGCCCGCCAGTTCTCGGGCAAGGCAGAAACGTCGTCCGCCTCGGCAGCGACGCCGCCCAGGATGTTGAAGCCAAACTTCTGGATGCCGAAGTTGTCACCGGCGAGATCGAGCAGCGGTTGCAGTGCTTCGACGGTGAAATCGACGCTGCCCTCGGCACCGTCAGCAATGGTGACCTTGAGGTAATTGATACCGTCGGCGAGTTTGTTGGACTGATCGAGAAAGTAGGACACCGAGGCAGCCTGGCTTGACGAGGCCATAAACAGACCGGTGAGCAGTGCTGCTGCAATTTTCGCGTTCTTCATGTCCATCCCCTGGGGTGGTCGTTGTTCTTAATCATTTTGCCGGAGACCTTAGCGGCCGCCGGTTCTTTCTATACGTGGCGTGACTCTAGGCAAAAAAAGCCGCGCCCACAATGCCTATATTCCATAATCTGGGGGAAATTAAAGACGCCAGATTCATGTGCGGGGACATCATGACACGGGGCCCGCGGCACGGCTACACCCCCCGACCGCCCCCGGGGGCCACGCTGACGGCCAGAGCCGACGCCCACAGAACGCCCAGATCCTGGCACAGACCTTCCCAGGCTCGATGCTGGTCGGTTTCTGCCCCGGTCGGCGGTCTGCCCCGGTAGGCTTGCAGCAGCAGTTCCACGCCCTCTTCCGTCAGCTTGGCCCCCACGGCGAGTCCCGCCAGGTCGAACCCGGGGTGGCACAGGCCGGCGTATTCCCAGTCGATCAGGTGCAGGCCGCCCGTCGGCCCCGCAATAAAATTGCCCGGGGTCGGGTCGTTGTGGCAGAAGCACAGCCCGTCCCCCGTAGAAGCGCCCGCAGGAGCGCCCGTAGGAGCGCCTTCAGGCGCGAC